>JBLGAC010000088.1:0-3048 GCA_047610385.1 Paracoccaceae bacterium | reverse complement strand
CAGGCGCGCGAACTGGACTTCGGATAGCCAGAAGTGGTGGTCCGACATGGCAAACTCCCAACATTTGGGAGGAGTGAATCACATCGCCGGGCAAGCCGGAATCCAGTTTATGGGTCCTGAGCCTAGGCCCAGAGCGTCTTCGTTGACGATCCCGTCGATGCCGCCGTCTCCGGATTTTCCGATGGCCTTGCCTTGTGCGGCGTCGCCGTTGCCATAACCCATAGCGATCAGCAATTCGATTACGAGGCGTTCAAAGCGCGCTGGGGTGGTTTGCAAGACCGCTTGCAAGAGGTCATCAGCGAGGGCGGCGTCGAGTTCGACATGGGCTGCACGGATGCGGTCTTCGGGGGTTTCGTCCCCATCCGTGGATAATTTTGTCGCAACGCTTGCACGTGGGGTCTTGTCAGCCGGCGAAGCGCGGTTCTTCCAAGCAAGATACTTGGCGAAAGTGCGAAAATACTGTTCGTCGAACACTTTTGGGCCTGTCGTCAGAGCATCGTGGCCCTCCGGTGTAATCTCATAGACGCCGCGTGATATGCGCCGCGTCAGGCCAGTTTTAAAAAGCGCGAGATGGGCCCAGTCGGCGGTATCAAACAGGCGTGTGCGGCCCCCACTGGGCAAGAGTTCTTCCTGAGCTTCTTTGGACAAGTTGAAATGCGCGGCAAGCCCCGGAAGACATTCACGGGTGGAGCGGAACCCTTTCGCCATTTCGGCAAGGAGAGGGCGAAAGCATTGCCGCAGCGGGGGAAGGGTGTCTGATAGATGGCTGTCGGTCATTTGCTGTTCCCACTCATACCCTAACTGCGCGCGCGCCTTCATCCCCCAGCGCCTCCAGCGCCTTCGCCACGATCTGCGGCGCCTGCATCCCCGCGATTTCATACATCTTCGCCGGGCTGTCATGATCGATGAACGTGTCGGGCAGCACCATCGACCGGATGCGCAGGCCCCGATCAAACGCGCCTTCTTCCGCCAGCATCTGCATCACATGGCTGCCAAAACCGCCGATGGCGCCTTCTTCAATCGTCACGATGGCGGCGTGGTTGCGCGCCAGCCGCAGGATCAGATCGCGGTCCAGCGGTTTGGCAAAGCGCGCGTCGGCAACGGTGCAGGGCAGGCCCATGGCGTCCAGTTCTTCGGCCGCCTTCAGCGCCTCACCCAGACGGGCGCCAAAGGACAGAAGCGCGATCTTGCCGCCCTCCTTGACGATGCGGCCGCGGCCGATTTCCAGCGGCTCGCCGTGCAGAGGCAATTCGACGCCAAGGCCTTCGCCGCGCGGATAGCGAAAGGCGCTGGGGCGGTCGTCAATGGCGCGGGCGGTGGCGACCATGTGGATCAGCTCAGCCTCATCCGCGGCGGCCATCACCACCATGTCGGGCAGGTTTGCAAGGAACGCGATGTCAAAGGCGCCCGCATGGGTCGGGCCGTCGGCGCCCACAAGCCCCGCCCGGTCGATGGCAAAACGCACCGGCAGGCGCTGCAGTGCGATGTCATGGACCACCTGGTCATAGCCGCGCTGCAAGAAGGTCGAATAGATCGCACAGAACGGCTTCATCCCCGCCGCGGCCAGCCCGCCGCAGAAGGTGACGGCGTGCTGTTCTGCGATGCCCACGTCAAAGCAGCGGTCGGGAAAGCGCTTGCCGAACAGGTCCAGCCCGGTGCCGTCGGGCATCGCCGCGGTGACGGCGCAGATCTTGGGGTCGCGCGACGCCTCATCAATCAGCGCGCCAGCAAAGATCTTGGTGTAGTTCGGGGCGTTTGATGGGGATTTCTTTTGCTCTCCGGTCACCAGATCAAATTTGGCGCGAGCATGGCCGCGGTCGGGTGATGCCTCAGCGGGGCCGTAGCCTTTGCCTTTGCGGGTGATGCAGTGGACCAGCACCGGGCCGGTGGCGCGGGCGCGCACGGTGCGCAGAACCGGCAGCAACTGCGCCATATCATGCCCATCAATCGGGCCGATATAGTCAAAACCAAGCTGTTCGAACAGCGTCCCGCCCACGGCCATGCCCTTGAGCATTTCCTTGGCGCGGCGCGCGCCCTCACGCATGGGATGCGGCAGGAATTCAAGCGCGCCCTTGGCCACCGATTTCAGGTCGTGCAGCGGTGCCTCAGCGTACAAGCGGGACAGATAGGCAGACATGGCGCCGGTGGGCGGGGCGATCGACATCTCATTGTCATTCAGGATCACGATCAGACGTTTGCCCAGATGGCCCGCGTTGTTCATCGCCTCATAGGCCATGCCAGCGCTGATGGCACCGTCACCGATCACCGCAATGGCATCGCCGGTATCACAGCCCATTTCGCGCGCCATCGCAAAGCCCAGCGCGGCTGAGATCGAGGTAGAGCTGTGCGCCGCCCCGAACGGGTCATAGGGGCTTTCCGTGCGCTTGGTGAAGCCCGACAGCCCTCCGCCCATGCGGATCGTGCGGATGCGGTCCCTGCGCCCGGTCAGGATCTTGTGCGGATAGCATTGATGGCTGACATCCCAGATCAGCTTGTCGCGCGGGGTGTCGAACACCGCGTGCAGCGCGACGGTCAGTTCAACCACCCCCAGCCCCGCGCCCAGATGCCCGCCGGTGACCGAGACGGCGGAGATTGTCTCGGTCCGCAATTCATCGGCGACGCGGCGCAGGTCTGCGTCCGACATGCCGCGCAGATCGGCCGGGCTTTCCACGCGATCGAGCGTCGGCGTCGCGGGGCGATTGGGGCTATGATCGGTCACGTCGATCCTTTCGGGGGCGTGGGTGCGGCGCAGGTCATTTGGACCGCGATATGGCGAAACGGGCAGCGAGCGCAAGCGGGCGCGCCGCCGCGCCAAACAAGGACAGGTGCGCCTCGGCCCGCGCCACAGCCTGGGCTGCATGGGCGCGCGCGCCTTCCAGCCCCAACAATGAGACATAGGTCGCTTTGCCAGCGGCACCGTCCTTCATCACCGCTTTTCCGGTGATTGCGGCGTCGCCAGTCACGTCCAGCACATCGTCCTGGATCTGAAACGCGAGGCCCATTTCAGCGGCAAAGGCCCGAAGGGCGGCGCGGGCGTCCACGCCCGCG
>JBLGAC010000087.1:0-3801 GCA_047610385.1 Paracoccaceae bacterium | reverse complement strand
ACGCATGGGACCGGGTGGACATTCTGGTGAACGGCGCGCGCACGGTGATGTCTGGCGGGATGATGGAAACCGACCATGACGCGCTGGCTGAGATGTTCGACGTGAATGTACGCGCCACATTCCGCCTTTCCCAAGCGGTGGCTCGGCGGATGATCACCCAGTCAGAGGACGCGGGCGGGTCCGCCGCCGCCGGTGCCATCGTGAACATCACCTCAATCGCGGCGCGGCGAACGCTGCCTGAGCTGCTGCATTATTCGGTCAGCTGCGCGGCGCTTGATCAGTTGACGCGGTCAATGGCGGTGGCACTGGCACCGCATCATGTGCGTGTGAACGCGGTGGCGCTCGGCTCTGTCATGACCCGCAACATGCGCGAGGCGCTGCGCGACCGCGAAGAATTGCGCGCCCAACTGCGCGCCGTCACCCCGCTGGGCCGGGTGGGCGAGGCTGGCGAGGCCGCCGACGCGGTGCTGTTCCTGGCCTCGCAACAGGCGAGCTTCATCACCGGGCAGATCCTGGCGGTGGATGGCGGGCGCACGATGCTGGACCCACTGGCGACGCCAACGCTGTGACAGGCGCAGGGCGGGGCCGCGGGGTGCACCCCAGATTATTCTGCGAATAATCTGCGCCCCCGGGCGCAGGACGGCGAAAAAAGGCCCGGTCGCGATGATGCGCGACCGGGCCTTTTTCACATCTGCGCGCCAGACGGCTGCGTCTGGCTGGACGGATCAGCGGGGCTGATCATCGTCATCGTCATCAACGTCGCCGCCGCCCGCGGGCAGGTTGAACAGCGCATCGGGGTTGGTGATTTCTTCACGGCGATCGCGCGGATCATCGCCGGAATCCTCAACCAGCGAGAAATTCTCAAGCCCTGACAGACGGCTCGGGACGCGCGGTTCGGGGCGGGCCGAAAGGCTTTCATCCGTGGACAGCAGGTTCATGCGGTCCTCGGGCGACATCACTTCTTCCTGCTCACGGCGCTTGCGCTCTGCAGCTTTCTGCACCGCGTCGTCCAGCGCGACCTGCTTGCACAGGCCCACCGCGACCGGGTCCACCGGCTGGATGTTTGATGAGTTCCAGTGCTTGCGCTCACGAATCGACTGGATCGTCGGCTTGGTGGTGCCCACCAGCTTCATGATCTGACCGTCCGTCAGTTCAGGATGATAGCGGACCAGCCATGCGATGGACGCGGGGCGTTCCTGGCGCTTGGACAGGGGGGTGTAGCGCGGGCCCTTGCGCTTTTCCTCACCATCAGCGGCCTTGGTGCGGCGCAGCTTCAGACGCTGCATCAGGTCACCTTCGCAGCGTTTGATTTCGTCGGCAGTCAGCTGGTTGTTCGAGACCGGATCGAAGCCCTTCATGCCGGGCGCGACCTCACCGTCGGCGATGCCGTTCACTTCGAGTTCGTGCAGGCCGGTAAAGGCCGCGATCTGTGCGAAGGACAGCGTGGTGTTGTCCACCAGCCAGACGGCGGTCGCTTTGGGCATGAGGGGCAGAGTCATCGACACGTCTCCGGCATTTGAATACGACTGAGCCCCGGTTCCGAAGAACCGGGTCGGGTGTCGTCTCGCGGTTTTCGGGGGTTCTGACGTGCGTCATATATGACTGCGACGCCGAAGAAAAGGGAGGTTCCATGACTTCGCCCCGCACAATGCTGCAATTCGCCCGTTTCGCGCTGGTTTTCGCCGCCAGCCTGGCCGCCGCAGCGCCGCCGCTGACCGCGCAGGATCAGGCGGGGGAATTTGATTATTACATCCTCTCGCTGTCGTGGCAGCCCGCCTGGTGCGCCCAACAGCAGGAGACCGGCGGCGCCTGCCGCAAAGGTGCCGCCGTTGGATTCACCATGCACGGCCTGTGGCCCCAGCATGAGCGCGGCTGGCCCGACGATTGCCCAACGCCTGAGCGCGATCCCACCCGCAGCCAGACCCGCGCCATGGCCGACATCATGGGGTCACAGGGCCTCGCATGGCACGAATGGAAAAAGCATGGGCGCTGCTCAGGGTTGAGCGCAGAGGCCTATTTCACCCTGAGCCGGGAGGCCTGGGGCCGAGTGACCTTGCCGCGCGCATTCGAAAAGGTGACCAGCGCGCTGCGCGTGAAACCGCGCGCCATTGAGGCCGCGTTCATGGCCGCCAACCCCGGCCTTCGCCCCGACGCGGTGTCGATCAAATGTCGGGATGGCAGGATCACCGAGGTGCGTATATGTATGGAACGCGACCTTGATTTCAGAATCTGTTCACCAGATGCAAGACGGGACTGCCAGACGAGTTCTAGGCTCGACCCCTTGCGTTGATGAAGCAACCAAGTGTTGAATTTCCTTCACGCAAACATCAATTGGAAGTCTTGGATAGGTGCGTTACGGTGACGCATTCTCGCCGAAGGGGGAAACGCATGCTGAGATCAGGAGAAAACGGCGGTGTCGAAGCGCTGCCTAAATCCGTGGGCGGCGCGCATGAGCGCCTAGCCCTCACGCGGATCCTGCTCTGGGCAGAACAGGAGGCCGAGTCATTGGGTGCAGGCGACGCCGCCAGCCGCATCCGAGAGGCGATCACTGCGCTGCATCGCAGCTGAAATCGCCCCCCGTTGCGATGCGGCGGCGGCGCTGGTGCCCGCCACCGCAGAGGTGCCTTACGTGACGTCGAGGTCGAGCATGATCTTGCCCATATGGGCGGAGCTTTCCATCAGCGCATGCGCCTTGGCAGCGTCCACCAACGGGAAGGTCGCAAAGATCTTCGGACCGACGGTTCCAGCCTCGATCAGCGGCCAGACCTTGGCCTCCAGCGACGCGGCGATGCGGGCCTTGGCCTCAATCGACTGCGGACGCAGGGTCGATCCGGTCACCGTCAGACGCTTCACCATGATCGGGGCGAAGTTCATGTCAGCCTTCGGGCCGCCGAGGAACGCGATCATGCAGAGCCGGCCGTCAAGGGCCAGCGCCTCAACATCCCGCGGCAGATATGATCCGCCGACCATATCCAGAATCACGTCCACGCCTTTGCCATCGGTGGCCGCGCGGACCTCTTTCACAAAGTCCTGATCGCGGTAGTTGATCACCAGATCCGCGCCCAGCCCGGTGCAGAACGCCGCTTTTTCCGCATTGCCTACGGTGGTGAAGGCGCGTGCGCCAAACGCCTTGGCCAGCTGAATCGCGGTCGATCCGATGCCTGACGATCCACCATGCACCAGAAACGATTCGCCGGCGGTCAGGCCGACGCGGTCAAACACGTTGGTCCAGACGGTGAAATACGTCTCCGGCAGGGCGGCGGCTTCGACCATGGTCAGGCCTTTGGGGACCGGCAGGGCCTGGACAGCGGGGGTGGTCACATATTCGGCATAGCCACCACCGGGCAGCAGCGCGCACACTGCATCGCCCACCGCCCAGCGCGTGACGCCCGCGCCGACGGCCGCGACGGTCCCGGCGCATTCCAACCCCGGCAAATCCGACGCCCCCGGCGGCGGCGGATAGGCGCCCGCGCGCTGCAAGGCGTCGGGGCGGTTCACACCTGCCGCGCGCACGCGGATCAGGATTTCGCCTGCCGCAGGGGTCGGCACGGGGCGCGTCGTGGGTTTGAGGACCTCGGGCCCGCCGGGCGTTGAGATTTCCACCGCTGTCATGGTCTGGGGAATGGCGTCGGACATGGGTCTCTCCCGTAAGGTCTTTGAAATCGACGCCGACCCTGCCTTGATGCCGCCCGTGCGGCAAGCCCCTGCGAACCATGGTGCCGCCATGCGGAACACCCACCGCCCAGCGCACCGCCCAGATCAGCGCGCCGGCGGGCGAAGTCCCGCGCCGACCGAGGGGGG
>JBLGAC010000086.1:0-4260 GCA_047610385.1 Paracoccaceae bacterium | reverse complement strand
ACGCGCCTACCGGGTTGAAATCGGGCAGGGGCTGCTGGCCGGTGCCGGGGCGCTGATCGCGCCTTTGCTGGCGCGCAAACAGGTCTGCATCATCACTGACGACAATGTCGCCGCCACCCATCTGCCCACGCTGCAGGCGGGATTGACCGCCGCGGGGATCACATCGGCCGCGCTGGCCCTGCCCCCCGGCGAGGGCACCAAGAACATGGCGGAGCTGACCACCACGGTCGAATGGATGCTGGAGCGCAAGGTGGAGCGCGACGACCTGATCATCGCTTTGGGCGGCGGCGTGATCGGCGATCTGGCGGGCTTTGCCGCCGCGATCATGCGCCGGGGCGTGGGGTTCGTGCAGATCCCGACATCGTTGTTGGCGCAGGTCGACAGCTCAGTCGGGGGCAAGACCGGGGTGAACGCGTCGCAGGGCAAAAACCTGATCGGTGCGTTCCATCAGCCGCGGCTGGTGCTGGCCGACATTGACGTGCTGGACACTCTGCCGCCGCGCCAGTTTCTGTCGGGCTATGCTGAGGTGGTGAAATACGGGCTGCTCGGGGATGCCGATTTCTTTGCATGGCTGGAGGTCAACGGCCCCGCGCTGAAGGCTGGCGACGCTGGCGCGCGCCTTCACGCCGTGCACCGGTCGGTTGAAATGAAGGCCGCCATCGTCGCGCGGGACGAGACTGAGCAAGGGGAGCGCGCGCTCCTGAACCTTGGCCACACGTTCGGCCACGCGCTTGAGGCCGCGACCGGCTATTCTGATCGCCTGACCCATGGTGAGGGTGTCGCGATCGGCTGCCAGCTGGCCTTTGACGTGTCCTCCCGCCTTGGCTTTTGCGCGCAGGAGGCCCCGTCCCGCCTTGCCGCGCATTTTGCCGCGATGGGCCTGCGCCATGCCCTAAAGGACGTTCCGGGCGATCTGCCCGATGCAGATGGGCTGATGAATCTGATGGGCCAGGATAAAAAGGTAAAGGCGGGCAAGTTAACCTTCATTCTGGCGCGCGCGATCGGTGACGCGTTTGTGACGCAGGATGCAGATCTGGCAGTGGTTCGCACGGCGCTTGTCGATGGATTGGCATCGCGGGGCTGAGAGACGCGGCGTTAACGCTGAAGATAGTTGAACGCCTGTTGAATATCCTTATTTTAAAGCCTGCGTGATTGCAGAAAGCAATGTCGGCCGTGAATGTGGCGCGCGAAATTTAGCACCCTTTTCATAGGTCGAACATGATGACCAAGTTTCGCAACAATGCGGTGGCCTTCCTGGCCGCCTTGATGGTGATATCCGCGCACGCAGCCACGGCCGCCACATGCTCCGCCATACAGCTTGATGGCGATGTCAGCGGCTTCTCCATACTTGGCGGAGGCAAGCAATGTCAGGTTGGCAACGGCAATAACGACAAAGTCGGTGGCGGGACGCTGGATGTTAACACCCACAACATGTTCAGCGCCGCGGCGTCTGATTGGGCATTTCTGACGAAATGGTCGCTCGATGCGTCGTCCCCGAGCATCGATGGCGACAGCGCCTATTCAGGCGGTGGAACCTATAGCGACCACATCACCATGGGCGCGGGCAGCGACGGGCAGGGCGGATCGTTCACCGTCAGCCAAGCCGCCCGCGTGACCTACAGTGACATCATGGTGGTTTTGAAGGGGCCCAATGCCTTCAGTTATGTCGGGTTCATTGTTGAGGACATCATCAGTGCTTCGGAAATCGGCGACTATCTGTCGGTCTTTCCGAAGGCGACGCCGGGGGAATTCCAGGATATCAGCCATATCAGCTTCTATGGCCGCTCTGCGACGTTTGGTGTGGTCGTGGCGCCGGTTCCGGTGCCTGCCGCGTTGCCGCTGATGGCTGGGGCGCTGGGGCTTCTGGTGCTGCTGCGCCGCCGCAGAGCCTGAACAACGTGCAACGGCCCCGACCGATGGTTGGGGCCGTTCAGCCTGAACAGCTGGCACCGCCCAACACGCAAAACGTCGCGCAGAACCGGTGGTTCAGCTTCACCGGGCGCGATGCCTGCGTCAGCGTCTCGCCCAGATCAAACCCTTCTGCATAGGGCAGCAGCGTGCAGGCCGCGACCGACGGGCGCTCAGCCCCTTTGCGCTTCACCACCATGCGCGCGTTTGAACACATCACGCTTTCGGGCGATTTTCCCAAAATCCCCCAGCAGGCGGAGGTGATCTCCGGCGGCTCGGCGCTTTCGCTCATTTCCGGGAACAGCACGGTCATTGTCCGATCATGGGCGTCGATGGCAATGCCTTCGCGCGCGAACAGGGCGGCGTAGCCCGCGCGGGCGTCGGCGTCGGTTTCCCCCCAGATCGTGCGGCCAGCCACGGCCATGCGCGCGCCGGCATCGCGCAGCCAGCGCATCCCGGCCAGCGTCGCGGCGTAAGACCCCGCGCCGCGTTCTTCGTCATGATGGGCGGGCATGTGGTGATCAAGACTGACGCGCAGGGTCAGCTTGCCGCCGTAGCGCGCGATCAGATCCACCAGCCCGGCCTGCACCCGTTTGCGCATCATCGGGCGCATGGCGTTGGTCAGGATCAGGCACTCATGCCCGGCGGCAAGCGCTGCTTCGGTCATGGCGATCATCTGCGGGTTCAGGAACGGCTCACCGCCGGTGAAGCCGACCTCGCGCAGGGGCGCGCCCATTTCGCGCGCCTCATCGAGATAGCGCGTCACTTCTTCGGCGGTCAGATACACCAGCCGGTCGTTGGAGGGCGAGCTTTCGATATAGCAGCGCAGGCATTCGATGTTGCACAAGGTGCCGGTGTTGAACCACAGCGTTTCAAGCCCGGTCAGCGGAACTTGGGCGCGCGTCTCGCCGGTCGCCGTCACGTCGGGATCGGAGAATTTCGCGCGGATGGCCGGGGTCGGGGTCGCGTGGCGGTTCATGCAAGCCTCGGATGATCATTTCAGTCTGCCCCCCTTGTCCCCCGCAAGGGGGCGCCGCGTCAACGCATGGCGGGGGATGCTGACGGGATCGTCATCGGCCGCGCAAATTCACAGTCGCATTCCGATGATTGAATTTGTATGCTGGGTGAAATCCCACATGCTTGGAATTGGATGCGCCATGAAACGCCTCGCCTTTATCTTCGCCGCCCTTGTCGCCGCCCAGTCGCCGCCCCCCGCTTGGGGGTCTGAGGACATTGCCGACCAGTATCCGGCCTCAGCACTCTACGCCAAGCCCACCGAAGTGATCCCCGGCGTGTGGACCGCCACCGGCGCCACCGCCCCGCCGGGCTATGACAATTCGGGCCACAACAACAACCTCAGCTTCATTGTGACCGGCGATGGGGTGATCGTGGTCAACTCCGGCGCTGCGCCGATCCTTGCCAAGGCGCTGCACGATGAAATCAAGGCGATCACCGACCAGCCGGTGCGCCTTGTGATCAACGAAAACGGGCAGGGGCACGCGATGCTCGGCAACAGCTACTGGATCGCGCAGGGCGTGCCGGTGTTGGCGCATGAGGACGCGGCTGAGGATTTTGAGGCCCGCAGCTGGCAGTTGCTGGAAGGCATGAAGGGCTACAACCGCGAAAAAGCCGACGGCGCTGAAATCGCCATGCCGACTGAAACCTTCACTGACGCCCGCATCATCGACATGGGCGACATGCACATAGAGGTCCTGCATCTGGGCCCCGCGCACAGCCCAGGCGACATATCAGTCTGGCTGCCTGAGCAGCGCCTGATCATCGCTGGTGACATCGCGTTTCATGAGCGGATGCTGCCGATTTTTGACGACACCGACACCGCCGCCTGGTTGGAGACATGGGAGACGGCGTTTGAACCTTTGGGCGCGCTTTATGTCATTCCCGGCCATGGGCACCCGACAAACATGGCGCAGGTCCGCCGCTACACCCACGATTATCTTGCCGATCTGCGCGCGAAGATCTGGGCGCATATTGATGCTGGTGGGTCGCTGGCTGACGCCTATTACGTCGATCAAAGCGAATGGTCCCGCCTCGACACCTATGAGGAACTGGCAACCAAGAACGCCGGGCGCGTGTTTGAGGCGATGGAATTTGAATGATCGGGCCATGATGGGCGGGGGCGCGACATTCCCCGCCCGATCCGTCTTGACCCCGCCAGCGGGGGCGCATATTACAACTTCCGACGCGGGTGTAGTTCAGTGGTAGAACGTCAGCTTCCCAAGCTGAATGTCGTCGGTTCGAACCCGATCACCCGCTCCAATCCTTTTTTTGACCATCGACGCTGCGGGCGATCATCTGTGCGTGGCACGTTCAAATTTTGCCCACTGTCAGTTC
>JBLGAC010000085.1:0-4337 GCA_047610385.1 Paracoccaceae bacterium | reverse complement strand
CGGATGGGCGCGTCGGGCCGGCTTGATCCCGTGGCCGATGCCGGGGTGTCGGGGCAGGGCGGGCGCGCAATGCTGCGGCTGGGCTACCAGCGATCCGGCATCACGTTCACCGAAGATGAGATCAACGACGCCTACGCGCCGTTCCTTTTGGATTATGAAGGCATGATCGCCGACAAATCCGCGCTGTTCCCCGGCGTGGTCCCCTGCCTCGATATCCTTGAGGGCGAGGGCTGGGCGCTGGGGGTGTGCACCAACAAGCCTGAGCGTCTGGCGCTGCTGCTGCTTGACGCGCTGGGCGTGCTGGGGCGGTTCAAGGCGGTGCTGGGGGCTGACACCCTGTCGGTCAAAAAGCCCAACCCGTGGCATTTGTGGGAAACCATCGACCGGGTTGGCGCGGACCGTGGCGCATCGGTGCTGATCGGTGACACGATCACCGACCGCAAGACCGCTGAGGCCGCGGGCGCGCCGTGCATCTTGATGGATTTCGGTCTGTCCGCTGATGCGCCGCACGATCTGGCACCGGATGCGGTGGCCACCTCGTTCGACCAGTTGCCGGGCATGTTGCGCGCCCTGCGGCCCGCGGGTTGAGGGGCGGGGGCAGGCTTTCACAAAAGCCTCTTGACCCCGCCTCGGCGCCCCCCTAGTAACCGCGTCATCGGGCGGTTAGCTCAGTTGGTAGAGCACAGTGTTCACATCGCTGGGGTCACTGGTTCGAATCCAGTACCGCCCACCATCATTCCCGGTATCGGGCGCAAAGAGCCCTGCATCGCATTGCGACGCAGGGCTTTTTCGTATCCCGTTTGGAAACGGTCCGGTGCCGTGACAAGGGCGCGCGATCAGCTATCCTGATCCCTTCTTTCATATCGCCGGAAGGGACGGACCATGCGCAAAATCCAGACCCAAGGCCTGCACCATGTCACGATCATGGGCGCGGACCGCCAGACCTCAATCGATTTCTGGGAAGGCGTGCTCGGCATGCCTTTTGTGTTCGAGCAGCCCAATCTGGACGATCCCGCTGAGGGGCATTTGTATTTTGATCCCGGCGACGGGCGCTTGATTACCATTTTTACCAATGAAAACCGCGCGGTCGATCCGCGCCGCACCCCGACCGATGCGGGCTGTGTGCATCACATCGCGTTCTCAGTGTCGGGCGCCAGCTTTGCACAGGCGGCGGCGCGGCTGGATGCGCGCGGCATCCTGCACAGCGGGGTAAAGGATCGCGGGTTCATGACATCGATCTATTTCAAGGACCCGCTGGGGCTGCTGATCGAACTGGCGTCCTATGTGTTCGAGCCGCCCAGCGGTGCAACCCATGCCCAGGTTCTGCTGGAGGCGCATCGCGTGCGCGTGATGCGCGGCGACGACGCCATCGGGGCGGAGCATGTCGCCGACGCGATTGAGCATCTGGTGCTTCGCAACCAGGACAGCCTGTCGAGCGATCGCGGGCCCAAGGACCCGTATCGGCGCTAGGGTCAGCTGCTTTGTCCCCCGCCCGGGCGGGGGATGATGGAGGTTTTAACGCGGCGTGTGCGCTTAAACTGTCGGCGTGAGGTTTAATAGATACAGTGTTAAGGGTAGATGTGGTGATTTATTATTTAGTGATTATTTTGCGAATGGAGATTTAGTTGATTAATTTCGATATTTTTGAGGGAAATTTTGCAAATTTGGGAGAGTCGAACTTTCAGTGCCCGCGATGTGTTTGATCCTATCGTTTGATGGTGCTCGCCTGTCTTAGGACTTGAAGAATGCACTAAGGGACAAGTGCGCCGCGGGAGCGCCACGACCACCTTCGCCGTCAGAGCTGCAATACGGCGATCGCAGGCTTCATGCGCGCAGGTGAGCGCGCGGCATTGGGCAACACCCCAAAGACGGTGGCCAAATGGCGAAAGGGGGCCGAATAAGCTACGGTCATTGTATTTCGGCGTCATGCGCTGTTGCAGCTGGGTGATTGCCTCTTTGCCCTGCAGCAGTCTATTGCGCAGCAGGCAAGGTCGTCGCTGCATCGGTGCCTGAAACAGCGTGGCGCTTTGCGCCTTTTTGATGTGTCAGAGGACAAGCTGGGGCGCCAAAGGTTAAACGATATTATATTTGGGTATTTCATATTGATACTGCAGTAGTGCAGGCAGTCGATGGTGATCTCTAAATGTTTGTTCGAGTTGACCGCACGCGTGAATTTCATTTGATCAAACGCGTTGAAAGGGCCAACAGGCGCACTGCTTGAGAGGTTCTGCCGCATATGCGCAAAGCCGTGTCACACCATGTCCACACGCACTGACAATGGTAATTATTTCCAGCCGATGCGCTTCGACATGATCTGTGAGGTCAAAGGGATCGAGCATCGCCTAATCAAGCACAGCCATCCTTTGACCAACGGCTAGGTCGAACAAATGCTTCTCAGCGTTTGCAAGAAAATGCTCATCAGACAGCGGAACCGAACGGTCAAGGAATCCACTGTCAAACGGTATCATTAAAAAAATCGTGATCAGTTGAGAACACATCTCGCTGATTTATTGGCATATTAAAACTTCGCCCGAAGGCTGAAGGCTCTGAATGGCCCCACGCCCTACGAATATATCTGCACGATATGGACGTCAGATCTGGAACGATTTATCCTCGATACTATCCACCAAATGCCGGGACTGAACATCTAGATGGCTTCGCTCCCCCCGATGGCGCACCATCTTTGCTTTGGCCTCCCTGATCGCCCCGTCCGCCACGGTGGCGCAGGGGCAGATGCGCTGCGCCATTCCCGGCCCCCAAGCCATCGGTTTGGCGCGATGCAGGTGGGCCGCCAGAAACACCCCGATCAACGCAAGCTTCGCGGTCCAACGGCGCAACCGCGCTGTGTGATCGGATGATCTGCCCGCTGGGCCCGTTGGTGGCCACGATCGACTGCCCGTCAGACGCCCCGCTGAACGGTGAGGCGCTGACAGGCGGATCGGCGTTCGCCTGAGCCTTTTGCGACAACGCAGGGACGACCAAACCCGGCACCGCGTATGTCTATACCTCAACCCCCGCGCAGATCTGGTCGTGGATTTCGCGGCGTCTGCGCATCTTTTTGGCATGCATCAGCGCAAAGGCCGCGATGAGGTGCCTCGTTACGCCGTGCCAGCCCGCACCGCAGCCGCATCTGCACCGACGATTTCAACAAACAGCGCCGGGTCGGTGTCGCCTTCGGTCGAGAACACCAGCACCCGCGCGTCCGGCCCCAGCCCCAGGGCGCCGCGCGCGCCGTCATCAGCCATCGCTGCGTGCAGCCCGGCCAGCCCGGCCACGGCGGATTCGCCCGCGGCCACCGGCGCATCCCCGCCCAAGGGCCGCGCCAGCGCGCGCATCATGTCCGCGACTGATGCGTCGGGCAGCGCCATCGCCCAATCGCCGTGGTCCTTCAGGATCTCCCACGCCAGTGCGGAAACCTCGCCGCAGGCCAGCCCGGCCATGATGGTGTCCAGATCACCCTCAATCGTGGTCGGCGCATCGAGGCGGAAGCTTTCGACCCAGCATGCGGCGCGGTCGGGATCGCACAGCACGATCACCGGGCGCGCGTCGCCCAGACGCCGCTTGAAGAACGCCACCACCGCGGCCGCCATGCCCCCGACGCCGGTCTGCAGGAAGATATGCGTGGGGGGCAATTCCATCGCGCTGAGCGCTTCCTCAGCCATCAGCTCATAGCCCTGCATCACGTCCCGCGGCACGTCCATATAGCCGGGATAGGAGGTGTCGGAGACCACGAACCACCCGTTCTGCGCCGCCGCCTGCTGCGCCTCGCGCACGCTGTCATCGTAATTGCCGTCGCAGCGGCGGACCTCAGCACCGTAAGCCTCGATGGCGGTTTTGCGCCCCTCTGAGACGGTTGCGTGGATAAAGATCACGCATTGCGCGCCAAACGTCCGCGCACCCCAGGCGACGGAGCGTCCATGGTTGCCATCAGTCGCGCAGCACACCGTGATGCCTGCGGTGATGTCTGCACGGGCACAGGACACGATGTCAGCCATCGGAACCGGGACGCCGAGCGCTTCTTCGACCTTGGCGCGCAGCAGGCGCGCCACCGCATAGGCACCGCCCAGTGCCTTGAAGGACCCCAGCCCAAAGCGCCCGCCTTCGTCTTTGACATGGATCGACGCGACCCCTTCGGCCGCAGCCAAAGCGGGCAGGGGCACGAGCGGCGTCGGGGCATACCCCTCCCACGCGCTGATCGTGGCGCGGGCCTCGGACAGCCCGGCATCGGACAGGATGTCGTTCTGCGCGGCGCTCCAAGGAGCGTCCTTGCGTGCGCGGCGGTTGGCGATGGGAGGGTTGGCGATGGGAGGGTTGGCGATGGGAGGGTTGGCGATGGG
>JBLGAC010000084.1:0-4599 GCA_047610385.1 Paracoccaceae bacterium | reverse complement strand
AGCACGCGCACCCCCTCGGGCATCACTTCGGTTCCGATCCCGTCTCCGGGGATGACGGCGATTTTCATGGTGTTGGCTGACATGGCGCGGTCCTTGGATTCTGCGTTGAGCGGTCGTCGCATGCGTGGTCCGACGGGCACCCTATGCCATGACGTCGGCGGGGTGAATTTCAAAGACGGCGATCGATGGCGCATGGCCAATTTGGCGGTACCGAGTATCTCAGCACCGTCTTGGCGTGACTATTTGCGAATCTTCCGAAATGTGCTATGGTTTTTGAATTGGTTATTTGCAATATTCGGTTAATTTATGGTGTTGCTGTGATAAAAGTCCACCAAACTCAAATGGATGCGCTGGAGCAGGCGCGTCTCAACAGCTTTGCGAGGGAGCTTGCGACCCGCGCCCGCGACCGCCACCCGGCGGCGTGCGAACCGCTGGCCGATGACGACCTTCTGGCCTGCATCACTGACGAAATCCGCGCCGCCCGCGCGATTGGGCTGCGCACGCGCGGCGAGATCAAGCGCTTCGCTGATCTGTCGCTGACCCTTGGCTTCGGCTTTGCCGCGTCGCAGGACTGGGCGCGTGATCTGTTCGCCGCGCCCCGTCTGGCACCGCGCGACCGGCTGGGCAAGGTTGAGGAAGCCGCGGTGTTCGCGATGGCGGGGGGCTGAGGGATGGCCATCTCGCACCCGCTTGACCAAACCGCCAACGACCAGGCGAATGAGGTGTTCTTTTGCCGCCATCCCGAAATGGTGGTGAACGGCGTCGGCCAAAGCCTGAGCGCCACCGACCCTGCGCACGAAGCGATGCGTCAGGAATGGATCAAGCTCTACCAAGACATCCTTGCGCATAACAGCGACGGATCGAAGCCGTTCCCCGATTGCCCGGACGCCACCCATCACCACCACCCCGCGACCTGCGCGCACTGCGCCGCGCCGCCGGTGGAGCCGGTGGAGCCTCGGCGTGATCCGACCGATGACGTGGACCCGGTGACCCCGGTGGCACCGTGCCTGACCGGCGCGCTGGTGGTGATCGTCAAGGACGAGGCCGGAACCCCGGTGCCGGGCGCGGTCGTGTTCGCCGATGGGATCGGCGGACAGGTCACCGACGCGGGCGGCATTGCCGATTTCGGCGAGGTCCCGCCGGATGCCTATGACATCGAGGCGACCAAGGACGCTCACGGGCCAAGTTCGACCGACCCGGTCGGCCCGGCGCGAAAAATGGCCCAAAGCGTGCCGGTGGCGATGACCACGGTTGTGGACATGGTGCTGCATCAGGTGGTGACGCTGACCCTGACGCCGGAGCACCCAGTCGCCTGCCCGGGCCATCCGCTTAAGGTCACGGCGGCAGGCCTGCCCGCGGGCGGGACCTATGCGTGGACCGCGACCGGCCATGGCGCCCAGCTTGTCACCGCTGCCGGAGCCGCGGCCACCACCGGAGCGGAGCTGCACATGCGCTGCTTCAAGCCGAACGACGCCAATGGCGAGATCCCTGAGCGGGTCGTCACCTTGCGCGTCACCTACACCCATCCGACCATCGGCGCGGTCAGCGTCAGCCAAGACATCAAGGTCCACAAGATCACGTTTGTAGTGGCCAACACCGCGGTCACCGGCGGCGGCACCCAAGCCACTGAGAGCGCCGGGGCTGTCCAGCTTGGCAACGTGCCCGGCACCGCGACCATGTCGACCGACCCGGACGTGACCATCACGCTCGACCCCGCCTGCCCGCGCAAGGTGGCCTGCGCCGGGGCGCATGATCTCGGCTGGATGCAGACTGTGCTGACCAACACCCGCGATTGGCACTATTCGCATACGGATTGGAGCTTGGACCCGAATTTCCTGCCGATCCGCGACCAGATCGGCGGGCCGCGCCCATGGTATGAACCCTCCTCGGCCTTTGCCAGCGATGGCGACACCGTGTTCGCCCATCATGAGGATTCGCCCAGTCAGGGCGTGCCATGGATTGATCCGCGCGGCACCGCCGCCCCCGCCGCCCCGCCGCCGCCGCCGCCCGCCAACCTTCAATTGACCGCGGTGGAGTTCGCCAATGGCTTCCACGCTTGGCTCGTGGTCCGCAACACTGAATGGTGGGCCCATGACGAAACGGGGTCGTTCGCCTATCAACGCAATTTCGCGTGGTCGTGCGGGCTGACCATCGCCGTGGACACCACGCAGGCAGTAGGGTCGCGCTGCGCACCAACGACTCGTGCCGCCACGATTGGCGCGGTGGGGACCGGCAAGGGCGGCGTGACGCCGACCATCACCGCGCCGTTCCCGAACACCAGCCACACCGTGACCCACAATCCATGACCCGCCGCGCGCGCAGGCGCTGGCTGCCGGCGCTGGCCGGACTGATGATAGGAGGACTGACCGCCATGCACGGGTTCGCCGCTGAGCGCGCAGACGCGATTTATCGCACCGGGCCGGAAACCGCGACCGCCCGCGCCGTGGCGGTGACCGCAGGCGTGGTGGCCGGGCTGCGCCGTGAGGTGACCGATGCGACCCCCGGCGACGGGCCGGTGGCGATCGCATGGATCGCCCGTGGCCAGCTGACCGCGCTGCAGGCGCTAAAGGGCCCCCCACCCCGCGCCCCGGTCGAAATCATGCGCGAAGAACGCGCAGCCTTCGCCATGGGCCTCGGGGATGCGCCCTATTGGATCGCAGATTATGGCGATCTGGCCGGGGGCAGCGCTGCGGTGCTGTTCGTCGGCCCTGACGGCGCAATGGTGGTGCCGAGCGGTCAGGGCGAGCAGGCCTTGGCCGAGTTGGTGGCGACGGTGCTGCAGATAGGCACACAGGAGCCAGCGGCGCGGCTTGGGGCGACGCTGAAATGGCTCGCGCGCGGTCCGACCGATGCGGAACGGCGCGCAGCCTTGCGGCTGGCACTGCATGGCGGGGCGGATTGGCCGTTGCTTGGCGCGGCGATGCAGGCGGCGTGGCCGCAGGCGGGGCCGGGGTTGCGCCAGTTCTTCACCGGGGCGGCAGGGTTCGCGCTGACCGAGGGCCTGTGGCCCGACACCGATCCACGCCCGGTTGATTTCATTTGCAACGCGTTTTCTGACGCTGATGACCGCGCGGCGCCGGGGATGCTCATGCAGCTCAAGGGCCTGCTTGCGTGGTCAGAGCGCACAGGTGCCGGGCCGGGCCGGGCCGCGCTGGCGCAGACGGCGCTGGCCTGCCTGCGCGCGCGCAAACAGGCCCGCCCGCTGGGCGACGCGTTGGAGTCGTTCTACGCGCAGTTCGATCCGAAATACGGTCTGTAATTTGCGGTGCCCTCGTCAGCCACCTTCGCGGATCATCTGTGCGGCGGCGGCGGCGCCCTCGCGCAGGCAGATCTTCCCCCGCAAACAGTCGCGCTGTGCCCGCATGTCGGCCCTATCACGGCCAAATCCCCGCCCTAGCGCAATTTGATGGCGCGGCTCTATGCATGGCGGGGCCTGTTCATCCGTCTGTCGGCGGCTCAGATCATGGAAAATCAGATCTGGTTGGGGCATCTGAACTGGTGGAAATGTCGGGGCATGACGATCTTCCAGCCAGAAAACGACACCCTGAGGCTGAAATCCAAGGCGAGCCGCTTCGCTTAGTGGAAATCAGCTCATTGATGGCGCACAGTAACCTTGATTGGGATGGCAAAACCTCTGGTCAGGGATGCAGGCATTTTGCGCTATTGGGCGGATTTTGCGTCGCTTTGCAGTTATTTCCGCCCCTGAATGCATGAGTCGTTTTTTGGATCCATGCCGAACTCCGCTCAATCTCGACCCCCTTCCGCCACAGCGCAATGTCAGGACGCGCGTCGGTGGCCTGATGTGGGATCTGCTCGGCCTGTTGTCTCATGATCCCGTCGTTTTCCATTTTTGATGCGTGTTCATTTGCGTCGACATCGACACGGGTTGCCGCGACCGCGGTCCTGCGGATTGCCCCGGCCAGTTCGGGCGATGCGAATATATCCGCACTTGTCGGCGACGCCTTTGGCCTGACGGCATTCGTCGATCGCGAACTCCCGGCTCAATTGATCCGGCAAGCCGACGCGGTGCCCTAGGGCGAGCAAAAGGTGACTGCGCTGCACGTCTCGGTGAAGGATGCCGGCCAAGCAGGCAGGCAGTGGCAGGCGAAGTGAGGACGGGGGTTCGACGGAAAACTTGGGAACAACACGAGGCAACGCGCTCATGCCTCGCCAAGATGCAGCGCCGGTCGAAACGCACCGGCGCTTCGTGTCGCGCGCCCTCGGCCCGGGGCTTGGGCGTCTGCGGGCTGCACCACGGCCCGGCAGCCGATGCGCAGCATCGATGAGAGAGGCGCCGGCAGGTTTCGGCAGATCTCGGGGTTGGCTTTAAGCGTCTTCATCTGGCTTATTAGGGCATGCGTCCATGCCGCGGTATTTGCCCTGAATCTATAGAAAACCCGCACTCTCTTTTGGTGTTTGCTCGCGCCAAAGCCCAGCCACAGGCACGCCAGCCCTCGGCTGGGCGCAGAACGACCATGGCCTAGGCCGTGTGGACAAAGCGGATTCCCATAGCGCCGTGATCGTGATTCAAGGCTGGAAAATGGGAGCCAGCTTTGAATCGAAACCTCATCGACGACGCGACGTGGGCACTGCTTGCGC
>JBLGAC010000083.1:0-4776 GCA_047610385.1 Paracoccaceae bacterium | reverse complement strand
CCCCACACCGTCGAAGATCTGGTTGGTGAGTGGACCCGCCCCTACACCCGCGAACAGGCGTGCTTTCCCCCCGGTGCCTTCCGGGTGGACAAATACTGGCCGCCGGTGAACCGGGTCGACAACGTGTTCGGCGACCGCAATCTGGTATGCACCTGCCCCCCGATGGAGGCGTATTCAGACGCTGCCGAATAGGCGTCAGGCGATGACTGATGGGGCGGCGCAGGGAAACCTGTGCCGCGCTTTTGCGTGCCTGCCTCTTGCCCGCGTCGCGCCGGGCGCGCAAGGTTGCAGGCAAGCAGGGCGCAGGGATGGCCCAAATGGGGAAGGATCCACCGATGCTGTTGTTGCAAGCCGCAGATTTCGGGGCCGAGAGCGAGGTTCTGCACGATCTGATCGACACGCTGGTGCCCGCCGACTGGAACCGCGCCACCGGGTTCAAAGGCTGGACCGTGCGAGATGTGATCGCGCATCTGCATTTCTGGAACCACGCCGCAGATCTGTCACTGCATGACGAAGGCGCCTTCACGGCGCTGTATGCGCAGGTGCAGGCGGGCATGGCATCTGGCCCGATGCGCGCCGCTGAGGATGCGATCCTCGAAGACCGCGCGCCGCGCATGGAGGGCCGCGATCTGGCCGAGCACTGGATTCAGCTGGCGCGCGACATCGCCGGGCGCTGGACCCATGCCGACCCCAAAGCGCGTGTGGTCTGGGCAGGGCCGAGCATGTCGGTCCGATCCTCAATCACCGCACGGCATATGGAGACATGGGCCCACGGGCATGAGATTTTCGATCTGTTCGGCGAGACGCGCACCGACACCGACCGCATCCGCAACATCGTGGTGCTGGGCGTGAACACCTTTGGCTGGACCCACAAGGTCCATGGCCGCGAGACGCCCGAGGCAATGCCCAAGCTGGTTCTAAAGGCGCCATCGGGCGCGGTGTGGGAATATGGCGACGCTGCGGCAGGGCGCCTTGAAGGCTCAGCCACCAGTTTTGCGCAGGCCGTGACCCAGACCCGCAACTGGCGCGACACCGATCTGTCCGCCACCGGCGACACGGCGATCTGGTGGATGGAGCACGCCCAATGCTTCGCCGGCCCGCCCGAAACACCCCCGGCGCCGGGCACCCGCCTGCGCACCGCCAAGCGCCCGGATTGATGCGCCCGCGCCGCGGCCACCGCGGCGTGTTGTGCATGGTGGGGCAGGATATGCAGCGCACCCCCTTGCAAACCACTATGTCCTGCCCCTGCCAGAATATCAGACCAAGGTGGGGGTCAGGTCAGCCAGCTTGCTAAAAATCCACTTCGGCACGACACTTATCCAAAGGTAAGTTGTAAGGGGAAACGGGTCATGTGCAGGATTTTCGCGGGGCAGGATCCCGAAGACTATCAACCGGTGACGCGGCGCCTGCGGCTGAACGGCCAGAGCACCAGCATCCGGCTTGAGAAAAGCTTTTGGGACATCGTCGATGAGATCGCCCGGCACGAAGGGCTGACCACCCCGGCTTTCGTGTCCAAAGTTCACTCCGAAGTCCTTGAGCTGAGGGGCGAATCCTCAAACTTCACCTCGTTGCTCAGGTGCGCATGCCTGAGATGGCGGGAGCAGGCGCCGATGGCAATCAGGTCGATCGCTGCGGAATAAAATTGCGTGTAGTACCGCGCTACTACCCATGCCCTGAATTGGCTAATTAATCTTACCAAGCACGCCACGTCACGCTGTTTGGAGGATCGGATGGCCAGAGCTGTTCACTCAATGATTCGCGTTCTGAATGAAGAACGCTCTGTCCGTTTTTACGAAGTCGCCTTTGGCCTGACATCTGCCGAACGGCTTGATTTTGACGGGTTCACGCTTGTCTACCTGAGCAATCAGGAAGCCGCGTTTGAGCTTGAGCTGACGATCAACAAAGACCGCACCGAGGCCTATGACCTCGGCGATGGCTACGGACATATCGCGTTCTGCGTCGACGATCTTGACGCTGAACACGCGAGGTTCGTGAGCGCCGATCTGGCCCCCCGCAACATTGTGGAATTCAAAAAGGACGGCGTCTTGCTGGCGCGGTTTTTCTTTGTCCAGGACCCGGACGGTTACCAGATCGAGGTCCTGCAACGGCACGGTCGCTATCACTGAAAAAGTCGACATCGAAGGGAGGAAACGATGAATACGAACCCGAAAAGGGCGATTCTGACACGGCGAGAGCTGCTTTCGCGCAGCGCTGCAGCCGGTGCCGCGTTCGTGGTGGGCGCAGGCTATGTCGCCAGCCCGACCGCGGCTTGGGCGATGGAGGTTGCACATCTCAAGCCCCAAACCATGGCCACGCTGATCCAGATGGCCCGCGATATCTATCCGCACGACCATGTGGCTGACGAATACTACGCCGCTGCGGTCAAGGGCTATGACAGCGCCGACAGCGCGCCCGCCATGGAGGCCGGGATCGCCGCATTGAACGCCGCGGCGCAGGGCAAGGGATTTGCCAGCTACGTGGACACCGGGTGGGAACGCGACCGCGTCGACATCCTGCGCGGCATGGAAAACAGCGGGTTTTTCCAGACCGTGCGCGGCGGGCTGGTCACCGGCCTTTATAACCAAAAGGCGGTCTGGCCGCTGTTCGGGTATGAGGGCGAAAGCTTCAGCCATGGCGGCTACATCGACCGCGGCTTCGACGACATCAACTGGATCTGAGGGAGGACGTACCAATGGTTGCACCATTTGCACTGACCGACGACAGCGTTGTCGTCATCATCGGAACCGGCGCTGGCGGCGGCGTTCTGGCGAACGAGCTTGCCCAAAAGGGCGTCTCAGTCGTCGCGCTGGAAGCCGGGGGCCGTTATCTGCCCGAAGACTATGTCAACGATGAATGGGACAGTTTCGGCCAACTGGCATGGCTGGATCCTCGCACCACGTCGGGCGACTGGCGTGTGGCAAAGGATTTCTCCGGCCTGCCCGCATGGATCGTGAAGGCCGTGGGCGGCACCACGACGCATTGGGCCGGCGCCTCGCTGCGAATCCGCGATTATGAATTCCAGGCGCGCACCCATTACGGCGACGTGCCGGGGGCCAATCTTCTGGACTGGCCGATCACGCTTGCGGATCTTGAACCCTATTACACCAAGGCCGAAACCAAGCTTGGCGTCACCCGCACCGGCGACCGTGCCGGGCTGCCCGGCAACAACAACTTCAAGGTGTTCGAGGCAGGTGCCAAAGCGCTTGGGTATCAAGACGTCCACACCGGCCGCATGGCGATCAATGCCACCGAATATGACGGCCGAATGGCCTGCCAGCAGACCGGATTTTGCTTTCAGGGCTGCAAATGGGGGGCCAAATGGTCCGCCGCCTACACCGACATCCCCCGCGGCGAGGCAACCGGCAACCTTGAGGTCCGTGAGCGCGCCCATGCCCTGCAGATCCAGCACGATGCGAATGGCAAGGTCACAGGCGTGCTATATGCCGACAAGGACGGCAATCAGCATCTGCAAAAGGCGCGGATTGTCTGCGTCGCGGGCAATTCAATCGAAAGCCCGCGTCTGCTGCTGAATTCGGCGTCATCGCTGTTCCCCGACGGGTTGGCCAACAGCTCTGGCCAAGTGGGCCGCAACTACATGCGCCACATGACCGGCTCGGTCTATGCGGTGTTCGACAAGCCGGTGAAGATGTGGCGCGGCACGACCATGGCTGGCATCATCCAGGATGAGGCACGCCACGACCCGTCGCGCGGTTTTGTTGGCGGGTATGAGCTTGAGACCCTGGCGCTGGGCCTGCCGTTCATGGCCGCCTTCCTTGATCCCGGCGGATGGGGCCGCGAATTCGCCACCGCGCTGGACAGCTATGAAAACATGGCCGGCATGTGGATCGTGGGCGAGGACATGCCCCAGGAAACCAACCGCATCACCCTGAACCACGACGTGAAGGACCAGTACGGTCTGCCCGCGCCGAACGTGCATTTCGATGATCACCCGAACGACATCGCGATGCGCGCACATGCCTACAAGCAGGGCATGGCGGTCTATGAAGCGGTGGGGGCGACACGCGTGTTCCCGACGCCGCCCTATCCGTCGACCCACAATCTGGGCACCAACCGGATGTCACAGCACGCGCGCGACGGCGTCGTCAACAAGCATGGCCAGACCCATGATGTTGCCAACCTGTTTGTGTCGGATGGCAGCCAGTTCACCACCGGTGCGGCGGAAAACCCGACCCTGACGATTGTCGCGCTGGCCATTCGGCAGGCCGATCACATGGCCAGCGAAATGGGGAAAGGCAACCTTTAAGGGCGCTGAACACCCCTGAAACCAATTCCGGAGGGCGCGTTGGCGCTCTCCGGAACGCCTGAAAGTAGCATTGCGAAGCATTAATTTCGGCCGCAGTTCCTGCCCGGCGCAGCGAATGGCAACCCTCAGTATTTCCCCGGGCGTAAGGTATCAATTCATCGGTAAAATCGTCATGCCGGTTTCCTGCGCTTTCGCTAGAACCGCGGAAATGTCCGGCTCCGAAGGTTCTGGCAGGCTGGCGTGATCATCTGGCAGCGCCTTTCCGACCCCCGTGAAGAAGGCTTCATGCATATGCCCGGGGGCGTTGAGGATGAGCAGCCGGGCCGGGGCGTCTCCGACCGCCTCAAAAGCGTGAACCGCTCCATCAGGGATCGCAATAAAATCCCCTGCTTTGGCGAGGCGCTTTTCACCGGCAATCATGAACCCGACCGTAAGCGTCCGGCCTGACTGCCCTTACTTGGCGTTCCACGGCAGGAGGCCATCGATGCGGGTGATCTTCCAGTCGGGGATAC
>JBLGAC010000082.1:0-5497 GCA_047610385.1 Paracoccaceae bacterium | reverse complement strand
CACGCATGCGACGACCGCTCAACGCAGAATCCAAGGACCGCGCCATGTCAGCCAACACCATGAAAATCGCCGTCATCCCCGGAGACGGGATCGGAACCGAAGTGATGCCCGAGGGGGTGCGCGTGCTAGAGGCCGCCGCCCGCCGCTATGGCCTCAGCTTCGCGTTCGACGATTTCGATTTCTCCAGCTGCGCCTACTACGCCAAGCACGGCCAGATGATGCCCGACGACTGGAAGGACAAGATCGGCGGGCATGACGCGCTTTACTTTGGCGCGGTGGGCTGGCCGGACACGGTTCCGGACCATGTCTCGTTGTGGGGGTCGTTGCTGCTGTTCCGGCGCGAATTTGATCAGTATGTCAGTCTGCGCCCGGCAAAACTGATGCCCGGCGTCAAGTCACCGCTGGCGGGCCGCGAACCGGGCGACATCGACATGATGATCGTGCGCGAGAACACCGAAGGCGAATATTCCTCGATCGGCGGGCGGATGTATCCCGGCACCGAGCGGGAGATCGTGATGCAGGAAACAGTGATGTCGCGCCACGGCGTCGACCGCATCCTGCGCTATGCGTTCGAACTGGCGGACAAGCGCAGCGGCAAGCTGACCTCAGCCACCAAGTCGAACGGCATCGCGATCACCATGCCCTATTGGGATGAACGGGTCGCCGAGATGGCCAAGGCCTATCCCGACATCGCGGTGAACAAGTTCCACATCGACATTCTGACCGCGATGTTCGTGCTGCACCCCGACCGCTTCGACGTGGTGGTGGCGTCGAACCTGTTCGGCGACATCCTGTCGGATCTCGGCCCCGCCTGCACCGGCACCATCGGCATCGCGCCGTCGGGCAACATCAACCCTGAGCGCGCGTTCCCGTCCTTGTTCGAGCCGGTCCATGGCTCGGCCCCAGACATCGCGGGCAAGGGCGTCGCCAACCCGATCGGGCAGATCTGGGCGGGGGCGATGATGCTTGACCATCTGGGCCACCCCGACGCGGCCGCCGGGATCATGCGCGCGATTGAACGCGTGTTGCTGGAACCGGGTCTGTGCACCGCCGATCTGGGCGGCACCGCTGACACCGTGACCTGCGGAACCGCCATTGCCGACGCGCTGAACGACGCCTGAAGGGTGCGGCGGGGAGCAGCCCCTCGCCGCGGCCCCGGCGCGGTCGCCGGCAATTGCGGCTCTGTCCATGAACACCGGGCTGCGGGTGGGGCGGATCATCTTTGGCGCGATCTTGACGAAGGCGCCGATTGCCATGCCAGACACGAACTGCGCATTGAACTGCACAATGGCGCAGGGGCGGCCCTTTTGCAGCTTCGCACGCCAGAGCCGGGCGGGTGTGTTCGACGGATACTCGCGGCATTGGCCACTGAGAGCACTGCACTGCGGCGAGCCTGGCAAAAAAGGGGCTGCTTCCCGCCGCATCGGACGGACCAAAGGCGGCCAGACCTCCAAGCTGCACGCGGTCTGATACGCGGACGGCAGGCCATTGATCTTGCGACTCACCGAGGCCCCGATCACCTACGGCGCAATCTGGTTGAGCGTATGTTCCGCAAGTTCAAGGACTGGCACCGCATCGCCACCCGCTTGGAGCGCTGCGCTTATACCTTCATAAGTCTGCATCGCAGCAACTGTCATATTCTGGTCATCAATCCTGCCTTTTCAGCCGCCGCGACATTCGTCTTTACCGCGAAAAAGCTGTCTGGCGTGACCGAGATGCTGTCGATCCCCGCCGCCACCAACAGCCGCGCGAATTCGGGGTCGTTGCTGGGTGCCTGCCCGCACAGGCCGATCTTGACCCCTGCGGCGCGGGCCTTGGCGATCACCGTTTCGATCATCCAAAGCACCGCGGGATCGCGTTCGCGAAACAGGTGCGCCAACGCCTCGCTGTCGCGGTCCACGCCAAGCGTCAGCTGCGTAAGATCGTTGGATCCGATGGAGAACCCGTCAAACCGCTTGGCGAAGTCTTCGGCCAGGATGACGTTCGACGGGATCTCGCACATCACATAGACCTGCAATCCGCCGCGCCCGCGCACCAAGCCATTTCGCGCCATCTCCTCCAACACGCGGTCGGCTTCTTCGGGCGTTCGGCAGAACGGGATCATGACGATGGCATTTGCGAACCCCATATCCTCGCGCAAGCGCTTGATCGCGCGGCATTCCAGCGCGAACCCATCGCGATAGGTGTCAGAGCAATAGCGCGACGCCCCGCGGAACCCGAGCATGGGGTTTTCCTCCTCAAGCTCAAACTCGCGGCCGCCCAGAAGGGCCGCGTATTCGTTGGTTTTGAAATCGCTCATGCGGATGATCGCCGGGCGCGGGTGCCAGATGGATGCGATCTTGCCCAGCGCCATGGACAGTTCTTCAATGAAATATGCCTCACGGCTGGGATAGGCGCGGGTCAGGGTGTCGATGGCGTCGCGGGTTGCGCGATCCGTTAGCTGGTCATACCGGGTCAGCGCCAGCGGATGCGCCTTGATGCGGTTTGCGATCACGAACTCCATCCGCGCCAATCCGACCCCGTCAGCGGGCAGGCGCCACCAGCGGGGCGCGGCGGAGGGATCGGCCATGTTCACCATCACCTCGGTGCGCGTGGCCGGCACATCGCCGATGGCGGTTTCCACGATCTCGATTTTCGCCGCGCCGTCATGGACCGCGCCGCGCTCGCCCTCGGCGCAGTTCACGGTGACCATCTGGCCGTCCTTCAACAGTTCCGTCGCGTTTCCGGTCCCGACCAGGGCGGGCAGGCCGAGCTCCCTGCTCACGATCGCGGCGTGCGAGGTGCGCCCGCCATGGTCGGTGACGATTGCGGCGGCGCGCTTCATGATCGGTGCCCAATCGGGGTCGGTGGTGCCGGTCACCAGCACCGCGCCATCGACGAAGCGGTCGATGTCGGCCGCGCTGTCCAGCACGCAGACCGGCCCGATGGCGGCCATGGCGCCGACGCTCAGCCCCTCGACCAGCACCGGCCCGGCGTCCGTCACTTTGCACGACCGCATCACGCCCATGTCGGCGCGCGACTGCACGGTTTCGGGGCGGGCCTGCACGATGAAAATCTTTTGGGTTTCGCCGTCGCGGGCCCATTCGATGTCCATGGGCATGGCGTAATGACGCTCAATCACCACGGCGGCGCGGGCCAATGCCACGATCTCAGCATCGCTCAGCACAAAGCGCGCCTGTTCTTCGGGCGTGGTGGGGACATTGCGCGTCGCGCCTTGCCCGGCCGCGCCATGGATCATCTTGATCGCCTTGGCCCCAAGGGTTTTTTCGACAATCGGCGTCAGCGATGGGTCGCCCAGCAGCGGCTTGAACACCTGGTATTCATCCGGGTCCACCGCGCCTTGCACGACGTTTTCCCCCAGCCCCCAGGCGGCGTTGATCAGCACCAGCTTGTCGAACCCCGATTCTGTGTCGAGCGTGAACATAACCCCCGACCCGCCCAGATCGGCGCGCACCATTCCTTGCACCCCGACCGACAGCGCGATTGCCGTCGCGCCGAACCCCCTCATGGCGCGGTAGCTGATCGCGTGATCGGTGAACAGCGAGGCAAGGCAGTTGCGGCAGGCCTCGAGAGCTGCATCCTCGCCCACCACGTTGAGAAAGGTTTCCTGCTGGCCGGCGAAGCTGGCGTCGGGCAGGTCCTCAGCCGTGGCGCTGGACCGGACGGCGACCGCAGGGTCGGTCTTGCCGATGCGCGCGCCCAGATCCCGATACGCCTGGCGGATCGCGGCCTCAGCCTCAGGCGGCCAGACACCGCCAGCAATGGCCGCGCGAACAAAGGCCCCCGTCCAGCGCAGATCGGCGCGCCCTGCCGCCAGATCCGCCATCGCCGCGTCGATCACCGGGCCAAGATCGTTGGCCCGCAGAAAATCGCGATAGGCGTCCGCGGTGGTGGCAAACCCAGGCGGCACCCGGATGCCCGCCCCGCTGAGCGTGGCGACCATCTCACCCAAGGAAGCATTCTTGCCCCCCACGATGGCAACATCACCGCGACCGAGGTCTTCGAACCAGATCAGCGTCTTGCGGGAAAGGGTCATGGCGCGGCCTCGCATCAGGGGGGAGAGCGCCCAGCCTAGGCCCGTCCGGCCCCTCCTCGCGTTGATCCGTATCAAGGCGGCCGGACCCCTCGCCGCGCCCGCGTCAATCCCTTGCCCTATGCCAGAGTTGGCCCGCATCCCGGACCACAAGATCACCCGTGCGGATACCCTCCTGCCGTGGAGTGCGCGGTAAGGGCAGTCAGGCCGGACGTGTGTGGACGCCCCATGGATGCAGGCGATGTGACGGGACATTCGGGCATGTGATCAGGTGCAGTCATGTGTCCGGCGTCAGCGGTGCGGCCTTTCACGCGCTGCAGGCCCAGTATGGAGATATGCAGGTCAGGAGCATTTCCCCTACCCGCGCGCAAAGGCGCATCGCCGGGAATGCTGATGCGCCCGCCCCGGGCTGTTGAGCGTCTGCGCTTACGTTGCTGCGCACTGCTCACATCCGCGGCGATATCGCGATGATCTTGACCTGTGCGGTCGCCATCGACGGACCTCGGCAACCCTCGTTCTTACGCATCAGTGCCCTGCGCGCCATGCGGTTGGCCAGCGCCGCTGCGACGCGCATCCTTGGTTTGCGCCCAAGCATCCGCGTGCGCCACGCGCCCTCCGGGGCGCCTTTTCGTGCAGCCCACCGGACCAACGCGACGGCGCCGATGACCCGCAAGATGCCGCACCAACCCATCTTCGGCGCACCCAGAGCCGCGCCTTGCCGCCACCCGAATGCTGTCTTGGAGTTGGCCCAACCTAGGCTGCAAAGTCCCGGCCTTTTGAGAAGGTCTGCATGGGCGGCAGATCGGTGGTGATCGCCGCCGCAGTGATCGGGCCCGCGCGCAGGCCAGCAATCTTCCCGCTCAAGTCGGCGATCCGGCCCAGAAGCAACCGCGCCAAGTCACGCACCGCGGCAAGGCGGCAGACATGGGCGGGACCGGCGGGCGCGACGATGCGCTGCGCGGCCAAATGGCGTCGTCACGCTGGGGAGCGTGCCGCTGGGTCATGCTAGGGAGCGTGCCCCCGGCCCGACGCGTTGATGGCCTGGATGCGCTGCCGGACCACAAGATTGCGGGTGCGATACGCCATCGCAGCTGCCTGCTGCGCCTCAATTTTCACCACCACAAACCGCATGGTTGGACGGAACCCTGCCTTCGCGATCGCCTCCGCATCGGCCAGGTCGTTCTTTTGCCGCTTCACGCAGGCAGGCGGGATCAGCCGGACCTCGCGGCCAAGATCACCGATCGCTCGGCCCCAGTGCTGAGCGATCGCGCAGGCCGCCATCGCCGCGATGCAGGGCGGCTCGTGGGGGAATAAGACCGAGCCACCAGTTCCGGTGCCATGTGACTGGAACCAAAACGCGACAGGTCGGTGATACCGGCCCTGTCATGGGCACCGTCATTCGCGGTGGTGGCTGGATCTGCTGCTTGGCGGGTGGCTGAGGTCAGGTTTGCTCAGGCCAGCGCT
>JBLGAC010000081.1:0-5845 GCA_047610385.1 Paracoccaceae bacterium | reverse complement strand
CCGATGCGGGTTTCATGGAACTGCCCGCACCATTTGACGATCACGCGGCCGTCGCAATCGCGGTCCTCAAAGGCCGCGACCGGGGTCTTAAAGTCGCGCGGGTTGGCAAGGCAGTTGGCCCCGATCGGCCCGCGGCCCGGCATGTCGAATTTCTGACCATAGTTTTCGCACACGAAGCCGCGCGCGGGGCCATCCACCAGTTTCACGCTGAACAGCATGCCACGCGGGATGACGGCGATTTCCAGCGGCTCAAGCTCGATCAGGCCCATTTCCGTCTCAATGCGCAGGCGTCCATCCTGCGGCACGATCAGCAGCTCGCTGTCGGCGGAATAGAACCATTCATCGGTCATGTCGGCGGTGATCAGATAGACATGCGCGGCCATGCCTACCTGGGTGTTCACATCGCCCGCCGTGGTCATGGTGCGCATGCCAGTGACAAAGGTCAGCGCTTCGTCCGTCATCGGGACCGGATCCCAACGATACTGGCCCAACGAGATCACATCGGGCAGAACATGGGGCGCAGATTTCCAGCCAGAGACGTCGATTTTTTCATACCGCGTCTGGTGCTTCACCGACGGGCGGATGCGATAGCACCAAGTCCGCTCATTCTGGCCACGCGGGGCGGTGAAGGCGGTGCCGGAAAGCTGCTCGGCATAAAGCCCGTAATTGCATTTTTGCGGCGAATTGCGCCCGCGCGGCAAGGCATCGGGCAGGGCCTCAGTTTCGAAATCATTGCCAAAGCCGGGCATATAGCCCGGCGTGGTCCCACCGCCACGAGCAAGAAGCTGCGCGGTTTCAAAATCGCTGCGTTCGGTCATGGCGACATCCCCCTGCCTGTCCACGGCGCTTGCTTTGCGCGGCTGAATCATGCGTCCTTTGTGGATTGCGCCAAATCATATCGTTGCAAATGAAATGAAGTCAACATGGACGAATTCCGCCTCAACGACTTCCTGCCCTACCAGCTTGCCGTGCTCGCCAGCCGGGTCAGCCGCGACTTCGCGCGTATCTATGAGGTGGAATTCGGCCTGTCGGTCGCGGAATGGCGGGTGATCGCCCATCTGGGCGAGGGCGGAGAGGTGTCGGTCCGCGAAATCCACGCCCGCGTGGACATGGACAAATCGCGGGTGTCGCGCGCGGCGGCACGGCTAGAAGCTGCAGGACTGCTGGCAAAAAGCGTGAACACGGCGGACCGGCGGCTGGTGTCGCTGTCGCTGACCCCGGCGGGCCACGACATGCTGGCCGCCATCGCCCCGCGCGCCCGCGCCTATGAGGCAGATCTACTGGCGCGCCTGCCAGCCGAAGAAAAACGCATGCTGCGTGCCTGCGTGCAGGCAATGCTCAACACGGTCTGACCCGGCGCTGTTCGCCCACAGGGCGCAAACCACAGGGCGCAAACCACGGCGCGCCCGACCCACACGGCAACGGATATAAAGGACAAAGGCCCGCCATGCTGAGGCGTCTTTCCAACCTGCCGACACGCCTGATGCTGGCGGTGATCCTGATCGTGTTCGCGGGCGGGATGGCCGGGTCGATCCTGCAGATTCAGATGGCCGGGCGGCAGATCACGCAGCTTGAAACCCTGTATTTGCACGAACACGTCTTGATAATCTATCGCACCCAGAGCGATTTCATGAAGCTGCGCACCGCCCTCGCCAGCGCTGATGAGCGCCCGAATTCTGACTGGCGCCTGCGCTTTGAAATCGCCGCCAGCCGGACTGAGGCGCTGACCGTCTTCGCCAAGCAGATCGGCGGCACAGACGCCCAGACGACCGCGGCCCAGACCTATGCCGACTTCATCAAAGCCGCCGATGCGGTGATCGCCCGTGAACCCGACGAAGGGCAGGTCATCCGCGAAATCAGCGCGCTGGTGGACAAGGCAGAGCCGCTTTTTGCCTATCTGATGCAAACAACGCTAAGCAGATCCACACTTTTGCGCGACAATCTGATGTACAACAATCGCCATGTGATCCGCGACACCCGCGTGGTGGCGATCAGCGCGCTGGTGGCGCTGATGATTTTCGTTCTGGCGCTGCTGGGCATGTATCACGTCCTGAGACGCCGCAACGAAGGCCTGGTGCGGCTGAGCGCAGAGCTGAGGCACGCGCTTGACGTCCGGCACCGGTTTCTGGCCAGCGTCAGCCATGATTTCCGCACGCCGCTGAACGCCATCGCCGGCTTTGCGCAGATCCTGTTGCACAAGGACATCCCCACCTCGGAGGAAAAGCGCCGCAAGTTCCTTGAACAGATCCTGGCCGCCGCGCGGAGGTTGGAGCTGATGACCGCCGACCTTCTGGATCTGGCACGCATGGAACGCAGCGCCTTCGGGCTGAAAGAACAAGACAACATCTGCCTCGATGACTTGGTGCGCAGCGTTCTTGCGCGCTTCGGCCCGGCGGCTGAGGCGGCAGAGGTTGAAATCATCGGCCCCACGCCCCCCAACACCCCCCATCCGGATGCCCCAGACCGCCGCCTGCGCATTGATCCCGGCGCAATGGAGCGCGCGGTCTCCAACCTTCTGGACAACGCGGTGAAATTCTCAGCCAAGGGCGGGCGCGTGGTCGTGAGCGTGGAGGACATTGGCCCCTCGCTCCAGATCTCGGTCGAGGACACAGGCCGCGGCATCCCCGCTGAAAAGATCAATGACATATGGGACCTGTTCGGCCGCAGCGCCCCCGGCCCCGGTGGCGGGCTGCAAGGCTCGGGCCTCGGGCTCGCGATCGCGCGCGGGTTGGTGGAGGCCCATGGCGGGCGCATCACCGTGCGCAGCGAAGAAGGCCGCGGCAGCCGGTTCACCATCCACCTGCCGGTCCGCCGCCCGCGTCCCGCCGCCGCGACGACAGCTGGGCCAAACCCAACTCCGTTGCCCTGAGCGCCAGTTCAGGCAGGCGTCTTCCACATGACCAAACAGCCCATGATCGGGGTGCAGGGCGGGCCAGATGCGGGTCTCCCCGCTTGGGGGAGGACCGCGATGGGCCGTGCTGCACCCCGATCAAAGACCGGTTCAGTCCACGCGGCGCGCGCCTTCGGCCGCAGCACGGATCGCGCGGATGTTGTCGCCGTAAGGGGCGGTGTTGCTCACCGACCCGCCCTTGAACACTGCCGACCCAGCGACCAGCACATCGGCCCCGGCCTGCGCGACCAAAGGCGCGGTGGCCGCGGTGACGCCACCGTCGATTTCAATGTGGATCGGACGGTCACCGATCATGGCGCGCAGGCGGCGCACCTTTTCGACCATCGGGTTGATAAAGCTCTGCCCGCCAAAGCCAGGGTTCACGGTCATCACGCACACCAGATCCACGCGATCAAGCACGAATTCAATCACCTCAGGCGGGGTTGATGGGTTCAGCGCAACCCCCGCCTTGGCGCCCAGATCGTGGATCATCTGCAAGGACCGGTCCAGATGCGGCCCGGCCTCGGCATGCACCGTGATCACATCGGCGCCCGCCTCGGCAAAGGCCTGCAGGTACTGATCGCAGGGCGCGATCATCAGATGCACGTCCATCACCGTCTTGATGTGCGGACGGATCGCCTTGCAGGTCTGCGGGCCAAAGGTGATGTTGGGCACAAAATGGCCGTCCATCACGTCCACATGCACCCAGTCGCAGCCCTCGGCCTCGATGGCCTCGCATTCGCGGCCGAAATTGGCGAAGTCGGCGGACAGGATCGACGGGGCGATCTTGATCGAGCGGTCGAAGGTCATGGGGCGGCTCCGTTGCGGTCCGTTGCGGTCGCGGCAAGGCGTGGATCGATGGCGAGCCTACCGCGGAACACATGGCTCACCCTGATGTTGCTTTCCTCTATCGCGGACAGCGACGCGGCGTCCAGCGGACCCTTGGCCTCATCCAGCAGTCGATTGGCCCGATGCGGTCGCACGCGGTGCGCAATGGCAGTTCAATGGCGAAATGGGGTTGGCCACGGCGGATCGCAACATGGTCGCACAAAGCGGCCTCAGAGCCCGGCGACACGATGCGGCCCAGCCCACCGCCAGATCACAGAAGATGTTTGCGGGCCACTCGCGAGAACTCCCGTGCGCCGGTTCGACTTTTCAGTGTATTGGTGAGGCAGCGATCTTAGCCGAGGATCTCAGCCACAGCCCTTACGCCACCCTCTGGACGGTGGCGAAACTCACAGAAGCCACGGCCAGCGCGTCGGTGCCGGCGGGCGCGGGGCAAAGCACCGTTGAGCCTGTGGCCGCCCTCAGCCTCGTCCATGCCCGTTTCCAGATTTCCGAGGAAACCAGGCCCCCTTCCGACGTTGCCGCCGACCATGCGGCCCAGTTCAGCCACCGCCGGGGGCCTTGGCGTCAACCTTCAGGCACCCGGCATGCATCGCTGCAGTGAAGCTATTACGGATGGCGCTGCACCTGAATTTAAATAGGTAGATAAAATCTATAAGCATCAATATTATCCAATTTGTGTAAAAAACTATAAATTGAAGCTTCCATGCCAAATTAAATCCACCAAAAACATAAATATATATTATTTTGTAAATACAACACCCCGCATTATCGCAAGTAATAAATGCTTATAAATTTAGAAGCATTAATATTATAAATAATAACAAGATAAATAAATATTATGTGACCCAAAAAGCCATCCATGGACATAATTTATGTTCAGTTATTTAAATAAATTAATTTTTAAAAAATAATCGAACAAAATTGATCACTTCCAAAATTTATTTAAATATTTAAAATATTAATACATGATTGCAAATAAAAATATTATTTTCAAATACATACCAACAGTCGCACTCTGTGAGTCATAAATCACTCCCTGGTCAATATTGGAATCCCCCACAGCTCACGGCGTTCACAAGTAGATTTTCTCATCTGCACCGTCGAGGCAATTCCAAGTGAAGAAAAGCCGCCACGCCAAGGCCTACGTCATAGCCGTCCTGCGCTCAACCGAGGACGGCGTGCCTGTGGCTGGGCCTTGGCGTGAGCACGGCATAATGCAGCTGCTCGGTGTGCTTTTACGCAGAAAACACCTAGGCCGTGTCGACAAAGCGCATCCAGCGATGGATTGCGACGAGTTGCACGAAGCTGAGGAAGCTTTCGGCGGTCTTGCCGTAGCAGGTGGCGACGCGGCGAAACTGTTTCAGCAAGCCCATCATGCGCTCGATGCAGTTGCGCTTGGCATAGCGGCGACGGTCCAACGTGCCAGGCGCTTTGCGGTTCGACTTCCACGGGATGATCGGGTGCGCGCCGCGCAGATATAACTCCGCGCGCAGGCTGTCGGCGTCATAACCTTTGTCGGCGAGCAGTTCGCGCGGTCGGGCCTCGCCAAGCGCGAGCAGGTCCGGCGCGGCGGTGATGTCGGCGGTCTGGCCGGGCGTCAGATGCAAGGCCAGGGGCAATCCGTTCGCATCAGACAGGATGTGGATCTTGGTCGAGACCCCGCCGCGGGACCGGCCCAACGCATTCAAATGAAACCCCCTTTTTGGGCCCCGTCGCTGTGCTGGTGCACTCTGATCACGATGCTGTCGATCATCTGGATCGTGAGATCGCCCGCACCGCTTGCCACCAGCGCCTCGAGGATCGCGTCGAACATCCCGGCGTCCCGCCATCGCGTAAACCTGCGCCAGACCGTGTTCCATTTGCCGAAGCGTTCAGGCAGGTCGCGCCAGGGCGAGCCGGTCCGAGCGATCCAGAAGATGCCCTCCAGGACCCGCCGGTTGTCGGTCGCAGGGCGGCATGCACGCCCACGGATCGGCGGCAGAAACGGCGCGAGCAGCGCCCAGGCCCGCGTCGTCGATGAGGTTTCGGTCCAAGGCTGGCTCCCATTTTCCAGCCTTGAATCACGATCACGGCGCAATGGGAATCCCCTTTGTCCACACGGCCTAG
>JBLGAC010000080.1:0-6857 GCA_047610385.1 Paracoccaceae bacterium | reverse complement strand
CCTCATATGGCAAATCTTAAGTTAACAATTAAATTTTCACACTATTGTTGACATTTATAGTCTGACTTGCAATATATCTTGAATGATGCCCCTTTTAACATCACAACTACGATTTACGGGCCTTTTCATTCCTGCTGGACACTAGGACATTCGCTATGGATCAGAGACGCTCTGAGAAGGCGGGCGCGCAAGGCGTTGCAATGGATACATTATTTTCCACGACGCCGGTCCTTGGCGACGGTTCGCGCCACCCGCCGTTGATCGTGGTCGGCCTGCCGCGCAGCGGGTCTTCTTTTTTCAGCCATATCCTGTCGCAAATTCCCGACTGGTACGTGTTCGATGATCTTTACCTGCACCGCCGGGCGCTGGCGCTGGGGGCCACGGGGCCGCTGTCGGACGAGCAGCTGGACAAGCTGCTCCATTTCCTTGGCTGGCAGATTCGGGCGCGGTTAAAATTTGGCCTCTATGCGATTCCGAATGTAGCCGAGCCTGAGGTAGAGCGCATGAACGCTGCCCTGAAGGCAGCATTCTCAGGCAAAGGGATCAGTTGGGCCGAACTGCAGGAAGAATGGATGACCCGTCTTGGGCGGCGGGCAAATTGCACTCGCTGGGGATATAAAATGCCCCAAGCGTTCGTCTACATGGAAGAGCTCAGGCGCTGCTATCCGGGCGTGAAGATTATCTATCTCATGCGACACCCGAGCGATGTCCTCGCCTCATTCAAACATATGACTCCCGACAGCCAAGACGGCAATCCACGGCAGTATCACCCGCTTGTTTATGCCTATTACTGGCGAGCGGCAATGCGCAGTTACCGAAGCAACGCCGGCGAGGCGTTGCTGGAAAAGTTTGAAGATCTCGTGTCGAATCCGCTGGAGAGCGCTTTGAGGGTGGCTGACTTCATTGGGGCAACGCGACCTGAATCTGTAGATACGCCGCAAAAAGCGAATACTTCCTTTTCCGGAAAAAAAATTGACCGGAGCCTGTCGGGGTTGGAAACATGGCTTCTGAATCGGATTGCCGGTGAGGAGATGCGAGCTGCAGGCTATGAGCTGCGCGCGAAATCAGTGAAGTTGGGAGATTTCGTGGATTTTATGCGGGTGTCCTTGGTGTTCGCGCGGTATCGCTTGCAGTTGTTGTTGAATGGCTCAGACAAGATCGGCGTCTTTCGGCGCATGTTGCGGGGGCGACGCGGAGCGGGCGCATCGAAGAAGCAGGCGCTCAAGCCAAGTTCGTCAGATTAAAGCTGAGGCCTGCGCTGGCCGGCGGATTAAGCCGCAATATTAGAAATTTATTGAACGACCAGCGTGAGTGTTAGGCGGGGAAAGCGATGGCCGGAGCCTCGCCACTCCATGCCTTCGAGGTTGCCGTTAGGATAACCATCGATACCGGCGCTGCTTATTCCACGCCCTCGAACACATAGAGAAACGCCGAAGCAGGCGGCAACCCGCAATCCGCCGCGCCAACCGCCGCGCTCAGCGAGAAACGCGACAGGTCCGCGGGGGGTGTCAGGCCCAGCCGCTCCACCCGGGTTTCCTCGCGCCGCACATTGGTCGCGTCATAGACGCCGTCCATCCGATGCAGGGTCAGGCTGCGGGCGGTGCGGAACGGCAGCTCGATTTCGGTCGGGGTGCAGCCGTCATCCCCTGCATCGGGATAGCCCGGCACGCGGCGCGAGATCACGAACAGATTCACCCGATCCCCGCGCCGCGTGGCATAGGCGCTGACCAAGGGCGCGTTGCGCACCGCGATGCGCAGCTTGCCCTTCGTCAGATCTGTGGTCGGCGTCGCGCGCATGTCGACCTGCAGCATGTCGCCGAGCCCCTCGCGGTTCAAAAGCGCGATCAACTGCCATTGCGGATAGGCTTGCCCGCCCTTGTCCCATCTCGCGTGCGACGTCCAGCGCACGCCTTCGGAGAAGGTGAAAAAGTTTTGCAATGCATAGCCCTCCGCCGCTTGGGCAAGAAAGCTGTCGAGGGTCGCGACCCCGGCGGCTTGGCTCTTCATCACCTCTTCCTGCACCGCGGCCTCTTCCTTGGTGACCCTGGCGTTGTTGAGGCCGTTGAGCGCATAGCCCGGCCCGGCTTCATAGGTGCCGGAAAGGAGCGGGCGGCCGCGGTCGCGCGACAAGGAGCGCGCCTCGTCCGCATGTTTGCGGGCGTTGGGAATGCTGGCCTGCGAGACTTGATTGAGCACATTGAAGTAGCTCGCCGGCGTGCGGGTTGGTGGGCCCTCGTTTTCGTCCCAGCCGCCATTATAGGCCGCGACGGTCATGAAATCGGAATTGGGCGAGCGCTGTGCAGCCCGCTCGCCATAGCTGAGCCGATTCCAGCCGCCGATCACGAACTTCACCTTGGCGTCCAGCCCCGCCGCTTTCCACCAGGGGCTGGCGCGCAGCGATCGGATCACGTGTTCCTGGAACAGGCCGTAGACCTCGCCGCGCCCATAGGTTTCGCCCGTGGCGGCGTCGGCCATGGGCGAGAAGGTCCAGGGCTGGAACAGGCGGTTCCAGGTCTCGTTGCCGATCTCGAAATAGATGATGTCGAACGCATCGGTCCAAGGTGCGGCCCGTCCCTGGGTGAGGCGCTTCTCAGCCCATGGCCGCCCCGGGGCGGCAGGGGCGGCGAGGTATTCAACCAGTCCGAGCCATTCCTCGGGGGTGAAATGTGGCTCCACCTGCAGCCAGGGGTCGACGCCCGCCTTTTCCAGCACGCCCAGGGTCTGGGGCAGGGTGTTGCTCATTCTCGTGCCCGAGGCGGCGCCGCCGGGATTGGTGAACTGCTCGAGATCATAGGTCGTGACCCCGGTCTTGATGAAGGCATGGGTGCGCAGCGCGGGGCGGGCGGCGTTCTCAAGGCGGGCGTATTCCTCGGGCGTGAAGTCGAGATAGCCCGCATCGGCCCGGTAGACCCGGAAATTGTCGATTCCGAACACGCCTTTGCCCTTGAGCTCCAGCGCCATGCCGCCGGTCCCGTTCTGCATGACGGAGGGCGGAGTGATCAGCGCGCTCGCCTTGCGCCATTCGGGGCCAGTTTCGAAGGTGATCGGGCGGATGGACTTTCGATAGGAATTCCCGCCGCCGGTGAAGGAGAAGGTCGCGCGCGACGGCCGGTCGCTGCGCAACCAGACCTCGATCCGATAGGGGCGGGGCTCCAGCACGTCGTACCAGTCCTGCTCGACCCCGCCGTGATTGACGCCGCCGATCTGCGCGCTCTGTCCTACGCCGAGGGTCAGTTCCAGATAGGTCCGCCCGGCGCCTTCCACGGGCGTGTCCGGGGTGTGGTCGCGCAGGATCCAGCTGCGGTGCGGATCCTCGTCGGACCAGAAATCGAGGAGCCCCGAGCGCAGCTGCTTGGCGGCATGGGCTGCCCAGATACGGTCGTTGTGCAGGCGCTTCCGGGACGCGTCCCGGAAGGTCTTGCGCAGGATCACCATGTCGCCCGCCCGGATCGGCGGGGCGCCCGCGCCGCCTTCAAGTTCGATATAATGCCCGTTCTGGCGCTCGGGCGCGGTGTCGGAGCTATAGACGCTGTAACCGACGACGCCGCGCGCCTCCGCCCGGCGCCAGGACAGACGGGGCGTGCCATCCGGGCCACGGTCGACCCGCAGGCCGGACGGCGCCTCCGGGCCGTCCTCGGCCTCGGTCAGCTCAGCCCCGAAGGGGGTCAGCTTGGGCGCGTCACGCTTGATCCGGCCCTGCTTTCCGCCGCCGGCGGGGCTGCGGACCTCGACCGCGGCGGAAGGGGGCGATAGCGCCCCGTCGCGGTCAACGGCGCGCACCATGAACCAAGTTGGCACGTCGGGCCGGTACCAGGGCTCCCAGGTCAGGTCAACCTGCGGATCGTCCGCGGGCAGGATCCTGCCCTGGGGCAGGATCCCGCTCCAGCCAGAGGCCTGAAAACCGCCCTCAGGGACGCGGTCGCGGCGCACGATCTCGAAGGCGCCGTTCGTGATGCGATAGATTTCGACTTCGGCATCGTCGAGCGCGCCTGAGCGCAGCGTGTTGTAGCGGGAAATGTACTTGGCATCCGCGATCACCCGGTCTGGGGCGTTATGCTCGGCGATGATCATGGTGCGGAACATGGTTGGCTCGAACCCGCCGCCGGGCAGCAGCCGCCCGCCATTGCCGATGCCGGCGATGGTGGCGGAGATCGGCTGTAGATCAGAGTTGATCACCTCGTCGGTCACGCGAAACCGCGCGATGTCCGAGGACCCCGCCGGGCAGCCTGTTGTCGCCATCGCGGCGAAGACCAGCGCGCCGATCGCGCCGAGGCGGCGAAAGCCTGCGGGCAGGGAGATCGGCATGCGCATGGGTTCTCTCCTGTGTTCCGTCAGGCCACGTCCTGGGCCATGTTCCGGAAGGCGTCGTTGGTCTCGATCAGCTGATCGTATGTCCCACGGGCCGCGAGCTTGCCGCCCTCGAGCAGAAAGATCTCGTCGCAATTGCGCACCGTCGACAGGCGATGCGCGACCATGATGACGGTCTTGGCGCCGCCCAGTGCCGCCACGCTCTCCATCACCGCGCGTTCGGTGATGTTGTCGAGCGCCGAGGTCGCCTCGTCGAGGATCAGCACGTCGGGATCGTGATAGAGCGCGCGGGCGATGCCGATCCGCTGGCGCTGCCCGCCCGACAGCCGCACGCCGCGGTCGCCGACCGTGGAGGCGTAGCCCTTGGGCATCTCCTCCATCACGAAATCATGGAGCTGCGCCATGCGCGCCGCCCGCTCCACCGCCGCAAGGTCGATGTCCTCGGGCGCCTGGCCGAAGGCGATGTTGGCCGCGACGCTGTCATCGGCCAGAAAGATCTGCTGGGGCACGTAGCCCAAGGACCGACGCCAGTTGCGCCGCGCGTCATCGCCGACGACCTCCTGCCCGTCAATGATCAGCGCGCCCTCGGCGGGCGTAAGCAGGCCGAGGATGACGTCCATGGCCGTGGTTTTGCCCGCCCCGGTGCCGCCGACGATGCCGACAGTGGTGTTGGCGCGGATGTCGAGCGAAAGGCCCCGCAGCGCGGGTTGCTCGGCTTTGGGATAGGCGTAACCGATGTCGCGCAGTTCAAGCAGTTCGGTCAGGTGCAAGGGCTCGCCCATCGGGCCGACGGGTGGGGTGCCTTGCGCCTCCATGTAGTCAGCATGAACGGCGTCGAGCGCGGCCTTGCTGAACTTGATCCGGCCGAAGCCGCGATAGACCACCTGCAATGCGGGGGTCAGGCGCGCGCCCGCGAGCGCATAGACCCCCGCCACCGGCAGCACCGCCGCAAGATTGCCGTCATTGGCCACCAGCAGCAGCAGCAGCACCGCGATCATGCCGCCGAAGGCGATGCCTTCGAGGATATGGCGCGGGATCTCGCCCAGCACGCTGTCGGTGGACATGGCCTCGGCAAATTGCAGCCCCGGGCCGTGAAAGCGGCGCATGGTGCTGTCCTCTAGGCCCAGAACCTTGATTTCCTTTATTCCGCTCAGTGCTTCCTGCGAGATGCGGAACCTGGCCTGATTGGACGTGAAGCGCTGCTTGCCGACGCGCTGCAGACGGCGGCGCACAAGCGCGAAGACCACCGCATAGCCCCCCCCCATCACCGTCGCCATCAGCAGCGCCGCCAGCGGGTTCATTACGATCAGCAGCGCAATGAGAAACAGCACGACAACCGCATTCGACAGCATGTTGAGAAGCGGCATGATCACCCCGCCAGTCACCTGCCCGACTTCGGTCAGGATGGTTTTCACCAGATCGGCGCTGTGCCGGTGCAGAAACCACGCATAGGGCTGCTTGAGGTAGCTCTGCAGGATCTTCGCCGCGATGCTGTAATTGCGCATTGCCCCGAAGCGGAACAGCGCATAGCTGGTCACGACCCTGATCATGATTGTGACCATGAAGGTGATGAAGGCGCCGAGGCCGAGCGCGACCATGAAGCTGTGATCGCTTGTGAAGCCGAACATGTCATAGGCGCGCGACAGCCAGGGATTACTGTGAATCTTCCCGGGACTCCCCAGAACCGACAGGAGCGGAATAATCGCTGCCACGCCGATCATGTTGGCGAAGCCCATGACCAGCACCATGAAGCACAGCAGCCAAAATCGCCGCCGCTCACGCCGGTCGAGAAGGGCCATCAGTTTGCGTACAACGTTCAGCATAATGTTCCGTCGATCCTGATCGCCATGGGAGCAGAGTGAGTGACGCGGCGCATTGGGGCGTCGGCGCACGCGCGCGGGGCGCCCGCGGTCATGAGGCTGATCCGTCGTCGGGAGGGTGGCGGCTGCCGATCACGCGCGCCGGGACCCCGGCGACCACCGCCCAAGGCGGCACGTCATGAAGCACGACGGCATTGGCGCCGATATGCGCATTGTCGCCCACGGTGATGCCGCCGAGCACTTTGGCACCTGGCCCGATGTCCACGCCTCCGCCGATCACCGGGCGTTGGCGCTTGTTCTGACCTATGGTCACTTGCTGCATGATCAGGCAGTTGGGCCCGATGCGCGCCTTGGAATGGATCACCACCCCGTTGGGATGCGGCATCATCAGCCCTCCGCCGATATCGGCGTTGGGCGGAATGTCCGCTTGGCTGACCATCGACCAGAAGCGATGGCTGAGCAGCCAGCGTCGGGCGGCGAGCTTGCCGATCAACCCGCCTCGCACCTTGGCGGCCTGATAGCGGCGCAAGGCGCGGATCAATTTGCGCGACGGGTCCCAGAACTTGCGCGGGCGTTCACGCGACCAGTCGGGCTTGGTCGCTGATATCTGCTGGCGGGGCGTCCGGGCGTCCGGCGCCATGTGGTCCTCGGCTTCCGGCATGGTCATGATGCGGCCTTAGCGCGCGCGAGGCGGGCCTCCCACACCGGGGTCTGGCGCGCGACGATTTC
>JBLGAC010000079.1:0-8179 GCA_047610385.1 Paracoccaceae bacterium | reverse complement strand
TCATCGGCAATGAACGCCTCGCGGATTTCACGGCCCTGTTCGGAGCGCACGGGGATGTTTTGCAGGTTCGGATCGGTGCTGGCGAGCCGCCCGGTGGTGGTCGCCGCAAGGCTGAACGAGGTGTGCACCCGCCCGGTTTCCGCGTTGATGTGGGTTTGCAGCGCGTCGGTATAGGTGGATTTCAGCTTGGAGAGCTGCCGCCAATCCATAATGCGCGCCGCGAGGTCGGACCCCTGTTCGACCGCCAGCGTTTCCAGCACATCCGCGCCAGTGCCCCAGGCGCCGTTCTTGCCCTTTTTGCCGCCGGGCAGGCCCAATTCATCAAACAAAATCTCGCCCAGCTGCTTGGGGCTGCCGACATTGAAGGTCTTGCCGGCGATCTCATGGATCTCAGCCTCAAAGCCCGCCATGCGCTGGGCAAAGCAGTTGGACAGGCGCGAAAGCCGGTCGCGGTCAACTTTGATGCCCGCCATCTCCATGGTGGCCAGCACCGGGATCAGCGGGCGTTCCATGGTTTCATAGACCGCGGTGACGCTGTTGACGGACAGAAGCGGTTTCAGGATGCGGTGCAAGCGCAGGGTGACATCGGCGTCTTCGGCGGCATAGGGCGCGGCCTTGTCCACGGGAACCCTGTCGAAGGTGATCGCGGCTTTGCCAACGCCCAGCAGGGTCTTGATCGGGATGCAGTCGTGGTTGAGGTGCAGTTTGGCCAGCTCATCCATCCCGTGGCCATGCAGGCCCGCCGATTGCGCGTAGCTCATCAACATGGTGTCGTCGATCGGGGTTACTTCGACGCCGTGGCGGCGCAGGACCTTGATGTCGTATTTCAGGTTCTGGCCGATTTTCAGCACGGACGGATCGGACAGCATGGGGCGCAGCAGGGTCAGCGCCTCCTCCATGTCCATCTGGCCATCGGCGCGCGTGGTGGCACCCAGCAGATCGCCATCGCCGGAGATATGGCCAAGCGGGATATAGCAGGCCTGCCCCGGCGCGGTCGCCAAGGACACGCCCACCAGATCAGCAACCATTTCATTGAGCGACGTGGTTTCAGTGTCCACCGCCACGGCGCCAATTTCGGTGGCCCGCGCGATCCAGATTTTCAGCGCCGCAGCGTCGCGCACGATTTCATAGGTGGAATGGTCAATGGGGGCGTCGGCGGCCTCAGCCGCGGCGATGGGAGCGGTGGGGGCGGCGATGGCCGACGCGTCCGCGCCAAGGATCTTGGCGATGCGGGTGGTGAGGGTCGTGAACTCCATGCCTTGGAGGAACCCGAGCAGGGTGGCCGCATCAGGATCGCGCAGCGCCAGCGCGCCGGGGGGGGCTGCGACAGGCACGTCGCGCGACAGCATCACCAATTGGCGTGAGGTGCGGATCTGGGCCTCATTGTCAATCAGGCTCTGGCGGCGTTTGGGTTGCTTGATTTCCGACGCGCGGGCCAGCAGCGCATCCAGATCGCCATATTCATTGATCAGCAGCGCGCCGGTTTTCAGCCCGATGCCCGGGGCGCCGGGCACGTTGTCGGTGGCATCCCCAGCCAGCGCCTGCACGTCCACGACGCGTTCGGGCCCAACGCCGAAATAGGCGCGCACGCCTTCGGCATCCAGCAATTCGTCAGGCTTGCCCTTGAGGCCCGGCTTGAGCATCCGAATGCCGTCGGCGACGAGCTGCATCAGGTCTTTGTCCGACGAAATGATCGTCACCTTCGCCCCGGCCTTGGCGGCCAGATCGGCATAGGTGGCGATGATGTCGTCGGCCTCCCACCCCTCCATTTCGATGCAGGGCAGGTTGAAGGCGCGGGTGGCGTCGCGGATCAGCGGGAATTGCGGGCGCAGGTCCTCGGGCGGTGGCGGACGGTGGGCTTTGTAGTCAGGGTAGATGTCGTTGCGGAACGTCTTGCCCGAATGATCAAAGATCACCGCGGCATGGGTCGGGCCATCCAGATCGCTTTTGTGCGATTCGATCACCTTTTGCAGCATGTTGCAAAACCCCGAGACGGCACCGACAGGCATCCCGTCGGATTTGCGCGTCAGGGGGGGCAGCGCGTGATAGGCGCGGAAAATGAACCCCGATCCATCGATGAGCTGAAGATGATCGCCGGGGCCGATCTCGGGGGTGTTTTCCGTGTCTGTCACTGGGTTCAGGCCTTTGCTTCGATGTCGGCTGGGCCGCCCTTGAGGACGAAGCGCTTGTCGCAATAGCCGCATTCCACGAAGCCGTCGGCCTCGGAGATCTGCAGCCACACACGCGGATGGCCAAGCGCGCCTTCGCTGCCATCGCACGAAATACGGGCGGCGGTGACGATCTGGATTTCGGGAGCCTCGCGGGTCATAGGCGTATTTTCCATATCATAGGGACGGCGACTTGGCCGTCCGTGGAGCTGTGGCGCATCTTAGCGATGGGCGCGGGCGCGGCAAGGCGTGCGCGGGGGCGTTTGGGCGCGGGGGGCGGGGGTCGGCCTTGGGGGGATTGCCCCCCCTGCGGCCGAGCCGTCCGCCATAGGCGGCCGCGGCGCTCGGTTGCACTGGAAGGGCGCCGTCCGGGCCGCGCGAAACTTGCCGCGGGGCGCCGGGGGGCTTAAGTCTGCGGACCGGGCGGCGCGCGCCCGCACAGGAGCCTGCCCGATGACCGATGCCACGCCCAAAGCCGCCATTTCTGTCCGCAACCTGCGCAAGACCTATGGCGGCGGGCGCGGCGGTCCGGGGAAGGAGGCGCTGAAGGGCGTCGATCTGGACATCCCTCAGGGCTCTATCTTTGGGCTTTTGGGGCCGAACGGGGCCGGAAAATCGACCTTCATCAACATTCTGGCGGGGCTGGTGGCGAAAACCTCTGGCTCTGTACGGATCTGGGGGTTTGATCAGGATGAAAACCCGCGCCAGTCCCGCGCTGCCATCGGCGTCGTGCCGCAGGAACTGAACATCGATCCGTTCTTCTCGCCCCGCGCGGCGCTTGAATTGCAGGCCGGGCTGTATGGCGTGCCCAAATCTGAACGCCGCACCGACGAGATTCTGGCCCGCGTGGGTCTGGCCGACAAGGCCGACAGCTATGCGCGCAGCCTGTCGGGCGGCATGCGGCGGCGGTTGTTGGTGGCCAAGGCCATGGTGCACGACCCTGCGGTGCTGGTGCTGGATGAGCCGACCGCTGGCGTGGACATCGAATTGCGCCGGTCGCTGTGGGATTATGTGCGCGAACTGAACGACCGCGGCGTGACCATCATTCTGACGACCCATTATCTGGAAGAGGCGGAGGAGATGTGCGACCGCATCGCCGTCATCAACCATGGTGAGGTGATCGCCAATGACGAAACCTCGGTCATGCTGGGGCGGCTGGACCGCAAGACGCTGGCGGTGACGCCCGCAAGTCCGCTGACCACCATCCCCCCGATGCCCGACGGCGTGGAGGGCAGTCTGCGCCCCAATGGCGACCTGGCGCTGAGCTATTCGCGATCGGCCCATGATGCGGGGCAGGTTCTGGCCGCGCTGTCCGCCGCGGGCGTCACCATCAGCGACATCGCGACCGAGGAGCCTGATCTGGAGGAGGTCTTCGTGTCGCTGGTGCGCGCGCAGGGCTGACAGCGCCGCTGGACGCGCGCGCGCCGCGAAGGTAACGCTTGGGGCGAAACACCAGTATTGCGGAGCGCCAGATGCCCTACGCCTATGACGACCAGAACATCTTTGCGAAGATCCTGCGCGGCGAGATCCCCAACAAGACAGTGCTGGAGACCGAGCATGCGCTGGCCTTTCACGACATTGCCCCGCAGGCGCCGACCCATGTGTTGGTGATCCCGCGCGGGCCGTATGTGAACTATGACCACTTTGCCGAACACGCGTCAGATGCTGAGATCGTCGGCTTCACCCGCGCGGTGGCCGAGGTGTCGCGAATGTGCGCGCTGGCGCCGGGGCAGGGCGAGGGCGGGTATCGCCTGATCTCCAACGCTGGGGAAGCCGCGGCGCAGGAGGTGCCGCACCTTCATATCCACGTCTTCGGGGGCGCGTTCCTGGGGCGGATGATCAAGGTGCCGTCGCCGCTGTGACGGCGCACTAAAGCAGGCTGATATGACGGCGCATTGCAAAAATTGCACCCTGGCGACGCCCCGGCGAGGGGCACCGCCGGGGCGGTCAGCGGGCGTCGCCGATCACCAGCGCGGGCTTGATCTCTCGCAGCAGCTTGCGGACCATGGCACGGCTGAAATCGGCGTAGTTGTCGGCGATCTCGGTAAAAGCGTCGGGGCCGTGCAGGACGTCGGTTTCGAAATAACGCATCAGATCGATGCGCTCTGGCCCGCCGATCACCAGTGCGTTTACGGTCACCCCGCGGAAATCAAACGCGTTGTAGGCGTGGCGCGGTTCAAACCCGTCATTGTTTTTGCCATCCCCGGCCACGTCGATGGTGTGCTTGTTGCAAGCTGGCGCCCGGGCCAGTTGCACCGCGCCATATCCCAGCGCGTACCCAAGCGCGGTGGGAAAATCAACGTAGCTGCGCGGGGCGGCGCGCACCTTGTCGGCCAGCGCTTTGATCGCCTCGGGGCTGGTCATCGGTGCCCAATCGGCGATCAGCACCTGCTGGTTGCGCCCTGACCATTCATAGACCGCGATCGCCACATGGCCGCCAATGCCGGGGGCGAGCAGGGCTGCTGTGACGCCTGGCTGCAGCAGCGCATCGGCGAGGCCATCGGCCTGCAGGCGGTGTTCTGCTTGATTGACCGAGGACGACACGTCCAGCGCGATGGCCAGCGCCAGCCGGCACCCCGCCCCCTGCGCCGCGGCGGGCAGGGGGCCGAGCGCAAGCGCGGCGACGGTGGCAATAAGGCAGCCAAGGCGCCGCACCCGCATCACCAGTGGCCAGTGTTGGGCATGCTGGACCAAGGCTCAGCGCTGGGCAGGGCGTCGCCCATCTGCAGCAGTTCCACCGAAATGCCGTCGGGGCTGCGCACGAAGGCCATGCGGCCGTCGCGGGGCGGGCGATTGATGGTCACGCCGGCGGCCTGCAGTTTGGCGCAGGCGGCATAGATGTCTTCGACCTCGTATGCGAGATGCCCGAAATTGCGGCCTTCGTCGTAGTCTTCGCCGCCTTCCCAGTTGTGCGTCAGTTCAACCTGCGCGTCGGTTTGCCCCGGGGGGGCGAGGAAGATCAGCGTGAACTTGCCCGCGGGCACGTCCTTGCGGCGCACTTCCGCTAGGCCCAGCAGGTCGCAGTAAAATTTCATAGAGGCGTCCACGTCTTTGACGCGGACCATGGTATGCAGGTATCGGATTTTCACGAGACTCTCCGTATGTCATTGGGCGCGGGCGCGGGCGCGAGGCTGGCGCAGGCCTCTGCAATGAGGTAGCACCGGATAGACGATACAATGACCATTTCCACGCCATGGAGGCCAGCACGATGCGCCCGAGGCTGACCGAACAGCAGCAATCCGAGATCGAGGCCGCCCGCGCCGCATCTGCCGCCACCCGTCGTCCGGTGGCCGCGGGGCTGGAGGCGCGCCTTTATGAGGCGATCCCGATCCTCGATCACGGGTTGATCCGCGTGGTCGACTATATGGGTGACGATGCGGCCATCGTGCAGGCCGCGCGCGTCAGCTACGGCGCCGGGACCAAGCAGGCGCGCGACGACGCCGGGTTGATCCGCTATCTGATGCGGCATTGGCACTCGACCCCCTTTGAGATGTGCGAGATCAAGCTGCACGTCAAACTGCCGATTTTCGTAGCGCGCCAATGGATCCGCCACCGCACCGCGAACGTGAATGAATATTCTGCGCGCTATTCGATCCTCGACCGGGAATTCTATATCCCCGCGCCTGAGCATCTGGCCGCGCAGGCGTCGAACAACCGGCAGGGCCGGGGCGACGTGCTGCAAGGCGCTGAGGCCAATGAGGTGCTGGAGATGCTGCGCCGCGATTCCGGACGCGCCTTTGACAGCTATGCGCACATGCTGAACGAGGGCGAGGACCGCGATCCGGACCGCCGCGGGCTGGCGCGTGAGCTGGCGCGGATGAACCTGCCCGCCAACACCTACACTCAATGGTATTGGAAGGTGGACCTGCACAACCTGTTCCACTTCCTGCGCCTGCGCGCCGATCCTCATGCCCAATACGAAATTCGCGTCTATGCCGACGCGATCTGCGAATTGGTGAAGGCATGGGTCCCGCAGGCCTATTCGGCCTTTGAAGATTACCGCCTCGACGCACAGCAGTTTTCGGGCCCTGCGATGGCGTGTCTGCGCCGGATGTTGGCCGGGGACACCGTGACCCAAGCCGACAGCGGCATGTCGCCCGGTGAATGGCGCGAAATGCAGGCGGCGCTTGGTGGTTCGGGCGGCTGACCATGGCGGCGTTCGATGCTTGGTTGATCAATCTGGATCGCGATGCGGATCGGCTGGCGCATATGACGGCGCAATGCGCGGGGGTCGGGGTGGCCTTCACCCGGTTTCCCGCGCTTGGCCCCGATCTGAACGATGATCTGCGCCCGTTCTTTTATAACGACGCCGGACGCCCCCACGCCCCCCTGCGCCCTGGAGAGATCGGCTGCTATGGCTCGCACCTTGCGATCATGGCGAAGGTGGTCGCAGCGGGCCGCCCCGGTCTGGTGATGGAGGACGATCTTCGCCTGTCCCCCGGTTTTGCCCGGCTGGACGCGCTGATCGCCGCCACCCCCGCCGATTGGGGCTTTCTGCGGCTGAGCAACACACCCAAATCCCCGTGCCGTCAGGTTGGCGCCACCGCCGATGGGCCCATCGTGGAATATTGGCGCGTGCCCAACAATACGGGTGCCTATCTGGTGTCGCCCGAAGGTGCGGCGCGGTTTCTGGCTGCCTATGCCCGCCGCCTGCGCCCGATCGACGAAGACCTGCGCCGGGAATGGGAACATGGCTGCCCCAATTACGGCCCGCTGAACCCGCCAGCAATTTCGAACATCTTCGCCAGCAGCATCGACGCCATGGGCGGGCGCGGCAACGCCCCGGCGCGCGCACGTTTTGACGCCGCCCGGAAAAGATTGGGCGGAGAGCCGAAATGGCGCTGGCGGATGCGCCGCTGGGGCATGCGCGGCAGTGCGCGGGCCGTGGTGCGGTCGGTGATGCTGAGCATTGGCAAACATTTGAAATTTAATGGACGCAGCCCCGCATCCTGTCTGATCCAGGATTGACGGAAGGCCGACAGCCGATCCTGAAGGATCCTCGGTCATGGCCATTCTGCCCGTCGGCGATCAACAGCCGCCTTTCGACACCCTCGTTATCAACCTTGATCGCGACAGCGCGCGGTTGGAGGGGGTCATGGCCTCCTGCGCCGCGGTTGGCATCACGGCGGAGCGTCTGGCCGCGGTGACGCCTGAGACTTTGCCTGATCGGATGTGGCCATAGTTCCACACCTCTGATGGGTCCGCCCGCGGCGCCTTGATGCCCGGAGAGATCGGTTGCTAAGCCTCTCATCTGATGGCGATGGAGGCCGCGGTCGCGCGTGGCCGTCCGCTGCTGGTGCTTGAAGACGACGCCATCCTGACGCCCGTGATGGCGCGGCTTGGCAATATAATGCAGGCCGCGCCACCCGATTGGGGCATGCTGCGCCTGTCGTGCCGAACCAAACAGACCTGTCTGCGTGTGGGCAGGGGGGATGGCTTTGACCTCGTCACGTATTGGCGGATGGCCAATTCCTCTGTCGGCTATGTCATCACTCCCGAAGGTGCGCGCCAGTTTTTGGCAGCGTTCCCCGTCCGCACCCGCCCTGTAGACGAAGACATGCGCCGCCCTTGGCTGCATGGCGTCCCGAGCTATGGGGTCGTGCCGGAGCCGGTGCTGCACAATGACGTCAGCAGCAGCATAGATCCGCAGCGCCGGCGGGAAACGGACGGCCGCATGCGCTTCAAGGCCATGGGCCTCATGAATGGGAGCGATGCCTAGATATGGCATATGGCGCATTGGGGCACGCGCGGGGTGGCGGCAAAGTGGCGGCACGACCTGATGTGGACGATCCGCAAGCGTTTTGGCCGCCGACCGTCTGAGCCGGACCTCGTGATCGATCATCCGACTCGCGGTCGGGTCGAATGATTCTGGTTTGTGGGCTGAGATGCTGCGGTTGCGTTGAATTATTTTGTTTATTTTCAGTGCCTTGGGTGGCTAATTTGTATTTCTGTCATTTTCCTGTTGCAGGGGTTGGAGGTCCTGCTTATACACCGCGTCACCGGAGAGGACG
>JBLGAC010000078.1:0-9199 GCA_047610385.1 Paracoccaceae bacterium | reverse complement strand
ACACGTTGTCGACCCGGTTCACCGGCGGCCAGTATTTGTCCACCCGGAAGGCACCGGGGGGAAAGCACGCCTGTTCGCGGGTGTAGGGGCGGGTCCACTCACCAACCAGATCTTCGACGGTGTGGGGAGCGTTGCGCAGCGGGTTGTCGTCGCGGTCCAGCACCCCGTCTTCGATGGCCTGTGCCTCTGCGCGGATCGACAGCATGGCCTCGCAAAAGCGGTCCAGCTCTGCCTTGGGTTCGGACTCTGTCGGCTCAATCATCAAGGTGCCTGCGACAGGCCAGCTCATGGTCGGGGCGTGGAACCCGCTATCCATCAGGCGTTTGGCGACGTCGTCGACGCTGACCCCGGCGCTGTCGGCCAAGGGGCGCGTGTCGATGATGCATTCATGCGCCACCCGCCCGGTCGGCCCGCGGTACAGCACGTCATAGGCCCCCGCCAGCCGCGCCGCGATGTAGTTGGCGTTCAAGATTGCCACCCGGGTCGCCTGGGTCAGCCCCTCGCCGCCCATCATCAGCACATAGGACCAGCTGATCGGCAGCAAAGATGGCGATCCCCAGGGCGCCGCCGACACAGGCCCCACGCGCCCGCCCTTGACCGGATCGCCGGGCAGGAACGGTTCCAGATGCGCCTTGACGCCGATCGGGCCCATGCCGGGTCCGCCGCCGCCATGAGGGATGCAGAAGGTCTTGTGCAGGTTCAGATGGCTGACATCCGCGCCGATGTCGCCAGGCTTTGCCAGCCCGACCATGGCATTCAGGTTCGCGCCGTCCAGATAGACCTGCCCACCAAATTCATGGGTGATCGCGCAGACCTCACGCACGGTTTCTTCGAACACGCCGTGGGTGGACGGATAGGTGATCATGCAAGCCGCCAGCGCGCCGGCGTGCTTTTCGGCCTTGGCACGGAAATCCACCAGATCCACGTCGCCATTGGCGGCCGTTTTCACAGCCACCACCTTCATGCCCGCCATCTGCGCCGAGGCCGGGTTGGTCCCGTGCGCCGAGGTCGGGATCAGGCAGACATCGCGCTGTTTGTCGCCGCGCGAATGGTGCCAGCCGCGGATCGCCAGCAGCCCGGCATATTCGCCCTGCGCGCCGGAATTGGGCTGCATCGACAGCGCGTCATAGCCGGTGATGGAGCACAGCTTGGCCGACAGATCGTCAACCACCTGCCGGTATCCCAGCATCTGGTCGCTGGGGGCATAGGGGTGGATGTTGGCAAATTCGGGCCATGACAGCGGGATCATCTCCGCCGTTGCGTTCAGCTTCATGGTGCACGACCCCAGCGGGATCATTGAGCGGTCCAGCGCCAGATCCCGGTCCGCGAGGCGACGGATATAGCGGGTCATTTCCGCCTCAGCCCGGTTCATGTGGAACACCGGGTGGGTCAGATAGCTGGTTTCGCGCAGCACGGCGTCGGGCAGGCGGTGCGGGGTGCGCGATTGGGCCATCTCATCAGCATGGGCAGGCTCAGCGCCAAAAGCGCGCAGCACGGCGGCAACCTCACGGTTGGTGGCCGGTTCATCAATCGTGATGCCGATGGCCGATGTGCCGACAGCGCGCAGGTTGATCCCCTCAGCCACAGCGGCGCGCATGATGACGCCTTGCAGCGCGCCAACCGGCACGGTGATCGTGTCAAAGAACGCTTTGGGTGCCACGTCAAAGCCAAGCCGCTCTAACCCCGCCGCAACCCGCACCACTTTGCCGTGGATGCGCTGGGCGATGGCTTTGATGCCTTCGGGCCCATGGAACACCGCATACATCGACGCCATCACCGCCAGCAGCGCCTGCGCGGTGCAGATGTTGGACGTCGCCTTTTCGCGGCGGATGTGCTGTTCGCGCGTTTGCAACGACAGACGATAGGCACGGTTGCCGCGCGCATCGATTGACACCCCGACGATGCGGCCGGGCATGGTGCGCTTCAGCGCGTCCTTCACCGCCATATAGGCGGCATGAGGGCCGCCGCAGCCCATCGGCACGCCAAAGCGCTGGGCTGATCCCACCGCGATGTCGGCGCCCATTTCACCGGGGCTTTTCAGCAGCGCCAGCGCCATCGGATCAGCGGCCACCGCCGCGATGGCCCCGGTTTCATGCAAGCCAGCGATCACATCGGTGAAATCGCGCACATGGCCTTCGACGCCCGGGTGCTGGAAGATCGCGCCGAACACGGTTGCCGGGTCCAGATCGGTCATCGGATCGCCAACCCGGATTTCAATGCCCAAGGGTTCTGCGCGGGTGCGGATCACATTGATGGTCTGGGGCAGGCACCAGCGGTCCACAAAGAACACGTTCGCCTTGGATTTCGACGACCGGCGCGCCAGCGACATCGCCTCAGCGCCCGCGGTGGCTTCGTCCAGAAGGGATGCGTTGGCGACGTCCAGCCCGGTCAGATCGCAGATCATGGTCTGGAAGTTCAGCAGGGCTTCAAGCCGACCTTGGCTGATTTCAGGCTGGTAGGGCGTGTAGGCCGTATACCAAGCCGGGTTTTCCAAAATGTTGCGCCGGATCACTGGCGGCGTCACCGTCCCGTGCCAGCCCATGCCGATCAGCGAGGTCAAGGCGCGGTTCTTCTGCGCGACCTCGTTCATGAAGGCCAAGGACGCCTGTTCGGACAGCGGTGCCCCGAAATCCAGCGGCGACAGCTGCCGGATGCCCTGCGGCACCGTCTGGTCGATCAGCGCATCCAAGCTGGGCGCGCCGATCACCGCCAGCATTTCGTCCATTTCCTTTGGGGAAGGGCCGATATGGCGGCGATTGGCAAAGTCATACGGGTCGTAGTCAGTGAATGTGAATGCCATTTCGGATCAGCCCACCAGATCTTTGTAGGCGGCTTCGTCCATGAATTCGTCCAGCTGTGACGCGTCTTCGATCTTCATCTTAAAGAACCAGCCCTCGCCCATCGGGTCTTCGTTGACCATGGCGGGAGTGGCGGCGATGGCGTGGTTGATCTCAATGATCTCTCCCGTCACGGGGGCGGAGATGTCGGATGCCGCTTTGACCGATTCAATGGTCACCACGTCATCCCCGGCGTCGACATCGGTGCCTTCTTCGGGCAGCTCCACGAACACAACATCGCCAAGCTGCGCTGAGGCGTGCTCAGTGATGCCGACGGTGAGGATGTCGCCCTCAAGCTTCAGCCATTCATGGTCATCGGTGAATTTCAGCATGATCAGGGTCTCTCAGCGTTTGAACTGGGCGGGAACGAAGGGAAGGGGGGCGGTGCGGACCGGCAGGCGCTTGCCGCGGACCTCGGCCCAAAGCGGGGTGTTGTCGGCGGCATAGGCGGCAAGCACATAGCCCATGGCCACCGGGCCACCGACCGATGCGCCAAAGCTGCCGGACGTGACCTCGCCGATCGGCGCGTCGGCGTCGGGGGAGGCGTATAGCGCGCTGGGCGCCCGCACCGGCGCGCGGCCGTCAGGTTTGATGCCAACACGCAGACGCATGGGGCCGCGGGCCAATTCATCAAAGATCACGTCGGCGCCCGGAAACCCGCCTGCGCGGGCGCCCCCTGGCCTGCGTGATTTGGGGATCGACCACATCAGCTGCGCTTCAACGGGTGTGGTGTCAGGGCCGATGTCGGACCCGTGCAGGCACAATCCCGCCTCAAGCCGCAGGCTGTCGCGGGCGCCAAGACCGGCAGGCACAGCGCCGCCTGTTTCGATCAGCGCGGTGGTGATGGCCTCGGCCCCGTCCAGCGGCAAGGAAATCTCAAACCCGTCCTCACCGGTATAGCCCGACCTTGTGGCCCAGCAGGCATGGCCGAGCAATTCGAGATCAAAGCGGTCCATGAACCGCGTGGCCGCCACGTCGGCCCCGAGGCGTGCCAGCACTGCTTGCGACCAAGGCCCCTGAATGGCGATCAGCGCGCGGGGGATGGGGATGATGTCAACCGCGTCTTCGATGGCCGACAGGATCTTCATGTCGGCATCCTTGTTGCCAGCGTTGACCACCAGCACAAGACGATCACCGGCATGGGCGACCATCAGATCATCCTCAATCGCGCCATCAGCATTGGTGAACAGCGCGTATTTCTGGCGCCCGGACTTTAAGATGGCGATGTCGGCGGGGACCAGACGCTCCAGCGCCAGCGCCGCATCGGCCACATCGCCCGATTTGGGGACCAGGGCGACCTGACCCATGTGGCTGACATCAAACAGCGCGCAGCCAGTGCGGCAGGCGTTGTGCTCTGCCAGCACGCCCGCGGGGTAGTGCACGGGCATGTCATAGCCCGCAAAGCCCATCATCTTGGCCCCAAGCCTGCGGTGCAGCGCATCAAGCGGCAATATTTTCAGCGGATCGTCTGAATGGTCGGCCATCGGCTTTACCCCCCTAAGCCGGGGGCGCGATGCGCTGGGACCCGGCGTCAATGACGGACGGCAGGTAAACCTGCCGCCTCGAAAGACGCCCCCTCTGTCCTGTTGCCTGAGATCGCTATCCCTTCGGCGGACGCTTGCGCGCCTCTCTCCAGAGCTGTCCTTGATCGCGGCGGTCCTTGGGCCTGAGAGTTTCCGGGGCGGTTGCTCCTTCGGCGCCGGTTTTCACCGGTCTCTCCCGTCGCGATGAAACTACGTTATGCGAGAGGCGCGATGCTGGCAAGCGCGGGCATGCCGATCAACGCGCGGGATCGTTTTTCTGGGGCGGGGCGTCCAGCCTGGCGAAAACGTCGAACGGTTCGGGCGGGGGCGGGGCCGTGGCAGCAGGGGCAGGCATGGCGGCAGCCGTGGGTGCGCGTGGGCCGTGGCGGCGCTGCGAGACGGGGGCGGCCATTGCCTTGTCGATCGCGGCGGCGGTGGCCGCGCGGGCAGGCGACAATCTGGCCAGACGGTCCCACAGCACTGGCGTCAGGAACAACGTAAGGATCGACGCGCTGCCAAAGCCGCCGATCACCACCAGGCCGATCGCCTCACGCGCTTCGGACCCGGCGCCGGACCCCCAGACCAAGGGTGCCGCGCCCAGCACTGTGGACACCACGGTCATCAGCACCGGGCGCAGCCGTTCCACCGAAGCCTCTAGGGCCGCGTCGCGCACGGACAGGCCTTCGTCGCGCAGTTGGTTGGCGTATTCCACGATCAGGATGCCGTTCTTGGCCATGAGGCCCACAAGCAATATCAACCCGATCTGCGTGTAGATGTTCATCGACGCGTCCAGCCACCAGATCGTCGCCAGCGCGCCGGTGATCGACAGTGGCACTGACAGCATGATGGCGGCCGGGTCGACAAAGCTTTCGAACTGCGCGGCCAGCACCAGATAGACCACGATCAGCGCGATCACGAAGGTCCACATCGCCCCGCCTGAGGTTTCAACGTATTCGCGGGTCTGGCCGTCATAGGCGATGCGCGCATTGGGGGGCAGGACCTGGGCGGCAAGGACTTCAACGCGGTCAATGGCGCTGCCCATGTCAAACCCGTCGGCCAGCGCCCCGCTGATGGTGATTGAGGGCAATCGGTCAAACCGCGACAGCGACGGCGACGCGGCCCCCTCTTGCATTGTCACCAGCGCCGACAGCGGGATCAGCGCGCCCGATCTGCGGGACCGCACATGGATTTCCCCCAGATCAGCGGCTGATCGGCGGAAATCCGCGCCCGCTTGCAGGATCACCGGACGCTCTCGTCCGTTTTCCACGTATCCGCGGGCCTCACGCCCGGCAAAGAAGGTTTGCAAGGTCAGCGCCACGTCGCGCGCGGGCACGCCCAGATCGTCGGCGGCGGCGCGGTTCACCTGCAGCCGCAATTCGGGCTGGGTCAGGGAAAAGCTGGAATCGAGGTTCAGGAACCGCTCATCGCCGCGCATGGCGGTCAGCAGCAGGTCGGTCCATTCCTGCACCGTTTCAAAATCAGGCCCCAGAACCAGCACCTGCAAAGGCGTGCGCGCGCCGCGCAGCCCCAGCCCTGAGGGTTGGATCGGGAACGCCCGCGCGCCGGGGATCGATGTCATCGGCCCGATCAGGGAGCGCACGATTTCTTGGGAACTGCGTTCGCGATCATCCCAATCGGCCAGCCGCACCACCACAAAGGCGCGGTGCGGGGCGCCGCGCCAGCCAACGATGGAGAACACGCGCACGGCCTCGCCCGAGTCCTCCAGATGCTTCACCCGGCGCTCAACCTCGCGGACCTCGTTGTCGGTCCATTCGACTGAGGCGCCCTGCGGTGCGGTGACGGCGATGAAGAACACGCCGCGGTCTTCGGATGGGGCGAGTTCCTGTGGGATGCGGTCGTTCAGCCAGAAGGCCCCCGCGGCCACCGCGGCGGCCAGCGCGATCACCACGATGGGTGCGTTCAGCGCCACGCGCAGCACCGCGCGATAGATGTTCTCAGTGAAATGAAAGCCTGCGCCCGCCGCGCGCTCCATCATTCCGCCCGATCCTTGGCGCAGCACGCGCGCGCACAAGGCAGGCGCCAGCGACAGCGCCACGAAGGTCGACACCACCACCGCGATCGACAGCACCGCGCCGAATTCGGTGAACAGCCGCCCGACCTGCCCTTCAAGAAACCCGATCGGCACGAACACCGACACCAGCGTCGCGGTGGTCGCCAGCACCGCAAAGGTGACGGCGCGCGATCCGCGCATGGCGGCGGCGGCAGGGGGCTCGCCGCGCTCCACCCGCCTTTGGCATGCCTCCAGCACCACGATGCTGTCATCGACCACCAGCCCGATGGCCAGGATCAGCGCGAACAGCGTCAGGATGTTGATCGAGAACCCCAGCAGGTAAATCCCCGCCAGCGCCCCGATCAGCGACACCGGGATCGTGACCAACGGCGCCAATGTGGCACGCGGAGACCCCAGGAACGCAAAGATCACCAGCACCACCAGCACCACCGCGATGCCAAGGGTTTTCAGCACTTCTTGCATCGAGGAGCGGATGAACACCGCGTCGTCCGAGGAAATGATCAGCGACATGCCCGCGGGCAGATCGGGGGTGATGCGCGCAACCTCAGCGCGCACCGCATCGGAAATCGCCACCACATTCGATTGCGACTGGCGCTGGATGGTGATGCCGACCGCGGGCTTGCCCTCAGACCGCACGGTGCTGTCGGAATTGAGCGGGCCTTTTTCGACCACCGCCACATCGCCCAGACGCACCGGCGCGCCGTCCACCACCTTGATCACCAGATCGCGGAAATCCTGCGGGCCTGACAGGCGGGTGTCGGCGCGCAGCTGGAACACGCGGGTCGCGGATTTGATCTCTCCGGCGGGCAATTCGACGTTGCCTGCGGCCATTGCGTCGATGATTTCGGTGGCGGTCAGCCCGCGCGCGGCCATGGCCTTTGGGTCCAGCTCCACCCTCAGGGCCGGGGTGCGCCGCCCGCTGACCGCGACCGAGGCGACGCCCTTGATGGTCGCCAACCGGTCGACGATGTAGCGCTCCGCATAGTCGGTCAGATCCTCGGCGTTCATCCGGTCTGAAATCACGCCCATGCGCATGATCGGGTCATCATCATCGTCGTTTTTGAAGACCTGCGGTTCTGCCGCCTCGTCGGGCAGGGCGCCGACGATGCGCGACACGGCCCCGCGCACATCGTTGGTGGCCTGATCGACATCCACGCCCGCAGAAAACCGGATCACGGTGCGTGAGCGGCCCGGGGATGACGTGCTGTCCATTCGTTCAGCCCCCGACACGCCGGACACCGCGCCTTCGATCCGCTCTGTGATCTGGGTGTCCACGGCCTCAGGCGCCGCGCCGGGCCATCCGGTGGACACGGTGACTGAGGCTGCGTCGATGTCAGGCAGTTCGCGCACCGGCAGTTGGGTCAGCGACATCAGACCGGCGGCGACGATCAGCAGGCTCATGACCGCGGCCAGAACCGGGCGGCGGATCGACAGCTCCGACAAGGTCATGACCGGGGCGCTCCCGCTGCATCAGGTTTGCCGGGTTTTTGGGGGGGCACGTCGCCCGGCAGGCGCACCTTGGTGCCGTCGGACACTTTTTGGATGCCGCGGGTCACGACGTTTTCGCCCGCGGCCAAGCCGCTGATCGTCTCAGCCATGCCATCGCGGCGCTGGCCGATCACGACGGCGCGGCGTTCGACCTTTCCGTCCGCGTCCACCACATAAACATACGCGCCGTCGCCTTCGACCGTCACCGCCTGTTCGGGCGCCACCACACCATCGCGCGCGTCGAACACCAGCGACACGCGCAGAAACAGGCCCGAGGGCAGCTTGAGGTCAGGATTGGGGATTTCAGCGCGCACCCGGAACGCGCGTGAGGTTTCATCCACCCGCCGGTCGATCGCGACCACGCGGCCTTCGAAGGTTTCGCCGGGATGGATCGTGGTTTCGACCCGCACCTGATCACCCAACGCGATCTCAGCAAAAAATCGCTCTGGGGTGCGGAATTCAACGCGCAGGACGCTCAGGTCCTCAAGGGTGGCGATGGCGGTGTCGCGGCCGACCAGCGCGCCTTCGGTCAGATCGGTCAGGCCGACCAGCCCGGCAAAGGGCGCGCGGATCACGCGTTCTTCAAGGTCGGCGCGCGCAAGCCCGAGCCTGGCCTCGGCACGCAGCAGATCGGCGCGGGCCCCTTCGAAGGATTGGCCGGTGACGCGGCCTTGTTTTTGCAGCGCCTCAGCGCGAGCATACGCGGCGCGGGTTTCTTCAAGCCCGGCCTCAGCCTCGGCCAATGCCGCCACCTCGGACGCCGAATCAAGGGTCACCAGCGCGGCCCCCTCTGCCACCAGATCGCCAGACGCGAACGCGATGTTGAGCACGCGGCCCGCATCAACCGGCCGCAATTCGACGGATCGGCGCGCCCGTCCGGTGCCCACCGCGGACACCGAACGCTCCACGCGCGCGATGCGTGCAGGCTCCACCTCCACCACTGGGGCGGGGCGGGCGCGGCTGGCGGTTGCGGCGTCGTCGCCGGCGCTCTGCTGGCTCATGATCGCCCAAGCGGCCGCGGCGGTGATGAAAGCGAGGGCCAGTAGCTGGCGCAGCAGCGATGCCATATGGCGGCGTTCCCCTGAATGATCGAGGCAAGAAGCGTCTGAGGGTAAACGTTATCCGAGCCAAAGAATTTTCAACAGGAAATCATCCAACGCCGCTGTGCCCACTGTCGCGGCAGGGCCTGCGGCATGTCGTTGGCCCCTGCTGCCGGGGTGGAACGCGGGTCGCCAGGCAGGCTGCCGGGCCGCTGCAGCAGGTTATAAATTTTAACTAATAGTTCACTAAGCATTCAGAATCATGAGCTTACCTGCCCC
>JBLGAC010000077.1:0-9293 GCA_047610385.1 Paracoccaceae bacterium | reverse complement strand
CTAGATCAACGGCGCGGCTGCCACCCGTGCGAAATGCATCGACCTGCGGCACCGTCTTGCCGATCAGGGCCGAGCCTGCGGGAATGAACAGCTCCACTAACCAGGTGCGTTCATCACGCTTTGCCTCAAATGCTCCGACCGTCTGGCGCACTGGCAGCAGGCGTGGGGCGGCGAAGGCCAGAAAGGTCCCGCCAACGATGGCCACAACGATCCCGAGGGGCGCGATTTCAAACAACGAAAAGGGCGTCATCCCCATATTGCGCACGATCCCGTCGACCAGCAGGTTTGTTGATGTCCCGATCAGCGAACAGGTGCCACCCAGAATGACCATATAGGACAGCGGGATAAGCAGATGCGACGGCGCAAGCTTCATCTCTCGCGCCAGTGTGATCACAACCGGGATCAGCACCATAACCACAGGCGTGTTGTTCATAAAGACCGAGGCACCCGCGGCAGCGGCGAAAAACAGCCCCAGCGTCAGGGTCGGATGCGCTGAGGCATGGCGGCCCAGCACTTTGCTGACAGCCTCCAGAACGCCGGTGCGCACCAAAGCCGCGCTCAGCACAAACATGGCGCCGATTGTGGCCGGGGCGGGATTGGCAATCGCCCCAAGCAGATCACCGGTATCAACCAGCCCAGTGGCAAGCGCCACCACCGCGCCGCAGAACGCGATGACGTCGGGGGACCTTAGCTCCAGCGCGAACGCGATGAACACACCGCAAAGAAGCGCCATGGCGAACCAAGGCGCCAAGACTGCAAGATCGAAAGACATGGCTTGATGGGGCTCCGGTGATCTCCGCGCCGTGCGAAAGCAGTGCCGCTTGGTCCACTGAGGAAATCTGAGAATGATCTTAAACACTCAGTGAAGTTGTGACAAGAAAAGACCAAGCGCACCAAAGGTCTGTCAGAAAATTCGCGCCGAGGCAGGCTTGGCCCCGGCGCGGTCTGTCACATGGCCTGCGCACCAAGGGCAACTGGCCGGGCCAACGGCGCGGCCGCGGCGTGTTGGCGCCGCGCCAGCCAGTTCAGCACCGGTCCCGCCACGAACAGCGACGATGCCGTTGCAATGACCACCCCGGCAATCAACGGCAAGGCAAAGCCCGCGACCGCAGGGCCACCCCAGATCGCCATTGGCACGATTGCCAGCAGCGTGGTGGCGGAGGTGAAGATGCACCGCGCCAGCACCTGATTGAGGCTTTGATCAATCACATCGGCCAGCGGCCTGCTGCCGCCTTCGGCAAGGATTTCGCGGATGCGGTCATAGACCACCACCTTGTCATTCACCGAATAGCCGATCAGCGTCAGCAGCGCGACGATGGTGGTCAGGTTCACCTCCCACCCCATCAGGGCGATCAACCCGAACGTCTTGGTGACATCAAGAAACAGGACTGCAATCGCCCCAACCGCGAAATGCCCGTCAAAGCGCACCCAGATATAGCCCAGCATCGCCAGCACCGCGAGGCCGAGCGCCAGCAGCCCTGTTGCTGCCAATTCGCCGCTGACGGTGGGGCCGACCATGTCAATCTGCGCAAAATGGGCCTGCGGTGCGACCTGCGCCGCCGCTTTTTCAACCGCCGCGACCGTCGCTTGGCCCGCCTCGCCCTGCACGCGGATCAAGACTTCGCGCGCGTCGCCAAAAGCCTGCAAACCGGCATCGCCGGGCACGAGGGTTGAGATCGCAGCGCGCAGCTCTGCCAACGGCACCGGCGCGGGAGACTGGAGCACCATCTGAACCCCGCCGGTAAAATCGATCCCCAAGGTCGGGCCGGGATAGGCAAGCACCGCGACCGATCCGACCGACAGCAGCGCCGACACCCCCAGCGCCAACGTCCCACGGCGCATGAACGAAAACGCCCCCGGCGCAGGCACGCGGCCGATAAGCGGCAGAATCTCAAGCCGCGTCATCTTGCGTGCCCGCACGATCGCTTCGACCACAAAGCGCGTCAGCACCACGGCGGTGAACATCGAAATCAAGATGCCCAAGCTCATGCTCACGGCAAAACCGCGGACCGCGCCTGCGCCAAACATGAACAACAGCACCATCGCCAGCAATGTCGTGATGTTGGCGTCCAGGATCGTGGCCCAAGCCTGCCCATAGCCCCGCGTCAGGGCCTTGATGGCGGGCGCACCTTTGCGGGTTTCCTCGCGGATGCGGCTGAAGATCAGGATGTTGCTGTCCACCGCAATGCCAAGGCACAGGATGATCCCGGCGATGCCCGGCAGCGTCAGCGTCGCCCCCAGCACCCCCAGCGCGGTCAGCGTCAGCATCACGTTCAGCCCCAGACCAGCGCAGGCCAAAAGCCCCCAACCGCCGTAAAGGCCGATCATCATCGCCGCAACCAGCGCCAGCCCCACACCGCCGGTCACGAGGCCCGAGCGGATGGAATCGGCACCAAGCGCCGCACCGACGCTGCGTTCTTCGATGATGTCGAGCGAGGCGGGCAGCGCACCCGATTTCAGCAGCACGGCAAGGGTCTGCGCCTCCGCAACAGAAAATGCGCCGGTGATCTGGCCGCGCCCACCCGGGATCGCCTGCTGGATCACCGGTGCGGTCAGGACCTTGCCATCCAGCACCACCGCAAATCGCCTGCCTATGTTCGCGGCCGTGATCTGCGCGAAGATCATCGCGCCGCGGTGGTCAAAGGCAAAGGTGACCATAGGGCGTCCGGTCTTTGGCTCAAAGCCGGTCGCGGCGTGTTCCAACCGGTCCCCCGACAGGGCCACGGCGGTTTCAACGGGGATGGTTTCATCGCCGTCGCGGGTCTTGAGCATGGAGACCCGCGGTCCCGGCCCTGACGCGACCATCTGAAAGCTCATCTTGGCGGTGGAGCCGAGCAGCGCGCGCAGCTGCGCGGGGTTCTGCACCCCCGGCATCTGCACCAAGATGCGGTCGGCGCCGACGCGGTTGATCACCGGCTCGGACACCCCGACCTGATCAACGCGGTTGCGAATGACCTCAAGGCTGCGATCCGCCGCGTCCGTGACCGCGCGGTCAAGCCCCGCCTCGGTCAGCGCAACCCGCACGGTTTCGCCGTCCAGCGCAACGGTGAAATCCTGCGGCGTGCCGGGCTGGCCGGTCTCAGCCGCGGCCGCTTGCAACACCACCACCAAAGCCGGGGTCGCCGGCGCGGTCAGCGTGGTGCCGTCCGCGCGGATGGTCGCGGGCTTCAGGCCCTGATCGCGCATCGCCGCCACCACGGTTTCGCGCAGGGTCTGCAACCGCGCGGCCGTAAGATCAGCGCGGTTCACCGCGAGCAACAGATGCGCGCCCCCCTGAAGATCAAGGCCAAGCGCCACAGTTTCGCCAGTTGCCCAGCCGGGCAAAGCACCGCGCAGGGCTGAGGGCAGGAAATTCGGTATCGCCGCGGCAACTGCCAACAGCAAAAGCACAGCATAGGTCGCGATGGCCCATTTTGGTCGACGCATGGTCAAGGTCCTTGATTGCCTGAGAGGATGGTCTGACGTTCAATTGTCAGGCCGCAGGCGGACCTCGGACCGGGGGATGCACATCGGCCCAAGGGGCCGAAAGGGCCGCGCCCTGCGCCATCTGCACGCTGGCTGCATCGCCGGGCATGATGGTGTCTGCGCGGGGCATCACAGCTGGCGGCGCGGTGTCGTCCGGCAGCTGGCCGCGCACATACTGATCATGCGCCGGGGCCGCGATGATGGCCGGGTCGATCGATGCCTGCGCAAACGCGCCGGTTCTGGCGGCGGGCTGCCCCGCATCAGCGCCAGGGGCGCCAAGCATCGCCAGCGCCAGCACGAAAAGAGCGCGCAGGACCAGCGCGCCCATCATGGATTTTGCAGCCGCGCGCGCCTGTGTCATCCCTGCGCCGCCCAGACATAGGTCAGGTAGCCTGCCAGCATGACACAGCCGACACCGCGCCCGACCACCGGACGCACAAGCAGCAAGGCCGTCAGCGCAAGCGACGCCATCAGCATCACCGGAAGGTCAAAGGTCAGGAACCGCGGCGCCACAGGCACCGGCGTGATGATCGCAGTCAGACCAAGAATGCCCAGCACGTTGAAGATGTTGGACCCGATGATGTTGCCGATGGCGATTTCGGGCTGACGGCGGAACGCCGCGATCAACGACGTCGCAAGCTCAGGCAACGAGGTGCCCAACGCGACGATGGTCAGGCCGATGAACGCTTCGGAAATTCCGTAGCCGCGGGCGATCGACACGGCACCATCCACCAAAAACCGCGCGCCGAGCATCAGCGCGACAAGCCCGCCGACAACCCAGATCGCTGATATGACCGGCGATGCCAGCGGGGTGGCGCAGTCGTCTGGCGCGGCCGCCTCGCCGGGATGGCGGAACGCGCGGACCAGATAGATCACGAGGAATAGGACCAGCGCCAGCCCGGCGGGCCGCCCGACCCAGCCCCACGCAAAGATCGGCACCAGCGCCAGCGCCGCCACCATCATGAACCCGGTGTCACGGCGCAGCGTCGCGCCCACAACCGGGATTGGACAGATCAACGCCGACAGGCCGACGATCAACAGGATGTTGGCAATGTTTGACCCGATGATGTTGCCCAAGGCGATGTCAGGCACGCCGCGCCATGCCGCCTCAACCGACACCAGCAGTTCGGGAGTCGAGGTGCCGAACCCCACCACGGTAAGGCCGATCAGAAGCGGAGAGATCGCCATGCGCCGGGCGATGCCAACGCTGCCGCGCACCAAGGCCTCACCACCGAAAAACAGGCCGATCAGGCCTGCCAAGACGTAAAGGTAATCCAACTGCACCGCCCCCGCAGGTGGATGATCCGCCTGCATGGACGGTGAAATGTGCGCATGAAGGCACCCCTGCAAGCGGCGCCGAGATATTTTGTTGAGTACGCCGTCGCCTTGTGCCGAAGATCTGGCAGCGCGGCAGATCATGACCACGCGCCGCGCGCCCTTTGCGCGAAAAATGAAAGACCGCCGCACTATTCACCAGCCGAACTTTTTGCCGCACCACGGCACCGGGCGACGCGCCTTGCCCTTCGGGCCACGCCCCCCATTTGACCTCGCACGATGGGCACGGTGCCGCGTGGTCGGGTCAACATTGGCGACAAGGTCTTCGGTGCGCAGCCTTCGATGACCAAAGCAGCGCCGGCCTCTATTTTCACTGGGGATAACGGTGGCAAACCTGCTTGGCGGCGCAGCGATATCGCTGTGGCGCGCATGTGTGTCGGGTGCGGGATATCCGCGGCCTGAAGCGAAATTTGAAGGTGGCGCATGACATCCGTGGCCACCGACATGCCGATCGCGGGCACCGCACCGGCCCGACAGCTGTCGCAGGTTCTGCTGGACCTCGATCAGGGGCAAAATCTGCGCATCTCGCGTGGTGATCTGATCAATGCGCTGGGGGATCGTGGCTTTGCGCCATTGCTGATCATTTTCGCGCTGCCGAACGTTGTTGTGTTTGTGCCCGGGTCGTCGGTGGTCACGGGACTGGCGCTGATGTTCATCGCCAGCCAGCTGGTCGCTGGCCGTCCTGCCGTTTGGCTTCCGGTTTTTTTGCGCCGAAGGTCGGTCGCCCATGGTGCGTTCCCACGCATTGTTGCCTACGCCTCACCAAAAATCGCCTGGGTGGAGCGTATGGTCCGCCTGCGCTGCTGGCCACTGTCGCACATGGCGGCGGAACGGATTGTTGGCGCTGTCAGCCTGGTGATGGCGGTGTTTATGTTGCTGCCGATCCCGTTCGCCAACGCCGTGCCAGCGATATCAGTGATCGTGCTTGCGCTGGGGCTGAGCGCGCATGACGGCCTGTGGCTGGCTGTCGGGGCAATCGCAGGCCTCGTTTCAACATCGATCGTGGCCATCATCGTGTCCGCGGGCACCTTTGCGATCCTGAGTGTTATTTGATGAACGTTGCCGTCCAAACCGCCCAAGACAGCGCCGCCGCGTATGACGCCGCAGGCGCGATTGCACAACCACCCAAGCGCATAGCGGCTTTGACCCTCGGGGCCGTTGGCATCGTCTATGGCGACATCGGAACCAGCCCGCTCTATGCATTCCGCGAGGCGTTGCGACCGGCCGCCGATGATGGCCTGACCGATGGCGACGTGCTTGGCGTGGTGTCGTTGCTGCTGTGGGCACTGATCCTGATCGTGAACCTGAAATACGTCCTGTTTCTGCTGCGGGCCGACAACCGGGGCGAAGGCGGGGTGTTGTCGCTTTTTGCGCTGGTCCAGGCCCATCCGAAGCGGGCGGGCGCGACCTTTGTGCTTGGCATCACCGGGGCGGCGCTGTTCTTCGGCGATGCGATCATCACGCCAGCCATTTCCGTTCTGTCGGCGGTTGAGGGCATGAAGCTGATCACACCGCTTTTTGCCCCTTACGTCATTCCGATTTCGATCGGAATTCTGGTCTCGATCTTCATGATGCAGCGGCGTGGCACCGCGGATCTGGCGCGATGGTTCGGGCCGATCACCGCGGTGTGGTTCGTGGTGATGGGCGCCCTTGGCGTCGCCCAGATCATCAGCGCGCCTGCCATCCTCGCGGCGTTCGATCCACGTTATGCGGTCAGCTTTCTGCTTGATCACGGCAATGTCGGATTTGTCGTGCTGGGGGCGGTGTTTTTGTCCGTGACCGGCGCCGAGGCGCTTTATGCAGATCTGGGCCATTTTGGGCGCAAGCCGATCCAGATGGCGTGGCTGCTTCTGGTGTTCCCTGCGCTGGCGCTCAACTATCTGGGACAAGGCGCGCTGGTGCTGCAGACACCGGCCGCCGCGTCGGACCCGTTTTTCCTGATGGTGCCGGGTTGGGCGCTGCCCGCCTTGGTCATCCTTGCGACCATCGCGACGGTCATCGCCAGCCAGGCCGTGATCACCGGGGCCTTTTCGATGACCCGGCAGGCGATCCAGCTGGGTTTGCTGCCCCGCTTTGAAATCCGGCATACCTCAATGACTGAGACCGGCCAGATATACCTGCCGGTGATCAACGCGTTGCTGCTTGCGGGGGTTATCATTGTGGTGCTTGTCTTTCAGACCTCGACCGCATTGGCAGCATCCTATGGCATTGCGGTCAGCGGCACGATGATCGTCACGACCGCGCTTGCATATCGCATGCTGCACGCGGTGTGGGGCGTGCATCGGGTGGTCGCGGCTGTGGCACTGGCGCCGATCTTCATCATCGAAGTCGCGCTGTTCACGGCGAACATGTCAAAAATCACCGATGGCGGCTATGTGCCTTTGCTGCTGAGCGCGGTGCTGGTGACAGTGATGCGGACATGGTCGCGCGGTGCCCGAAAGCTGTTTGACCAGGCGCGAAAGCTGTCCATCCCGCTGCAGGACTTCATCCCGATGATTGAACGTGGCTCAGCCCTGCGGGCGCCGGGTGCCGCGGTGTTTCTGACCAGCGACGGGTCCGCGACGCCGCCCGCGCTGCTCCACAACCTCAAGCACAACCATGTGCTGCACGACCGCATCATCGTGCTGACCGTCAAGACCTGCGATGTGCCGCGCGTCCTCGACAGCGACCGGGCGGTGATTGAGCGTCTGAGCGACCGGTTTGAGCGGGTCACCCTGCGGTTTGGCTTCATGGAGACGCCGAACATCAACCGCGCCCTCGGACTGTGCCGAAAGCAGGGGCTTCGCTATGACGGCATGAAGATCACCTTCTTCCTGGGGCGCCGCAAGCTGGTCGCGCGGCCTGAGACCGGCATGTCCGGCTGGCAGGATCACGTCTATATCCTGATGTCGCGCCTCGCGGCCGATCCGTCAGATTTCTATCACCTGCCCCGCGCGCGGGTCGTGGAGATCGGATCGCAGGTCGCCGTGTGATCGGCGCGGCAGGCACCATCCCCAGGCATGCGCCAACCCGATGCGCCCCCGGTTGGGCGGTTGATCACCGGGGTCCAATGGCTGACCGGCCCGTGCCGATTGATATGATTTCGGGCCAGCGGCCAGACATGCGTGGCCTCTGCCGTCCAGAAATAGGTGAAATCGAACAACTTTCACCCAGAAAGGTATTTCCGGTTGGGCCGATCAACCTCAAAACCCCGATCGAGGATGTTGTCAGCGATCATCGACCGTTTCCCATCGTATTTCGACTTCACGCACCGCCTTGAAAAAGGGCGGCCTTCTTCTTGCGGATATTATGATCCACCCGGAACTGGACGACTTTTTTCAAGGCCGCAATCTCGGCCAGGCCGGACCGCATCTGCCCGTTTCAGGGAAAGGCCACGGCAGGTTTAGTCGCCGGCTCCCATGTCCACCGGCGCAGCACGCTCTCCACCACGTTGAGGTCGAGCACGGCCTGAGCCACCGGCACACCTCAATCCGTCACAAGCCGGACGGCTTCAATCTTGAAATTATGCGCAAACTTTTGGCTCGTCATATCCACTCTCCAGTTCCTTGGTCATAATCTTATCTTCATGTCCACAAAACCTGCAGCAGTTCAGCATGAACCTGTCTGATGCCAAACGGTTGAAAAAAATTGAGGATGATAGCAACAAGATCAAGCACCTAGGCTCAGGACTCATAACCAGAAGATGACGGTTGCAGCGATGCAGATGGCGCTCATGAACGTGTGTGCGCATCGATCATGTCGGGTTGCGATGCGGCGCCAGTCCTTGAGCCTGCCGAACATGCGCTCGACCAGATTGCGCTGCTGGTAGATTTTGGTGTCGTAGGGGGTCGGGGCTTTGCGGTTCTTGCGTCTTGGAATGCATGATGAGATTTTCAGATCAGACAGGGCTTGACGGAACCAGTCGCGCCTCGACGCCCTTGTCGGCGATCAGGGTTTCGGCGTTCGGCAGCGCGGGCAAGACGGTCGCGGCGCCGCGGTAATCGCTGACCCGCTGCCCGGCAGGCTATTGCACAGCAATCGACGAGAGGGTGGCCCTCGGTGAGCAGCAGGATCAATGGCTTGTCGTCGCCGTCGCAGACCGTGCGCAGCTTGGAGGTCAGGCCCCCTTTGGTCCGCCCGATGCGGCGGGGAACAGCCCCTTTTTGACCAAGCTCGCCGAGGTGCGGTGCGCTTTGAGGTGGGTTGGGCCCGCTGCCCGGCAGGCTATTGCGCCGCAATCGACGAGAGGGGATCATTGAGGTGGCTCGGTTTGGTTGAACAACTTCCGGGTGTTTCTTAGGTGGATTTCCGCCTCGTTCACGCCGCGGCCGCTTCGGGCGTCAGCGCGTTGAAGTAGGCCTGATCGGGGGTTTTCCCGTCAAGCGACGAGTGGGGCCGCCGGCCGTTGTAGAGGCTGAGATATCGCCTGATAGAAGCCCGGGCCTCTGATACGCCGGCGTAGGCCCGCAGGTAAACCTCCTCGTATTTGATGGTCCTCCATTGGCGTTCGACGA
>JBLGAC010000076.1:0-9897 GCA_047610385.1 Paracoccaceae bacterium | reverse complement strand
GCCTTGTCGAACAGGCCCTCAGGTTCAGGGTCCACTTGGTCGTGGATTTCCTTGGTGGCCTTCCACACCAGGAACAGCCCACCGCCGATCATGATCAGGTCTTTCCAGGAAAAGGCGTGCCCCAGGACCACGAAAATCGGTGCCGTCAGCTGCACGATCCACGCCACCGCGGCCAGCAGCACCAGCCGCAGCACCAACGCCAGCCCAATGCCGATGCGCCGCGCCCGCGCGCGCTGGTCTGCAGGAAGCCGGTTGGTCAGGATCGAAATGAACAGGAGGTTGTCGATGCCAAGCACCACCTCCATCACGATCAGGCTGAACAGCGCCACCCAAGCTTCTGGCATGGCGGCGAGGGCGGCGAGCTCAGTCATAAAATTTCCTGTCGAGGTCGGCGCCCCGATCTGGGCGTCGCCGCGCCGCGTTCAAGCCCCGCCAGCATCTGCGCAATCAAAAAGGGGCGCAGGGCGGGCCAGAGAGGTCCTCCCCCTTGGGAGGGCCGCGATGGGGCGAACCAGCCCCGCCTCCACCGCGCCAGGTCAGAACAGCGGCTGGTACTTCCAGTTGTCTGCGTCGGGGGTCACGACATCCAGATCGTATTCTGCGTTCTGAAGCCGCCGTGCGACCGCCAGCCCAGCCTCAGCGGCGTTGTCGACCAAGCGTCGGCCCGCGGCGTCGTCCTTTGCCACGCCCCGGCCGCGCATCAGATCCAGCCCGTAGTTGAACATCCCTATCAAATCGCCCGCCTCGGCGGCCATGCGATCGTAATTGGCGGCGGCATCAGGGTCCTCGGGCCCGCCAAAACCGTTATCCTCCATGTACGCCATCCAGGTCATCGCATGGGTGTATCCCGCCGCGACGCAGGCGTTGAAAATCGCGCGCGCCTTTTCGTGGCTGCCACCTTTGGTCAGCAGATATCCGCCCGCGCAGACCATCATGTTCACCTCACCCTCGATCGCATTGCGGACTGAGCGGTCAAGGGTCATTTCCTCGGGGTTGGTCTCGCCGAATTCGTCGCGTTCGGTGACAAAATCATCGGGCAAGTCTGACGCGGCCACGGGCCCCGCAACAAGTGCCGCGAACAACAGGGCGAAGGACATGGCGCGCATTGAACAGATCTCCTGAGTGGTCAAAATTCAGCCTTTATTGATGACAGTCTACCACGAATCGCCGCTGCATTCTGCCCTGTCCTTTGGCGCCATCAGCGCGCCCGCCGGGCCATCATGCCCCGCGCCGGGTCATAGCCGATCAGCGCCCCGCCCATAAAGACCGCGAACGCCCCCAAAACCACCGCCAGCGCCAGCCAGTTCATCTGCGCATAAAGCGCGAAACGAAGCAGCTCCACCGCGTAAGTGAACGGGTTGAATGTGCAGATCAGGAACAACAACTCAGAACTTTCCTGCATCTTCCATAGCGGATAAAGCGCTGAGGACAGGAAGAACATCGGGAAGATCACAAAGTTCATCACCCCCGCGAAATTCTCCATCTGCTTGACTGTTGACGACAGCACCAACCCCAGCGCCCCCAGCATCAGACCGCTCAGCACCAGCGCCGGAAACGCCCACAGATACCCGGCCCATGGCAGCGTGATGCCATAGATCGCCGCGATGCCCAGGAACGCGTAGACCTGCAAAATCGAAATCGCCGCCCCCGCTGACAGCTTTGACAGCAGCAACCACCAGCGCGGGAACGGCGATGTCAGCAGCAACCGCATCGACCCCATTTCCCGATCATAGACTAGGCTCAGCGACGATTGCATGCCGTTGAACAGCTGCACCATCGCGCACAGGCCGGGCAGGATATAAACCTCATAGGTGATGTAGGTCTGATAGGGCGGGATGATCGACAGGCCCAAAGCCGCGCGAAATCCCGCCGCGAACACCACCAGCCACACCAAGGGACGCACCAGCGCTGCAAAAAACCGGGCGCGCTGGGTGACAAAGCGCAGCGCCTCTCGTGCCACGATGGCCAGAAGGCAGGCAATCCACGCGCGCGCGTTCATGCCGCCACCTGATCGGTCAGCGCCGCAAAGGCACCCGGCAGCCCACCATGAGGGGCCGCGATCTGACCTGCCACGCCATCCGCGGCGATGCGACCCTGATGCAGCACCACCAGCCGGTCAGCATCGCGGACCTCATCCACCAGATGCGTGGCCCACAGCACCGTCAGCCCGTCCGTCGCGCACAGATCATGCACATGATCGACCAGCGCGCTGCGCGACCCGGCATCCAGCCCCACGGTCGGCTCATCCAGCAGCAGCACGGCGGGGCGGTGGATCAGGGCGCGGGCGATCTCCATCCGTCGCCGGTGCCCCCCATTAAGGTCCCCTGCCCGCTCATCCGCCCGCTCTCGCATCGACAGACGGTCCAACGCCGCGTCGATGCGTGCGTCGGCGTCGCGGCCCGACAGCCCGTGCAGGGCGGCGAAATAGCTCATGTTGCGGCGCACGCTCAGATCAAGATCAAGGGTGGGCTGCTGGAACACCACGCCAATGCGCGCCAACGCGGCGCGCGGCGCGGCGGCCAGATCATGGCCCGCGACCAAAATCCGCCCCTGCCGCGTCACGAACAGGCGCGTCAGCAGCCCGAACAGCGTCGATTTCCCGGCACCGTTGGGCCCGAGCAGCGCGCAGAAGTGCCCCGGCTCCACTGTAAACGACACCGCGTCGAGCGCGCGTTTGGGGCCGAAGGACCAGGACAGGCCCTCAACCGTCAGCCCGTCTGCGCCGCTCACGCGCTGAACCGGTCCTGAAGCGCCTTCAGGCCACCTTCAAAGACGCCTGCCACCACGGCGTCGGCGCTTGGGTCCGTGGGCTCAAAGCTCGCGGACCAGAACACCCGCGCGCCTTTGCCTTCGGGAAACACGGTGATCGTGGCGCGGTAATTGTCCACCGGCAGCGGGCCTTCGATGATTTCGTAATGCTGGGTGTGGCCGTCCTGCGCGATCAGGCGTTCAAGAATCATGCCCCCGCCCACGATTTTCAGATGGCGGTGCATGTCGCCGTCGATCTCCACGGACTCGCCCGACTCGATGCCGGGATGCCAGTCTGCAATCGCGGCGAAATCGCCGATCACAGCCCAGATCTGATCCACCGAGACCGAGAAATCGGCCCAACGCTCCACCCGATCGCGTCCGCTGTCCTCTTGCATCAGCCCGCTCCTTATTCGCGTCCGGCCCCAATTATGGGCCTGCGTCGCGCCATGATCCATGCAGCGACGCACCTCACCCTACGCGATCGTTTCCGCGCCGGGAACTCCTGCCTCCTGCGCGCAGCGGCCCGAATGCGGCGCCGCCGCGCAAGGTCGCGGCGCGGGCGGCCGAGCGGGGGCGCAGCCCCCCGAGGCCGCCCGCCACTTTGTCAGGGCCGCCAGGCCGCACCCCAGGGAAAGCGCCCAACCTTGATGGTCTTGATCGCTTCGCCGCGGCCCACATCCACCACTGTCACGTCGCCAGACAGCCCGTTGGTGGAGAACAGCATGCTCTCATCCGGCGTCATTTCCATATGCCAGACCCGGCGGCCAGTCAGAATGTAACGCTCCACCGCCAGCGTCTTCATGTCGACCACCGCGATGTGGTTCGCAGGGCCAAGCGCGACAAACGCCCGCGTGCCGTCCCGGGTCATCACGATGCCCACGGGCTGCAGCCGATCTGAGTGCACGCCTTTGATTTCGAAATGGATCTTGCCAAGCTCAGCTTGGGTTGCGACGTCGAACACGGTGACCGTGCCGCCGATCTCCGCGCTCACCCACAATTGCGATCCGTCGGCAGTGAAGGCTGCGTCGCGGGGGCGTTGGTCGACCAGGGTGTTGGCGAAAATCTTCTGCGTCTCGGTGTCGATCCAATGGGCCATGTTGGTGGTCTCAGACGTCACGATGGCGATCTTGCCGTCGGGGCTGATGGCCATGCCCTCAGGCTCAATCCCCACGGGGATCTGGGCGATGACGCGGCGGGTTTCCACATCCACCACGGTGGCGATCGCGTCGTCTTCGTTGGCGATATAAAGATGCTTGCCATCGGGGTGCAGCGCAAATTGCTCAGGGTCTTCGCCTGAGGGCAGGTTGTGCAATATCTCGCCCGTGTCAGGGTCGATCACCTGCACCGCATCACTGTCCGAGGCGCAGACATAAACCCGGCTGTGATCGTGGGTAAAGATGATCCCGCGCGGGCGCTCCCCGGTTGCGATGGTGCGTATGACCTCCAGCGTGTCGACCGAGATCACTGAGATCGTGTCATCCTTTTCATTGGTCACCCAGATCTCACCCTTGCCAGCGGCGAAGGCGGAGACAGGCAGCAGCAGCGCGGCAAAAATAAGCGTCAGGCGATTCATGGGTCAAGTCCTGTGCAGAGGGTCAGCGAAAAGCGGCGCATCCGGCCTCGGCCTCGTCATAGCCGAGCGTGTCCATTTCGTTGTTGCGGTGCAGATATCCCTCAATCGGGGCTAGGGCTGCGACAGCACGCGGGTGCACCAAAGCGATTGGCTGGCGCAATTGCCCGTTCCACGGGCGGAACGACATCTTGCGGCCCTTGAAGCCGCCCAGTTCAAATGCGGGCGACAGGATATAGGCGCGCAAGGTGGCCGGATCAGCGGTCTGCGCGCGGGTCACGCCTTCGGAGATGCTGCGCAGCGCGGCCCATGCGCCATAATCAGCTGCAATCATGCCCCGGCCCGCCAGCTTGCGGAACCGGCTTTGCAACTGCGCGGCGCCCCATTGCTCCACGCTCGGGGCCCATGCGCGGGGCGACAGGCCTTCGGTGCCGACGATCGGGCGGGGGTCCCATGTGTTGTAAAGAACGTAGCGGGCCCAGTCCTCAAGCTCATCTGCCACCACCACCACGTCGACATCGCGCCCTTGGGTGAACAGCGGCACCTCGGCGGAGGCCGACCTGCGCATGTCCGCATCGAACGCCCATGTTTTTTCTTCGCGGATCCGGGCACCAAATTTGGCCGCGGACAGGCGGATCGCGTCCGCATAGGCCTGATCGCCGGGATGCACGCCCGCGATCAGCATCCAGTCGGTCCAGCGTTTTTTGATCAAGAACTGCGCCAGCGCATCGGTCAGCATCGCGCGGCTGGGGGCGGTGTGCAAAACATTCGCGCGGCACGCATCCAGGCGCAGCGCCACATCGGGCGCGGCGGCGTTGAAAATCAGCGCATCCGCCGCCCCCGGCAGGTCCGCCAGCGCCAGCAGCGCGTCCATTGGTGCCTTCACCACGATCAGCTTTGATGTTGCCAGCGCCTGCGCCATGGCCGGGGCCGGGTCCGTGCCCGGTGCCACGATAATTTCTGTCAGCGCATAATCATGCCCCAGAAAACGCCCACCCGATGCATTGTCCGCCAGCCCCAGACGCGCGCCCGCCAGCCCGGCATCATCAGGGATCGGATCAAGGTTGGAGAGCGCGGGCGGGCTGTCCACCTGCACCTCCAACCAAACCACCGGCACCGCGATAGGGTCAGCGGCGGCGGCGGGTGCGCCAAGGGCGCAAAGCACAAGCAGGATCAGGGTGCGCATGAGGGACATCGGCACTTTCATCAAAGGGTGGTCAGGACCGACCCTATCCCAGCTTGCACGCGCTTCGACCCCCACGAAAGTCTGACGCCGAAACACCGCCGCCGCGCCCAAAGTGCAATGGCGCGGGTGCCGCGGTTCGCGCTACCCCAAGGGCAGACGCGACACCTGCAAGATTTTGACAAGGACGGAGCCGCCCCTCATGACCCGCATCCAAGCCGCTCGCCCGCTTTTCAGCCTGCTGATCGCCGCTGCGCTCACCTCTGCCGCCTTTGCCCATGGCGATGTCACGCCGCAACCGATGGATACCGGGGCTCTGCCAAAACTTGGCGATGAGTGGCTGACTGAAAACCCCTACCGCGCCGAAAATGGTGGCCAGGCTGTCTGGGCTGAGGCGGTGACCCTCGGGTCCTCGGGCTACAATCAGAACTGCGCGCGCTGCCACGGGCTGCAGGTGATCTCTGGCGGGCTGGCACCCGATTTGCGGTATCTTGAGGCCAATGAGGACGGCGACGAATGGTTCATTGAACGGTTCCGGACCGGCTACACCCAGAACGGCATCACCAAAATGCCCGCTTTTGGCGAATTGCTGGGGCAAGAGGCCGCTTGGGCGATCCGCACCTATGTCGAAACCCGCCCCGACGACGATGCGAACGAAGACTTCGCAACCGATCTGAAAGCAATGCGCGACAGTCTGATCGACCATGCCGACAAGATCGAAAGCGGCGCAGAAACCAACGCCGAGCTGGCAGGCGAAGCCGCCACGGTGCGCGCCCGGCTTGAAGAAATCGCTGCCCAGATCCCCACCGCCTCCGGCGCCCCGTTGGCCGACAGCGCTGCGTCGCGCGCCGCGGCTGCGCTTGACGGATCGGCCATGGCGTTCAAGCATGCTGCTGAGATCCTGACCGTCGGCCTGTCCGCCGCCCAATAACCCCCTTGCCGGGGGGATGGCCGGTTGGTTGCTCCCCTGATTTCCGGAGACGTGTTTTGCACCGCCGTTTGTTTTTGACCCTTGTTGCCGCGTCCTTTGGCCTGTCCGCCCCAGGCCATGCGGAGCGTATGCAGAATGTCGGCCGTGATGTGGTGGGCCAAAGCCTCGATGACATCATCGATCGGGGCTTTGTCGAAATCGGCGTCTACGACGATTTCCCGCCCTATTCGTGGACCGAAAACGGCGTCCTGCGCGGCGTGGACGTCGAAATTGGCCGCCTGATCGCGCAAAGCATCGGTGTGGAGGCGCGCTTTGTCAGTTTTGGCGCTGATGAGTCGGTGGATTCGGACCTGCGCAACAACGTCTGGAAGGGCCATTACATCGGCGAAAAAGTCGTCAATGTGATGATGCGCGTGCCCTACAACCGCGAACTGGCGCTCCGCAACGAAATGGTGGTGCTGACCGGGCAATACCAGAACGAAAAAATCATCATCGCCTATGATCAAGCGTTTTATGAGGACAGCAAGCCTGTCCCCGCCTATTTCCGCTATGATAAAGTGGGGGTGGAGAACGACTCCATCGCTGATTTCTACCTGTCTGGCATCGGCAGCGGCATTATGGTGCCGAACATCGTCCGCTACCGCACCCCCGCCTTGGCCATGGACGCGCTGCGCGCCGGCGAGGTCCGCGCGGTGATGGGCGCGCGCGCGCAGATGGAATGGGGTGCCGGTGACGCGATTGCGGTGCACGAACCCAGCTTGACCGGCCTGTCAGTTGGGGAATGGACCCTCGGGACCGCAGTGCGCATGAACTGGCGCGCGCTCGGCTATGCGGTGGACGACGCGATCCGCGCGGCGGCAGAAGACGGCCGCCTTAAGCAGATTTATGCCAATTACGGCCTGACATGGTCGCCGCCCGTCTGGTGACCGCACGCCGCGCCAAAAATTGACCAAGGAGGACAGCCATGCGCCCGACCCTCACCATTGCCGCGCTTTTGCTGGGCGCCGCCCCGGCTTTTGCCATCGATAACCCGCGCCATCCGATCGAAGACCCGTATTCCACTGGCATGTGGAATTACCACCAGATCGAGATTTTGGGCGATCCCGCGGACATCCGATTTGACCCCGCCGTGATCGTCACCGCGCCCGACAGCGCCGAAGACAGCTTCAACGTGCCGGTCGACGTGGACGCCACCGCCATCGCGGATGTGGAGCGTATCGTGGTGCTGGTTGATTACGGCCCGATCCCCAAAATCCTGACCTTCTGGCCGGGAAAGGCCGAGGCAAAGATCTCGCTGAGGTTCAAGATCGACCAGGCCACCCCGATCCGCGCCGCCGTGCGCACAAAATCGGGTGCTTGGCATGTGGGCGGCACGAAAATCGATGCCGCGGGCGGCGGCTGCACTGCGCCCGCCGCCGCCTATGCCGCCGATGATTGGGTCGACCATCTGGGCGAGGTTCGTGGCCGCATCTGGCCAGAAACCGGGCGCGTGCGCATGATCGTCGATCATCCGATGGACACAGGTCTGGCGGACGGCATCCCGGTATTCATCATTGAGGAATTAACCCTGTCATCGCCCGATGGGCACGAACTGGCGCGGCTGGAATTGTCCGAACCGGTCAACGAAGACCCCGCCTTCACCCTGCATTTCCCCCAAGGCATTCTGGGGACTGAGGCACGCCTGACCGGGCACGACAACAATGGCGCCCGCATCGCGGCCACCTTGCGCGCGGCGCTGACCGAATGACCGGCACCATCACACGGCGCGGCGGCCTTGTGCTGCTGGCGGGTGCCATCGCGGCACCCCTTTTGCCCACCCGCGCCCCCGCGGCGGCGCGCCTGACCTATGATCTGGTCCCCCGGCAGGTCGCCAGCGGCATCTGGATGATTGAGGGCACCACCGAATACTTCACCGCTGCCAATGGCGGGGCCATCGTCAACGTGGTGATGATCGAGACGCCCGAAGGCATCCTGATCGTCGATACCGGCCCCTCGCGCCGCTATGGCGAGGCACTGCGCGCCGCGGCCCAGCGGCTGCACCCACTGGGCGCACGCGGGGTGATCAACACACACCATCACCCGGACCATTTCCTGGGCAATCAGGTGTTCGCGGACCTGCCGATCCGGGCGCTGGGGGAAACCGCAGCGCTGGCGGCGCTGCATGGCGACGCCTATGCCGACAACATGTACCGGCTGCTGGGCGACTGGATGCGCGGCACCGAGCCGCTGCCCCCTAACCGTGCCGTCGCGCCGGGGCGCAGCATCATTATGGGCCGCGCCTTCGACGTGCTGCCCATGGCCGGCCACACCGAAGCCGATCTGGCGCTGCTGGACGTGGACACCGGCGTGCTGATCGCGGGCGACATTGCGTTTCTTGACCGCGCGCCGACGACGCCAAGCGCAAACCTGCCCCTGTGGCACAAAAGCCTGGATGCGCTGGCCGCACTCGCCCCACGCGGCATCGTGCCCGGACATGGCCCATTCGACACTGCGGGGGCTTCATTCCAGCAGACGCGTGCCTATCTGACTTGGGTGGCCGACACGTTGGCGCAGGCGGCACGCAACGGTCTGGACATGAATGAAACCATGGCAATCGCGCTGCCACCCGACTTCGCGCGCATTGGCGCGCAACCGCAGGAATTCCATCGCTCCGTCGCACATCTTTTTGCGGCAGCGGAACGCGCCGCTCTGCCGCGCGCAAACTAATCGCCGAACCCCTGCTTAGGTGGTATGGCGCGCCCTGCTCCCTGTGTCTAACCTGAAGTCCGTCAAGCGAAAGGACGCCCCCGTGGAACTCACCGGATCGCGCACAATCAAAGCCCCCCGGGCCGAAGTCTGGGCGGCGCTCAACAGCTCAGATGTGCTGAAAGCCTGCATCCCCGGGTGTCAGGAGCTGAGCGGCTCACCCCAGGACGGGTTCGAAGCCACCGTCATGCAGAAGGTCGGCCCCGTGAAGGCCACGTTCAAAGGCGCCGTGCAGTTTTCGGACGTCGTCGAAGGCGTTAGCTACCGCATCGCGGGCGAAGGCAAGGGCGGCGCTGCTGGCTTTGCCAAAGGCGGCGCTGACGTGCGACTGGCCGACACCGAAGATGGCGGCACTGAGCTGACATATGACGTGCAGGCCTCAGTCGGCGGCAAGCTGGCGCAGCTCGGGTCGCGCATCGTGGACGGGTTCGCCAAAAAGATGGCGGACCAGTTCTTCGACAAGTTCCGCGCCGAAATCGAAGGCCCCTCCGCAGACGGCGACGCCGCGCCTGAGGAAGCCAAAAAGAAATCCTGGCTCGGCCGCATCACCGGTTGAAGCTGCGTTCAAATACCAAAGACAGGGAGAATTCGATGCCGATCGTATCGATGCGAGTTAACGGGAAAGCGGTTGCAGGGGATGTTGAGGGCCGGACGCTTTTGTCGGCGTTTCTGCGCGATGATCTTGGCCTGACGGGCACACATATCGGGTGTGACACG
>JBLGAC010000075.1:0-10045 GCA_047610385.1 Paracoccaceae bacterium | reverse complement strand
CTCCTCGTCCGTCCAAAGCCGCTTCGTCCGACGCGTCATCAACCGCTCCATAGTGTCCGCTATCCAAAGCGGACACTATCTGACCCACGCTACGCGCGGCAGGGCGGTGGGGCCGGACGCTTACGCTTGGAGCGGTTCTCGGTCAACTCGACATAGAGCTTCGCGGCTTGCTCTTGGCTGAAAGGCTTGCGCCCTTCGACCGCCTGCTTGGCCTTTGCCACCTTCATGCCTTCAAACAGCTTGTGCGGTGCATGTCCGTGGCGTTCGGCCCAATCCCAGAAGCGCCGGAAGGTGTCGATATAACTGTTGAGGGTCTTGGCGCTGATCTTCTTGAGGCCCGGCAGTGCAATGGCCTCAGCCAAGGGCAATTCTCTCGTTTCCGGCTTGGTGTTGCGGTTGGCAGGCAGGGCTTGCGCCACCTTCTTCATCTCGCTTGCCTCTTGGCGAGTGATATCGGCCAAGGCACGATCCGGCCCGAAATGCTCCAGCAGCACGGCAAGGTAAGCGCGCGTCTTGCTCGCCATCGCTAGGGTCCATTGGGAGGCATGTTCAGCCATGAAATCCTCAATGGCGGATCCCAGAGCCGCTGAGCGGACCTGTGGCGGCGATACCGGGGCTTCGGCGGCATCGGTAAAGGAATAGCTCTCAAGGCCCTCAGCGGCGCTTAGGATAGCCCGAATTTGATCTCGGCGGCCCTTGCGCATCTCCCGACGCAGGGCGGGCTCGTTTTCCGCCCATTGGGCATCTGAGAGGCCTGCGGAGGCACGGAAGGCTTTTGTGTTCAGGGTATCAAGCATCATGTCGGACAGCTCGTCATGACCGACCAAGTGTTCCTCATGCACGGCAAGCTCATGCGTTGCCAGTTCCTGCGTTAGGAAGTCATGCTCGCGGTTTTGCAGCCCGGTATCGTTCAGGCGCTCGACATACCGATCCAGCGAAGCCATGAAATAGCTCCGCACCATGTCGCGTATCTGATCTTGCCTGAGGCGTGCCAAAGTCTTGTTATCCCGAACCAATCGTCCGCAGGATGCAAGATAGCGTGCTAAATCACCAGCCCGATCAGGGCATTTTGTGCGCAAGGAAATTCTTACGGTCCGGCGCTTGCAGCCTTCGTCCCGAGGGAGGGGCCAACGGAAATAGTAAATGCCGTGGCGTGACGGCGAAAGGTATGCGGACAGCTTCATGGGCTAAGTGCTCCACTTGGTGTCGCCCTTGGCCGTCCGAAGTCTAAGTCATTGGTTTAAAAGGTATTGGCGGAGAGACAGGGATTCGAACCCTGGGAGCCCGCAAAGGCTCAACGGTTTTCGAGACCGCCCCGATCGACCACTCTGGCATCTCTCCGCAGCAGGCGTTTCCGCCTTGCCGAGCGGTGGTATCGCCCGGGCGCGATCCTTGCAACCCCATTTTCGCATCGGGGCCGCAAACTGTCGCGCCCGGGGGCGGTGCCGGTCAGCCGCGGCTGATCAGCGTGCCGCCGCCATGGACGGTGAACAGCTCCAGCAACAGCGCATGGGGCGCGCGGCCGTCGAGGATCACGACCCCCTCCACCCCGGCGTCGATGGCGTCGAGCGCGGTCTGCGTTTTGGGGATCATGCCGCCAGCGATCACGCCGTCGGCGGTCATCCGTTCCACATCTGCGCGGGTAAGATTGGTCACCACGTCGCCCGAAGCGTCCTTCACCCCAGACACATCGGTCAGCAGCAGCAGGCGTTCTGCCTTCAGCGCACCGGCGATGGCGCCCGCGGCGGTGTCGCCGTTGACGTTGAAGGTCTCGCCCTTAAGGCCGACGCCGACGGGGGCGATGACGGGGATGTAGTCGCTCTCGATGAACAGCTCCACCACGCCGGGATTGATCTTCACCGGCGTGCCGACAAAGCCCAGATCCAGCGCCCGTTCGATGTTGCTGTCGGGGTCGCGCATGGTTTTCATGGCTTTTTCGCACACCATCAGGTTGGCGTCCTTGCCAGACAGACCCACCGCCTTGCCGCCCTGTTCGTTGATCGCGGACACGATGGCCTTGTTGATTTTCCCCGCCAGGACCATCTCAACGACCTCAACCGTGGCCTCGTCGGTGATGCGCAGCCCGTCCACAAAACTTGATTCGATGTTGAGCCGCTTAAGCATTTGCTGGATCTGCGGGCCACCGCCATGCACCACGACCGGGTGCACGTTGCATTGCTTCATCAGCACGATGTCGCGCGCGAAGCGGCGCATGGCCTCGGCGTCGCCCATGGCGTGGCCACCGAATTTCACCACAACGGTGGCGCCGTCATAGCGCTGCAGATAGGGCAGCGCTTCGGACAGGGTGCGGGCAGTGGCGATCCAGTCGCGTTTCATGGCGGCGGATTTCTCCATGTCAGTCGGCCTCTTGCGCGGGGACGAGGGAAAGTCGCACCTGTTCTAGCGCGCGCCGCCCGCGGGGGCCAGTGCGCGGCGCGCCGGAATGCGATTGCGCTTTGCCTCGCGACATTATTCGATGGCGCAACGTTCACTGCCCCGGATCACCGGGCGATAAGGGAGACGCCTCATGTCCATCGTCATCAACCTTCACCTCAAGGCCGCGGATGGCCAATACGACGCGCTGCACGCTGCGCTGACCGCGATTTTGCCCGACACAGCGGCGCGCGCGGGCGCAGAACTGGTTTCGTGCATGGCCAATCCTGACGACCAGTCCTTTGTGGTGCATGAAGTCTGGGACAAAAAGGACAGTCAGGAAGCCTATATCGCCTGGCGGGTTGAACGCGGCGACATCGACACGCTGGTCGCAATGCTGCGCGAACCCCCGGTGTTCGTGGAGATGGAGCACCTGCGCTTCTGAGCGCGCTGCGCGCCGGTCCATCCGGCACGCACCCCCGGCGCGCAGGCACCGCTTGACGCGGGCGCCCGCGCACCATCCCATCGCCGCTATGACAGCATCATCCCAAACCACCCCGCGCCCCCGCCTGTTCTACGGCTGGATCGTGATCGCCATCGCCTTCGTCACCATGGGCGTGGCGATCACCGCGCGCACCGGGCTGTCGCTGCTGTATCCCCAGATGCTGGACGAATTTGGTTGGAGCTCTGGCGCCACTGCCGGCGCGGTGGCGGCGGGGTTCGTGATCTCCACGCTCACGCTGCCGCTGGTGGGCTGGATGATGGACCGCTGGGGGCCACGCGTGTCCTTGCCCGTGGGGGCGCTGCTGGTGGCGGCGGGCTATGCGGCGCTGACCCAGGTGACCAGCTTGGTCGGGCTTTATATCGCCGTGGGCGCGCTGGCGGTGAATGGGTCGATGGCCATGAGCTACATCGCCCATTCAATGTTCCTGCCCAATTGGTTCGTGCGCAATCGTGGGCTGGCTGTGGGGCTGGCGTTTTCTGGCGTCGGGGTCGGGGGCATCGTGCTGCTGCCCGCGATGCAGGCGGGGATCGAAGCTTATGGCTGGCGCACCGCCGCGCTGGCCATGGCCGGGCTGATTGTGGTGGTGATCGTGCCGCTGAACGCCCTGTTCCAGCGCCGATCGCCGCAGGAAATGGGCCTGAATCCCGACGGTGACCCGAACGCGCAGGAAGGCGTCGCGCCGCGCGGGCCCGACGCCGCCGCGCTGATCGTTGATCATGACTGGGCGGCCACCGAATGGACCCTGCGGCTGGCGCTGCGCACGGCGCGGTTCTGGTGGGTCAGCGGCGGGTTCTTTCTGGGGCTGTTCATCTGGTACGCGATCCAGATGCACCAGACGCGGTTCCTGATTGATGTCGGTGTCTCGCCGACGCTTGCAGCCACCGCGTTGGGGATGACTGCGTTTTGCGGCATCGTCGGGCAGATCGGCATGGGCGCGCTGTCGGACCGCATCGGGCGGGAGCCGTGCTGGACCCTTTCAGCCATCGGCTTCGCAACAGCCTCAGTGGCGTTCATGGTCATGGAGGGCACGCCCGCCACATGGCTGATGTGGGTCGCGGTCGGGGCGCAGGGGCTGCTGGGCTACGGGCTGGCGGCCCTGTTCGGGGCTGTGATTGCCGAGATTTTCGCGGGAAAGCGACTGGCGAGCATCTTCGCGGCGATCTCCGTCAGTGGGAACATCGGCGGCGGGCTGGGCGCGTGGATGATGGGCGCAATCCATGACGCGTCCGGATCCTACCGGCTGGGCTTTGCGCTGTGCTTTGCTGCGTCGATCCTGTCAGCGATCTGCATCCGCGCCGCCGCACCGGGCAAGGTGCGGCGTGTGGCCGGCAAAGCATTGCTGCCCAGGCCATAGGCGATTCGACCCTGATGCTGGCGCAGTTTTGCAGATCGTGAAACGGCGTTGCAGGGGGTCGCGCCCCAAACACGGCGTGCCATAGGATGACAACGGCCTTTCTGCCCGGCGGCCGGGGCACGGCGCGTCTGGCGGCACCGGCATTGGCGGGCATCAGCCGCGCCACCTTGCTGGACGCGTCCCCGGCGGGCGGGATGCACCGGGTGTCGGGGGGCCTGCGGACTTGGCCAAGGCTGATGCGCAATGCCTGTGCGCGGATGCAGATTTCGCCATATAAAACTGCGTCTGAAACGTGGATCACACAGCATCCTCACGGGGCTGCGACCCGGAAAAGCCTTGACCTCACCTTCGTGCGGCTGTTCAACGCCCAAACTTCCCTGCACCATGTCCGGAGACTCCGATGGACGAGCAAAAAAACCTGATCATCGCAGCCGTCCTCAGCTTCATGGTGGTCTTGGGCTGGTTCTTCATGTTCCCCCCGCAGGAACTGGCACCGCCGCCACCTGCGCAGGTGCAAGGCCAGACCGCACCGCTGGGCACCCCTGACGCCGGGCCATTGGCTGTGACGGGTGGTCTGCCGCTTGCCGACCGCAGTGCCGCGTTGGCCAAATCGGCGCGGGTGCCGATTGCGACGTCCCGGGTCACCGGCTCCATCGCGCTGAAGGGCGGGCGGATCGACGACCTGCACCTGAGCGATTATCAGGTCACCAAGGACCCCACCTCAGACACGGTCACGCTGCTGTCGCCCATCGGCGCGCAGCATCCGTTTTATGTGGTCTATGGGTGGCTTCCGACCGCAGAGACCCCGGCCAAGACCCCGACCCCCAATACCGATTGGGCGCTGGTGTCGGGCGATACGCTGTCGGTCAACGCGCCGGTCACGCTTGAATGGGACAATGGCGAAGGCCTGACCTTCCGGCGTGAGATTTCGGTCGACAAAAATTACATGTTCACCATCCGCCAGACCGTGCGCAACGACAGCGCAATGGCTGTCAGTCTGGCGCCCTATGGCTATGTGGCGCGCCGCGGCGATCCTGAGACGGTGAATTTCTACATCCTGCACGAAGGCGCGATCGGCAAGTTCGACGGCACGCTGAAGGAACTGGATTACGGCGACCTTGAGGACCTCGAAGGGTCTGGCGGGCCCGGCGTGCGCCAGGAAATCGTGAAGGTTGAGGAATCTGGTTGGATCGGTTTCACCGACAAATACTGGATGGCGACCCTGATCCCTGAAACGGGCCAGAAATTCGAAGGCGTGTTCAAATACGCCGAATTCGCCAATGGTCATGAATACCGCACTGAAATGCGCCTGCCGGTGGTTTTGGTCACGCCGGGGACCGAGGTGTCGTCATCGACCCAGCTGTTCGCCGGGGCCAAGGAACTGAAGACCATCGACGCCTATGCCGACGCTGGCGCGCCGGGCTTTGACGACAGCATCGACTGGGGCTGGTTCTTTTTCCTGACCAAGCCGATTGCGCATGTGCTGGTGTTCCTCAACAGCCATATCGGCAACATGGGCCTGTCGATCATTGTGCTGACCCTTGGGATCAAGGCGCTGCTGTTCCCGCTGGCCTACAAGTCCTATGTCTCGATGTCGAAGATGAAAAAGCTTCAGCCTGAGATGGAGAAGCTGAAAGAGCGTTGCGGCACCGACAAGGCCAAGCTGCAGCAGGAAATGATGGCGCTCTACAAAAAGGAAAAGGCCAACCCAGCCGCGGGTTGTTTGCCGATCCTGCCACAAATCCCGATCTTCTTCTCGCTCTACAAAGTTCTGTTCGTGACGATCGAAATGCGCCACGCCCCGTTCTTTGGCTGGCTCGAGGATCTGTCGGTGCCCGATCCGTCATCAATCCTGAACCTGTTCGGGTTGCTGCCCTTCGACGCGCCGGGCGCGGGCAGTATACTTGCGATTCTGTCGATCGGTGTGCTGCCGATCCTGCTGGGCATCTCAATGTGGGCACAGCAAAAGCTGAACCCAGCCCCGACTGAGCCGACCCAGGCGATGATCATGAACTGGATGCCTTGGGTGTTCATGTTCATGCTGGGGCAGTTCGCCTCAGGCCTCGTGCTGTATTGGATTGCGAACAACACGATCACGTTCATCCAGCAATACACGATCATGCGCACGCAGGGCGTGGACGTGGACTTCTTTGGCAACGTCAAAAGCAGCTTCAAGCGTAAGAAAAAGCCAGACGCCTGACACGCGGCCCTGCCGCCATCGGCCCCCGTCCGCCTCGCGGGCGGGGGCTTTTTCGTTTATGACAGGGAACCCTCCCTGCCGCCCGGAGACGTCGCCATGCCCACCCTTAGCGCGATCCATCGCCATCCGGTCAAGGCGCTTGGCGCCGAATCCATGCCGAGCATCGCGCTGACGGCGGGACAGACCATGCAAGGCGACCGGATCTGGGCGCTGCTGCACGAACGATCACGCCTTGTGGCCGAAGACGACGGCTGGGCCCGCTGCACCACGTTTCTGCGCGGTGCCGCGATCCCGACGCTGATGGCGGTGACCTGCAAAGGCGGCCCCTCGGGCGCAGGCGGGGGCGGCGCGATCACGTTTCAGCACCCCGATCGCCCGCCGCTGTCGGTCGATCCGGGCACCGATAACGGCGCGCGCGCGCTGCTGGCATGGGTCGATCCGCTGATCCCCCAAGATATGCCGCGCCCGTCTGGCCTGTATCGCGCTGCGCGGGGCCTGACCGACACAAGCAAGCCCACGGTGTCGCTGATGTCGGATGCCACCCTTGCCGCCGTGTCGGCACGCATGGGCCTGCGCCTTGTGCGCGAACGGTTCCGCGGCAACCTGTGGGTCCGGGATCTTCCGGCCTGGGATGAAATGAACCTGGCGGGCCGCGACATCCGCATCGGACAGGCACGCCTGACGGTGCTGGAACCGATCGCGCGCTGCTCCGCCACCCTCGCCAACCCTGAAACGGGGCGGCGCGACGCCGACGTTCTGCAGGCGCTGCAGGACGGCTGGGGACATACTGATTTTGGCATGGCATGCCTTGTGCGCGGCGGCGGCGACATCGCCCTCGGCGACGCCCTCAAGTTTGACTGACGGAGAGAACCCGATGCAGATGCAGTTCCAAGTGAACGCCCCAGTCGAAGAATCGCTGATTGAGCGCGGCCGCAAGCTGTTCGCCGGCGAGGTGGATTTCGTCAAAGGCGTGGTGGCGATGGACGGGCTGCCCCCCGCCGACCGGCCGGAGTTCTGCTTTGCCGGGCGCTCGAATGTTGGCAAATCGTCGATCATCAACGCGCTGACCGGGCGCAAGGCGATCGCCCGCGCGTCCAACACCCCCGGCCGCACGCAGGAGATCAACTTTTTTGATCTCGGCGGCGCGGCGTATCTGGTGGATCTTCCGGGCTATGGCTACGCCAACGCGCCAATCGACGTGGTGCGCAAATGGCAGGCCTTGCTGCGCCAATACCTTGCGGGCCGCCAGACGCTGCTCCGGGTGTTTGTGCTGGTCGATGCGCGCCACGGCGTGAAGGCCGTGGATCATGAAATCATGGACCTGCTGGACCGGTCAGCCGTCACCTTTGAAACCGTGCTGACCAAGGCCGACAAGGTGAAAGCCGACGCGCTGGCCATCACGGTGGAGCAAGTGAAAGTTGAGTTGGCCAAGCACGTCGCCGCGTTCCCCGAGATCATCGTGACCTCCTCCGAAAAGGGCGACGGGCTGCCCCTGCTGCGCGCCGCCGCGACAGAGCTGATCGAGCGCTGAGGCCTATTCCGACAGCTTGGCGTCCAGCAACATCGGTGCCAGCAGCCGGTCCACCGGTGCGAAATCGTCGGACAACTGCACCACCGCGCCCTCAGGCATCTGGGTCAGCATTCCGTCCAACGCGATGTTGACCCAGACCCGCGCCACCCCGCGGGTGCTGCGCCATTCCGTCCGTCCCATGCCGTCCTGCGACGCGAGGATGATCCAGGTGGCGCGCGCCTCGCCCCCGCGCAGTTCGGATGCGTCCAGCCACAATTCCACATGCTGGAACCGTGTGCGCAGGGTGCTGGCGAGCGACAGGGCAAAGCGCGGCTCTCGCAACCGGTCCACGGCGTTGACGGCGTAAAAGCCCCCCGGGCGCAGGCGCGCGGCGACGGCGGCATGAAATTCGTCTGACACCAGATGCTGCGGCACCGACACGTCGTGAAACGCGTCGCCAAAAATCACATCGAACCGGGCACCTTCAGGCAATGTTTCAAGGGCCCTGCGGCCATCAAGATGCACGATCGTGGTGCGCGCGTCCGGGGCGAACCACAAACGAGATTGCGCGATGCGGGTGACAGCGGGATCAATTTCCGCGACGGTCAGCACGGCCTCAGGGTATTGCGCGGCCCAGGCACGCGGCAAGGTGTAGGCACCGCCGCCGATGAAGAACGCGTTGATGCCAGGGCCGGGGAAACGGGCGCGCGCGGCCTCATCCACCAAGGCCAGATAGGGCGACAGCAGCAGGCGCGGCTCATCCCGGTCGTTCACCCCATGAGCAAGGTGATCCAGCGCCATGACCCGCGCTTGGCGCCCAAACATTTCGATGTCATCGACCCGGATGCAGTAATAGCCGCTTTCCTCAAGGCAGGGCGACGCAAAGGCATCAGGCATCCCGCGCAGCGCCAAGGCCCCTGCCCCAACCCCGATCAGCGCCAGCAACGCCCCGCCCCGCCGCACGCCCAGCAAAGGCGGCGCAAGCGCTGCATAGGTCGCCGCCACGATCAGCACAGACCCGGCGGCCCCCACCCAAGCGATCAGCACCAACCCGGCGGCAAGGGTGCCAACGATCGCGCCGCCCGCCCCCAGCGCAAACATTGACCCCAGCACCGCGCCCCGACGTTCAGGCGGCGCGGCGTCCAGCGCCATTTTGGTCAGGATCGGCGACAGGGTTCCCGCCGCGAGGCTTGGCAGAAAGAACGCCGCCATGGACAGCGCCCCGATCCGCATCAACGGGTCTGCGCCGTCGGCCATGGGCGCCGCCAGCCGCAGCAGCGGCAGGCTGACCGCAGACAGCACCGCAGCCACGATCAAGATCATGCCTGCCAACCGGTCGGGCGCGGCGGTGCGGTCTGCCGCCCGACCGCCGATCCAATGGCCCAGCGTCAGGCCGGTCAGCACCACCGCGATGATCGTGGTCCAAGTGTAAAGCGACATGCCCACATAGGGTGCCAGCGCCCTGCCCGCGACGATCTCCAACGCCATTGATGCGGCTGAGGACAACAGCAGGGTCAACGGCCCCCAAGTTTGCGCGCGCCAGTCTGTCATACCGTTTAATCCCCCTGCCCTAGCGCGCCAAAGATATCAGCCCGCGCGGGGGGCGCAAATGCGAAACGCCCACCATCCGGGTCTGGATGGCGGGCGTTTCAGATGCGTCAGCGTCGGCCAGATCAGGCGGCTTTGCGCTTGCGGCGCGCCAGCAAAGCGATCCCGGCGATGCCGGTCAGCAGCATCGGCAACGCGGCAGGAACCGGCACCTCCGTTGAGATATAGATCTGAAAGGATTTCAGCTGCCGAGCCTTGGCGAAATCCTGGATATAATTGCCCTTGGCAAAGCTCCATGTACCAGAGGCAAGCGACAGATCGCTGAGCAGGTAGATCGCCCAGTCATCGCGTTCATTCAAGATCACGATCGCCGCACGCACCGCGTCAGCGCCAAAGCTGGACACCGACCACTGACCCGACTTGCCGTAAAAGGAATTCAGCGCGTTCCCGTTGGTATTGGTGAGCGTCAGGTTCATGCCATTGTCATTGCTGGAACTGATCTGCGCCGCTGCCGTTCCGGAGATTTCTTCAACCAACTGCCAATCGGTGATGCCC
>JBLGAC010000074.1:0-10133 GCA_047610385.1 Paracoccaceae bacterium | reverse complement strand
CCTAGGGCCGCCGGATCGGTACGGAAGGCGCAGACCTTTTCGCCAGTGGCTTTGAAAAGATCGCGCTGACGCATGGCTCACGCCGCTGAGGCCACAAAAGGGCTTAGTGCGGAATTGCCCGGGGGCTTGCACCCACGCCCCACCGCGTGAAGTGCGCAGAAGGACCCCAAAGCTGTCTTTTATACTGAAGAGTGGTTGCAGGAGTAGGGCGTGGCCTTTGTCGAACGGATCGACGATGGATAGTGCAAATGGACGTGGTTCAGGCAGGTTTTGACGGGCTGAAGGTCACGGTTGAAGCCTCCATTCCCGATGAACTGGCTGGGGCGTGGACCGCCACCAAATGGCCATCCGCCGACGCTGAGTGGATGGGCGGGCCAATCCTTTGACCATGAAGTGCCGCCGCCTTGCACGTGACCATGCGCACCTCAGCACCATCGCAGAGACCCTCATTATAATCGCCGCCATCGCAACACTGGCCAGGCGATGGCCGGAATCCTTATCAGCGATAAGCTGAGGCAGCCGGGTCTGGCCGAGCGCGATCAGGTCGGGGGTGGCCGAGATATCGGCCCTCTGGCCGGGCGTCAGATGGATGCTGAGAGGCAGGCCCTTCGTCTTGGTCAAGGCGCACAGCTCAGTTGAAAATCTGCCTCAGGACCGACCTGAATCGTTCAGATGGATGCCGATTTTTTGGGGCCAGCACTGTGCTGATGCGCTCGGATAACACTGTTGTCGATCATTCAGACTGCACCGTTGCCCGCACCGCTCATAGCCCACGCCTCAAGGATCGCCTCGAACAGCTCGGCGTTCCGGCATCGCGCAAACCTGGGCCGCACCCGTGTTCCACTTGCCCAAGCGATCAGGTAAATCGCGATTGGGAGAGCCGGTGCGCGCGATCCATACGATGCTTTCCAGAACGCGCCGGTTGTCGATCGCAGGGCGGCAGGCACGCCCGCGCTCTGGCGGCACGAAGGGCGCAATCAGCGCCCAAGTTGCGTCTTCGATGATGTCTTGGGGCAAGGCTGGCTCCCAATTTTCAGCCTTGATGCGCGGCAACGGTGCTTTGGGACTCTTCTTTGTCCACGCGGCCTCATCTTCAGCCAGCCCGATACCTCATGCCAATTGGCAAGGAGGGAGGGTGGTGCCCGGTGCCGCCTTTCCTTGCGTGTCCGAGTGCCCTTGACGCGCGCAGGTTCAACGCCGCCGAACGCCTGCGCCAGATCCTTCTGCCGTGTATCGACATCGATCATCTCAACACCGCAACTGGCTGCCATCAGAGCACGCCGCCGCAAAATCTCATACCGTGCACGACCGTCCCGCGCTGGTTCTAAAACTGGCGCAGCGGCGGTCCTTTGCGCGCCATCAACCACCAGCTGATCGTGGCAGTGCGTGCGCTGGTGGGGCGGATTCAGCCCATTCGCGTGCGTTATCGACAGTCAGAGCGTGAAACCTTGTGAAAGGGTGCAAGCGTCACATCGCGGTTGTCACCCCTTGGCCTGATGGTCGGTGCCGTGATGCATCTGGCCGACGTGCAAGACTGCGGCGGGGCTTTGATGCTGCTGCGCTTGATCCGCAAAAGCTGGCCTTGGCTGCGTCATGTGCTTGTCCCTCTCGGCGATTGGCAGATCAAGATCATCAAGCGGTGCGGCACAACCCGCGGTTTTGTGGTCTTGCTGCGGCGCAGGGGGGCCATCCAGCAGTCCCGGCCTGGGCACCGTTCTTCAATATACCTATGCGCGGCTGGGGCACCCCGTGCATCGGGCTAGCCCCAGCCCCCCACGCAAAAGCTGCACGATCAGGCGCCGCCCACCAGCGCACGCAGCGCGCCGCGGTCGGCTTTGCCCGTGGCACCGGTTGGCAGATCGGCCATCACATGCACATGGTCGGGCAGCTTCCAACGCTCGAGCCGCTCCGCCGCCCAATCGCGCAAGGCCTGCGGATCAAGCGTGGTGCCTACCCGCGCGACCACCGCGAGGTGCAGCGCCTCGCCCCGATCCGGGTCCGGCGCGCCAGCGACCAGGGCCGCGGCGATGTCGGGATGGCTGAGGAACACCGCCTCAACCTCCAAAGGCGCGACCTTGTTGCCAGACCGGATCACCAAGTCCTTGGCGCGCCCGATCAGGCGCACTGTGCCGTTCGTTTCTGCCGCCAGATCGCCGGTGCGGAACCAGCCATCCGCGAACGCCGCCTCGGTCAGATCGGGCGCATCAAGATAGCCCAGCATCCCCCAGGGGGAGCGGATTTGCAGCTCCCCGCCCTCCCCCAAACGCCAGTCGATGCCTTGACCGGCGCGGCCAATGGTTCCGGCAAGCTGGTCATAGTCGTCAGGCTGAACAAAGAAATCCGAGGTGCCGGTTTCGGTCAGCCCATAGATGTCGCCAAGCCCGGCGGCCGGGAACGCCGCGCGCACGCGGGCGCCAAGGGCGGCGGGCAGCGGCTCCCCCCCCGCCATGATCGTGCCTTTGAAGGGCGCGCCCCCGGCCTCAGCCAGCCGCCGCAGCATGGTGGGGGCGGCGGGCAGCCGGGTGGCACCCGCGCTCAGCGCCAAAATCTCAGCCACATCGAAGCGCCCGCGCAGATCAACCCGCCCGCCGCGCGCCAGCGTCAGCCAGGTCGCCCATTGGCCAAAGCTGAAGGTCAGCTGCAAAGCGATCACAGCGCGCTCTCCTTCGCGCCAGTTGGTTATGGTGCCGATCATCGCCAGCTTGTCCGCCGCCCGCGCCGCCGACAGCAGCACCCCCTTTGGCACGCCAGTGGAGCCGGAGGTGAACATCACCGTCCCTGCCCCATTGAGCTGGCGGGGCGCACAATCAGCGATGCGCGCAGGCGCGTCCTCCATCGACAGGCGGACGCCAAGGCGGGCGCGCAGCCCCTCAGCCACGCTGGACGGGGTGGTGCGGTGGACGGGTGCCGCCGCACCGCCTGCGCGCCACACCGACAGGAACGCCGCCAGATCGGCCGCGCGCCCTGACACCGGCACCACCACCGGCTCCCCGTCCTGCATCCCCGCCGCGCGCAAGGCCAGCGCGCCGCGGTCCGCCGCCGCCACCAGATCGCCATAGCTGAGCGCCACAGTCCCGTCATCGACCGCCACCGCATCAGGCCGCATCGCCGCCGCGCGGCGCACCAGCCCCTCGATCGTGTCCGCCATCTTGCCACCCCTGCGCCAGTCTTCTACCGTTGCCCCCACGTTAACCGCCGGGTTCCGGCACCGCCAGAGGGTCCCCATGTCAGACACGCAATCCTCGGTTTTGCTGGAGCGCCGCGGGCGGGTCAGCCTGATCACCCTCAACCGGCCTGCCCGCATGAACGGCATGGACCAAGCCATGCTTGCGCGCCTGCTGGAGGTGGCCGATGAGGCCGACGCCGACCCCGAAACCGGCGCGGTGGTGATCACTGGCGCGGGCAAGGGGTTTTCGTCGGGCTTTGATCTGAAGGCGCAGGCAGCCAACCCGCCGCAAGGCGTCGCGCAATGGCGCCCGGTGCTGCGGCGCGATTTTGACGCCTGCATGCGGTTTTGGCATATGGCCAAGCCGACGGTGGCAGCAGTGCATGGCCCCTGCCTTGCGGGCGCGTGCGAATTGGCGATGGCCTGCGATCTGACCGTCGCGTCCGAGGGCGCGACCTTCGGTGAGCCAGAGCTGAAATTCGGTGCCGGGATCGTGGTGATGATCTTGCCGTGGGTCGTCGGCCCCAAGATCGCCAAGGAGATCATCCTGACCGGCGAAGACGCCCTGCCCGCCGAGCGCGCGCGAGAGATCGGGATGATCAACCGCGTGGTCCCCGAAGGCACGCATCTGGACGCGGCGCTGAAAATCGCCGCGCGCATGGCCGCCATGGATGACACGCTGGTGCGCGAGACCAAGCGCGCGATCAACCGCAGCTATGAAATCCGCGGCATGGCCGAGGCGTTGGAAAGCGCGCTGCAGATCGACATTTTGATCGAGGGCGAGGGCATGGAGACCAAGCGCCTGTTCCTTGAGATCGCGCGCGATCAGGGCCTGCGCGCCGCCATCGACTGGCGCGACGCACGGCTGGCCGACCGCGGGGCCTGAGGGCCGAGCATGGAAATGTCGGACTGTTTGGTCCGGCCATCAGAGTGTGGATGAAAAGATGATCGAAGCCCTGCCGTCGTTGACCATAAAAACCTCACTCCGGCGCCCAACAGATGATCAGATAGCGGCCTTTCAGGGCGTGCCGACAGGATTTGTCGTTGATGCACTGTCCGGAGGGGGCGCCCTTTCACTCGCCATTCAGGCAATTGGCGGTGGACGTGACGTGCACTGCGTTGCGGCCGGGCCAGCGTTGACCGCCGATTGCGGCGCAGCCGATGTTCTTGCCACCTTTGCCGCCCTCAAATTCATTCAGGGCGGCGACGTGGTCGTGTCTGCATTTGCCGCGCACACAGGATGTGCCGCAGCCGGGGATCGCCTGATCGGCATGATGAAAAACAACGGTGCGGCCGGTTTTGTTACCGATGGCCCGGTTCGCGACTATCAAGGCATCGTCCAGGTTGGATTGCCGGTCTGGTGCGCGGGCCTCACCCCTGCGTCGCCCCATATGACGGGTCCAGGATCGGTTGGTTTTTCCGTCCAGATTGGCGGCCAAGAGGTCGAAACCGGAGATATGATTGTCGCAGACCGAGATGGCGTCGTGGTTGTTCCCTTTGAACGACTGGATGAAGTGATCCAAAAGCTGGCACGGATATTTGCGCTGGAGAGTGCGTTGGATGCTAAGGTCGCTGGCGGCTTGAAAATCCCCGAATGGGTTGAAGCGCATTTGGCGAGCGACAAGACCGTTCGAAAGGACTGATAAAGCGCCATCTGAATTGGCAAAAATTTTAATGCCAATTCCCACTTTGCCCAACCTTTTCCAGTTTTCCGGCCATGACCCCAAGGGTCACTGCATGATCTGCCTTTGGCGCATTGGCACCAAGGCAACCAAGCCTGCACCGCAGCAGGCACTTGGACGTCCCCGTGCCCGCTCTGCGCGCCCGAAATTACAGACGTCTTGGTCCTCGACGCTGCGACGATCATTGTGCGGGGCCGCGATGCGCTGCTGCTTGCGCCGCGCCGCCATGTGGCGCGGTGGCGGGATCTGACCGCGCAGGAACAAGGTGCCCTGACCGCGCGCATCGCTGAGACGCAGGCAATTGCCGAGGCTGAGGTGGACAGCCCGGCCGGGTTCACCCTTGTTGAGACTGGAGCCCATCTGCATCTTGAAATCGGCGCCCGGCCTGCCTGCGCCGATCTGGTTGGCGGGCCCCTGCTGATCGCGGGGCCTGAGGACGCGCTGCTCGCCCATCTTGGCGCGTATCTGGACCAGGCGACCAAGATCGACGCCGCCATCGCCTTTGCCATGCCATCAGGCGTCAATCTGATCTTTGCGCACATGCAGGAAGTTCTGGACCGCGGCGGGCGCTTGCCGCTGCTGGTCGGTGACTATCTGGGGGCATCGGACCCCGCCGCGCTGCGCCGCCTGATGGACCTGCCGAACGGGGCCGAGCTGATGGCCCTTGGGGCCGGGGCCATCGCGTTTCACCCCAAATCCTGGCTGTTCACGTTCAGGGATGGGACCGACGCGCTGCTGGTTGGGTCCTCCAACCTGTCGGCCTCAGCGCTGGAAACCGGGGTGGCTGACACGACATGCCGATAAGACTTGCGCCCACAAGGAGAGTAATTTCAATAATGACAGGGTTATATTTTCTCAGTTGACATCAGTATGAACTTTTTTATGATTTTATTTTCGATTTATCCTAGTAAACTAGTCACATCTTATGTTCAGGCTTTAAATATATTTAGTAAATCTATGTTCACATAGATGCATGATCTGGCAATAATTTCGCTGAAATAATGCTTCAATTTTCCATACTTATTATCTATTTACCCGTAGCGGCTGTCACCGCTCACCCATTGCGGCGCCACCGACGATGTGGATCGCGCGCAGATCCCGTGGAAGGGCTGCCGTTTTGATGCCGATGCGCAGACCACCGCCGTCGCCACCCATGCTCTCGCCCGCGCCACGATTGAGCAGATGCAAAGCAAAGGCGGATCACGCTCCATTGGGTTCTGCGTCAGCCAGCGCCACGCTGATTTCATGGCGCGGCTCTGCGTGGGCAAAGGGCTGCGCGCCGCATCGGTGCATGCCGCACGCTGAGCGGAGACCGGCGGCACATCGGGCGGCAAGTGCGGGCGGGTGTGGTCGAGGTCTTGGCACCATCCAGCGATCAAGCCGAGCACATTTCGGTGTCGGCCAGCACGGTGATGCGTCTGTAATCGCGCATCCGCGTTCTGTCGAATGCTTGCTGATTTTCCGTTATTTTGTAGGCTTTTGGCCAACGTGAAGCACCCCCCGGCTTGGGCCGAAGCTGGCGCCAAGGTTCAACGCTTGTTCAGGTCAAGGGCGCGGACCTTGCATCGCCCCCCGCGTGCGCAGCCAAAACCGCACCCTATCAACATTAAGCCATTGCCAAGACTATAAAATTGAAAATCCGCGACTGCCTGAATCGCAATCAACCCCGGATACACGCTTTTCCTTTTGCCATCCCCGTGATGATATCAACGCTCTTGGATCTTTGAAGTGCGTTCAGCCAAGTGCAGACGCAGCGCGACGGAGAGAGAATTTGAAAAAGCGGCAACTTCTGACAACCGGTAAATCCGTCTCTGAAATCGGCCTTGGCTGCATGAGCTTTGCGGGCTTCTACGGCCCCACCACAGAAAAAGAGGCGCATGGCACCCTTGCCGCAGCGCTTGATCTGGGCATCGATTTTCTGGACACGGCCAATGTCTATGGCAACGGCGTGTCCGAACAGACGATCGGATCCTTCCTGAAGGGTGACGCCAGTAAATTCACCATTGCCACCAAGGGATCAATCTGGCGCGATCCGGATACTGGGCAGCGCGGGTTCAACAACAAGCCAGAATATCTTCGTGGCGAGTTGGAAAAATCATTGACGCGCCTTGGTTTGGATCACGTCGCGCTTTACTATATTCATCGCCGTGACCCTGATCTGGAGATCGAGCAAGTGATGGAAACGCTTCTTGCCTTCAAAGCTGAGGGCAAGATCGGCGGCATCGGCTTTTCGGAGATCTCGCCCGCCTCATTGCGCCGTGCAGTGACGGTAGGGCCTGTCGATGCGGTGCAAAGCGAATACTCGCTTTGGACGCGCTATCCCGAATTGGGCATGATCCAGACCTGCGCCGAATTGGGCGTGGCTTTTGTGCCATTCTCGCCGATTGGACGTGGGATGTTTGGGACCAAAACACCCGATCCGACCCAGTTTGCGGACAATGATTTCCGGAAAAACACGCCGCGGTTCTCAGAACCTAACTTCAGCTTCAATGCGCGTATGGTTGCGACCTTCAAAACCCTGGCCGCAGATGTGGGTACCACTTCCATCGCCCTGTCGATGGCCTGGTGTCTGGCGCGCGGCGACCACCTGATCCCCATTCCGGGCACGCGCACCGCTGAGCACCTGGCTGAAATTGCGGCTGGCAGCGCCTTTGACATGACCGCTGAAATCATGGCCGCGATTGAGCGCGCGCTGCCTGTCGGCTGGGCCCATGGCGACCGCTACAACGCAGATCAGTGGAACGGACCTGAGCGGTATTGTTGAGCAGTCACAGATCCTTAGGCGACAAGACGTCGGCATGTCGCTGGTGATGCCTCGCCCCCTCAGCCCGAAAGCTTGCGGGCATGCCGCAGTGCCCCATACAAAAGGGATTATGCCTTGATGACCGACCTTTTTCGATGCTCCGCCTCAGACATTGCGCGCGCGGTGCGGGGGCGATCCATCTCCGCGGTTGAGGTGACGCAGGCACACATAGATCGCATGGATCAGGTCAATCAGGCGATCAACGCCGTGGTGCAGGATGGCCGCGTTGAGGCGATGGAGGCCGCCCGCGCGGTCGATGCGCAGATTGCGAAGGGCGAAGACCCCGGGCCGATGGCCGGCGTGCCGTTTACCACCAAGGTCAATGTCGATCAGGCGGGGTTTGCCACAACCAACGGGCTGGTTGCGCTGAAAGATGCGATCGCCGCGCAGGACAGCCCGGTTGTGGCCAATATTCGCAAAGCAGGCGGCATTATTATCGGGCGCACCAACACGCCTGCCTTCTCGCTGCGCTGGTTCACCAAAAACAAACTGCATGGCCAAACGCTTAACCCGCGCAATGGCAGCATCACGCCCGGCGGCTCGTCAGGCGGCGCGGCGGCCGCGGTGGCCAGTGGGATTTGCGCCATTGGCCATGGAACGGACATTGCCGGATCGGTGCGCTACCCCGCCTATGCCTGCGGCTTGCACGGATTGCGGCCCACGATGGGCCGCGTCCCGGCCTATAACGCGACGTCGCCCGATCGTTTCATCGGCGCGCAAGTGATGGCCGTGTCCGGGCCGATCGCACGCACGATGGAAGACATCGCGCTGGCCCTGCACGCCATGTCGGCCGCAGACGCAAGGGACCCGTGGTATGTGCCCGCGCCGCTGCAGTCCGGGCCGTTCAAAAAACATGCGGCGTTGACATTGGCGCCCGACGGCATGCCGGTTCAGCCAGCGGTCAAGGCCGCGCTGACCGCCGCAGCCCGCATTCTTGAAGCCGCGGGTTGGGAGGTCGAGGAGGTGCCCTGCCCCCCAATGCGCGTGGCCGCTGAGATCAATGCAACGCTGTGGATGGCTGAATCCAAATATGGCTCCGACGTGTTGATGAAGCGTGAAGCTGAACCGGATTCGCTGTTTGTGTATGAAATTATGCGCCGAGAGGCTGGCCTCGTTGATCTGGATGCGGTCATGACCGCTTTGCAGATGCGGGCCTCATTGGTGCGGCAGTGGGAGGTGTTTTTGCAAAAATACCCTATTCTGATCTGCCCGATTTCTGGTGAACTGCCGTTTGATCAACAGCTTGACGTGCGGTCTGAGGCAGATTTCCTGCGCATCTATGAGGCGCAACTGACCCAGCGCGGATTGCCCGCAATGGGAATGCCCGCGCTTGCAGTGGCCACCGGCACGGCAGACGGCAAGCCCGTCGGCGTGCAACTGGTCGCCGGACGGTTTCGTGAGGATGTGCTGATCGCGGCAGGCATGGATATCGAAGCGGCGAGCCCCACGCCTGACGTGGCCGATCCTTGACCGCGCCATTTCCTGCGCGCACCCGCACCTCGCCGCTGTGTTGCTGCAAGGCGATCCAACGCGTCGTGTTCCGAACCTTCGGCCATGAGACGTGGCCTGTCGCCAGCCACAGCCCGCATCGGTTCCAGTTCGCTCAGTCCAATCCAAGCGATGAGGCATATGTTTGCAAATCATATTAGTGTCGAAAATCAGTGACTAAATCGTAAAATTCCAAGCTCACCGCTCGATAGCGTCGGCTCCGAATTATGGAAACCAGCAAGCGGTTAATGGTGCGTAGGGTGCCGCCATTTTAGGTGGATGACGCCCTTGCCCCCCGCCTCACCCGACACCCAGGCAATCACAGTTTGGGCGGCGATGAATTCGCGCGGCAAGCGCATCTTCAGCCCTGAGTGCGGGTGGCTTTCGTTGTCGTCTGCGCCCCATGCAACGATCAAACTGAGTGCGGTTTCTGCGCCCGGCAGCGGCGAGACCTGAACGTAGTCCCGCTTTAGAGTCTTCACGAAGGCCTCCAAGATCCCATTGCTCTGCGGGCTTTTCACCGGCGTGAAGCAAGGCTTCAGCCCAAGCTGCCCGGCAAAGATGCGGGTTTCCCGGGCGATGTAGGGCGAGCCATTGACCGCTCAGCATCTCGATGCGATGCGGCGCCCGGCAGCCTCCAAAGCGAGCCTCGACGGCTTCGAGCGTCATGTCGCGGATGTCCCCGTCGCCAATGTCCGCGCGCGCGACGACCCGCCAACTGATGATCTCCCGTTCGCGGACATCAAGGATGAAGGTGTCGTAGGCAATCTCGCCCTTACATAACATTAATTTAGATCAGTCCGAAAAAAACAGATGCTTTAGCGCTTTGTTATGGACCCAATTTATTGTGATTTTTCATGTCTCTAAATGAGGTGGCTCGGTTTGGTTGAACAACTTCCGGGTGTTTCTTAGGTGGATTTCCGCCGCCACCGCCACCGCCGCCGCCGCCGCGGCCGCTTCGGGCGTCTGCGCGTTGAATCAGGCCTGATCGGGG
>JBLGAC010000073.1:0-10358 GCA_047610385.1 Paracoccaceae bacterium | reverse complement strand
TTCGCCTCTCGGGCATGCAAACATGCCCTGCCGGTAACAGATGGACGTCGAAATCCTGCGCCAGCTCGATCAAGGTCTTCTCGCCCTTGATCGCGGCTACAGCGACCTCTCCCTTGAAGGCCGGGCTCGTGGTTCCGGCGCGGTCGTCTCATCATGGTCATCTCCTCGCTCGCAGCAGTCATGCCGCCGTGGCGCGGAAAATCCACTTATCCTGGCTGTTCAGTTTTTCCGAACCACCTCTGTATGTCATAAATATTATAATTTGATTGTCATTTTTTGGGCCAAAATCCCAATAATATGCCGATTTTTAATAATTTATGATCGCAGATAGTCATCAACATGATTTCATTTTATAAACGGAAAGCGATTCAATATCTTTTACTGACTGTAAATATTTGGTTTAAGCAAATTTTCACTTTAGTTTTGACATAATTAGGTGATGAATATAGCAAAAATGAGGATGGATCGCCCTTTTTAATTTGATAAAACGCCTGCAATAATAACGCAAACTGCAATCTTTGATCTCGTTCCCGGAGCCTCTGCATGGGCAGTCGATGCCACGCTTAGATCGTGAGGATTGTCTGATGGCACTTACGGCAAAGGGCGCGAAAGGCGAAGGGCTTGGGTTGGCGGCGCGGTTCTTGGGCCGCAAGGGCGTCATCCGCCGCGCGCCGCATTTGGATGTTGAGGCGAAGCGCGCTGAGCGTCTGCGGCTTCGCGATGCGGCAGCGCAGGCACTGCGTCCATTGCGGGCGGTCCTCTGCGGTAAGTTCTTGGTGGTGCACGCATTTCTGGCAAGCGGAGAGGATGGCGTCACCGACCACGGGGTCACGCCGGTTCGCATTGGCCATCGCATTTTTCTCGTGCAGCTGGTGGTGAAGTGCGGCTGCGTCTTCGCGCGACAGCTTGCCCAGCGGACGCCGTACAGCGTCAAAGAGGTGGACGTTGATCCAGCCCCAACGCAGGTCGCTGGCGCGATCAGCATGGGCGATGAGTGTATGTAATTCGCAATATTTTAAAAATATCACGCCGCTCAGAATGCAGGATTATCTAGCGTGTGCAATTTTTCAAATAAATATAATTCAGATGCTATTTTTATATTTCATAACTTTCACCTGAATTTTTATGCAAGATAACGCGCAGTGTATTTAATCTTGAGCGGTGAAAAGGATCATGCGCACCTTTGCGGTATTCGAATTTATATTATTTTTATATTTCATGTGAAACCAATGCTTTTCCGATATAAATCGGCAAAGAGGCATCGATTATATCAATGCAGGAGGCTTCAATGATCCCGGAGGCCGTGTCCGGTTAGCCCTGGGCGGCCCGCTGCGCGTCAAGCGCTTGGGACAGGGCGCAGAATGCCTCAATGTCCAGATTTTCTGCACGCAATGTCGGCTCCACCCCGGCGGCTTCGCACAGCGCGATGGCATCGATGCTGACCTGTTTCAGGCTCTGGCGCAGCATCTTGCGGCGTTGGCCGAAGGCGGCCTGGGTCAGCTGCTCCAGGGTCTTTGGGACCGCGGGAAAACGTGGCTCGGCCAGGGGCGTCACATGCACCACGGCGGACCAGATTTTTGGCGGCGGGGTGAAGGCCTTTGGCGACAGCTCAAACGCGATCCGGGTTTGGGCACGCCATTGGGCCAGCACCGACAGGCGCCCCCAGGCTGAACCGCCGGGCTTGGCGCAGATCCGCTCTGCCACCTCGCGCTGGAACATCAGGGTCAGCGACGACCACGCGGGCGGCCACACTGGCGGTGTCATCCAGCGCACGAACAATTCGGTGCCGACATTGTAGGGCAGGTTGGCGATGATCCGGTAGGGGGGCGTCAGATGCGGCGTGGCGTCGATCTTCAGCGCGTCGCCTTCGATCACCTCCAGGCGGCCAGCGTAATGGGCGGCCACCTCGGCCAGCGCGGACAGACAGCGCGCGTCCCGCTCCACCGCCACAACATGGCGGGCGCCTTCGAACAGCAGCGCGCGGGTCAGCCCGCCGGGGCCGGGGCCGATCTCCAGCACGTCATGGTCATTGACCGAACCGGCGGTGCGCGCGATGCGCCCGGTCAGGTTCAGATCCAGCAAGAAATTCTGGCCCAGCGATTTTTTCGCCGCCAGTTCATGATCCCGGATCACGTCGCGAAGGGGGGGCAGGCCGTCCTGCGCCGCGCTGGTCATCGCGTGGCCGCATCGAACGCGGCGCGGCAGGCGGCCATGTCGCGCGCAGCCCGGATCGCTTCGATCAACGACAGGGCAGATGCCAGCCCCTTGCCCGCGATGTCATAGGCGGTGCCATGGTCGGGCGAGGTGCGCACAAAGCTCAGCCCCAGCGTTGTGTTCACGCCGCGGTCAAAATCCAGCGTCTTGATCGGGATCAGCGCCTGATCGTGATACATGCACAGCGCCGCGTCCCATTTTGCGCGCGCGGCGGGGTGGAACATGGTGTCGGCGGGCAGGGGGCCGGTCAGGGTCAGGCCGTCTTCGCGCAGACGCGCGATGGCCGGGGCGATCAGGTCAATTTCCTCATGCCCCATCACCCCGCCTTCGCCCGCATGGGGGTTGAGGCCGGCAACCGCGATCCGTGGGCGCGCGATGGCGAAATCACGGATCAGCGCGGCATGCACAATGCGGGCCGTGGCTGTCAGCAATTCGACGGTCAGGGCGCGCGGCACGTCGGCCAGCGCAATGTGGATGGTCACCGGAACCACCTTCATCGCCGGTCCCATCAGCAGCATGACTGCGCACGCGGCACCGTCCAGATGCGCCAGAAATTCGGTATGGCCGGGATGCGCGAAACCTGCGCCGTCCTTCAGCGCCTTTTTGTTGATCGGCAGCGTGACCACGCCCGCAGCGCGGCCTGCGCGGGTCAGGGCCACGGCGTCTTCAATCGACGCGATCACCGCGGCGGCGTTGGCTGGGGCGGGGATGCCGAGCGTGACCGGCGCGGGGAAGGGGCGGTGCAGCACCGGCAGCGCTGATTGCGCGGCGGCGGCGGCGTCTTCAATCGCGTCGATGCGCGCGACCGGCACGCCAAAGCCCGCGGCCCAATCGGCATCGCCGATCAACGCAAACGGCGCCTCAGCCCCCAGCGCACGCCATGCGGCGGCTGCGATTTCACCGCCGATGCCCGCAGGGTCGCCGCAGCTCAGCGCCAAAGGCAGCGGCGCGGTCACCGGCGCTCATCAATAAAGGCGCGGGCGCGCAATTCGGCCAGCCGTCCGTCGGCGAGGCGGGTCAGGCGTTCCTCCAGCATCTGCTGGCGCAGGCGCTCGCGCCCCTCAGCGTCAAGTTCAACGCGTTTGTCATCGCGGCTGTTGAGGATCAGGACCACGATGCCGCCCGGGACCTCAATCGGTGCAGAGGCTTGACCGGGCTGCAGCGGCGCCAGCGCCGCGCGCACAGCGGGGGGCATGCGGTCGGATGCCAGCGGCTCGACGCGCCCACCCTTTGCCCCGGTGGGAGAGCGGCTGTGCTTGCGCGCCAGCGCCGCAACGTCGCCGCCCTGGTTGATTTCGCGCGACAAACGCGCGGCCAGTTCCTGGGCGGCAATCTTGTCGCGCCCGAACGGCAGCGAGATTTCCGACAGATCGAAGGTGGTCTGGACGGTGCGCTGGGAATTGGCCAGTTCGTCCTGCAGTTCAAGATCAGACACCGCCGCGCGGGTCAGGAAAGTGCGGCGCACATAGGTCGACCACAGCACCTCAGTCTCGATGAAATTGCGCAGGGTTATGCGTGAGACGCCCGATGCGCGCAGCATCTTGTCAATGCCCTCTGGGTCGGTCCCGCGCGACTGCGCAAACCGCCCCAGCGACGCGTCGATCTGTGCGCGGTCGGCCCCGATGCCCGCATCGATGGCGGCGCTGCGCTTCAGCCGGTCCTCGATCGCGTTGCTGAGCGCGGCCTGACGGCTGTCGCCGATTTCAAGCATGCCCATCAGGCGCGCCCGCTGGTCGATGTCGTAGGCGGTGATGACCTGATCGTTGACAAAGGCCGCCGGCGAAAACGATGCTTGCGGAGCAGGCGCGGCGGTCTGCGCCACGGCAGGCACCGCGGCAACGAGGCCGAGCGCCATGACCGCTGCAAAAAGTGCGCGCTGCCCCACGACCGCTGCAAAAAGCGCGCCTTGCGCCGCGTCAAAAGCGAAACTACTGCCGCTGTGCCGAACTCGGGTCATGTCGGGATCCTGTCCTTTTGATGCATGGTCGCGCGCGGTCTTGTCTAACCGCTCGTCGTCGCGCCGTCGAGCGCCAGCGCGATGCGCTGTCAGCTGCGCGGCGCGCATGCGCCCGTGGGCGGCGGGCGGTCGTCATTGGCCCCGCCCCCCAGCGCCCACAGCCGCACCCGCACCCCGGCATAGGTTGATGCGGGAACGTCCTCAGTTCTGGTGAACCGGCGCCCGGCGTAAAGCTCCAGATCCACACATTCGTTGGAATAGCGCAGCAGCCCGCCGGTGCGGGTCCAGCTGTCGGCCTCAACATCGCGGCGCAGATCGGCACCCGCAGACCAGTTCGGCGTGAAGGAATAGCGCGCCTCCAACGCAGCTTCGTGGGTGTCGGTGGCCGCGGCCTCATCGGCCGTAAGATAGACATAGGAGCCGAGGAAGTTCACATCGCGCCAGTCAAATTCGGCATAGATTTCATTGCGGGTGACGTCGAACCCGTCCGACACGCGCATCCGGTGGGTGATGCGCCCGATCTCAGGCACGGTCAGCGACCACGCGCCCACAAACGCGCTTTCGCGCCCGTTAAGACCGGCCGAGGCGCCGAAGCTGTCGATTGCCCGCGCCCGATACACCCGCCCGACCGTGGCTGAGAAATCGGCACCATTGTCGCCGGTCATCGCATAGCGCAGGCCGATGTTCATGCGAGAGCCTTCCTCAACCCCGTCCCAGCCCGAATGGCGGCGCAGCGAGAAAAGGTTGGTCTCATCAAATTCGGTCAGCACGCTGTCTTCGTCAGGGGCCGCGGTGCCGCCATGATAGGGCGCGGCGATGACTTGCACGATCGGTTCGATCACATGGGTCACGCCGCCGCCCATGGCGCCTGCCAGAACGCCGTCATCGTCGCGGCGAAACATGGGATAGCGCGCTTCAATGGCCGCTTGCGGGTGAAAGCGGAACACGCTGTCATCATCGTCAGACCCGCCGCCATCGTTGACGCGCCACGCATCGGCCTGCGCCTCGCCGACCGCGCGCAGCACCAGCCCGACCGGCAGGGTCCATGACCGTTCCCAATCAAGGCCAAAGCCCAGATGCGCCGTGTCCTGCCCGCCCGCGCGCACCAGCCCGTAGCCCGCGGTGTCGGCGGACAGGATGCCGCCAAACAGATTATCATCCACCCGGCGGCGGCCTTCAAAGCTGGGCAGCACCACGGGAATGTTGCCGAACGGTTCGTCGTCGCGCAGGGACTGGAACCGGATGGTTGAAAATTCAAGGAACCCGCTGCGGTCGGACTGGCGCAAGAATGCCTCTGAGGTCAGGCGGTCAGCTTCGGTGAATTCGTAGCGGCGCAGATAGCTGTCATCAGATGCGATTTCGATGTCGAACCCGCCCTTCCAGCCGTCCAGTCCGCCGATTTTGCCCAGCGTCCACAGGCCAGCGCTGTCGATGTGCCCGCGCAGGCGTTCATCGCCGTCATAGTCGTTCCAGCTGACCGAACCGGCCAGCGTCATGGCGCCGGTGTCGAAGGTGCGGCGGTATTCGCCTTCAAAGATCGGGCCGTCATCGGAGGTCACGAACGGGGTGAATGTGGCGTCCGACGCGTCGTCGATCACCCAATGCACCGGGGTCTTGACCGCATGCCCGAAGGTGCTGCTTTGCAAATATTCAGGGAACAGAAAGCCGCTTGCGCGCGCCACGCTTGGGTCCGCATGGCGAAAATACGGCAGCCAGACGACTGGAACCCCGAGGATGTCGAAGGTCGCGTCCTCATAATGGACGACCTTGTCCAGTTCGTCATGGACAATGCGGCGGGCGCGGATGCGCCACAGCGGCACCGGATCGGCGGCACAGACGGAACACGGGCTGAACACCGCGCGGCCCAGCACGTTATAGCGCCCGTCGATGCGCTGTGCGGTGGTGGCGGCAAAGCGGGCACCGCCGGGCAGCTGCATCCGGGCGCTCTGCACCAGCGCCTCGCGCAGGTCGGTATCCAGCTCCGCCATGTCTGCAATCATCGCCACGCCTTCGGGACTGCGCAGCGTGACATCGCCGGAGGCAGAGATGCGCCCGGTTTCAGAGTTATACTCGATCCGGTCGGCGGTAAGGGTGCGTTGGCCTTGATAAACCTCCACATTCCCTTCGGCGGTCAGGATGCGGGTTGCGTTGTCAAACCGCACCACATCGGCGACCAGCGCGACCGGGCCACGCAATTGTTGTTCCGTGGGTGCGCCTTTGGTGCCTGGCGCGATGCCGGGGGCGGTCGCTTCGGCGCCGGCGCGCTGCGCGCCCAAGGCCAGCAGGGCGGCCAGAACCAGGGTCGCGGCGGGGCGGAACGCGGCTGGCGCGGCGGGGCGGAACGCGGCTGGCGCGGCGCGGCGGAACGCGGCTTGCGTGGCGAGGGGGGCGTCAGGTCGGGTCACGCGGCGGGCTCTCCCTTTGGGGCGACGGGGCCGGTTGGGGCGGCTTTCCGTGTCGGGTCGGCGCTCGCGCGCGGGTGCCGCTTTTTGGGGCGGCAGGGTGGCGGGCCCGAGTCGGACCCGAGGGATATGCGTTCAGGTTCTCTCTTACCCGTCCTCAAGATGCAGCAGCAAGCCGATCGCAAGCAAGGACATAGCCATCGGGGGCGCCCATGCCGCAAAAGGCGCCGGGATCGCGCCCGATGCCCCGAAGGCCGATGTGACGTTCGCGAGCACGAAATACCCCAGCCCCGTCGCCACCGCCCCCAGCGCCATCAGCCCCAGCCCGCCGAACCGCACATGGCGCATTGAAAACGCGGCCCCGATCAGCACCATCGCGGCCAGCAGCAGCGGTGTGGCCAGCTGGCTTTGCCAGAACATCCGGTGGCGCGCGGCGGAAAAGCCAGAGGCTTCCATGGTCTTGATGAACCCGCGCAGCTTCCAAAAGCTGATGGTTTCGGGCGAGGAGAAGCTGTCGATGATCTGTTCCTGGGTCAGTTCAGTGGGCAGGGACATCTGTTCCACGATCACCTCAGGCGGGGGGGCGTCGCCTGCGCCTTCAAACGTCCAGCGGCGCACCTGATACAGCGTCCATTCCCCGTCGCCCAGCACCGCGCGCCCGGCCTCAGTGCGGGTGCGCAGCAGGTCGTCGGCGCCAAATTCGAACACCGAGACGTCCCACAGCTGCGCGCCCTCAGCCCCGGCGCGTTTCGCGCGGATGACGATCTGGCCGGTTTCGCCGCCTTGGCGCAGCCACAGCCCGCTGCCTGACACCGACAGAAGGCTGGTCTCGTTGTCGAAATAGCGCGTCTTCAACGTCTCAAAGCGTTGAAGGGTGGATGCCGCGATCGGGTTGTAGACTGAAAACGCCAGCGCCCCCAGCAGCCCCGCCGCCACCAGTGTCGGCGCGATCAGCCGCCAGACCGACACCCCGGCGGCGCGGGTCACCACCAATTCGGAACTGCGCGCCAGCCGGGCAAAGCTGGCGATGGCTGCGATCAGCGTGATGAAGGGCAGGATCACCAGCATCAGCGACGGCGCGTGCAGCAGCGCCAGCGACAGCACTTCGGAAAACCCCGCGTCTGAGCCTGATCCCCGGCGCAGCAATTCCACCAGATCGACCAGCACCACGATCATGAACACGACCACGAATGCGGAAAAGAAGGCCGACACGAACCGGCGCGCCACATATAATGACAGCGTTCCGGTCATCGGGGGCCCTGCGGGTGGTCATCGGCGCTGTGCTGCGCGGCGGCCATGGCTGCGCTTGCGGGCAGCGCCGCTGCAATCTGATGGGTGCGGGCACCGCGGGCGCGCAAGGTCGGCAGCCCGGCCCACAGCACCCAAAGCGCCAGCAGCGCGCCCAGCACCGGGGGCGCATAGACCAGTGGCCACAGCTCCGCTGATCCGGTGGTGGCCGATTTCGCCGCCACCCCCAGCAGCCGGGTCAACGCGGCCAGCGCGATCGCCGTGGCCAACCGTGCACCATTGCCGCGCCGCCGGAACCCCGGCCCCAGCAGTGATGCCAGCGCGATCAGCGGCAGCGTCACGGCGTATAGCGGGGCGGAGAGCATCTCATGCCCCTCAGCAATAAATTTGCCCAAGGCGCGCCCGTCCAACAGCGCCTCGTCGGGGGCGACCAGCTGATGGGCATACATCTCTGACGGTTTTCGGCGCCGTTCGGTATCCGGCTCGATCAGAGGGGAAAGGTCGTAGACCAGTTTTTCAAAACTCAGGACCGTCAGGTTCCCGGTCGCCGGCTCCAACCGCTGGGCGGCACCGTCGAACATCACCAGCCGCGGGCCATCTGCCGCACGCACCAGCGCGGCGCGCCGGGCGGTGTAGGTGACGCGCACCACCGGGTCACGGTCGTCTTGCACGAACAGCCCCGCCATCTGGCCGTCGGCGTTGGTGGCGCGGATATAAACCGTGACGCCCGACGACGGATGAATAAATTCACCCTCGCGGATCAGCGCGTTCGCCAGATCGGCCTGAAGCGCTGCGGTGCGGTCGCGCATTTCGCGGTTTGCGGCGGGCATCAGGATCAAGGTGATGGCGGCCATGGACAGCATCACCAGCACGCCGAACCCGGCAACGGCACCGGCAAGGCGCACGCGGCTCATGCCCGCGGCCATCAGAACGACGATCTCGGATTCCATGAACATGCGATTCATGGCGTAAAGCGTCGCCGCGAATGCCGATACCGGAAGAATCATGCTCATGACCGTTGGCAGCAGCAGGGCGGCGAATTCGGCGAACACCAGCACGGATTGGCCGTTGTTCACCACGGTGTCGATCAGGCGCAATGATTGGGTCAGCCAGACCACCCCAAGGAAGATCAGGCTGAACAGACCGAAGGGGCCGAGGATCTGACCGATCACATATCTGCCGATGGTTCCACGCATGGCGCGCAACATCGCTTGGCCACGAGGCGCTTGCAAGGCACGCCTGCGCCGCGCGGCCGCTTTTCACGCAATGGCGGATCAGTCGGGCAATGAAAAGAAGGCGATGCGCGTCTTAGCGCGCGAGACGCCGCTGCGTTCAAACGCCCAATCCAGCGCGTCCTGTGCGAATCCGATGTCGTCAACCAGGCCCAACGAGATCGCATGATGGCTGCTGAGCGCGTTGCTTTTTTCCACCAGCAATATTCCGCCAGCTCTGGCGTGAGGGCTGCCTTGCAGCGCCTTTTGCATCCAGGTGCGATAAACCGCGAGCCGCACGGCCTCATTTTCCGCCAAGTCCTGCACCGTATCTTCCGCTGCGCCGGGCTGTTGGGCGGTGGCTTGTGCGATCGCGGGCGTCTCGGTGGCTTTGGCCCAGAGCACGCCCGGCAGCAGCAGCCCGGTTTCGCGTGCAAAAATCCGTTCCACGGGCGCGAACATCGCAATGGCGTCGTAGGTTACGTCGCCATTCAGCGCCACCGCGGTTGGCGCGGCGCGGGCCAAGCGCTGCAAAAGGGCGTGCCAACGTTCAACAGTCTGCGGGTCGGGCAGCAGATCCCCTGCCTCGATCACCACGGCGACCACTGAGGGCGATTGCGCCCTTCGGATCAGCGCCGCCTGCGCGCCGTCGGAGGCAAGGGCGCTCTGGCTCAGCGGAACCACAAGGATCTCAGTCTTGTCAGTGGTGTTCACGAGAACGGTGGCAACCAAAACAAAGGCAACGGTCCGCCACATCCAGTTTTCAATAACGCGGTATGACCTGCGCCGACGTACGGCGCTGCGGCGGTCTTTGGCGGCATCACGCACGGAGTCTCTGGTTGCGATTTCATCGCTACGTGTCATGAAATATATCCACATATGTGAAGTATTGATACGTTTCTGACTGCTTATCAATCGACAAGCTTGTTCACTTTGTGTAAAATATTTTGCTGCACCGCGTCAATGCGATACTGGGTGGTACAAAAAAATAAATTTCTAACCCTTGAATATTAAAGAAAATTTTCTTTGAAATTAGTTTTCAGTAAAAATAAAGACACCGTCGAAATTTGACGGTGTCTTTGTCTTGCAGTCCAGCAGTTCCGCGCGTTCAGTACCGCCGCGTCACCCATCCCGCCAAAAGTCGTCGCATGGCAAGCGTGTTTGGATCAGAAGATGTTTGGATCAACATGTCAGCGAGCAGACGCTCCGCTGCATTGCGCTCATCCTCAAGCGCGCCGTCGGCCAATTGGCTCATGTCAGAGATCATGTGCCAGGCCCCTCATCTTGCCAAAACACGACGAGGGATACGGATGGTCCCGCGATTTC
>JBLGAC010000072.1:0-12191 GCA_047610385.1 Paracoccaceae bacterium | reverse complement strand
CTAGTACGGAGGGCAAATCCACCGACGTGTCTTCTCCGATCCTGACCCAAACGGCCGGAAGCGATAACTACGAAGTGGCGGCCGGACAACAGGGAACGGATACAAACGACCCAGCAGATTACTGGGTGTTCGACATGGGGTATGAGTTCGAGCTTTTGCGGAGCGCCCTACCCGCCTATAATCCGAATGTGGCTGAGGGCCTCGATAGCATTCAAGGTCTTTTGGGCAACTTTCAGTACCACCTCTCGACCTATAAAAACGGCACCACCGGAACCCTTCTTACGCCGTGTATCGATACCAATGATTGTCCGGGCGTGCGCATAAGCACTGTCCCGCTGCCAGCAAGCATGTTGCTTTTGCTTGGCAGCATTGGTGCGCTTGGTGCGTGGAGGCGGTTCGCCAACGCGTAACGCGCGGCGAATAAGGGGCGATCTGCACAGGCGACTCAGTTTGGTCGCGCGGGGCCATCAACAGATTTACCGCGCGTCGACATCTTATCGGCGCGCGGTTTTTTGTTTGGCGCAACCTTGGGCAGCGGCAGGCCAGTCGGCGCCTCACGTCATGGCCAAAAAAAACGGGCCGTCTGCACAAAGCAGACGACCCGTTCTGGTCGGATGATCAGGGCCAGGGAGGACGCCCGACATCCGTTCGCAACCCGTCGCGCGCAGGGAGGTCCGCGCGGCGGGTGGTGCGGTTCGCTAGATCAAGCGGTTTTCTTCGCCGCCAGCTCTTTCATCTCTTCGATCGCAGCCTGCACGCGGGCCTGCACGATCTCGAGCGCTTCGGAGTTGGCTTTTTTCGCGGTATCGGCCAGCTCGGTCAGGTTGGCGACGGCTTTCTCGAAGCCTTCTTTCATCAGGTCGGCACGCTTCTGCGCGCCATCGGCTGACATCGGCTCCATCTTCAGCTCAGTGAGCTGGGCCTGCGCGGCCTTCATGGTCTCTTCCGCGATGGCGACCTGGCGCTTGAACAGATCCTGGTAACCGGCGGCGGCGGCCTTGTTGGCCTCCACGAGGGCTTCCATGTTCTTCTGCTGCGTGGCGAAGATTGCCTGCGCATCAAAGCCGGGCATCTTGGCGCCTTCGAACATTTTGGTCATGTCGGCGGTCTTGAACACTTCGGCGAATTTCTGGGCGTCGAAGGCGAAGAGGTTCTTGTCGAACATTGGGGCGGTCCTTTGTTGCTACTGGCGCCAGTCTGGCTCCCCGGTAAATCCGCCGGGGCCGGAGTGGGCGCGGCGCATCCCGCGTCCTCTGATGCCCTCAATATTGTGCACTGCACCACGAAAGTCAACGAAATTTATGGTGCGGCGCACAAAAAGCTGACATCCAACCCCAACCCATTGCAGACAAAGGAAAACGCCCCACACCTTTCAGCGCAGAACGTCCCTAGGATCACCTCAAACCGCCCGAGTCGCCAGCCCGGCAGGGCCCTTCAGCCGGCAAGCTCGCGGGATCGGGTGGCGGCGGCGGCCACGGCCTTGCGCATCAGCGGGGCCAGCCCAGCGTCTTCGTCCATCAGCACGCCCAGCGCGGCAGCGGTGGTGCCGCCGGGGCTGGTGACGTTGATGCGCAACTGCGCGGCGCTTTCGCCTGCCCGTGCCGCCAGTTCCCCCGCCCCGCTGACGGTGGCGCGCGCAAGGGTCATGGCCAATTCGGGCGGCAAGCCTTCGGCCTCGCCCGCGGCGGCCAGCGCCTCGATCATGTTGAACACATAGGCGGGGCCGGAGCCTGAGACACCGGTGACCGCGTCCATCTGGCTTTCATCATCCAGACGCACGCATTCCCCGACCGCTGAGGCCAGCGCCTCAGCCAGACGCATCCCCATGTCGTCGACGGCCTTGTTGCCGATCAGCGCGGTGATGCCGCGCCCGACAGCGGCGGGGGTGTTGGGCATCGCGCGGATCACAATGGTCCGCGGGCCCAGCGCATCTTCGAAAAACTTGATCGGCAGGCCCGCCGCGATCGACAGGAACAGCGTCCCCTCGCCCGCAAGCCGCGCAACCTGCGGCAGGGCCGCCGCCATCATCTGGGGCTTCACGGCAAGCACGCAGACCGCGGCGCCGCGCAGCATCTGCGGGTTCAGCGACACGCCCTTTTCCTGAAGCGCGCGCAGGTAATCGCCTACGCCCGGGTCGATCACCGTGACCGAGCTTGGCGGAAGCCCCGCCGCCAGCCAGCCGTCCAGCATCGCGCCGCCCATCTTGCCGCAGCCCAGAAGGATCACGCCTCCCTCAGCCAGCAGGGTCATTTCTTCGGTCATCGGTCTCGCCCTTCGCCTGTTGCGGCGCGTGGGCGGGGGCCCGAACGGGGCACCGCACCCGGCGCCACGCCGTTTCGGTCAGGCGCGACCGTAGGCCTCGCAGATCGCAATTTCCAGCGCCGCGTCCGGATCAGTGGCATCAAAGGCCACAAGCTGGAAGGCGGGGTAGAACCGCTCACACGCTTCAACCGCGTCAGCCATCATCGCGTCGATCTGCCCGGCTGAGGCATGCCCACCCCCCGCCAGCGTCAGCCCATAGCGCCAGACCATCAGCTTTTCCTCAGGCCACAGGCAGAACGCGCCGGTCCAGACCCGTTCATTGGCCTTGTCCATCGCCTCGCGCAGCGCGTTCACCCGGTTTTCGGGCGGGTCGAGATCAAAGGTGCACAGCAGCCGCAACGTGCAATCATGCGCCGACCATGACAGCGACAGCGCATAGGTGCGCCACACCCCATCGATGCCAAGCGCAATGCGGTCTTCGCCGATCCGGTCAAATTCCCAGTCGCGGCTGTCTGCCAGACACTCGACCAGGTCAATCGGGTGCAGGTCTACGGTGGAAAGGGTGGGTTCGAGAGCTGCCATGCCTCAACGGTCCTCGTGCTGTCGCGCCCTGCGGGACGAAACCCGCAACGGGCGGAGAGGATGTCTATGTTACGGGGAGAACTTCACCTCCCCCACCAATTACCGTGGAATAAAAAACCTGCGCGCGCAAAGCAATTTTTTGCAGCGCGGTATGACAGCCTCCAGTTCTTAATCAGGCACCAGCATGTATCCCGCACCGCGCACGGTTTGCAGGTAGCGCGGGGCCTTGGGGTCGTCTTCGATTTTGCGGCGCAAGCGGGTGACCTGCACGTCGACTGCGCGTTCCTGGGCGTCGTCCAGTTCGGCCAGCAGGGTCATGCGGTCCACCGGGTCGTGCGGGGATGCGGCCAAGACCCGCATCAGCGCAGCTTCGGTGGTGGTGAGGCGGATCAGCTCCTCGCCGCGCCACAATTCGCTGCGCGCCACGTCATAGCGCACAGCGCCAAGCTGGAGCGTGCGGGGCGGCGCCTCAGGCGTTGGGGCGGGGCGGGCACGGCGCAGGATGGCGTTGATGCGCAGCAGCAGTTCGCGCGGCTCAAAGGGTTTGGCCAGATAGTCGTCGGCCCCAGCCTCAAGGCCCTTGATCCGGTCTTCGGCCCCGCCGCGGGCGGTCAGCAGCAGCACCGGCGCGTCCAGGGTCGGGCGCATGGCGGCGGTGAACTCAAGCCCGGTTTCGCCAGGCATCATCACATCGACGATCAGCAGATCAAAGGACAGCCCCGCCAGCAACCGCCGTGCATGGGCCGCATCGCGGGCCGAGGTGACCAGAAACCCCTCACGCGCCAGATAGCGCGACAGCAGCTTGCGGATGCCGTCATCGTCGTCGACCACCAGCAGATGGAAGGTCGCGTCTTCGCCCACGCGGGCCTCCGGCGCGTTCATGCGCTGCCCTGTCCGGCGCCGTCACCCAACAGCACCAGATCCAGCACCGAAGCGCGGCGGTCAGCATCAATCATACCAGCGAGCACGAGGCGAAATCCGCGCACAGCCTCTGACCCCGCCTCCATATACACGCGTTTCATGCGGGCATTTTGTGCATCGGACAGACGGCGCACAAGCGCGTCGCCTTCGGGTGTCAGGCGCAGGCGGCGTTGGCGGCGGTCAACCTCTCCGATGGTCGAGGTGATCAGCCCATCCTCAATCAATTGCCTGAGCACCCGGTTCGCCGATTGCTTGGTGACGTTGAGGATCTCGAGCAATTCGGCCACAGACAGGCCTTGGCGGCGCCAGATGAAATGCAGACACCGGTGGTGGGCGCGGCCATAGGCGCGTTCTTCAAGCAGACGATCAGCATCGTGGACCATGTCGCGATAGGCAAAGAACATCAGTTCCACGCCTTGGCGCAGCTGGTCATCGGTCAGGAACAGCCGATCCTCACCACGGTTCAAAAGCGAGGCCGGCAGGCGCGCGGGCGATGTCTGGGGCATTTCGGGTGTTTCGCCTTTTCTGCTCATCGCGACGCGCACAATCTTCTCAGCGACATCCATATCAAACCCGTGCGCGGGGCGGACCGCCTTTTGTGCACGCATGTTACGTCAGCATCTATGACGCTCCAAGCCCTGTCAGCCATGGCGTATAAATTTACGTCAGCCTTGTTGACATTACCTGGAGGCGCTGCTACCCCGTCCCCACGGTTGATGCGGAAAGATTCTTTCCAGATTGACCCCTGTTGGGACATTTCCCGAAAACATTCTAAGCAGATGGCCGCGATCACAGCGGCCTCGCAAGGGAAGGAAGCCGCCATGGCCGGTGCATATGACGATCGCGACGGAGTCATCTGGATGGACGGGGCCATGGTGCCCTGGCGCGACGCCAAGGTCCACGTGCTGACCCATGCCCTGCATTACGCGTCCAGCGTGTTTGAGGGTGAGCGCGCCTATGACGGCAAGATCTTCCGCGGCCACGAACACACCCTTCGCCTGCTGCGCAGCGCCGAAATGCTCGATATCCCGGCCCCGTACACCGCCGCGCAGATCGACACCGCCAAGGAAGAGGCGCTCACGGCCTCAGGACTGACCGACGCCTATGTGCGCGCCTTCATGTGGCGCGGCTCGGGCGAGGATATGGGCGTTGCCTCATCGCGCAACCCGGTGCATCTGGCGATCGCGGTCTGGGAATGGGGCGCGTATTACGGCGACGCGAAAACCCAAGGTGCCAAGCTCGACATCTCCAAATGGAAGCGGCCGAGCCCTGAAACCATCCCCCATGCCGCCAAGGCGTCCGGCCTTTACATGATCTGCACCATGTCCAAGCACGCGGCTGAGGCAAAGGGCTGCTCAGACGCGCTGATGATGGATTATCGCGGCTATGTGGCCGAGGCGACCGGGGCCAACATCTTTTTCGTCAAAGACGGAGAGGTCCACACCCCCCTGCCCGACGCCTTCCTGAACGGCATCACCCGCCAAGAAGTCATCAAGCTGCTGGAACGCCGCGGCGTCACCGTGCATGAGCGCCACATCATGCCCGAGGAGCTGGACAGCTTTGAGCAATGCTGGCTGACCGGCACCGCCGCTGAGGTCACCCCCGTCGGCCAGATCGGCACCCACATCTTCACCGTCGGGCCGTTGGCGCTGGCCATCGCCGCTGATTACGAAAAGCTGGTGCGCAACCGTCTGGAAGACGCGGCGCTGCCGCTGAAAGCCGCGACCGCCTGATCGGCGCGATGACGATGGCGTGATATTGGGGCGCGTCCTGCGGGGCGCGCCCTTTTCTTTTGGCCAAAGCGCACGATGTTGATCGGAATGATCATGCGACCATCAACAATACGCTGGGCCGTTCTGGCCGCTGGCTTGACGCTGGCCGCCGCGATGCCCGGTCCGGGGGCCCACGCGCAATCGGCCGTCGCGGCCACGCCCGCCACCGCCGCAGCGGCGCCGCTGGATGGCGCGCGCACCTGGCGCTATGCCGTCAACTGGGGCCCCGCCGCTTTGGCAGAGCTGTCTGTCACCCTGACCGAAGGGCTGGGCGAAACCGTGATGTCCGGCGACGGGCAAGGCGCGGGCCTGCTGCTGCTGTTCTCGGACTTTGAGCTGAGCCAGACCGGCCGCTACGGTCCCGAAGGCCCGCGCGAATTCACTGCCAGCAGCCGCGTGGGGGATAAACGCACCAACCGCCGTGTGACCTTCGCCCCGGGCCAGACACCGGTGACCGAAACCCTAGCCGCCCCCGCCGATGACAATGAACCGCGCTCGCCGATCCCCGAAGGCGCGCTGATCGGGGCGGTGGACCCGATGTTTCCGATCCTTTCAGCCATGCGCAAACTGGACGCGGGCGGCGACTGCGCGGGCGATCACCGGGTTTATACCGGACGCTCAGCCTTTCAGATGACCCTGCGCGATCTCGGGCCTGAGGTGCTGACCGCCGACCGCGATTGGACCTTCTCAGGCCCCGCGCATCGGTGCTCTGTCTCGTTGGCGCGCATCGGCGGGTTTCGGTTGAAATCCAATTGGTGGGATCAGGATGAGGCCGACGTGACCCGCGACATCTGGTTTGCCGCGCTGCCCGGCGGGACCGCTCCGGTGCGGATGCAGATCGAATGGCCGCTGGGCTATGCGGTTGGGCGGATCGACCTGCGCTGAAAGACCACGCAGTTCGCTCTTGGCTCCGCGCCCGGAAAGGCTCATACGCGCCAGTCCGCCGCGCTGCGTCCAATTCCTTGAGAACGGGTGCGATTCGCGGTAGACTTTATAGGCCCAGCGCCCGGGTGCTTTCATGCGGCGCATATCCAGGAGGACATCGTTCTGTCGGAACGTGCTGAGCGCGGGGCCCCCCCCTCGCAGGCGGAGCAGGCTCCGCAATCGACCACCCGAGCCACAGCGTTCGGCGCGGATTTGCTGGCGCTTGTGCTGTCGTCGCTTGACGACGACAAAGCCGAAGACATCGTAGAGATCGACCTGCACGGCAAATCTGAGATTGCCGACGCGATGGTAATCGCATCCGGGCGCTCATCGCGCCAGGTGCAGTCGATCGCGGAAAAGCTGCTGGACCGCGTGAAAGACCAGCTTGGCATCCACGCCAGGGTTGAAGGCAAGGATTCAGGCGACTGGGTGCTGATTGATGCGGGCGACGTGATCGTCCACATCTTCCGGCCCGAGGTGCGGGAATTCTACCAGCTTGAAAAAATGTGGCTGCCCGCGCCCGATCTGGCGGCCCGGTCTTCCGCAGGCGTCTGACCGCCCGTGGATCTGACGATACTCGCCGTGGGCCGCCTTAGGGGCGGCCCGGAGGCAACGCTGATCGCCGACTATCTGGGGCGCATCGACAAAGCGGGGCGCCCGCTCTCGCTCGGCCCCGCGAAGGTGGCGGAGGTTGAGGACAAGCGCGGCCGCGGCCCGGATGCCGAGGCTGAATTGCTGCTGGGCGCACTGCCTGAAGGTGCCGCGCTGGTGGCAATGGATGAACGCGGCAAAACCCTGTCATCGCCCGAACTGGCCGACCAGATCGCCCGCTGGCGCGATGAAGGTCGCCGTGCCTGCTGCTTCGCCATCGGTGGCGCGGACGGGCACGGGGATGCGTTGCGGGCCCGTGCGGATCTCAAGCTCAGCTTCGGGCCGATGGTGTGGCCGCATATGCTGGCCCGCGCGATGTTGGCCGAACAGCTCTACCGTGCCACCGCGATCCTGGCCGGCACCCCCTATCACCGGGCCTGACCACAGCCACTGGGCGCGACTGGCCCCCGACGTGGGGCCCCGGGACCGGGGGGCGCAAGGCGCCCCGGGCGCGGCGCATGGTGCAAGGCCCGATGCCGCGCCGCCGCGGTTGCCCCAGGCCGCGTCACTGCGGTTGCCGATGCGGCGCCGCCGCGGTTGAAGACCGACGCGCGCAGGGCTACCACCGCAGTCACCGCCCCTTGCCAAAGGACATGCTCATGACCGCCCCCGCCCAAAAGACACCCGTGGTTCTGGTGATCCTCGACGGTTGGGGCCTGTCCGACAGCATCGTGGCCAATGCGGTGGCCCAAGGCGACACCCCCAATTTCGACCGCATCTGGACGCACGATCCGCACAGCACCCTCATCGCCTGCGGCAATGCAGTGGGTCTGCCCGAAGGCCAGATGGGCAATTCAGAGGTTGGCCACACCAATATCGGCGCGGGCCGCATCGTGTGGATGGACCTGCCCAAAATCGACCGCGCGATCGAAACCGGCGAATTTGCCGCCAACGCTGCGCTGCAAGGCTTCATCACCGGCCTCAAGGCATCAGGCGGCACGGCGCATCTGGCGGGGCTGCTGGGTCCGGGCGGGGTTCACGCCCATTCGCGCCACATCGCCGCCGCCGCGCGCATCGTCGCCGACGCCGGGGTGCCCGTGGCGCTGCATCTTTATGCCGACGGCCGCGACACGCCGCCCAAATCGGCGGACCGGTTCCTTGCCGCCCTTGTCGCCGATTTGCCTGAGGGCGCGCGCATCGCCACCCTGTCAGGCCGGTTCTACGCCATGGACCGCGACAACCGCTGGGACCGGGTGCAGGCCGCCTTTGACGCCATGGCCGCTGGCAAGGGAACACCTGCCACCACCGCCGGGGCCGCAATCACCAACGCTTACACCGCGGGCGAGACCGACGAATTCATCACCCCTGCCGTGATCGGCGGCTATGCGGGCATGAAGGATGGCGACGGCTTGCTGTTCCTGAACTTCCGGGCCGACCGGGCGCGCGAAATCCTGTCGGCGCTGGTGGACCCCGATTTCCACAACTTCGATGCCTCCACCCGCCCGGTCTTTGCGTCAGTGGCCGGGATCGTGGAGTATTCCATCCGCCACAACGCCTTCATGAAGGTGCTGTTCGCGTCGGAGGAAATCGTGAATACGCTTGGCCAATGGGTTGCAGACCATGGGCTGACCCAGTTTCGCATCGCTGAGACTGAGAAATACCCCCATGTGACGTTCTTTTTGAACGGTGGGGTCGAGACGCCTTATCCCAGCGAGGACCGCCACATGGCGCCGTCCCCCAAGGTTCGCACCTATGATATGCAGCCTGAAATGTCGGCCGCTGAGGTGACGGAGCACCTCGCACAGGCGATCCGCAGCCGCGCCTATGATCTGATCGTGTGCAATTACGCCAACCCCGACATGGTCGGCCATACCGGGGATCTTGAGGCCGCAAAGATCGCCTGCGCCGCCGTGGACCGCGGGCTGGGCGAGGCGTTGACGGCGCTGGCGGAGGTCGGCGGAGCGATGCTGGTCACCGCCGATCACGGCAATTGCGACATGATGATCGACCCTGAAACCGGCGGCGTGCACACGGCCCACACCCTCAACCCCGTGCCAGTTGTGCTGGTTGGCGGGCCTGCGGGCGCGGCGCTGCGGTCGGGCGGGGTGCTGGGCGATCTGGCGCCAACGCTTTTGCAGCTGATGCACCTGCCGCAGCCGGCTGAGATGACCGGCAAGACGCTGATCACATGATGGCGCGCGCGGCGGGCATCGCCCTGCTGCTGGCCCTCGCCCTTGGCGGGGGGGCTGACCCTGCACGCGGCCAGGACGCCGCTGTGGAGGCCGCTTTGGCCGCCGCCCTGATCGAAACCGCGGCGCAGCGCCTGCGCAGCGCCCCCGACGGCGAAGGGCGGCTGGCGGCGTTGGGCGAGGCCGCGGCGGCGTTTGAAAAGGGTCTTGCGGCCATGCGGCAGGGCCTGCGCGACCTGACCCGCCGCACTGAGGCACTGGAGGCCCGCATCGCCATCAAACGGGAAGATACGGAAAGCGCGCTCGGCCTGTTGATGGGCATGGGGCGCACCCCTGCCCCCGCCGTGCTGACCCATCCCGGTGGCCCGGTGGCGCATCTGCGCGCGGGGCATGCCATGGCGCTGGTCGGCCCGGCGCTGCGCGCGCGCACCAAGGCGCTGTCGGCGCTGCTTGACGAAGTCCGCGCCATCGACGCCGCACAGGGCGCGCTGCAATCGGACATGCGCGCCGCGTTGGCACAACTGCAGACCGCCCGCGCCGCCCAGACCGAGGCGCTGCGCGAGGACCCCGGCCGCCAAGCGCCCATCGACGCTGCCACCCGCGCGGCTTTGCGGGGCGCACCAGACACGCTTGCGGGATTCGCCAAGCTGCTGACCGCCGCCCCCCTGCCCGCCGATCCGGCGCACATCATCCACCCCGGCGCGCTGACGCTGCCGGTGGTGGGGCGCATTGTGCAGCGCTGGCAGGACAAGGACGGCGACGGCGCGCCCCTGCCCGGCATTCGCATCGAAGCGCCCGGCTGGGCCCAGGTCACCGCGCCGATGGACGCGACGATCCGGTTTGCAGGGCCGCTGGATGGCTATGACAATGTTGTGATTCTGGAGCCGTCCCCCGGGCGGCTTCTGATCCTCGCGGGGATGGCGACCCTGCTGCGCAAGGCCGGAGACGCGGTGCGCGCAGGCGAGCCGGTCGGCCAATTGGGCGCGGCATCCCCGGACGCGCCTGAGTTTTTGATTGAAGCGGCGGCCGCGGGCGAGGCAATCTCGGACGAAAGCCTATATCTAGAAGTGCGGGAGGGGGGCGAGTCTGTCGACCCTTCGCTCTGGTTCGCATACGGGCAGTGAAAAAAGAGGCTCCAACCTATGAAAAAGCTGATCCTTGCCGCCGTCGGCGGTGCATTCGCCGGAGTGATCGGCGTGACCCCGCTGATCGCGCCCCTGTCGGCGCAGGAAAATGACGCCCGCACGACCTATGAATATCTTGACCTGTTCGGCGACATCTTTGAACGAATCCGCGGCGTCTATGTCGAAGAGGTCAACGAGAAAGAGCTGATCGAGGCCGCCATCAGCGGCATGCTCACCTCGCTCGACCCTCATTCCAGCTATCTGCCGCCCGACGCGTTTGACGACATGCGTGTGCAGACCAAGGGCGAATTCGGCGGTCTCGGCATCGAGGTCACCATGGAAAACGGCTTTGTGAAGGTCGTGTCCCCCATCGACGAAACCCCGGCGGCCGAAGCGGGCATCGAGGCCGGCGATTTCATCACCCATATCGACGGGGATTCAGTGCTTGGCCTTTCGCTGGCCGAAGCGGTTGACAGCATGCGCGGCCCAGTCGGGTCCGACATCATCATCACCATCGCCCGCGAGGGGATGGACGAGCCGTTCGACGTCACCATCACACGCGCCAACATCAAGGTCCGCGCCGCGCGTGCGCGCGTTGAAGGCAACGTCGGCGTGGTCCGCGTGACCTCGTTCACCGAGCAGACCTATGACAACCTGAAAGCCGGCATGGAGAAGGTCCAGCAGGAGCTTGGCGGGGCTGAGAACGTGCAGGGCTATGTCCTCGATCTGCGCAACAACCCCGGCGGGCTGCTCAGCCAGGCGGTGGCCGTGTCGGACGCCTTCCTCGACAAGGGCGAAATCGTGTCCACCCGCGGCCGCGATCCGGCCGATAGCGAACGGTACAACGCCCAGCTCGGCGATCTGGCGGGCGGCAAGCCGATCGTGGTGCTGATCAACCAGGGGTCCGCCTCGGCCTCTGAAATCGTCGCGGGCGCGCTGCAGGATCATCGCCGGGCAATCATTCTGGGGGCGAAATCCTTCGGCAAAGGATCAGTCCAGACCATCATGCCGCTGCAGGGCAAAGGCGCGATCCGCCTGACCACGGCGCGGTATTACACGCCGTCGGGCCGGTCCATTCAGGCGCTGGGCATTGAGCCTGACATCCTGATCGAACAGCGCCGCCTGACCCCCGCTGAAATCAAAGCAGGCGAAGAAGACGCCACACCCGCCCGCCGCGGCCGGTCGGAGGCCGATCTGCGCGGCCGCCTGTCCGAGGAACTGTCCGAGGACGAGCGTCGCCTGCTTGAAGAAGAGCGTGCGCGCCATGAGGAAACCGCCAAGCTGCGCAAGGAAGACCTGCAGCTCGCCTATGCCATCGACATGCTGTCGGGGCTGGCAGTCTATTCGAACGGCAAGTGATGACGGTCGATATCGCAGACCTGCCCTATCGTCCCTGCGTGGGGGTGATCGTGCTGAACGCCGACGGCCATGTGCTGACCGGCCAACGCATCGACACCCAAGGGGACGCCTGGCAGATGCCCCAAGGCGGCGTGGAAAAGGGCGAAGAGCCCTACCGCGCCGCCCTGCGGGAGATGCGGGAGGAAACCGGGCTGACCGAGGACAAGGTGGCGTTCCTGCGCGCCACTGAGGACTGGGTCACCTATGACCTGCCCGCCGATCTGGTTGGCAAGCTGTGGAAAGGGCGCTATCGCGGCCAAAAGCAGCTGTGGTTCGCGTTCCGGTTCCTCGGGACCGACGCGGATGTGAACATCGCCACGCCGGAGCCTGAGTTCCGCGCCTGGCGGTGGGCGACGCCCACGCAGGTGATCAACGACATCGTGCCGTTCAAGCGTGACCTCTATGCCGATCTGATGGACCAGTTCGCA
>JBLGAC010000071.1:0-12824 GCA_047610385.1 Paracoccaceae bacterium | reverse complement strand
GCACTGAAGGCATTGCGTGGCGCACCGACAAATTCACGCCCAACGGCCTGCTGCCGTCTTACGGCGACGTCTGGGCCGATGCAAACGCGGGCAAGACCATGGGCCGCGGCCATTCCATGATGCTCGGCGCCGGGCTGTACATGGAAACCATCGGCGCGCTGGCCACGGGCGACGTTTGGCGGGCCTACGGGTCCCCCGAGGCGATGACTGAGGTCTGGAGCAAGATCACCGCATGGTGCATCTCCAAGAAGGGCAACATCAAGCTGCTGTGGAACGACGCCGACACCCAGAAAAACGGCCTGCTGAACGAAGGCGTGATCGTTGGCCAGACCTGGGATGGCCCGCCGCTGTCGCTGAAAAACGCCGGAGAGCCGGTGATGTACGCAGCCCCCGTCGAAGGGTCGTTGGCATGGGTTGACGGTCTGGCGATCCCGTCGGGCGCCGAGAACATCGATCAGGTGTATGAGTTCATCAAATACGCCTACATGCCGGAACTGGCCGGCGAGGCGATCGACCATCACGGGTACAATTCCCCGGTGCTGGGCGCGGACAAGTTCGCAGGCGAAACCTACGCCAAGAACTTCGCTGAGGCGTATCCCGCCGACGCGCTTGCCAACCTCAACCCCTGGCCGGCTGAGCCGCAGTGGTACGCCGACATGCGCACTGAGTTCGTGAACCAGTTCACCAGCGCCTGACCCCATCGCCGGGGGGGCGTCGCGGCGCGGCGCGGCGCCCCCCCCGGCGGTATTTGCGTATCCCTGTTTTCGGCCCGGAGTTTGCATGACCAAGGATGTCACCCTCGACAATGTGTCGGTGGAGTTCGGCGATTTTACCGCCGTGGACCGGGCTGACCTGAACATTGAGGGGGGTGAGTTCTTTTCCTTCCTCGGACCATCAGGCTGCGGCAAGACCACGCTTTTGCGCTGCATCTCAGGCTTTCAGGACCCGACCGGCGGTCAGGTTCGCATCGGTGGGCAGAACATGCGCGGCATCGGGCCGAACAAGCGCCCCACGGCGCTGATTTTCCAAAACCTCGCGCTGTTCCCGCTGATGACTGTGGCGGAAAACATCGCATTTCCGCTTGAGGTCCGCGGCATCGACAAAAAGACCCGCCGTCATAAGGCCGATGAACTGCTGGAACTGATCGCGCTGACCGGCCAGGGCGACAAGAAAATCTCAGAGCTGTCGGGCGGCCAGATGCAGCGCGTGGCGATCGCCCGCGCCTTGGCGGTGGAGCCTGACATCCTGCTGCTGGATGAGCCGCTGTCGGCGCTGGATCTGAAGCTGCGCCAGCACATGCGCCGCGAATTGCGCGCCATCCAGAAACAGGTCGGGCTGACCTTTATCTACATCACCCACGATCAGGGCGAAGCGCTGACCATGTCAGACCGCGTCGCGGTCATGAGCCATGGACGCATCGAACAGGTCGGCGACTCGCGCGCCGTCTATGACCGCCCGCGCACCAGCTTTGTCGCCAGCTTTGTCGGGGAAAACAACGCCCTGCCCGCCCGGGTGCTGTCGCGGACCGGCGATGCGCTGATGGTCGATGCCGGGCTTGGCGCACCGATGCTTGTGTCGGCGCCCGAAGGCGGCGGGCTGGCGGTGGGCGCGGAGTGCTATGTCTTTGTGCGCCCAGAGGCGCTGCACCCCGCCGATGCAGATGATCGCAACGCGTTCTCAGCCACCCCCACGCGTGAGGAATTCGAAGGCAACCTGCGCCACATTGTGCTGAACGCCGGTGGCCAGGACATCCGCATGACGCTGGTGAACGACCACCGCAGCGATTGGGCGTCCACCAGCGGCATGATCGCCTTTTCCCCGGACATGGCCATCGCCCTGCCGCGCGGCGAATTGGCCAGCGCATGAGCGGGGCACACAAATCTGCCACCCGTGGGTTCGCCAAGCGGATGGTTGATCGCAACGGGCTGCCGGTTGCGATTTATCTGGGGGTCGCGGTCACGGTCTGGGTGCTGCTGCTGGTGCTGCTGCCACAGCTTGCGATGCTGGACATATCGTTCCGGCACAACCTGCCACCCTCTGGCATTGGCGGGCCCGAAGATGTCTATACGCTAGAGCATTACCGCTATTTCGCCATTGGCGGAGAGGCGAACGCCGACAGCTGGAACGGCCTGGACATCGGGGTGCTGTTCAAGACGCTGTTCGCGGCGCTGATGGTGACGCTGATTGATCTGGCGATCTGCTATCCGGTGGCCTATCTGCTGGCAAAATCCACCTCCGGCGCGGCGGGCCGGATTCTGATCCTGGCGCTGATCGTGCCGTTCTGGGTCAATGAGATCCTGCGCGCCTTTGCCTTCCGCATCCTGTTCGGTGCCACCGGCGTGATCAACGAGGCCGGGCTGGGCCTTGGCCTTTGGGACCTGCCAATCGATTTCATCGGTCAGGACATCGCGCTCTATGCCGGGCTGTCATATGCCTACATCCTGCTGATGATCTTTCCGCTGTATAACGCCATTGAATCGCTCGACACCAACCAGATCGAGGCGGCGCGCGACATGGGCGCGACCACGATCCAGGTGCACTGCAAGGTGGTGATCCCCTACGCCAAACCGGGCATCGCGTCGGGCATGACCATGGTGTTCATGCTGTCGGCGGGGGCGCTGGCGGCGCCGCAAATTTTGGGTGGGCCGTCGAACCTGTGGTTCACGCAGCTTGTGTATCAATGGTTCAATTCGGGGGGCAACTGGCCGCGCGGGTCGGCCTATGCGATCATTCTTTTGGTGGTGTGCATCAGCTTTGTGATGCTGATGATGCGGCTGTTCAAGGTGTCCATCGGGGCGATCGGGCGATGAACCGGGGATCATTCAGCATCAGCGCGGGGCTCTATCTGCTTTTGTTCTTCACCTACCTGTTCGGCCCACTGGCCGTGATGGTGGTCACCGCGTTCAATTCGGCGTCCTTCCCGCGGGTGGCACCATGGGAATGCCTGACCTCAGGCTGGTTCGCCAAGCTGGCCACGGATGACCGGCTGTTGGAAGGCATCGGCACATCGGTGATCATCGGGCTGGGCGTGGTGGTGGTGGCGGTGCCCATCGGGCTGGCCGCCGCGATCATGCTGTCGCAGGTGGGGCCGCGGGTGCGCCCGCTGCTTTACACCGCGTTCATCGCGCCGATCCTGACGCCGGGTGTGGTGATCGGGCTGTCGACGCTGATCTTCTGGGACCGGGTCGCGCTGATGATCGGCGCTGATTACGACAGCCTGTTTTATGACGGCGTGTTCCTGACCATCGCGGGCCAGGTCACCTTCATCTCAGCCTATTCGATGCTGGTGTTTCTGTCGCGCATCCAACGCTTTGACGCCACGTTGACCGAGGCAGCGCTTGATATGGGCGCAACCCCCACGCAGGCCTTCGTGAAGGTGCTGCTGCCGTTCATGGCGCCCGCGATCGCATCTGCGGCGGTGCTCGCGTTCCTTGCGTCGATGGAGAATTACAACACCACCGTGTTCACCGTGGTCGCTGACAGCACCTTCACGACGGTTCTGGCGGGCAAGGTGCGCTATGGGCTTGATCCGTCGATCTCCGCCGTTGCGGTGATCATCGTGGCGACAACGCTGGTGCTGGCCCTGATCTTTGAGGCGGCCAAGCGCCGCTCCGCACGCGGCGAGGCAGGGCTGCTGCCGATGGACCGGCCGTTCATCCGCGCCATCTCGCACCCCGCCGCGGTGGCCGCGCTGATGCTGGTGCTGGTCGGCGGCGGCGTTGCCTGGGGCACCAGCCATGACAGTTCAGCATGTGAGCAGAGCATCCTTGACGGCAAGCGCGCCGTGCAGCGCGAATTGCAAGAAAAGCGGCAGGAGCTTCATCGCCAGAACGCGCCCGCCGCCCCGTCCACCGCCCCCGCAGCCCCGGGCGGCGTGTTCGCACCGGGCAACATCGCGCCCAAGCCCGCAGCCCCGGGCGGCGTGTTTGCACCAGGCAACATCGCGCCTGCACCAGCGCCAAGCAGGATCTTTTCGCCGGGAAATCTGGCCCCCAGCGGCAGTTGAGGCGTTGGGCAGATCTGTCCGGCGCCTCAATACTGGTTAAAAGTTTCTTTAAAATTCGCTGCAATACGTGCAAGCTCAGGCTGCGTGAGATCCAGACAATCGACCAGAAATCTCTCCGGGGGGAGCGTCGCCAATGGACCAGAACATCCCGAACGTCGCCCAGGTTTTGCTGGAATATCTGAAGCTGGAGGGCGTGACCCACGTCTTTGGCGTGCCCGGCGGCGGGCTGATCGAGATGCTGGAGGAATTCAGCCTCCAGCGCGATGAAATCCAGTATGTCGTCTGCCGTCAGGAAACCGGCGCGGCTTATATGGCTGACGGCTATTACCGCGCAACCGGCAAGCTGGGCGTCGTGATGGTCACCACCGGCCCCGGCGCCACCAACGCCCTGACCGGGGTGATGAATGCTGAGGCAGGCGGGTCCGCCATGCTTGCGCTGACCGGAGAGATCGCCGAAGCCTATGCAGGCTTGGGCTATCTGCAGGAAGGCATCGACGGCAAGCTTGACGTCAACGCGGTCTATCACGCGGCCTGTGCGTCCTCGGCAATCCTGACATCGGGGGTCAATGCCCAGCGGCTGATCGAAACCGCCCTGCGCGCCGCCATGGGCGTGCCGCGCCATGCCGCCCATCTGTCGCTGCCGGTGGATGTGACGCAGGCGCCTGCCATCAAGCTTGGCAAACCGGGCGATCCGCCAGTGGCGATCGACATGCCCAAAACGCCTGCGCGCTACCGCACCGCGCCCGCATCAGCGCCGGCAGACAAGGTGGCTGAAACGCTTGGCATTCTGGCATCGGCCAAACGCCCGATGATCATGCTTGGAAATGGCTGCCGCGAGGCGCTGCGCGATCGCGCCACCCTGTCCGCATTTATGCATTTTGTGGAAAGCCGCGGCATCCCCGTCATCACCACCGCCGACGGCAAAGGCGTGTTTCCCGAAGACCACCCGCTGTCGCTGCGCATGTTCGGCATCGCCAATTCGATCTGGCCCTATTGGTGGATGACCCAGACCCATCCCCATTATGACGCGCTGTTGGTGATCGGGTCAGGGATGGGCGAACTGGCGACCAACAAATGGAACCCGATGCTGAAGCCCGACGGCCCGGTGATCCAGCTTGACGCCGACCAGCGGATCATCGCGCGCGATTTCCCCGTTGATCTGGGCATTGTCGGCGAGGCGGGCGCCTTCATCAACGCGCTTGCAAAACTGTCGGGCGAGGCGCTGCCGGACGCCGCAGAGGTCACCGCGCGCAGAGACAAGATCAAGGCGATCAAGGCGGCGCATTCGCCCTTTGCCGATGAGGCGCAGTTCATGTCCGACAGCACTCCGGTGCAACCCGCCGCCCTGTGCCGCGTGATGCAAGAAGAACTGCCGAACGACACGATCATCATGCTGGATGCGGGCAATTGCGTTGGCTGGGGTGCCCATTACCTCACCGCAAAACCGGGGTTTGAGGTGCATTCATCGCTGGATATGGGCCCGATGGGGTTCGCATCGGGCGCGGTGGTCGGTGCCAAGATCGCACGGCCCGATGCGGCCTGCGTCGCGTTCACCGGCGATGGCGCGTTCATGATGCAGGGGTCCGAAATCTCCACCGCCCAGCGCAACGGCGTCGGGGCGATCTGGGTGGTGCTGCAAGATGACGACCTCGCCATGGTCAGCCAAGGCATGGAGCATTTCGTGAAGGGCGACCCGGCGGTCTGGACGTCGATGTTCTCGCTCGGGACCCCAGATCTGGCGCGCTATGCCGAAGGGCTGGGCGGCGATGCCTACACGGTGCATTCGCCCGGCGAATTCCGATCCGCGCTGCGCGATGCGCTGGACAGATCGGTGTCGCGCAAGCGCCCGCAGGTCATCATCGCCAAAATCGACCGCGCCGCTGTGCCGCCCTACTACAACCCGCTTTATGCCCCGACCAAGCACGAGGCGCGCGCCATCATCGCAAGGGAGACCCGCAATGTCTGAGGTTCTGGATTTCGCGATCATCGGCGGCGGCGCCTCAGGCATCTACACCGCATGGCGGCTGGCCAACGCGGCGGGCGACGAATTGGCGGAAATCCGCAAGCGCATCGGCGGCGAGGGGCCACTGAAAATCGCGGTGCACGAACGATCGGGCCGGATCGGCGGGCGGCTTTTGTCGGCCTCCCCGCCCCTGATGCCCGACACGCCGATGGAGCTGGGCGGGATGCGATACCTCAACAACCAGCCCTTGGTGAAAGGGTTGGTGGAGACCAAGCTGAAGGTGAAACACCATCAGCAGGTGGTGGACGCGCCCGACAACATCGCGTGGCTGCGCCGCAAACGGTTCAAGCAATCTGATCTCGACAAACCGGGGACCGACCTGCCCTACAACCTGACCGATGCGGAACGCGCGGTGGTCACCGATCCCAAGTCAGGATCGCCCGCGCAGCTGATCTTTTGGGCGGTCTATCAGGAATTTCCTGAGATCGAGGGCATGCCCCCCGAGAAGCTGAAACCCTATCTGCGCACCTTGAAGGTCGACGGCCGACCGCTGTCCGACGTCGGCTTTTGGAACCTTCTGGCCCGGCACCTGAGCCATGAGGGCCGCCAACTGGCGATCACCGCCATCGGCTATGACGTGCTGGGGGCCAATGCCAACGCCGTCGACATCATCGCTGAGAACTTTGATTTCACCCCGAACAGCGAATATTTCCTGTTCGATGACGGCTTCGAATCCGTGATCTGGGAACTGGCCGAGCAATTCCAGCACGCCGGCGGCGACATCCACATGGGCATGAGCCTCGACAGCTTTGACGACGCGGCGATGCCCGATGGCGGCGCAGGCATGGAGCTGCGCTTTGAGGGCGGGCAAAGCGCGCTGGCCCGGGCCGTCGTGCTGGCCATGCCCCAAGCGGCAATCCAGGCGCTGCGGCGCGCCGGGCCGCTGCTGGACCCGATGCGCGCGCCCCATGTGCAGGGGATGCTGAATTCGGTCGAGGGCATCCCGCTTTACAAGCTGTTCGTGATTTACGACACGCCGTGGTGGCAGGAAAAATGTGGCCTGAAAGCGGGGCGATCCCTGACCGACATCCCTGTGCGCCAGTGCTATTACTGGTCAACCAATGTCGGCAAACCGTCGGCGATCATGGCCTATAATGACCAAGCCAGCACCAGTTTCTGGGGCGGGTATCAGACCGGTCCGCTGGGACCGCGCGACGCGGCCCAAAGCCCGGCGGGGCCGATCATGTTCGAAGGCGAGCCCTGCGATTGGGTCCCCCCGACCGACAAACTGGCAGAGCGGCGGCTGAAAAACTGGGCCGACCACAAGGCACCCCATGACATGGTCGCGGAAATGCACCGCCAGTTGAAGGAAATGCACGGCGTGACCGATGCGCCCGAACCTGTGGACGCCGCTTTCATGGACTGGATGAACCCGCCCTATGGCGGCGCGGTGCATTTCTGGAACCCGGGCTACAAGTCGTGGGAAATGCTGGACGCGATCCCGCAGCCGGTGAAGGACCTGAACGTCTTTATTGTTGGGGAAAGCTTTTCCACCGTGCAGACTTGGGTTGAGGGCGCGTTCCAGACCGCCGAAATCGCACTGCAAAAACGCCTCGGGATGGCACCGCCGCCTTGGGTTCCGGGTGATGGGGGGAAGGCCGAATGACCGTCCCGCGCATTCTTGGGCTTGGCCATGCCGTGCCCGCCGCAACGCGCGGCAATGAGGATCCGATCTTCGACTGGCTAAAAGCCCATCCGGTGCAGGGCAAGGACCTTTTCGCGGGCTATGACACCCGCCATGTGCTGGCGCCCGACCAAGGGCTGATCGACATCATGGTGCCCGCCGCGCAGCTGGCGATGGACCGCGCCGGGGTGACCGCAGACGACATCGACATGGTGCTGGGCGAAGGGTCGATTGCAGAATTCAACACCCCCAACACGATCAGCGAGCTGCACCAGCGGCTCGGCCTGCCCCGCCACGCTTGGCCGGTGCCGCTGGGCAACACGTTCTCGCAGTTCAATGCCGGGGTGATGATGGCCGACGCGCTGATCCGCGCGGGGCGCGCGCGCCATGTGCTGCTGGCGCTGGGGGACAACTGGACCCGCTATGTGGATTACGCGACGCCGCAATCGGTGTCCGCCGCCGACGGTGCCGCGGCCTGCGTGATCGGGCCGGGCGGGACCGCCGCCCAGTGGGAATTCGTCGATCAGCTGACCATCGCCGACACGTCGTATTACGGATCCATGTTCATGGCGCCCCAGCGGCTGGCTGGCCACATGAACGACACGGGCGAACATCCCGTCCTGCTCGAAGACATGGGAAAATTCAGCCACCCGTTTTTTTCGATCACCCAAAAGGGCATCGACGGCTTTACCCAGTTCGGCAAAAACACCGCGCCTGAGGCCGTGACCACGCTGCTGGAAAAGAACGGCGTGGCGGCCAAGGACATCTGCCTGATCACCCATCAGGCCAGCACCAAGCTGATGGAGCATTGGCGCGACGTTATCAATCCCGGCTGCTATGTGGAAACCATCGCCAAATACGCAAACCTTGTGGAATGCAGCGTGCTGTTCAACCTGTCCTGGGGCATGCAGAACGCCGCGCATTTCACCCAAGACTGGCTGGTGACCCTGTGCCTTGGGCCGGACATGCACGCCAATGCGATGCTAATGCGCCGCAACTGCTGACGGACGGCGATTGCAGGCCATTGGGGCGCGGGGAAAATCCGCGCCCCAATCGCGATCAGAACGCGCCTTCGCGCAGACGCCGCGCCATGCCGGTGGCACCCCAATCAAGATAGGCGTCCACCGCCGCGCGCAAGGTTTCATCGCCGGGTGCCAACCGTGCGGCGTATTCCAGCGCCAGTGCCCGGTCCTGCAACCCGTAATCGGGGCCCAGACCGCGCGCCAGCGCCGCCAGCCGCCCGGGCGCGTGCACATCGCCCTGAACCCCGGCCCAGACCGCACCAGCCAACGCCGCCTTGGCGCCGAAATTGCCATCATGGATCGCGCGCCATGCGGCAAGCTGCGCCAACGCGGCCTCGATCGCCGGGCGTTGGTCGCGCAGCGCGCAGCGGTCTTCCAGCACCAAGCCAAGCCGGGCGAGCAGCGTGTGCAGCACCAGATCAAATTCAGCCGTCTGCCCGGCGATGGCGGGCATCAGCGGCCCGGCCTGATCGGCGCAGGCAATCGCCCCGGCCCAGTCCCCGGCATGGCGGTGCAGCCGCGCGCGGGTGGCAAAGTAATACCCGATCTGGTTCGCAAATTCGGTCTCAGCGACCCAAGCGATGTCGCGCGCCTCAGTCACGTCATGGCCAGTCAGTGACAGGGGGTGTTCGGTTTCGGCGCGCAGCGCACGGGCAAACTGCATTTCCAGCACCACTTGCATGCGGCTGTTGCGGTGCAGCCGATGCTGCAGCGCCTCAGCTCCATGGGCGATCACCCGATCAAGCCGCTGGCCCAAAGCCGCGGTCAGGATAACCCCCCCGGCGATGTTGTAGCTGGCGTATTGCACATCGCCGTCGCTGAGCGCGCGCGACGCCCCCGCCCGGTTGATGGCGACGCTTTCATGCAAGGGCGCGCGCCAATGGCCGTGAAACCAGGTGTCGATGAACCCGACCGCGGGCAAGGCCCCGCCCCCCGTCGCCGCATCCAGATCAAGGGCGGCGCGCGACCAAGCGGCCCCCCCGGCCCGGTCGCCGGTCAGCGCCGCCTTCACGATCGAATACATTGAGAACGCGTGGGGCGGCCCAGCGCCGTTTTCAATCACCAACCGCATCGCGGCGGTGGAGGCCCAGGCGAACACCTCAAACTGGTTGGACTGAAACGCGAAAGGCGCGGTGGACAGGATCGCCTGCAGCCGAAGCGCCACCTGCGGCGAGGGCACGCTCATGGTCTTGAGCAGTTCGGTCGGGTGGCGGCCCATGGTCCGCGCCTCAATGGCGGCCATGTTGGCACCGATGGCGGCGCCCAGCGCCTCTGGCCCGTCGGGAACCTCCACACCGGCGGCGCGCATGGCCCGAAGGCCGACCTGCACCGCCTGCACCGCAAAGCCCTGGCTGAACAGCCTGAGCGATTCTTCCAAAAGGCAGCCCACGGCGCGGTCCTGGGCCCCGGCCTCAGACCAGTGATGCGCCAGTTCCAGCAGCTTGCTCGCACGGTCCTCGCCGGTGTGCGTTTCGATCCATTCCGCGGCCATGCCGTGCAGCTCGCGGCTTTGCAGACGCGGCAGCTGGCTGTGGGCAACCTCACGCACGATGCCGTGGGTAAAGCCGAAACCGGGACGCCCACCGGCAGACTGTGCCACCAGAAATCCGTGGGTGACCTGCGCCGACAAAAGATCCCCAAGTTCGTCATCCGGGATCTGCAGGGGATGGATGTCGCGGACCAGTTCGGTCGGAAAATTCAGGCCCGCCACCGATGCAACCCGCAGCGACAGCTGTTCGGCGGGGCCGGACCGGTCAAGCCGCTGCAGCACCATGCCATGAAGCGAATCTGGCAGCGCCACCACGCTGAACCCATCGCCCTGCGCCAACCGCGCGGTCCCGCCATCCAGGACCAGCGCGCCTGCGTCATGCAGTGATTGCACCACCTCAGCGCTGAAGAACGGATGACGCCCGGTGCGCGCTTCGATCTGGTTGAGCAGCGCGTCCTCTACGGCGTCGCAGCCCAGCCGCAGGCAGATCAGGCTGCGCAGATCGTCTTGCGACAGCGGGCCCAGCAGCAGATGCGAAACTCCCGCGCTGATCATCCGGTCGCGCCAGCCGGTCCCAGCGACAGGCTGGGTCAGCACCACAATCATCAGCGACGGCGCCGTGGCCACCAAACGCTCCAAAACCTGCTGCGAGGCGGGGTCCAGCCATTGCGCATCGTCCAGACACAGGCACGCAGCGCGCCCTTCGAACGACACGCGCAGCAATTCTGCCACCAGATCCACGATCTGCGCTGCACGGGCTTGGCCGCTCAGATCCGCGGTCACCGCGGTTTCTGCCAGACCTGCGGGGAACACCGCGTTCAACAGCGGCGCGGCCTCGCGCAGCGCGGCGGGCAGCCGGGCGTTGATGGCGAGGCGGCGTGCCTCCATTCCCATGACAGACGAAATCCCGAGGCTTTCCATCACCAGCCGCCGAAGCGCGCTGAACGGCGCGTCCTGTTCGATTGAGGACGCAGCCTCTAGGGTGAAATACCCACCAGCCTTTTCAACGTCCCGGCGCAGGCCAAGCGCGAGGCTGGTTTTGCCAAACCCCGATTCGCCTTCAAGGATCACACCCGCGCCGCCCTGCCCGGCATGGGCGCGCGCCCAGATCGCCCGCAGCGCGGCGGTTTCCTCAGCCCGGCCTGCGATGCGGCGCGTGTCCGCGGTCTGGTTCGCGGCCACGGCCCAGAACGGCGCGGGGTCTTCGGATCCCTTGAGCCGCAGCATCATCGGGTCGGCGTCATAGCGGATCGACGCGTCGGTCGCGCGCATGGTTGTCTCATCCACCAGAACGCCGCTGTTGATCGCGGCCGACAGGCGGGTGGACCGGATCACCACGTCGCCCAGCACCAGATAGCTGCGCCGCTCGGCATTGCCGACGACTGAGCAGAAGGCACGCCCAGTCCCCACCCCGATGCTTGCCGCCGCGCCGATGCGCCCCAACGCTGCGATGATTTCCAGCGCTGAGCGCACGCTGCGCAGCGGATCGTCCGAATGGGCATCGGGCGGCGTGCCGAAGGTGATCAGCACCGACGCGCCCTTTTCATCAACAATGACATCCGCCACATAGCCGCCGCGCCCGTGCACCACGTCCTGGATGGTCTGCACGATCGCGTCCAGACGCTCCGCCGCATGGGGCGCGCTTTGGTCGAACACTGGCAGCGCGACTGAGACCGACGTGACCGGCCGCAATTCGGCCAGCCAGCGCAGACCGACCGTTTCAATCCACCCGGCGGCAGATCGGGGCATGCGCGCCACGATCGCATCCCACGCCGCGGGCGGCGGGATGATGAGGGGGCGCTTTCTCTGCATGCGCGCCCGCGGCAGCTTTAACAGCGTGCATGCGCCATGATCGCCAAGCGGCGCGCTGACCCCACCTTCGGGGCACAGGGCGGCGGCCTCGGCGGTCAGGAAAATCTCGCTCGGGTCCTTCAGATGGGCGATGCGCTGCAATTCCACCAAGGCGGAGCCGACAGAGGTGCGCAGCCAACGCCCATGGCGCCCACCCAATTCCACGGTGCGGATGTCGCCGCAGGAAATATGCTGATTAAGATCGAATTGCGAAATCCGGCGTTTGCGCAGATCAAGAAAATCTTGCGCCGTCGCCACCGCGTCCGCCACCGCTTGGGCCATCCCGCCCGGCCCCACCGGCCAAACCGACAGCAGGCCATCGCCGACAAAGGTGACAGGTTCGCCGCCGCGCAGCAGGATCTGGCCAATCAGCTGATCATAATGGTTGCGCAATTCGCGGTGCAGTTCTTCAACACCATCGGCGCGGCTGGCCAGCAATGTGTTGGTATGGCGCGAAAATCCTGAGATGTCGCACCACAAAAGCGCAGCTTGGCGCACCGGCAGGTCGCGACAGCGCGATCCGTCAGGGGCATCAGTGAGGGCGGCGCGCAGTTCTGGCGGCAGAAAGCTCGCTGCTTCGAGGAGCAGTTGCCCCGAATTTGCCTGCATGACCGCTCCTCCTCACGCCCGTCACGAAATTTTCGGAACGCGCCATGCACCGGCAATCCGCACTGTCACGATGGTACCATATGGCGCGCCGGGAACGCATCCCCCACGGTTGCATCATGCGGTTTGGAAACCGCTTGATCATATTTGCATAAATTGAACTGACAGTGGGCAAAATTTGAACGTGCCACGCACAGATGATC
>JBLGAC010000070.1:0-13033 GCA_047610385.1 Paracoccaceae bacterium | reverse complement strand
GGGGCTGGCCTGAGGGGGCTGGCCTGAGGGGGCTGGCCTGAGGGGGCCGGTTGGTGCGCGTTTGGCCCAAGCTTCGCCCTCGGGGGGCCTTCGCCCCCGCTCAGGCGACCTGCCGGGGATGCGCGGCGGGTGTCAGCCGCCCATGCCCTGGACCTTCGCGCGCAGCCAGTCGTCGCGGGCGCCCAGTTCAAACGCGCGCAGATACGCTTGGCCCGCGGCGCGCGCATCCCCGACCGCATCCAGCGCGCGGCCCTTGGCGATCTGGGGGGCTGGCCATTCGGGGCGCAGGTTGGCCGCGCCGTTGTAATCGGCCATGGCGGCGCGGTGCAGGCCTTGGGCACCGCGGGCTTTGCCCCGCTCCAGCATCGCGCTCGCGTCATTGGGGAACAGCATGAGCACGTGGGTGAAATCCGCCTCAGCCTCGCGCGGGCGCGACAGGGCCGACAGGGCCAATCCGCGGTTGTAGATCGCGTCGGCGTCTTTTGGCGCCAACCGCACGGCCGCGTCGAAATCAAGCAGGGCCGCCGCCGCCGCGCCGCGCCGCAGATGGAACGCGCCGCGGCCAAGGCGGGCGCCGACATCGCGCGGCTCCATGCTGATCGCGGTCTCATAATCATCGAGCACGCCGCGCATCTGCCCGCGCGCAGCGCGCGACAGGGCACGGTTCACATAGACCGGCGCGAAACGCGGATCGGCTGCGACAGCTTGGTCATAGGCGGTCAGCGCGTCGCCATGGCGCCCGATCTCAGCCAAACCGATGCCCATATTGGTGAAGGCGGCGGCCTGTTCGCGCGGCGACAACCCGCCGGTTTCCACCGCGCGGCGGCAGGCCTGCGACAATGCCGCGCCCAGTTTGGCGGGGTCCATGCACTCAGTCCACCACAGGCCCTTGGCGGCGGCGGGGGCGGCGGGCACAAGCATCGCAGCCCCCGCAATCAGCAAGGCGGCGACGGATCGGCGGGCAGCGGCGAGGGGCATGGCAGGGCGGCTCCGGACCAAATGGATCATCCGCGCACTTTAGCCATCGTTGCGGCAAGAGAAAGGCCGCGGCGGGGCGGCATGGACGCATCTTGACGCGCAGATCATCAGGCGTCCTTATGACCGCGAAGGAGCCTTCATGACCACCACCCACGCCACCACCTCTGCCACACCCGCCCCCGACAACGTCGCCGGAGGGGCCTGGGCGCTGGCCGCAGTGCTTGCCGCCACGGTGATGACCATCGGCGTGCGTGAGGCCGCCGTGGGGGTCGACACGCGGATGGTGGTGCTTATGCGCTCAATGATGATCCTTGCTGCGTTTGCGCTGATCCTGCCCCTGCCGCGGGTGCGTGCGTCGCTGCGGTGTTCGCGCCCTTGGCTGCACCTGCTGCGCGGCTGCCTGCTGGGCGCGTCAATCCAGCTGGGGTTTCACACCATTGCCGAAGTGCCGCTGGCCACGGCAACGGTGCTGTTTTTCACCGCGCCGATCTTCGCCACCCTGCTGGCGGGGCCGATCAACGGCGAAAAAATCGGTGCGCGGCGGATGGGTGCGGTGGCGGTCGGGTTCCTCGGGGCATTGATCATCCTGCGGCCGGGGGCGGGGGATATGGACCTTGCGATGCTTGGCGGGTTGGCGTCGTCCATGCTGTTTGCGCTGGCGCTGACGCTGTCGCGGGGGGTGGCGGCGGCGGATGGGGCGCTGTCGGCGTTCATGTCGTCGGTGGCAATCACAGCGCTGATTTCGATCCCGATCGCGGCGCCGGTCTGGGCGCTGCCATCAGCGGCCGATCTGTGGATTGCGGTTGCGGTGACGGCCGTCGCGGGCGCGCTGCGCGGCATCGCCGATCTGGAAAGCTATCGGCGCGGCGAGGCCAGCGTGATGGGGGTGATTTCCTATCTGCGACTGGTGGCGCTGGGGTTGGTTGGGTGGCTGATGTTTGATGAAACCCCTGACCTGCTGACATGGCTGGGCGGCGCGGTGATCATCTGCTCAACGCTTTATATCGCCCACCGCGAACAGCGGCTTCGGCGCGCGCGCCGCACCCCGGTGGCGGGCCCCGGGCACTGAGCGCGTGTTGCAGCGCAACATGGCGTTCGCGTAAAATACGCCGCAGCGCAAATTCAAGTCTTGATCGCAAACAGATTCGCCCCTATCTGGGCGCTCACAGGGTACCCGATCCCAACCTCGGATCCGGCCGCAAGGCCAAAGGGGGGGCGCTAAGGGACCGCTGGATTCATCTGCTGGCAGGAGAGGAGCGCCATAACTGGCGTGGATCTCTTCCGACCGGGGATGGCTCTGGAGACAGGCGCCACCCATGAGGAAGCCGAAGCGTGCAGCCGAAAGGCTGATCGTTCCGGCAACTTCGCCAGAATCTGAGGACATTGCGTTGGCCATGAATGCCGCGCTATTGACGATCGGAGTTAGCCATGTTCGACCGCGACGTCTTCGCAGAGGACAGAAAAGACCATTTCATCCGCAAGGGTGGCAAAGTCTATGCCGGAACCCACCTGATCATCGAGGTGATCGAGGGCAAAGGGCTGGATGACGAAGCGCGCATCCAAAAAGCGTTTCGCGATTGTGTGGAAAAGTGCGGCGCGACCTTGCTGCACATCCACACCCACAAGTTCAGCCCCCAGGGCGTGAGCGGGGTCGCGGTGCTCGCGGAATCCCATATCTCAGTGCACACATGGCCTGAAATCGGCTATGGCGCGTTCGACGTGTTCATGTGTGGCGACGCGGCCCCCTGGAAGGCCGTGGACGTGCTGCGCGAGGCGTTCGAAGCTGGCGACGTGCGGGTCAAGGAACTGCTGCGCGGCGAAGGCCTCGCGCAGTGACGCGCAGGGCCTGAGGACACCAATGCAGGCCAAAAGGGCCGCCGCGCAGGTCGCGGCGGCCCTTTTGCATCTGGGGCCGTGGGGCCTGGTGCACGATGCGCGCGGGCGACATTCGGCCAGCACAGACCGCCATAACCCCGCGCAACCGCCCTGCCCCCATATCCAGCTGCGCGCAGCCAGTGCGGGCCACGGGTTGGCGCAGATCGGGTTGCAGGTCGGGACGTGAAACACGGTCAGGCCGATTTACACGAACACAACCGGGCCCGGCCGCCGGATGCTGGTGCGCGCAATGCTGCTGCGATTGCGGCGCGACATGCCGCCGCCCTGCGGCGCGGCGCCCGCTCGCGCAAGCGCGGACTGAGGCCTAGGCTAGACCGATCGCAGGGATCTGCGTCCGCGCAGTTTTGAAACCGGAGCCAGACGCCCATGTCCAACGCCCCTCGCACCGCCTCGATCCTGAACCTTCCGCTGATCGGCCCGCTGCTGGGGCAATTGCGCGGGGAAAATGCACCGCTCGCGGTGATCGCGCTGGCGCTGGCGCTGGGCATCGCGGCGATTGCGGTGTTCGGCTATCCCGCGCTGATCGTACTGGTGCTGATCGCCACATTCGCCATGCTTGGCGGCCTGATCGTGCTGACCCGCGCGCGCTGACGCTTGCCTGACCGGCGCGCGGCGCGCTATCCCCTGCCCTGACGATTGCAAGGATGGGGGAGGCCAAGGCCATGTCCGAAGACAGAACGATGCCCGGATGGTCGGTTGAGGCCCTGCACGAGGATTTCTCGCAGGCGCTGCGCGAAAGCACGCTGCTTTACGACAGCGAGACCGATGTCCAGCGCCTGCGGGTGTTTCGCAACCCGACCTTCGGCCGGATCCTGACCCTTGACGGCGTGGTGCAGGTCACTGAGGCCGACGAGTTCATTTATCATGAGATGCTGACCCACACGCCGATCTTGATGCACGGCGCGGCGACGCGGGTGCTGATCATCGGCGGCGGCGACGGCGGCATGGCGCGCGAGGTCCTGCGCTGGACATCCGTGACCCATGTCACGATGGTTGAGATAGACGCAGGCGTGGTCGAATTCTCCACGACCTATCTGCCCGGCATCTCCGACGGGGCCTTCGACGACCCGCGCCTGAAACTGGTGATCGCCGACGGGGCCGATTTTGTGCGGGTCTGCGCGGACCGCTTCGACGTGATCATCGTCGACAGCACCGATCCGGTCGGCCCGGGCGAGGTTTTGTTCTCCGACACATTCTATGGCCGCGCCAAGGGGTTGCTGAACCCCGGTGGCATCTTGGTGACCCAGAACGGCGTTCCGTTCATGCAAGGAGACGCGCTGACCAACACCATGCGCGCGTTCAAGGCGCTGTTCGCGGACTGGACCTGCTATATGGCCACGATCCCGACCTATGCGGGCGGGCCGATGGCCTTTGGCTGGGGCGCGATGGATGGCCGCCCGCGGGCGACGGACCTTGCGACGCTGGAAAAGCGCTGGGACGCGGCTGGGATCAACACCCGGTATTTCAGCCCAGAGGTGGCCAAAGCCGCCTTCGCGCTGCCGGTCTACGTAAAAACCCTTCTGCCCTGAGCGCCTTGCCCGCGGGGGGCAACGCGGGCGTTTGTGCGGTGCGGTGTGGCGCGGTGTGGTGTGGTGCGGTGAATTTGGCGCGAGGAGCGGCCTCGGGGGGCATCGAGCCCCCGCTCAGCCGCGCGCGCCGGGGGGCGCGCGGCGCCCAGAATGGCAGATGTGATGCGGGGTGGTTGACGCGGTTATGATCGCGCAACCGGTGGCTGGCCTGCTAGGATGCCCCCCGGACTGGTTTTTCTTGGGAGGATGACTGATGAATGCCCCTTCGCTCCGCGCCGTGATGATCAGCGCGCTCGTCGCCGCTGCGCCGCTGGCCATTGTGGCTCCCGTGGTCGCGGCCAATGACACGCCCGCGCGCACCTACCAAGTGAATGCTCCATTCGAAGACGTGGTGTTCGATCTGCGCCTAGCGATCGAGGGACGCGGCTATAAGGTCGACAACGTGTCCCATGTGGGTGAAATGCTGAACCGCACCGCCGCCGCTGTGGGCGCCTCGGTGCAGGTTTATGACCATGCGGAGGTGATCCAGTTCTGCTCCGCCACCTTGTCGCGTAAGGTGATGGAGGCAGATGCCATGAACATCGCCTTTTGCCCCTACGGGATTTTCGCCTATCAGCCCTTCGGCACACAGACGGTCACGGTCGGGTATCGACGCTTCCCTGAGGGCGCGATGCAGGAGGTCGACGCGCTGCTGGACTCGATCGCGCGCGAGGCAGCCGGCCTCGACTGAGGCCAGAACTGCCTCGCTGGCCCCGGCAGCAGGCTGGATGAACCATCTGACGCCACCGCCGACCAGCGCCGTGCAACTTCGCCGTCTTGCAAGCATCACTGTGGCCAGTTTTGCAGTTTATTATCTATAAATACAGTAAATGCCCCACAGGTGATGTAAAAATTACACAGAAAGACAGATTAAACCTTCAATCAGCACCATTTTTTGGATCATAAGCCAGATATCCGTATTTTGAGTGCAGCCCCAGCGCCCCTGTATCACGCTTTCTACATCATTCGCGCAGTTCTGTTGCATCAACGCGTCTTGGCACATGCCCGCGACGCCGGGTGCCTTGCCCCGCTGCGGCGCGTCGAGGCAAGATCGACCCGAATGCCGCCACCCATGAAAGGGCGCTCTCCATGGCCGAACTCTTCACTTATGAATCGCTGGGCAATCTTGTCGTCCTGATCTTTCTTCAGGCGGTGCTGGGCTTTGACAACCTGCTCTACATCTCCATCGAGAGCCAACGCGCACCGGTTGACCAGCAGCGCTCCGTGCGCCGTTGGGGCATTCTGATCGCGGTGGCGCTGCGCATCATCATGCTGTTCGTGATGCTGCATCTGCTGAGCGCGCTGACCGACCCGTGGTTCCATGTGAACCTGCCGGGCGTGCTGGAAGGTACGTTCACCTTCTCAACGCTGGTGTTCCTGGTGGGGGGCGCTTTCATCATGTACACGGCCGTCAAGGAAATTGGCCACATGCTGTCGATGGAGCATCTGGAGGAAAGCCCGGACGAGGACAGGGTTCCGCGATCAGCCGCATCTGTGACGGCGATGATTGTGTTCATGAATCTGGTATTTTCGTTCGATTCAGTGCTGTCGGCAATCGCAATCACCGACACGTTCATCGTGCTGGCCATCGCCATCCTCGTCTCTGGCATCGCGATGCTGGCGATGGCGGACACGGTGGCCGCGTTCCTTAAACGCAACCGCAAATATGAGGTGCTTGGCCTGTTCATCCTGCTGATCGTCGGCGTGGTGCTGTTGGGTGAGGGTGGGCATCAGGCGCATCTGATGTTGTTCGGCTATCCGGTTGAGGCAATGTCGATGACGACGTTCTACTTCTCCATCGCGGTGCTGGTGGCGGTTGATTTGGTGCAGTCGGGCTATCAAAAGCGGCTGGATGCGGAGCGCGCGCGCGAACAGGCCCGCGTGCGCTGACACCGCCCAGACGGGACGGGGGGGCAGCGTGCGCTAAGGCGCGCCAACGGGCGATAAGGGGCGGTTCGGGAACCGGCCGCCCCATGCGATTGCGCAGGGCAGATTGCTGGATATAGCTGGAACGGGAGCGCGTATTATGCGTTCCGGCGCGCTGGTTCTGATGCGCAACGCCCTCAGCGCGCTGGGGGTGGCCGCGCGGCGCAAGGCCAAGGCGCAGGGCTGACGCTGGCCGCACCCCCACGAAAAAGCCCCGGAGGGACCATCCCCCCAAGGCTTTTTCACGCCCAGCGTTTATGCGCGCCCCAGTTTGCCCCACGGCAAGCGGCTAGACCAGATCTTTGGGGTGGGCAAAGCGCACAAGGCGCCCCGCACGGGGGGCGAGGTCGGTCCATGCCTCAAGGCCGTCAAATTCAATCACTGCGACCGATGCAGTGGGGAATTTGTCGAAGGCGTGGACGCAATCCTCGGCGACCTCTCCGGCCAGCGCCTCCATAAAATCGGACATGCCGGGCTGATGGCCCAGCATCAGGACCGTGCGCGCGTCCGCAGGGGCGCCTTGCAGCACCTCCAGCAAGGTGCCAGCCTCAGCCATGTAAATCGGCGCAGAGGCGTGGGGCGGTGCCATGCCCATGCCGATCTTGGCGCGCTCCCACGTCTCCACAGCCCGCCTGGCGGTGGAGATGAGGGCAAAGTCGGGAAACAGGTCGTATTCCGCCAGCCACGCGCCCATCAGCACCGCAGCAAGCCGCCCGCGTTCATTGAGCCGACGCGCGGCGTCATGGACGCCCTCGTCGGCCCAGCTCGATTTCGCGTGTCGAAGCAGGATCAACCGCCGCATCTATGCGCCTCCGCCGGGTCCTGCGGCGACGGGCGCGCAGGTTCAGCAAATACGATAACCGCCGATGCAGGGGCCTGTCGACCGCCCTTGCCCACGCGGCCGCGTCCCGTGCCCAATCAGCGCTTGCGGAACGGAAAGATCAGCGCCCAGCCTAGGTGCCCCGGCGCGTCATCCTGATGGTCGGCCAGCCCGATGGTCATGCCGTCCTGCCCACCCTTGGGCGCATGCAGATAGGTGCCAAAGATCCGGTCCCAGATTGACAGGTTAAAGCCGTAATTGCGGTCATGTTCCCGGCGCAGAGTGGAATGGTGAATGCGGTGCATGTCCGGGGTCACCATGACCGCGCGCACCGGGCGCTCTGCCCAGGCGGGCAGATGCAGGTTGGAATGGTTGAACATCGCAGAGCCGTTCAGCACAATTTCAAACAAGATCACCGCCAGCGCAGGCGCACCCAGCGCGTAGACCAGCGCGATTTTCAGCACCATGGACAGCGCGATTTCCACGGGGTGAAAGCGAATGGCGGTGGTCACGTCCACATCGCGGTCCGAATGATGCACCCGGTGCAGGCGCCACAGAACCGGCACCTTGTGGCTGACCAGATGCTGCGCCCAGATCGCGAAATCCAGCGCGACCATCACCAGCACCACCTCCAACCACAACGGCCAATCCAGCGCGTTGAACAGCCCTACCCCCGCGCTTGCCGCATCCAGTGCCACCCCGACCGCCGCGGCCGGAAACAACAGCCGCACGACAACAGTGTCGATGATCGCGATGGCCCAGTTCACCGCCCAGCGGCGGGTGCGGGTCTGGGCGCGCGCGCGCGCGGGGCGCAGCCCTTCCCACCCAGCCATGACGGCAAAGATAAGGGCGAAGACAATGAGGCGGACCAGCGGTTCGTTTTCCATAAAAGATCAGATGGCGCCGCAGCCCATGGCGGTCAATCGGGCACCGCGCCGCCCCCCGCGATCGTGATGGCATGAAAAAACCGCCGCCCCGGGTTGGGGCGGCGGCTTTATGGTCTGGGGCGCGCGTGCCTCAGCTTCTGGTCGCGGGGATGATCTTGATTTCAACCCGGCGGTTGGCAGAGCGGCCAGCGGCGGACGCATTGTCGGCAACCGGGCTGTTTTCACCCATGCCATAGGCAACCACACGCGCGGCCGCGACGCTGCGCTGGATCAGCGCGCGGCGCACCGCATCGGCGCGCTTTTCAGACAGGGTCTGGTTGTAATCGGCGGCGCCGACGCTGTCGGTGTGGCCGATCACGTCGATATAGCTCTCGGGATATTCGTTCAGGGTCTGGGCAACCTGGGTCAGCGCACGAGAGAACTGCGGTTTGATCTCGGCTGAACCGGTGTCGAAGGTCACGCCTTCGGGCAAGGTGACCAGCAAGGCGTCGCCAACACGGGTAACCGCGGCGCCGGTGCCGGCAAGATCCTCATTCAACGCGTCTTCCTGACGGTCGAGATAGGTGCCCACGGCGGCACCGGCCAGCAGGCCGATGCCTGCGCCGACCAGCGCATTGCGCCGATCATTGCCGCCGACCAGCGTGCCAGCCGCTGCGCCCACAAGCGCGCCCAGAATCGCGCCCGTGCCCTGGCGCGATGACGGACCCTGCCCATCGGCGCAGCCCGCAAGCATGGCGATTGCGGCGAGCGAGAGCGTGGCTTTGCGAAGCATCATGACAGTCTTCCTTTTCGTACGTCCGGCGACACGCGCAGCGCGCGCCAACGGGATCAATGGCCAATGCGTCGGCATCGGTAAAAACGGGTCGGCGCGGGCAAGTGCGGCGCACCGAGGCAACTTTGCCTTACACAACCGATAGGCGTGCGGATCGGCCCCGCGCCATGCGGCGATTTCGGCGTCAGTGCAACAATCCGCGCCATTCGCGGCGACTGTAAGGCAGGTCCGCGGCGGCATGAGGGCATCATTGACCCAGCGCGTGCGGCGCGCGAACCTGTGCCCCTGAACGCAAAGGAGCCACGCCATGACCAACCCGGCATTCGCGCAGCGCGCCGCGATGATCACCCTCGGGGTCGATGATCTGGCGCGCGCGCGCAGGTTCTACGAAGCGCTTGGCTGGCACGCGGCCGCGGCGCAACCGGGGGTGGTGTTCTTTCAGTTGAACGGCGCGGTGCTGGGCCTGTTTGGCAAAGACGCGCTGGCCAAGGATCAGGGCCGCCCCAGCGCGGCGCTTGGAACCGGGGCCATGACGCTGGCGCAAAATCATGGTGACAGTGCGGGGGTTGATGCGGCCTATGCCGCCGCGCTTGCCGCCGGGGCCACAGGCCTGAAGGCCCCCGAACCAGTGTTCTGGGGCGGGTATTCGGGCTATTTCGCCGACCTTGACGGGCATGTCTGGGAACTGGCGATGAACCCGTTCTGGCCGTTGGGCGCGGATGGGTCCCTGACGCTGCCTGTGGTGGACGTGCAATGACCCGCGCGATGCCTTGGGGCGCGCCGATCGGCAATCAGGTCACCGGATGGATCCCGCCTGCCCTGCCCAGTCGCGACGCGATGATCGGCGCACATGTCCGGCTTGATCCGCTGAGCGCCGCGCGCGACGCCGACCAGCTGTGGGACGCCTTTGCCGAGGATCCCGAGGGCCGCGGCTGGACCTATCTGCCCAACGGCCCGTTCGACGACCGCGCGACCTTTCACGCTTTCATCGCGCGCAGCGCCGACAGCGAGGACCCGCGGTTCTTTGCCATCCGCCCGGCCGGGGATGACCGCGCCGCCGGCTTCGCCAGCTTTCTGCGCATGACCCCCGCAGCCGGGTCCATAGAGGTCGGCTTCATCCATTTTGCCCCGCGCCTGCAACGCAGTTTTGCGGCGACTGAGGCGATGCACCTGATGGCTGCCCGCGCCTTCGATCTGGGCTATCGGCGGTATGAATGGAAATGTGACGCGCTCAACACCCCGTCGCGGGCGGCGGCGGCGCGGCTGGGCTTCAGTTATGAAGGGACCTTTCGGCAGGCGACGATCTACAAAGGCCGCAACCGCGACACCGCCTGGTTCGCGATCACCGACGGCGACTGGCCAGCGGTCGGCGGTGCCCACCGCGACTGGCTGTCGCCCGCGAACCGCGACGCAGCGGGGCGACCGACCCGGTCCCTGGCCGACATGACCCGCCCGCTGCTTGTGCCGCCTTTGTGACGCGGTCGACGCCGTTGGCAGCATCATGGCCCTGCAGACCGCCGCCACCAAACGGCAGATCGCCAATGGGGAAATCAACCGCCTCGTAGCCTTTGCCGCGCCGACACCCGCAACAAACCCACCCACTCCGACGCGCACGAGGCGCACGCCTTCGCCCCCCCGGCGCGCCCGGTGGTTGACATGCGGCCCCCCGCTCCGCATGTCCCAAGACGTGCCGCAGCCCAGCCTGTGCGTGAGATGAGGATTGCAAATGCCGGACCACCGCCCCGAGGTCGTCGATTTCCTGCTGACCCGCCGCTCGCGCCCCGCCAAGACCCTGACGGGCCCCGGCCCTGACCGCGCGACCATCGAAACCATCCTGGCCGCCGCCGCGCGCACGCCCGATCACGGCAAGCTGGAGCCGTGGCGCTTCGTCGTCCTGACCGGCGCCGCGCTGCCGCGTCTGTCCGCGCTGACCCGTCAGCTGGGCGAGGCCAACGGTCTGGAGCCAGAGAAATGCGCCAAAGACGCCGATGCGTTCGACCGCTGCCCTGCAGTGATCGCGGTGATCGCCGCGCCAGTCAGCAGCCCCAAGATCCCTGAGATTGAGCAGACCCTGTCCGCAGGCGCCGTCTGCCTCGCCGCCCTCAACGCCGCGCTGGCGCTGGGATGGGGGGCGAACTGGCTGTCGTCGTGGATGGCCTATGACCGCGCTTGGCTGACCCAAGGGCTGTCCCTCGGGCCCCATGAATGGGTGGCGGGCTTCATCCATCTGGGCACAGAAACCTCAGCCCCGCCAGAGCGCCCGCGCCCGGACATGGCCCGCGTCACAACCTGGCAGGAGGACTGAGCCATGCTCGGCGATTTCGCCAGCGCCCTGGCGCAGCTGACGGACCGGCGCTTCCAGCGCGTGTTTTTTGTGTCGCTGGTGATGACGATCGCGCTGCTGGGCGCCCTGTCGGTCCTGTGGTGGTGGGTCACGGGCGACATCGCCGACATGCAGCTGACCGTGTTCGGGTTCAGCCTTGGGTTCCTCGACGCGGCGCTCGAATGGATCGCGCGGTTCGGGGGCATCCTGATCCTAAGCGTGCTGATGATGCCGGTCGCCAGCCTGTTCATCGGCCTGTTTCTTGAAGAAATCGCCGACGCGGTAGAGGCAAAGCACTATCCGAACGCCCGCGGCACCCGCAAAATGGGCTGGTTTGAGATGCTGATTGACGGCGTCCTGTTCACCTTGACGCTGCTGGGGGCGAACGCGGCGGCGCTGATCCTCTATTTGATCTTCCTGCCAATCGGGCCATTCATCTTCATCGCGGTGAATGGCTGGTTTCTTGGGCGGCAGTATTTCGAACTGGTCGCCGCCCGCCATGTGTCGTTCCGTGAGGCGCGGGTCCTGCGGCGCAAATTCCAGATCCGGGTGTGGATCGCGGGCTGCCTGATGGCCGCGCCGCTGTCGGTGCCGCTGCTGGGCCTGTTCATCCCGGTGCTGGGGGTGGCAAGCTTTACCCACATGCATCACCGTCTGGCGAAACGGGGCTGAAGACGCCGCCAGCCTCTGCCGCGGGGGGGGGGGGCATACATCTCCTGATCATTTGTATAAACGAAGTTGCCTTGTAATCTATGCTTGATAAGGCATCTATTTTTATCAAAATAAATTCCTATATCCTCACGTATTTCCGGGTGCAGCCAAAACCCTTTCATCCCTAAATACGAAAGTCGCTGTGTATTTTATAAAAAATAATTTAGTCTGATGATCAAATATAAATCATAAATATCTGAATTATATTTATTCAATAAATTGCACATGCTAGATAATCCTGCATTTTGAGTGGCGTGATATTTTTAAAAATATTGCGAATTACATACACTCCTCGCCCATGCTGATCGCGCCAGCGACCTGCGTTGGGGCTGGATCAACGTCCACCTCTTTGACGCTGTACGGCGTCCGCTGGGCAAGCTGTCGCGCGAAGACGCAGCCGCACTTCACCACCAGCTGCACGAGAAAAATGCGATGGCCAATGCGAACCGGCGTGACCCCGTGGTCGGTGACGCCATCCTCTCCGCTTGCCAGAAATGCGTGCACCACCAAGAACTTACCGCAGAGGACCGCCCGCAATGGACGCAGTGCCTGCGCTGCCGCATCGCGAAGCCGCAGACGCTCAGCGCGCTTCGCCTCAACATCCAAATGCGGCGCGCGGCGGATGACGCCCTTGCGGCCCAAGAACTGCGCCGCCAACCCAAGCCCTTCGCCTTTCGCGCCCTTTGCCGTAAGTGCCATCAGACAATCCTCACGATCTAAGCGTGGCATCGACTGCCCATGCAGAGGCTCCGGGAAGGAGATCAGAGATTGCAGTTTGCGTTATTATTGCAGGCGTTTTATCCGATAAAAAAGATCTAGCCTCATTTTTGCCATATTCATCAGCTGAATCTGTCGAAATTAAAGTGAAAATTTTCTTAAATCAACTATTTACACTAAATAAAAGATATTAAATTGCTTTACATTTATAAAAATGAAATCATGTTTATGCCTATCTGCCATCATAAATTATTAAAAATCGACATATTGTTTATATTTTGGCCCCAAAAAACGACAATCAAATTATATTATTAGGCCGTGTGGACAAAGCGCATCCAGCGATGGATGGCGGCAAGTTGGACGAAGCTAAGGAAGCTTTCGGCGGTCTTGTCGTAGCGGGTGGCGACGCGGCGAAACTGTTTCAGCAAGCCCATC
>JBLGAC010000069.1:0-13598 GCA_047610385.1 Paracoccaceae bacterium | reverse complement strand
GGCACGCCGCAGGTGCTCCTCGACGGCAGCTCCGGCAACATCGTCGGCACCGGCACGCTGTCGGTCGGCGCAGCTAACGTCGCCACCACGCTGGCCGTCACCGGCGCCACCACCACCGGCGGGATCACCAACACTGGCGACATCGCCACCGGCACCCTGTCGACCAGCGGCCTCGCGACGCTCGACTCGGCCGACGTGACCAACGGGCTGACCGTCGGCACCACGCTCGGCGTGACTGGCACGAGCACCCTCGGCGCGCTTGACGCCGGCGCCACCACCACCAGCGGGCTCGACAACACCGGCGCGCTGAGCACCCAGACCGCGGTGATCGGCGGCGGCGGCACGGCCGGCCAGCTTGCGATCAACAACGGCGCCGGGTCCCCGGGCGGCAACACCTTCACCGTCGACGGCACCACCGGCAACGCGGTCTCCTCCGGCACGGTGCAGACCGTTGGTGACATCATCGGCGGCGAAGACATCCGCGCCGTCGGCAACATCAGCACCACCAACGGCAACATCAGCACCACCAACGGCAACGTCTCCGGCGCCACGCTGACCTCGGGCGGCCTCGCGACCCTCAACAGCGCGTCCGTGACCAACGATCTGACCGTGACGGGCACCGCCTTCACCAACGGCATCGACAACAACGGCGCGCTCAGCACCGACAGCTCCTGGGTCAAGTTCGACACCAATGTCGGCGCCGACGGCCAGGCGGGCACGCTCTTCGTCCGCAACAACGGCGGCACCCCGACGGTCACCGTCAGCGGCGCCTCGGGCCTGATCGACGCCGTCGCGCTGCAGACCTCCGGCTTCGCCACCGTCGGCGGCACGCTGGACGTCACCGGCGCCACCACCCTCGGCCAGCTGACCACCTCCGGCCAAGTGTTGATGACCAACACTCTCACCGCGACCGGCACCGTCAACGCCGGAAACATCAACATCCTGAGCGGTGACATCGTCAACAACGCCGGCAACTTCACCTCAAACAATGGTAACTTCACCACCACCAACGGCACTGTTTCGTCGGCCACGCTGTCGACCACCGGCGCCGCCACGATCGGCAGCACGCTGAGCGTCGGGTCCGGCGGCACCGCCGGCTTCATCGCCGCCAATAACTCCAGCGGCGGCACTCTGGCGTTCATGGACGGCTCCACCGGCAACATCATCGGCGTGGGCCTTGTCCGCGGCAGCACGCTGGAGTCCACCGGCGCCACCATCGTCGGCACCACGCTGTCGGTCGGCACCGACGCCACCATCGGCGGCACGCTGGGCGTCACCGGCGCGACGACGCTCGGCAACACGCTGAACGTCGCCGGGCTGACCACCACCGCGGGCATCACCAACGTGGGCGCCATCACCAACACCGGGGCCATCACCAACACCGGCTCGCTGACCAACACCGGCGATCTGGCGGTGACCTCTTCGGGCGCTGGCAACGGCACGCTGAACGTCAACGACACGTCCAGCGCGCTTCTGTTCGGCGCCAACGGCGTGACGGCTGATGCCAGCTCGTTGGTTCTGCGCGGCGGCACGGCGTCCACCACCCTGACGCTGAACGACAGCGGCGCGAGCTTCGCGAACACCGCTGGCGGCGCACCGGTCACCGTGACCGGGGTTGCCGACGGCACCTCGCAGTTCGACGCGGTCAACTACGGGCAGCTGTCGTCGCTTGAAAGCAGCATGTCCGCGGGCATCGCTTCGATCGCGGCGATTGCCAACATCCCCGCCCCGCCCTCGGGCAAGCGCTTTGCCCTCGGCGGTGCCGTCGGTGGGTTCAACGGCGAGACCGCCTTTGCCTTCGGCGGCACGGCCAACGTGACCAGCGAAGTCGTGATCAAAGCCTCAGTCGGCTTCAGCGGCGGCGAGGCCGCGTTCGGCGCCGGTGCAGCCTACGCTTGGTAATAAGCCTCCACTGAGGTTATAAACACGTCAAAGGGCGGGGGCGCAGGCCTCCGCCCTTCCTCATTTCAGCCGGAGAGTCCGATGCGTCTGCACTCTGTCATCCTCTGCCTCGCGGTCTTCGCGCTGGCGGGCTGCATCCAGCAACGCGGCCGCGCACCCCAGAGCGCCGCCCCCACCCCCGTCCGCGCCGCCCTGCCTGCCGTGGCATCGGCCCTGACCACCAAGGGCGTGGCGACCTGCCAGGCTGAGATCGGCGACATCCTCGCCGCCAACTTCAAAGGCAATGTCACGATTTCGGTCCTGACGCCGGAATCGGCCCAAGGTGCCGGGTCAATCGCGATCATCCCAGTTGGGGACACCCACCCGCGGATCACCACGCTGACCTACGCCCCCGGCGCGGGCGGCGCGTGCGACCTGCAGACCACCGCCATCACCGCCATCGGCAACGGCTGCGGGCAGCTTCCGGCCAAGTTCATGTCCGAGGCCCAGATCCGCACCCTGCACGGCAAGGACCTGCTGCAAGGCGGGCGCACCCCGACCGAGGGCGTGCTGCTAAAGGACATCAACGGCACCCAGTGCCTGTCGCTGGCGGTCAACGGGTCCGGCCCGGTGCAGCGTGCATCCTTGCGCCCCACAACGGGCGATCAGGCCACCGCAACGCTGCTGCGCGCCGGTGTCTCACGCTGCACCGCTGAGATCGCGGGCGCGGTGGCGGGCAACGTAAAGGGCGCCGCACAAATTGAGGTGTTGACCAGCGACGCGGCGGCCGGATCAGGCTCCGTCGCGTTTTGGGTGGAGGGCGACTATCACCCCAAGATCCACCTGCTGTCGTATTTCGAACGCCCCGGCAGCGCCTGCATCCTGAAGATGAACACCGTGGCGGCGCTGTCGGGCGCCTGTGCGGCGCAGCCCGCATCGCTGCTGCAAGGCGGCGCGATCACCCAGCGGTTCGGCAATGACCTGATGCAGGGCAAGGCCGGGACCACGCGTAGCTTCATGTTCAAGGACCTTGACGGCAAAAGCTGCGTCGCGCTCGACTTTCTGTGACCGCGGGCGGGGCCAGGCCCCTGATTGCCGCCACAGCACCGATCTGCGGCTGACGCATGCCCCGGGGTTGCGATCGGTGCAGGGCGTGCGTGCAGCCTCGCGCCCGCCTTGCCGCCGCTATGGGCGGGTTTCACGCACAGGGTGTCGCGGGGTTGGCCGCGCGCCTTTCGCACGGGGCATGGAATGATGCAGCCGGCGGGCATTTCACATGGCCTGCCCCCGCACCGCGATGGGCGGATCAGTGGCAGGCCGATGCGTGGTCCTGCACCGGCCCTGCCCAACCCCACCGGCGTGCCCGCCGCAATCTGCGTGTTAGTGCTGCGCGAACACCGTTGCGCTGCCATCCTTGCGCACCAGAAGCGTGTCATAGGGGTCGCGCTCGTCGCCCATCTCCATACCCGGAGACCCGGTCGGCATGCCCGGCACCGCAAGGCCGGCCGCGTCGGGGCGTTCAGCAAGAAGGCGCTGGATGTCTTGGGCAGGCACATGGCCTTCGATCACATACCCATCCACCTGCGCGGTGTGGCACGACGCGTGCTCCGGCCCGATGCCCAGCTGCGCCTTCAGTGCGTAAAGCGTGTCCTGATCGACATCGCGTGCATCAACCGCGAACCCGGCGTCACGCATCCGGTCAATCCATGCACCGCAGCAGCCGCAGGTCGGGGACTTGGCAACCAAGATGCGGGGCCCGGCGGCATGGGCCGCTTTCGCCAGCACAGTGGTGGCGAGGGCAGCGACGATGAAATCACGTCTGTGCATGGGAAGTCTCCTTGTTGGAACAGGGTGCGTCAATGAACGTGGGCGGTCGCTTTGAACGCACCGAGGGCGAAGATCAGCTCAAACTCGATGGTCTCGCCGCCGAGGATCGGGCGACGAAGGCCGTGCAGCTCAGCACCGATATGCGAGGATGCAAGATCTAGCGTCTCTTGATCCAGAAGCACGAAAGCTGGCGCAACCTGCGGCACCGCGTCTGGTGCGGACACGATCAGCGCCGCGCTTTGCGCAACCTCAGCCCGCAGACCAAGCAGCGTGATCTTGCGCCCGCTGGCATTGTCGATGTGCAGTCGCAGGCGCGCATTCTGGCCCACACCGGCCGCGCTGAGCGATGCGTCTTCGATGGTGACGCCGGAGAGCGGTTCGAAGTTTTCATCCGCATATGCAGCGAAGACCGGCACCGCCGCCAATCCGATGGCGACAGGCAGGATGGCAAGCAGGCGCCGCGCGACGGGACCGAATGTGATCATGAAGATGTCTCCTGTATCTGGGGAAAGTGCGCGACCGCAGCCAACAAAAAGCCAAGCAATTTCGCATGGTGGATGCGCACATCTTCGCGAAACAATAGTAGCGCAAAAACGCGCATGGTGGCGCCGAAAAATCCATGCCAGCCGCCGGTCGATTGGACAAAAATCAACGTCATAGCGGTGCGGAAACTTGCCATGGATTTTGCAAAGACCCCGGTGCGGTGCAGACGCCGTCCATCCCGACGCGAGGAGAGTGGTTATGTCTGAAAACTGCGCCGGGTCTGGTTTGCTGTGATGTTTGAATGACATGCGGAAAGGGTTTGTGCAGGGCGTAACCGAAAGATCGATTTTTGATGCCAAAACGTTGGGGCTTTGCGCCACGCGCAGCCGTCAGATAGCGGAGGAGCTGCGGGTGGCGCTAAGATAGATCAACGCGTGGATGAAAGAGTTTGGTGCGATTGACAATCACAATTTTATTATGCCAATTTTCCATGTATATTTAATGCAATAGGCGCAAAATTTAATTATATTCATAAGATATATTTTAAATTTACTTTAAAATAGAATGTAATTTTAAATTTGGAAAATTCTGCACCCAGCCATCACAATTAAAAGACCCTTTGTTGATCGACAATGCCCCTCATGCGCAGACCATCAACGGGCTTTGTCGACAGCGCGGGCGTGGAAACCACCGAAAGTGGCGGCTCGCACGGCTTCAATACTCGATAGCAGGTGAAGTGCCGCTAGCTAAATAGCCTGATGGTCGGTGCCGTCGTGCTGTGTTCAATCCACGAAAGCTGGCCTTGGCTGCGCATCCTCGCCCGCTCATTCGCGTGGCAACGAATGGCGGCTTGGGGGCCAAAGCTGCGCGGCGAATTAACATCATCAAACGGCCCATCACCACCTGCGATTTTGAATTTTTGGCACGGCACGTTCTATTCGTGTGACCCATTTGGTCAGACAATGTAGCGGCTTGGCGAGGGACTGCGAAGCCGTCGTCGTGAAACCCGAGGCATATTGAACGGACATTTATATTCGTATGGTGATTAAATGCACGTTTCACACAAAAGCTATTAATTATAATAATCACATCACATTTATATGGTAATAGTTTTCAAAAAATATGTGAAAAAGAGAATTTTGAAGATTTATTATATATTTTATAAATGATCACATCAGAAATTTGCAAATTATTTTGTTTATAAACTGCGCGATGGGTGGCAATCTTGGGCTGGCGCATCACGCTAATTTTCCATGGCCGCTTGCACCAGAACTGCACGATGGCAACGCTGAGGTGCTGCTGCTTTTCGGCCCGACCATGGCATCCCTGCTGGATCAGCCTGTGCCCGATTGGGCTCTGACGGCCCGTGATTTGCGCTGGCCCAAAGTGACGCGCGCACCGTTGCGGGAGGCGTATCGGCCATGGCCTCCAGGTGGGTTTGCCCATGCTTGGAAAGGCACGGGGGCCAAACATATGCAGCCGGATACATCAGGTTTTTCGCGACCCCCTAACTGGGCAGGGCGCCCCATATTTTGATAAGTTTGCGCGCAGAGTTCGGTCCTCTACGTATCCGTGCCCAAGTCCATACTTCGTGAGGTGGGGAATAACGACGGCCATTTCAAAGACAATACGGTGCAGACTTCTGAAGGGCAGTGAGCGGCCTTGGGCCCTGCTGTCCGCCGACAAGCTAAGAAATGAGCTTAAGATTAAGCGCATCCGGGCCATAAAGTCAGTGGAACGACAGAGCCGAACCCACGCAACTGCACCAACCTCAAACCCCTGAAGGGCGAGGCGCCGTGCTCCGGGATCGGGACGGCTGCCTTGGGCCTGCGCTGATCAATAGGGACCCAATTCAGATCGGCAGTATCCGAATTATATGGAAAATATAACGAGATCATCGGGATATACGTCACTGTTTTGAAAATATACAGCAAAATAATAAATTTGAAAGATACATTAAAATTCAACAATAAATACAAATTATAGGTATCGCAGATTTTGAAAAATTATAATGTAATATAAAAATTACAATTAAATATAATATTATGAATTTAAAAACTTTATATAAACATATATTTAATTAAAAAAGCCCCGACGCCAATCGCATGCCTATCAATAAAAGCATATTAATTATGCTCTCTCCTTCGACGCCTTAGTTTTCCTGATCATAAACGCCTACATGCTGAAAGGCTTAATACGCCACGAATAAAAGGCCCCTCGCCTTTTCGGCGCTCGCCATCCAAAAGCCAAACGGGCAATGGCGTCATGCTCAGCTCACGGCACCGCGCTGCCACAGCCAAGCCGCCCTTGGCCTGATGCAGGAACTGGGGGTCGCCACTTTTGCAACCCACATCAAAATCTTGGCTCTCGGATCACCCCGGAAGACACAGTGGACCACTGTTTCGGAACGGGGGCCCTTACGGACGCCGATCAGCACCGAAGCAGGGGCCACATTCCGCACCTGTTCACAACCATGGCGCCGTCATGGCCCTGACGAGCCGTCCAGATCGGTCGTTACTCCACCCCTCGCAACCGCTTGGCAACGGGTCGCACCCGCGCTGCCTTGGGCGCAATGGGGGGTGGCCCGCCGCCGTCATAATGACGCCCAGAACGCGTGCGCCGCCGGGCCCAGATGAACGTCATCCCGGCAAATCTTGCGCAACTGGCGCCTGGTGGGCGGATTGGTGGGCCGGACAAAAAGCAGCCCCGCAGGCTGGTCCTGTACCGCGCTCAGCGGCAGGATCGTGGCCCCGAGGCCACTGCGCACGAAAGACATCAGCGCGGTGGTGTTGCGTGCCTCCAGATTGCACGCGGCCAGCAGTTCTGCGACGCACGGACTGGGCACCAGATTGCACAGCGGATTGGCGATCAGCGGCTCCAGCGCCAAAAGCTCCCACACGCCGTCGCCGCCCTGCCCCGCCTGTGCCGCGATGGGCCCATCCGCGCGGCAGACGATCCCCAGATGGTCTTCGAGGATCACATCACTTTCCGAAGGATCACCGGGCGAGGCCGAGACGATGCCGATGTCCGCCTCGCCGAGCTTGACGCGCCTGCGCACTGCGGCGCTGTCGACATCGCTGATTTCCAGCCGCACGTTCGGGCGCAGCTTTCTGAAGGCCGCGATGATGCCGGGCAGCAGCGTGATGGTCGCTGACGGCACAGTGGCGATCCGCACGGTTCCGGCGGTCGACATCGCATGGCGCCCGATGGCATCGACGCTGCGCGCGAACGCGTCGGTGGCGCGGCTGCTTTCGTCAAACACCAGGCGGCCAAGCGGGGTCAGGCGGCTTTTGCGGCCTGCCTCAAACAACGGCGCGCCGACATGGTCTTCGAACTGCGCCAGCATCATCGACACCGCGGACGGCGTGCGCCCCAGCGCGTCAGCAGCGCCGTTGAGGCCGCCATGTTCAGCCACCGTGCGAAAAACTCGCAGCATTTCCAGCTTGATTGCCAAAAGTCAGATTTCCTGAATTTTAATTCTATTTTTCGAGATTGCCTGAAATATGCCACGCCGTCTATGAGGTTGGCCAGGCAAGACAAGGAATTCATCGTGACCCACACCGGCATTTACATCGACGGAACCTGGGAAACCGGCGCGTCCACCATCGAAAACCGCAACCCGTCAGACGTCTCAGACCTGATCGGGCACTACGGTCAGGCCGATGCGCAGCAGCTTGACATGGCGTTGGCGGCGGCGCGCAAAGCGCAGCCCATCTGGTGGGCCGCCGGGGTGCAAAAGCGCCACGACGTCCTGATGGCAATCGGGACGGAGCTGATGGCCCGCGCCGAAGAGATCGGCCGCACCTTGGCGCGCGAAGAAGGCAAGCCCGCGGCTGAGGGCAAGGGTGAGGTTTATCGCGCTGGCCAGTTCTTCACCTATTTCGCTGCTGAGGCCCTGCGCCTGCACGGCGATCTGGCCGAAAGCGTGCGCCCGGGCATTGAAATCGACGTGCGCCGCGAACCCGCAGGCGTCGTCGCCATCATCAGCCCGTGGAACTTTCCCGTCGCCACCCCGGCATGGAAGATCGCGCCGGCGCTGGCCTTCGGCAATGCGGTGATCTGGAAGCCCGCGAACCTGACGCCCGCAAGCGCCGTGGCGCTGACGAAAATCATCGCGCGTCAGGACATTCCGGCGGGCCTGTTCAATCTGGTCGCCGGGCCGGGGCGCGATGTGGGCCAGCGGCTGGTGGAAAGCAACGCGATCGACGCGATCAGCTTCACCGGATCGGTCCCCGTCGGGCGCGGCATCGCCGCGGCGGCGGTGGTCAACATGACCAAGCTCCAGATGGAGATGGGGTCGAAGAACCCGATGCTGATCATGGATGATTGCGATCTTGATCTGGCAGTGACCCATGCGGCGAACTCAGCGTTCGGCGGCACCGGGCAGAAATGCACCGCCGCCAGCCGCCTGATCGTGCACGAAAAGATCCACGACGCCTTTGTCGAAAAACTGGTGAAGGCGGCGCAGGCGTTCAAGGTCGGCCACGCGCTGGATGACGGCGTTCAGCTTGGCCCGGTGGTCAGCGCGGGCCAACTGGCGCAAAACCTCAGCTATGTGGACATCGGCAAGGCCGAGGGCGCTGAATTGCTGTGCGGCGGAACACGGCTGGAGCGCCGGACGATGGGTCACTACATGGCCCCCGGCGTGTTTGCGGGCACGCGCAATGACATGCGCATCAACCGCGAGGAAATGTTCGCCCCGCTGACCTGCGTCATCAAGGCGGGCGGCTACGCCGAGGCGCTGGCCATGGCCAATGACAGCGAATTCGGGCTGACCGCGGGCATCATGACCCAGTCATTGGCGCGCGCCAGCCACTTTCGCGCCAACATACGCGCTGGCTGCGTGATGGTGAACCTGCCGACCGCGGGCACCGATTACCACGTGCCCTTCGGCGGGCGCGGTGCGTCGTCGTTCGGGCCGCGCGAACAGGGCCGCTATGCCGCGGAATTCTACACCTCGGTGAAGACCGCCTATGTGGCGGCGGGAACCCCGGAATGAGCGTCCTGATCGACGGACTGCAATACGCCAACTGGTCTGAGAAAATCTTTCGCCAGATGCGTGCGGCCAGCGTCGATGCGGTGCATGTCACCATCACCTATCATGAGACGTTCCGTGAGACGGTGCTGAACATCGAACGCTGGAACCGCTGGTTTGAGCAGTTCCCCGACCTGATCTTTCAGGGCCGGACCGCGGCTGACGTGACCCATGCCCGCAACACCGGGCGCACGGCGATCTTTTTCGGATCGCAGAACCCATCCTGCATCGAAGACGATATCGGCCTTGTGGAGGTGCTGCACACGCTCGGCCTCAGGTTCATGCAGCTGACCTACAACAACCAATCCTTGTTGGCCTCAGGCTGTTATGAGACCGAAGATTGCGGCCTGACCCGCATGGGCCGCGCGGTGGTGACCGAAATGAACCGCGTCGGTCTGGTGGTGGACATGAGCCATTCGGGTGAGCGCTCCACGCTGGAGGCCATCGCCCATTCCACGCGCCCGATCGTCATCAGCCATGCCAACCCGGCAAGCTGGAACCCGGCGCTGCGCAACAAATCGGACACCGTGCTGCGCGCACTGGGGCAAAGCGGCGGGATGCTGGGGTTCTCAGTCTATCCCCATCACCTGAAGGGCGGCGGCGACTGCACCCTTCAGGACTATTGCGAGATGATCGCCCGTACCGCCGATCTGATGGGCATCGGCAATGTCGGGATCGGCACGGACCTGTGCCAAGACCAGCCCGACAGCATCGTCGAATGGATGCGCGTCGGGCGCTGGACCAAGTCGATCGACTATGGCGAGGGCAGCGCCGCAGCCGCGGGGTTCCCTTCCATGCCGGACTGGTTCGCCGACAATCGCGATTTCTCCAACATCGCTGCGGGCCTGCGCGCCACTGGGATGGCCGAGGCCGAAATCGCGGCGGTGATGGGAGAAAACTGGCTGCGGTTCTTTGAAAACAGCTTCGGCGCCAAGCAACCGTCTGCACAAGAACAGCGGCGCAAGGCGACCTGACGGACCCCACGGGGCCTGAATACACCACGGACCCCACGGGGCCAAAAAAACCACTGTCTGGGAGGACAACGGATGAGCGACCACACTGAAAAAAGCGGTGCGTCCCCAGGGGCTGGCCGCGTGAACAAGCCCCTTTTTGCGGTCACGGGCGGGTTCATCCTGTTGTTCTGCGCACTAGCGCTGCTCGACATCAACACCCTGTCGGCGCTGGTCGACGGAGGCTTTACCTTCGCCGCCACCTATTTCGGCCTATATTGGCAGATCCTTCTGCTGGGCACGTTCCTGATGGGCCTTGTGGTGTGCGTTCTGCCCGGCAGCCGCACCCGGATGGGCGGGCTTAAACGGCCCGAATTCACGCTGTTCCAGTGGGCCTCGATGATCATGTGCACCCTGCTGGCAGGTGGCGGCGTGTTCTGGGCGGCGGGAGAGCCGATTGCCCATTTCCTGTCGACCCCGCCTGTCTTCGGTGATCTCAGCGCCGATCCGCGGGCGCAGGCCCATGCCGCACTGGCCCAAAGCTATCTGCATTGGGGCTTTCTGGCTTGGGCGATCCTTGGCGCGCTGACAACGGTGATGATGATGCATTACCACTATGACAAAGGCCTGCCGCTGGCGCCGCGCACGCTGCTGTATCCAGTGTTCGGCGACCGGGCGATCAACGGGCCGATCGGACTGATTGCCGATGCCAGCTGCATCATCGCGGTGGTGGCGGGCACGGTCGGGCCAATCGGGTTCCTCGGGCTGCAGATGTCCTATGGGCTGAACGCGCTGTTCGGTATCCCCGACACGTTCATGACGCAGACCATCGTGATATTGGCGCTGGCCGGCATCTACACGCTGTCAGCGATTTCGGGCCTGTCCAAGGGCATCCAGCTTCTGTCCAAGCTCAACGTCATCCTGGCCTTCGTGCTGCTGGCCTTCATGCTGGTTGCGGGGCCGACTTTCTTTATCTTTGACGGCTTTGTCGGCGGCCTTGGCGTCTATCTGTCGAACTTCTTCGACATGGCGCTGTATCGCGGCGATGCTGGCGTGTTCGGCGCACCGGGCTGGCTGGGCTGGTGGACCGTGTTCTTCTGGGGCTGGTTCCTGGGATACGGGCCGCTGATGGCGATCTTCATCGCGCGGGTCAGCCGGGGCCGGTCGATCCGGTCGATCATCGTGATGCTTGCAATCGTCGCGCCGCTGGTCACCAACTTCTGGTTCACGATCATCGGCGGGTCGGGCATCGCGTTTGAGCAGCTGACCCCGGGCGTCATCTCTGGCCCGTTCGAAGGGTTCAACCTGCCCGCAGGATTGCTGGCGATCACTCAGGCGATGCCGCTCGGCTTCTTGCTGTCGCTGCTGTTCTTGGTGCTGACCATGATCTTTGTCGCCACGACCAGCGATTCCATGAGCTATGTGATCGCGACCTCAATGTCGGACGAAAATCCGTCAACGTGGCTGCGCACCTTCTGGGGCATCGCAATGGGGGTGATGGCGCTTATCCTGATCTCCACGGGGTCTGGCGGGATCGGCAAGCTGCAAAGCTTTATCGTGGTGACAGCGATGCCGGTGTCGCTGGTGCTGCTGCCGTCGCTTTGGGATGCGCTGCGCATCACGCTGATGCTCGGCAAAAAGGCCTGACACCTGTCGACTGGGTGGGCGGCCTGTTGCCGCCCATCCCTTCGCGCTCCAGCTCCATGAGGTTGTCATGCACTGCGCCCCCCTCAACCCGGTTCCGCAAGCGGCGGCTTTCCGCCGATCCCCGTCGCAGGTGATGCGCCTTGACCGGATGGGAAGCGCGCACCCCACGCGCCTGTCTTTCCTGCGCGGCCTGCTGCGGCGGGTGGTGCGTGAGGGCTGGCATTTTGACCGTCCGGTCTGGCAGATCGACGACATCGGTGTCGGGCGCGCGGTCTATCGCGCCATCGGCCCCGAACGCACTTACAGCCTGGTCGCTTTCGCCCATGATCTGCCGCCTGAGATGCGCTCCGACCGGGTGATCGCCACGGCGTGGGATGCCACCTTTACCCTTTTTGACGGCGAACCGACGGTGGCTGATCTTGATCGGCTGCAAGCCAACGTGCCGCTGCAGGAAGCCGGGCGGATTGGCCCGTCTGAGCTGTCGCTGAGCAGGGCGAACCGCTCAGTACGCCTGTTCACCCATGTGGTCGCGCGTCTGGCTGAGGGCCGCCAGCCCGACGCCGCTGAGATTGAAGATGTCGGCTATCTGATGCGCACCACCGCGGTCTATGGCTCGGGCAAGTTCGGTGCCGCCGACCGCGCTGCGATCGCTGAGCGGCCAGAGCTGAGCGCGCCCTTTCAGGCTGAGATGCTGTCGGTCTGGCTGACGCGGGAATTCACCGTGGACATCGCCGAACATCTGGCAATCGTGCGGGGCGGCAAGGCGGCGGTGCGGCTGGACCCGGCCATCAAGCGTGATCTTGGGGTCGGCAATTCTACCGGTCTGGGCATGGCGCCGTTTCTGGTGCGTCACCCGGTGCTTCTGAACAACTGGATGATGGCACGAGAAGAGGCTTTGGCCCGCGTGCGATCCCAAGACACGGCCCCGCCCGAAGCAGTCACGGCGCTGATTTCGGCGCTGGCCGCCGCGCGCGAAAACGCCGTGCACTGGCGGTCCACGCATCCGGTGCAGGTCGCCAAGCTGGCCGATTTGCGGCGCGATCTTGCGCGTGTGGCCGAGCAGCTTGTTGATTGGCCCATCGCTGGCGGCCCCCATCCGTGGGACGCCCTGTGGCGCTGGGGTGAGAGCGCCCTGTCGCTTGAGGGCCAAGAAGCGTTGCTCGCCCTGATGTTGGAGCCGCATGGCGCGCTGGTCGACGGGCTGGCCGATTGCATGAATGCCGATGAGGCGACGGCCTTTCGCGTGGATGGCGCGATGACGGTGGCCGACCTGCGGGCGATCCTAGCGGAGACCTATGACTGGGCGCTCGCCATTGATTTCACCCAGCCGCGCAATGCCGCACGGTTCTGGTATGTCTCAGAGGAAAAGCTGGAGCCACGCCTCGGCGAGCGGTTCGGCGAAGACGGCGCTGAGCATGAACAGCCGCTGTGCATCGCGCGGCTGGCGAGCGAGCTTGACGCAGCCCTCGCCCCTTGGCCCAGTGATCGGCCCGCGGCCGATTTCCTGCTGGCGCATCCTGAACACCGGCTGATGGTGCGCCGCGCGCAGGCCGCGCGCCGCCACCCATTCGCCGAGGTGCGCGACAACCTGATCGCCGAGGACATGCTGCCCATCGACTTGATGCGCTGCAAGCTGGCCTTTTTCGGGGCCAGCCGGTTTGACCCACGCTCAGACAAATGGGTGCGGATCAGCCTGTTTCAGGGCCAGCCCTATCCTTCGGAGATGAATTGCGGAGCGCGCGCATGACCCCTGAACCAAACGACCCGACCAGCGC
>JBLGAC010000068.1:0-14997 GCA_047610385.1 Paracoccaceae bacterium | reverse complement strand
CTAGGTTCGAAAATATGCCTCTCCATACTTGTAAATAAATCAAATTGTATAAAACAAATAGGCATATTCATAGATTAATTATTCAACCTGAACCACAATGACAAACCTACATTATCAGCAATTTGGATTTTTACATTGAACTCATGGAAAATCAATAATTCAGCAATCTCTACTGAGACAATCTAGCTGTCCTGCCACCTAGGGTCAGGACCCATAAAAGGGATTCCCGTTGACTGCTGGTTATGATTCAAACGTTGGAAATTCTCCATGTCTGATCACCACTACTGGCTCACACAAGCGCAGTTTTTACGCCTGCAGCCACTTTTGCCCAGCAAGCCTCGTGGGGTGCCTCGGGTCGATGATCGGCGGGTGATCAGTGGCATTATCCATGTCATCTATGTCATCCGCAACGGGCTGATGTGGCGCGACGCCCCCATCGCTTACAATCCGCATAAGACTTTCTACAACCGTTTCGAACGCTAGAGCCGAGCGGGCGGGTTCGACCGAATATCCGCAACGCTGGCCGCCGAGAGCGCGGCAACCGACACAGTGATGATCCCCTCTCGTCGAGTGCTGTGCAATAGCCTGCCGGGCAGCGGACGCAGGCCCATCTCAAAGCGCACCGCAGCTCGGTGAGCTTGCGTAAAAAGGGGCTGTTCCCCACCGCATCGGACGGACCAACGGGGGCCTGACCTTCAAGCTGCACGCGGTCTGCGACGGCGACGGCAAGCCATTGATCCTGCTGCTCACCGAGGGCAGCGGGTCAGTGATCGTCGCGGCGGCGCGACCGTCTTGCCTGCGCTGCCAGACGCCGAAACCCTGATCGACGACAAGGGCGTCAAGGCGCGACTGGTTCCGCCAAGCCCTGTCCAAACTGGACATCTCACCATGCATTCCAAGACGCAAGAACCGCAAAGACCCGACCCCCTACGACGCCAAAACCTACCAGCAGCGCAATCTGGTCGAGCGCATGTTCGGGATGCTCAAGGACTGGCGCAGGGTCGCAGCCCGATATGACCGATGCGCCCACACGTTCATGAGCGCCATCTGCATCGCAGCAACCGTCTTATTTTGGTTATGAGTCCTGAGCCTAAATAGAAATATTTCAGCCAAGCCATCCATGAATTCAAAATCACACAATAATTCACTCTGGTTAGAGACGCCGCAAGCCAACATCACTTGCGGACTCCCCACCCAAGAAAAGGACCGCGCCTATCTGGACGCGGCCCCATTCAACATCTAAAAACCTGGATTCAACCCGGCTGCTTGGTCACCCGCAGATAGGGCAACTTCTTTTCAAAGCTCCCGAACAGTTCGGTCGCTTCATCGTCCGGTACGCCGCCAGTTATGATCACATCCTCGCCCTGCTTCCAGTTCGCGGGGGTCGCGACGCGGTGCTTCATGTTCAGTTGCAGCGAATCCAGCACGCGCAACAATTCATCAAAATTCCGCCCGGTGGTCATCGGGTAGGACATCTGCATCTTCACCTTCTTGTCCGGTCCGATCATAAACACGGTCCGCACGGTCTGGTTGTCGGCGGCGGTGCGCCCCGAGGCGACGCCCGCCTCATCGGCCGGCAGCATGTCGTAAAGCTTGGCGACCTTCAGTTCGGTGTCTGCAATCATCGGATAGCTGACCGCGTTGCCCGTGTAGGCCTTGATGTCGCCCTTCCATTTCTGGTGGTCTTCAACGCTGTCGACGGAAATCCCGATGATCTTGCAGTTGCGCTTGGCGAAATCATCCGCCAGCCCGGCCATCGCGCCCAATTCGGTGGTGCACACCGGGGTGAAATCCTTGGGGTGCGAAAACATGATCGCCCAGCCGTCGCCGATCCAATCGTGAAAGGTGATCGGCCCGGCAGTGGTCTCAGCGGTGAAATCGGGGGCGATGTCGTTGATGCGAAGGCTCATGGCCACGGCTCCTATATAAATAGTCCACTTGGGATATGTCACAGATGCACCCGCAGCCTGCTTAGCGCAAGCCTTGCGCAGGCATGTCGATCGGGTGGTGCAGTGCAGCGCCGGTCGGGTTAGACTGCCACCCGATGATCGGAGACCCATCATGCACGACGGATCCAGCCTTCCTGATGCCAAACTTGAAGACGCCCCCTATCTGCCCGCCAATGTTGAGGCGGAACAGGCAGTGCTGGGCGCGATTCTCGTCAACAATGAAACCTATGACCGAGTCGCGAGCCTGATCGAGGCGCGCCATTTCTTCGATCCGGTCCACGCCCGCATTTATGAGGTTGCGTCCCGCCGCATCCAAAAAAATGCGCTGGCGACCCCGGTGACCCTGCGCGCGTTTCTTGAAGACGACGAAGGCTTGAAGGAACTCGGCGGTCCCGCCTATCTCGCACGGCTCGCTGGTGCGGCGATCTCGATCCACGCGGCGCGCGATTATGCGCAGACCATCCACGATCTGTCGCTGAGGCGTGAGCTGATGAAGCTCGGCGATGAGGTGCGCGACCGCGCGCGCACCGTCGGCCCCGATGACGACCCGCAAGACCAGATCGTGGCGGCGGAGCAGTCGCTTTATTCCCTTGCCGAAAAGGGAAAATATGAGGGTGGGTTCAAAAGCTTTGTGAAGGCCGCGCTGGAAGCCGTTGAAACCGCCAACGCCGCCTACAAGCGCGACGGCGGTCTGGCGGGGATTTCCTCGGGGCTGATCGATCTCGACAAAAAGCTCGGCGGCCTCAACCCGTCAGATCTGCTGATCCTTGCGGGCCGTCCGTCCATGGGCAAAACCTCGCTCGCCACCAACATCGCCTACAACGTCGCCAAGGCCTGGAAGGAAGGTGAGCAGAGCGACGGCACCTTCGGCACCATCAATGGCGGCAAGGTCGGGTTCTTTTCGCTGGAAATGTCCGCCGAACAGCTTGCCACGCGCATTTTGTCTGAGGCGTCCCTGGTCCCGTCAGAAAAGCTGCGCCGCGGCGACTTGGACGAGGAGGAATTCCGCCGCTTCGTCGAGGCCGCCCGGGATCTGGAGCGCATGCCGCTTTATATCGACGACACGCCCGCGCTGGCGATCTCCACCCTCGCGGCGCGCGCCCGCCGCCTGAAGCGCCAGCACGGGCTTGATCTGCTGGTGATCGACTATCTGCAACTGGTGCGCCCCGCCACGGCCAAAGACAGCCGGGTGAACGAGGTCTCAGAGATCACCCAAGGTCTGAAAGCCATCGCCAAGGAACTGAACATCCCGGTCATCGCGTTGTCGCAACTGTCGCGCCAGGTGGAATCGCGCGAAGACAAGCGTCCGCAGCTGTCAGACCTTCGCGAATCTGGATCTATTGAACAGGACGCCGACGTGGTGATGTTCGTTTATCGCGACGAATATTACAAAGAACGTGAGAAACCTAGCGAAGGCGACGTTGAAAAGATGATGAAATGGCAGGAGGTCATGGAGCAGGTCCGCGGCAAGGCCGAAATCGTGATCGGCAAGCAGCGCCACGGCCCGATCGGCACGGTCGAATTGTCCTTTGAAGGCAAATTCACCAAGTTTGGCAATCTCGCCTACCAGAGCAAAGATCCCTATGACGACCGCTGAGGACGCAGCCCTGCATTCGCGGCCCCTTCTGACCGTCGATCTTGGTGCGATCACGGCCAATTGGCAGGCGCTGTCGCGCATCGCCAGCCCGGCTGAGGCCGCCGCCGTGGTCAAAGCCAACGCCTACGGTCTGGGAGTGAAACGGGTCGCCCCTGCCCTTTGGGCCGCAGGCGCGCGCACCTTTTTCGTGGCATTGCCGCGCGAGGGTGCCGAACTGCGCGGCATCCTGGGGCCTGCGGCGACCATCTATGTCTTCAACGGTTTCATGCCCGCGGACACTGAGATATTCGCTGCGAATGACCTGCGCCCGTGTCTAAATTCCCTACAGCAAATCAGAGACCTACAATCCGCGCTTCATGCGATGCATGAGACCCCCAAGGTTGGCCTGCACATCGAAAGCGGCATCAACCGCCTTGGCCTCACGTCCGATGATCTGGACCGCCTGCGCATCGACCGCGCCCCCGGCCTCAACATCACGCTGATCATGTCCCACCTCGCCATGGCCGATGCGCCGTCCAACGGCATGAACACCCGGCAGCGGGGCGCGTTCGCAGGCCGCGCGGCGCTGCTGCGTGCGGTGGCGCCGAACGCGCGCATGTCGCTGGCGGCCACCGGCGGCACGCTGTTGGGCGACCAGTTTCATTTCGACCTGGTACGCCCGGGCGTCGGCCTTTATGGCGGCGCGCCTTTCGCCGCCGCGCGCCCGGTTGTGACGCTTGAAGCCCCACTGATCCAGGTGCGCAAAGTCCCCGCGGGTGAAACCGTCGGCTACGGCGCCACATGGACCGCCCGGCGCGACAGCCGCATCGGCGTGCTGCCAATCGGCTATGCTGACGGGTTCTTTCGCACCCACAAAAACGCCAAGGTTTTCCTGCATGGACGTGCCGCGTCTGTGGTCGGACGGGTGTCCATGGACATGATCACCGTTGATTTGACCGACCACGCCGATGTTGCGCCGGGAATGATGCTGGAAATCCTCGGTCCCCATCAAAGCGTCGACCAGCTGGCCGCCAGCGCAGGCACGATCGGGTACGAAGTGCTCACCGCCCTTGGCGCACGCTTCGCGCGCCGTTACACAGACGCAGACGCCTGATCGCCGGTCCGGAGATTTAACACCCAATGCCCCTGATGCTCGCCTTTCATGGATTTCTCGCCTCCATCGGCCGCACGGTGATCGCGCTTTGCGCCTCCGTGGGGGCGCTGACGCTGTTCGCCGCACAGGCCACCAGCCATGTGTTCCGCCCGCCTTGGCACTTTGCCGAGATCGGGCGCCAGTTGCTGCGCCTCGGCTATTTCTCGCTGCCCGTCGTTGGCATGACCGCGCTTTTCACCGGCGCCGCGCTTGCGTTGCAGATTTATGAGGGCGGCTCACGCTTCAACGCCGAAAGCGTGGTGCCGTCGATCGTTGCCATCGGCATGGCGCGTGAACTGGGCCCCGTGATCGGCGGTCTGATGGTGGCGGGGCGGGTCTCAGCCTCGGTGGCCGCCGAAATTGGCACCATGCGGGTGACCGAACAGATCGACGCGCTGACCACCCTGTCGACCAACCCGTTCAAGTATCTGGTGGCCCCGCGGTTGCTGGCGGCGACGCTGGCCATGCCGGTGCTGGTGTTGGTGGGCGACGTGCTGGGCATCATGGGCGGGTTTCTGGTCGGGGTCGCGCGGCTTAATTTCAACGCGGGCGCGTATCTTAACAACACTGCGCAGTTTCTGACCGCGGGCGACGTGACCTCGGGCCTGATCAAGGCGGCGGTGTTTGGCTATGTCATCGCGCTGATGGGCTGCTATCACGGCTACAATTCGGACCGCGGCGCGCAAGGCGTTGGGCGTGCGACCACCAATGCGGTGGTTTCGGCCTCAATCTTGATCCTCGCCACCAATTACATCCTGACGGAGGCGCTGTTCTCCTCATGACCGCAATGATCGAATTGTCCGGCGTCGCCAAAGCCTTTGGCCCCAAACATGTGCTTCGGGATGTGAACATCTCGGTGGAGCGTGGGCAGTCACTGGTGATCATCGGCGGCTCGGGCACCGGAAAATCGGTAACGCTGAAATGCGTACTGGGTCTGATCCAGCCTGATGCCGGCGACATCCGCATCGACGGCGAACAGCTGACCCGCCGCAAGCGTGATGATTTCCTGTCGCGCTTTGGCATGCTGTTCCAAGGCGGCGCACTGTTCGACAGCCTGTCGGTGTGGGAAAATGTCGCCTTCCGCTTTCGCCACGGCGCGCACGCCCTGCCCCGGGATGAGGCCCGCGCGCGCGCCATTGAAAAACTGCGCCGCGTGGGCCTGTCCCCCGATGTCGCCGACCAGTTTCCAGCTGAATTGTCGGGCGGCATGCAAAAGCGCGTCGGCCTTGCGCGCGCTATCGCCCATGACCCTGAGATCATCTTTTTTGATGAGCCGACCACCGGGCTGGACCCGATCATGGCCGGTGTGATCAACGAGCTGATCCGCGAATTGGTCACTGAGATGGGTGCCACCGCGATGACCATCACCCATGACATGACCTCAGTGCGCGCCATCGCCGACCGGGTGGCGATGATCCACGAAGGCAAGGTGCGCTGGGATGGGCTGGTTGGCGATCTCGACACTTCGGGTGATCCGTTTGTGGACCAGTTCATCCATGGCCGCGCCGAAGGCCCCATCGCGGCCATCCGATGACTTGGCGCCCCGGCGACGCGCCTTTGCCGCTGCTGCTCGGCAATCTCGCGCTGCTGGCGCTGTTTCCGCTGGCCTGGACCGCGCCATTGGTGCGCACCGGGTTTCTGCCGTTCCTTGAAGGAGAGGCGATCTCGGTCTTTTCCGGCATCAGCGCGCTGTGGTCGTCGGACCCGTGGCTGGCGGGGCTGATCGCGCTGTTCGGCGTTGCCATGCCGCTGGCCAAAACGCTGGCGCTGGTGGCGGCCCATCTGGGGCGGCTTGATGCGCGCGCGATGCCCGCGCTGGAACTGCTCGGCAAGCTGTCGATGACCGACGTGTTCCTGCTGGCGGTGGTGATTGTGGTCGCAAAAGGCGTTGGGGTTGGGCGGGTCACCTCTGATTGGGGGCTGTATCTGTTCACCGCCTGTGTGCTCGCCTCAATCCTGATCAGCCATTTTACCCATAAATCGATCCGGAGGTCCCGCGCATGAATGTGCCCCTTTTGCTCATCGGCGTTTTTCTCGGCGCGGTTGTTTTTGCCTCCACGCTTTACAGCGCGTGGCAGGCGTTTCAGGCTCAGGGCGCGCTGCGGATCACGCAGGCGCTGGCAGCAGTGCTGGTGATCTGCGCGATGGCGTCGCTGTCGCTTGATCTGGGGATCGACCGCCATGCAGGTCATGGGCTGACGCTGATCTCCATGGCCAACGTGCTGATGGAGAAAGGTTGGGGCCGGGTTTTCCCCATGGCCCAATTCGCACTTGGCATGTCGCTGGCCGCTGGCCTGCCGTTCATGGGCTGATCGGATATGGCCAAGAAATCATCAAATTTCGTCTGCAATGGCTGCGGTGCCCTCAGCACCAAATGGGCCGGGCGCTGCGACGCCTGCGGCGCGTGGAACAGCGTCGAAGAACAGCAAGCGCTTTCGGCCGCCGGTCCTGCGGGCAAAACGCTGGGCGCGGCGCGCGGCCGCCGCGTGACGCTGTCGGCCCTGTCGGGCACCGAACCTGCCCCGCCGCGCATGGTGACCGGGGTGGCAGAGCTTGACCGCGTGCTCGGCGGCGGGCTGGTGCCTGCATCCGCGGTGCTGATCGGCGGCGATCCCGGCATTGGCAAATCCACGCTGCTGCTGCAAGCCGCCGCGGCCTATGCGCAGACTGGCGCGTCCGTGGTTTATGTGTCGGGCGAAGAAGCCGTTGCCCAGATCCGCATGCGCGCCGCGCGCCTTGGCCTTGCCGAAACCCCGGTGCTGCTGGCCGCTGAAACCAACCTGCGCGACGTGCTGACCACCTTGGACGAAGACCGCCCCGACGTTGCGATCATCGATTCAATTCAAACCATGTGGGTCGACAATGTCGAAAGCGCGCCGGGCAGCGTGTCGCAGGTTCGCGCGGCGGCGCATGAATTGGTCAGCTTTGCCAAGCGGCGCGGCACGGCGGTGATTCTGGTGGGCCACGTCACCAAGGACGGTCAGATCGCCGGGCCACGCGTGGTCGAACACATGGTCGACGCCACGGTCTATTTCGAGGGTGAGCGTGGCCACCAGTTCCGCATCCTGCGCAGCGTCAAAAACCGCTTCGGCCCCGCTGGCGAAATCGGTGTGTTCGAAATGACCGGCCGCGGTCTTATTCAGGTCACCAACCCATCAGCGCTGTTTTTGAATGAACGGGAACGCGGCGCGTCCGGATCGGCGGTGTTTGCCGGCCTCGAAGGCACCCGCCCGGTGCTGGTTGAAATTCAGGCGCTGGTGGCCACGTCGTCGCTGGGCACGCCGCGCCGTGCGGTGGTGGGCTGGGACAGCGCGCGTCTGGCGATGATCCTTGCGGTGCTCGAAGCGCGCTGCGGCATATCGCTCGCCCAGATGGATGTGCACCTGAACATCGCAGGCGGCATGCGCATCAATGAACCGGCGGCAGATCTGGCGGTCGCCGCGGCGCTTTTGTCGGCGCTGCGCGACAAGCCCCTGCCGCCCGAAGGCGTGGTGTTCGGTGAAATCAGTCTGTCAGGCGCGATCCGCGCGGTGTCTCAGGCCGATCTGCGGTTGAAGGAGGCCGCCAAGCTCGGCTTCACCTCAGCCATTGCGCCTTCGCAGGTGAAGCGGGGGGAAAAATCTGGCATGAAAGTGACGCGAATCGATGACCTCGCCGGGTTCATCGAACATGCGTTCACAAATGGCTGATACGTAGCAACCATGGCCCCCCGCGCATTTCGGGGACGCCGGGACGGCCCGCACCGCGCATCATCAGCGCGCCGGGGCATGAGAGGAAAGCGTATCCATGGACTTCACCATTGCCGACGGGATTGTCGCGCTCATCCTTCTGGTGTCGGGCATGCTGGCCTGGTCCCGCGGCTTCACGCGCGAAGCGCTGGCGATCGGCGGCTGGATCCTGGCAGGCCTCGCCGCGCTGTATCTAGCGGGCTATGCCGAGCCGCTGCTGCATGAAATCCCTGCTGTCGGGCCTTTGCTGGCCGGGAAATGCGCGCTTTCAAAGCTCGCGTCCTTTGCAGTGGTGTTTGCGATCGGGCTGATCGTGATTTCCATCTTTACGCCGCTGTTTTCCGGCGCCGTGCAAGACAGCCCGCTTGGCGTGCTCGACCGCGGGCTGGGCTTTGTGTTCGGCGTGGCGCGGGGGCTGGCGCTGGTGTCGGTGGTGTGGCTGATCTACAGCCAGATCGTGCCGCCCGCCGACCGCATCGAAGCGATTGATCAGGCGCGCTCAGTGGTGCTGATCGAACAATCAGCCGCAATCTTGATGGAGGCGTTGCCCAGTGGTGTGCCGTCATGGCTGGCCGGGCCGATCAACACCCTGATGCTTGAATGCGGCGGCGTGCCGGGGCTGATGGACGACGCCGCGCCCGCATCGGCCACGTGATGTGACATGACGAGGAGGTGACACCGCATCCGCGGGCGCCTATACACCGCGTGACCCCCCCCGGATATCGCACCGCACAACGGAGCGCGCCCAATGCCTCTCTCGACCCTCCGCATGCCCGCCAGCCCGTTTGATCACGACGACGACAAACTCAGGGAAGAATGCGGCCTCTTTGGCACGATCGGGGTGGCCGACGCCGCCACGTTCATCGCCCTTGGCCTTCATGCCCTTCAGCACCGCGGGCAGGAAGCAGGCGGCATCGTGACCTACGAAGCCACCGCAGGCTTCAACTCTGTCCGGCGTCTTGGTTATGTGCGCGACAACTTCACCGAACGCGAAACGATAGAGCAGCTGCCCGGCCGTCTCGGCATCGGGCATGTGCGCTATTCCACGTCCGGTGCCAAAGGCCATACGGCGATCCGCGATGTGCAGCCGCTTTACGCTGAATTCGCCATGGGTGGCTGCGCCATCGCCCATAATGGCAACCTGACCAACGCCGCGGCCCTGCGCCGGGCGCTGACGGAACGCGGTTCGATCTTTCAGTCGTCGTCCGACACCGAAGCGATTGTCCACCTGATGGCCCGCGGCTTCCAGCCCAACATCCCTGAGCGGATGAAGGAGGCGCTGCGCCGCGTCGAAGGTGCGTTTTCGGTTATCGCCCTGACCCGCACCAAGCTGATCGGCGTGCGCGACCCGATGGGCGTGCGCCCGCTGGTGCTGGGGCGTCTTGGGGACGGCTGGGCGTTGGCGTCTGAGACCTGCGCCCTCGACATCTGCGGCGCGGACTATGTCCGTGACATTGATCCCGGCGAAATGGTGATCATCACTGAGGCGGGGGGGGTCGAATCCTCGCGCCCGTTCGAACCTGCGCCGTCACGGTTCTGCGTGTTTGAACATATCTATTTCTCACGCCCTGACAGCGTGATCGACGGCAAATCGGTCTATGAATCGCGCCGCCGCATCGGTGTGGAACTGGCGCGTGAGGCCCCGGTGGTGGCCGATCTGGTCTGTCCCGTGCCCGACAGCGGCACCCCCGCGGCGATCGGATATTCCCAAGAATCCGGCATTCCGTATGCAATGGGCATCATCCGCAACCAATACATGGGCCGCACCTTCATCGAGCCGTCAGAGCAGATCCGCAACATGGGTGTGCGCCTGAAACTGAACCCCAACCGGGCGCTGATCCGCGGCAAGCGCATTGTGCTGGTGGACGATTCGGTGGTGCGCGGCACGACCTCCATCAAGATCAAGGAAATGATGATCGACGCCGGCGCGGCAGAGGTTCATTTCCGCATCGCATCGCCCCCGACCCAATGGCCGTGCTTTTACGGCGTCGACACGCCTGACCGCGACAAGCTGCTGGCCAGCCACATGACCGAGGAACAGATGCGCGCACATCTGGACGTGGACAGCCTGCGGTTCATCTCGCTCGACGGGCTTTACCGCGCGATGGGCGAAGAAAAACGCGACAACGCCAACCCGCAATATTGCGACGCGTGCTTCTCAGGCGAATACCCGATCCCGCCCTCGGACATGATCGAGAAAGGCAAGATCCCCGCCCAGCCCCCCCGCGCCACGGTAAAGGCATGAGCGCGGCAAACGCCCCGTTCCACGGCCGCGTCGCGCTGGTTGTTGGCGCGTCGCGGGGCCTCGGCCGCGCCATCGCCCGCAATCTGGGCGCAGGCGGCGCTGAGGTGATCGCCATGGCCCGCACCTCCGGCGCGCTTGAGGAACTGGACGATGAAATCCGCGGCCTCGGCGGCCCCACCGTCACGCTGGTTCCCGCCGACATCACCGACGATCCGGCGTTGGAGCGTCTGGGCGCCGCCATCCACCAGCGATGGGGGCGGCTTGATGTTCTGGTGAACTGTGCGGTGAACGCGCCCCCCCTGTCTCCGGCAGAGCATGGCGATGCCAAGGATCTGGACAAAGCCTTCGCGGTCAACGCACGCGGCGTGCAGCGCCTGATCCGGTGCATGGACCCGCTGCTGCGCGCCGCCCCGCGCGGCGTCGCGGTGTTTCCCGACGATAAGGTCAACGCAGGCCGTTTTCACGGCGTGTATGAAGCAAGCAAGGCCGCTGGTGGTGTTTTCGCCGCCAATTGGGCGCTTGAAACGGCGAACACCCCGCTAACGATCCTGCGCCCCTCGCCGCCCGCCATGCCCACCAGCTTGCGCGCCCGCTTTCGCCCAGGCGAGGACCGCGCCGGCATGGCCCATCCCGACGAAGTCGCCGCAGGCATCACAGCCGCCATCGCCGCCGCACTGAAAGACTGACCCAAGGCGCGGGCCTCGCGGGCACAATCGAAGCAATGGCTTGTGGGGCTGCTTGTAAAAAATGGATTTGGGAAAGACGGTGGGAAAAGGGCGGCTGCCCACCCACGGGCATCGGAAAATCCATCCTGAAGATTATTAAGCGATCTCAGCAGGTTGTAACTTTATCTGATTGCGACACTGGACGGCACCGCGTCCGCCGCGCCCGCGACGTCTCGGCCACTCCCGCACGACGGAGCCGCGCGATGTGATCGACGCGATCCAATACATCGCCATTGCCGGCTGCCAGTGGCGCCTGCTTGCGCGTGATTTCCCACCGTTCGCGGCTGCAGCGTTATTTCTATAACGGGCGAAACGCCGGCCTTTGGCATTTGATCAACCCCCTGTTGGTGATGACGGCGTGCGAACTGGACGTGCGGAGCCGGTCTTTCAGCGGGCATGATCGGCACCCGATGCGGCTTTGATGCGGGAAACTGATCAAAGGCCACAAGCGTCACATCGTGACCGACACCCTCGGCCTGATGGTCGCCGCAGTCGTGCATCTGGCCGACGTGCAGGACCACAACGGGGCGCCAATATCCGCACAAGCTGGCCGTAGCTGCGCCACGTCATCGCGCCCTGTCGGCAACTCGTCCATTCGCCTTGCCGGGCACTGGACGGCGGCTGCGCAGAACCGAAGCTGCACACCGCCCTGAAAGACGAGGGCGACTGGCGGATCCAGATCATCAAACGATCCGACACCAAACAAAGGACTGGGAAGCCTTCGTCGCGGGCGCCGAGGGGTGGCTCCTGATCTCTCATATCCGCATTCAAATCAGGCGCTTGGCGCAACTTCACGCGGGGTTGGTATACCTATAGGTCGGGCTCCAAATCCTCGACCGCCCACATCGCAGCCTCGGTTGCGGGAGAGGGGATGAAGCTGCGATGGCGCACAACATCTCCGCGTTTATGACCTCCTCCATGGTGACGCCTGCTTGGCCTTGCACGAACGCATAAGTGTGGCGCAGGGCGTGCTGACCAAGCGCGTTTTTGCCGTCACAGCGCCAGCCAAACCAGCTGCGCCCTGAGGACGGACTCGCTGGCCATTTTGACGTCGTCCTGGGGCCGCCCCTCTGCCCCCCCGGCAAAGGCCCCACCTCGGGCTCGATGCAGTCAGGCAGGTGGGGGTGCAGCGGGCGATGGTCATGGTTCGCGCTGCCCTGCAACGGCTTGCATCGACGGTCACCAGACAACAATCGGCGCATTCCAGGTTCAGGGCGTCCTTGAAACGTGCATCGGGCCCGATCAGCACGGCGAACCAGCCACAGGCCCAAAAGCTACTGTATCCTTAGCCAAGGCGGGAGGCAGACGGCCTCATCACCCCCCCCCAGATATGTCGTCCCCACAGCCTGCCGTGAAACGGCAAGGTGCGGATTTTGATCGCCGCCTTCTCGTCGCCACTGATCTGCCTTGCGCGCGCAGTTGCATCACCTTTGTCGATAATTTTGCTTAGGTCGGCCAGCACAAAGTCCAGTCTGTTGTGAGCTGCGACCCGCGCCTGATCGCCCTTTCGCTCCACCGGACCCTGGCATCCTTAGCCAACGGATGAGCATTGAACGCATCACGCAAGGCACCCCATGGCCTTCCCGAATTTGGCAGAGGTCCAGCCCTGCGCGCCGACCGCGCCCAACGCCACTTGGCACCGCGTCTGGCGATAGCGTGCCATCCACGCCGCTATGCTAACGCACGTACCTTCTGTTATTGCCAGTACTGCGGTACAGGGGCAGTATTTTTTTTAATAAAGAATATGGATATATAAATTCTAATTTATACCTATAAATAAAAAATTTCCGCTGCTTACGCGCGATGGTAGGAAAATTTACAGATTGTACATTTATCTACCTAATTTTTTCGGATATGAGGCGGAAAATTTATTCACTTACCACACTAAATCCATTCTCGCACAAGATATGCTAAATTAAAAATCATCTAATTTTATTCGAAACTTGCACAACCTCGCTTTTAATTAATTCTTTTATATTCAATAATTTCTTATTATATAAGCCTAAATTCAGATAAAGATTCACAATCATTCACACGATATTTAAAGCTATTTTTGTGCGACAGCCATAAATTTCCATTTATTATTTGGTTAACACCCAGAAAATTCAAACGAATTTTTGGCAAATTTGGAACCAGAGCAACGGTATCTTGGACATACGTTGCTCCACCCTCCTACACTCAGCGATCAAGAGCGCCCCTCCCCAAAGCGCGCACTTCCGCGACGCTGGCGGATCTTCCCAAACTGCGCGTCTTGGCCAGCATCTTTCACATCACCGCTCGGCCCAGCCCGATTTCGGGCAATACCATGGCCCACCGCGCATAGCATTTTTTGAGCGCAATCGATGCAGATTGCCCGGATGCCCGAGCCCTCAGCCCATCACACGGCCATCTGCAAGGCGTTGGTGTCATTTTCATTTTTCGCAAGCCAGCAAGAAGTTGGCCCTCAGAGCCGGCTCATAATTCGACGGGTCCTGCGTGATATTGCGCCAAGCGCCTGATCATAATGCGGATATGGGCGATCAGGAGCCATGCCTCGGCGCTGGGAATGGACGCCTCCCAGTCCTTCGCCAGACGGCGGCATCGCCCGAGCCAGGGATCGGTCCGTTCAACCAACCACCGGCGTGGCAGAACCTTGAAGCCACGGGCGGCGTCAGACCGCTTGATGATCTCGATCCGCCAATCGCCCTCGCCCTTCAGGGCGCCACGCAGTTTCGGCCCGGCATAGCCGCCGTCCATTGCCCGGCAGGCGAATGGCACATTCACCGAGTGGGGGCGAAAACGTGCCGCAGCCAGGGCCAGCTTTTGCGTATCGAACGCAGGACCATCGGCGCCCCGTCCGCTGCCCGGCAGGCGTTTGCATGCAAACGCCGAGAGGGGCGGTCCTGCACGCCAGCCGAATGAACCACGGCGCCGACCATCAGGCCCAGCGTGTTGGTCACGATATGCCGCTTGCGGCCTTTGATCCGTTTCCCGGCGCCGAAGCCCCGCGGGCCGCCGCTTTCAGTGGTTTTCACGCTCTGGCTGTCGATAACGCCCGCCGAGGGGCTGGGTCCGGCCCTTCCAGCTCCCGCGCGGCCATGACCATCAGATGGTTGATGGCGCGCAGCAGGCCGCCGTTCCGCCAGTCGTAAAAATAGCGCTGCACGGTGGTGAAGGGCGGGAAATCCCGCGGCAGCAGGCTCCGCTGGCAGCCGGTCGCGGCGATGTAATAGATCGCGTCGACCACGTCGCGAAGGTCCGTCGTGCGCGGACGGCCAAGGCGCCGGGGACCGGGCAAAAGCGGCGCGATCAACGCCCACTCCCGATCCGTCAGGTCACTTGAATAGCGGCGGCCTCGCCGGGCATGATCCCGGCGAGCGGTCTCAGTCCAGGCCATCGGCGACTTCATCCAGTCTCGCAAACGAATGTAATCATAACCTACGGAAATCTAACAGGTCTTTTCGGGTTGGGCTCTCAGAAAATATAAGTATGATCCTTGAGACCTTACTCCCGCTTTATTAGGCCGTGTGGACAAAGCGCATCCAGCGATGGATGGCGGCAAGTTGGACGAAGCTAAGGAAGCTTTCGGCGGTCTTGTCGTAGCGGGTGGCGACGCGGCGAAACTGTTTCAGCAAGCCCATC
>JBLGAC010000067.1:0-16159 GCA_047610385.1 Paracoccaceae bacterium | reverse complement strand
TTCGCTATCCCCGCTCGCGCAGGACGCTCCGTCTTCCCATCTCAGGGGCCCCAGAAACCCGCGTCTCAGCGCGTCCTCTCCGGTGACGCGGTGTATAAGCAGGACCTCCAACCCCTGCAACAGGAAACTTTGCCCATTCGGCAAAAAACGTGATCAAAGCAGAATTGTTATTGTTTACCATGCGTTATCTATGGCGATTGATGCGCGGGGGCAGGGTGCTGTGGTGAAAGATTGCGCGGGCTCAGCGATGGGGTGGCGGCATGGTCAATGGCCACGGCGAGACCTCAGACCCGCGCGCCACTTTTACCTCAATCAGCGTCGGACGGCCGGTCATGAGGGCTGCGCGCACCGCGTCCTCCAACCCGTCATCACTCGCCAATACGGCATCCACCCCGAAACTGCGTGCCAACGCGCAGAAGTCCGGGTTCGACAGCTCCGACCCCAGCATTCGCCCGCCATACCGCATTTCCTGATCGCGGCGCACATTGCCATAGGCACCGTTGTTGAACACCACCGCCACCACGCCGATCCCGTACTGGACCGCGGTTGCCAGTTCCTGCACCGCAAACATAAAGCCGCCATCACCGCAGATGCTGACCACCGCTGCATCGGGCCGACCCACCTTGGCACCAAGGGCCGTGCCGTAGCCAAAACCCAGCGTTTCTTGATACCCGGATGATATATAAGTGCGCGGTGCGTGGACCGGAAAGGCAAAGCGGGCGGTGAAGCCGGTTTGGCAGATCTCCTCCACCAAGATGCCATCCTCTGGCAGGGCGGCACGGATTGATGCCAGATGCCCGGCCTGTGGCTGTATCGCGTCCGCGGCTTCACGCGCGCGCGCCTTAAGGGGCGCCAGATCAATGCCTTCGCGTGCGGCGCAGGCGGCGGTCAGCGCGGTTGCCCCCTCAGCCGCGTCCGCCAGCACGCCCAGATCGGGGCGCAGGCGCACGAATTCGGTGGGGTCGATGTCGATACGGATGGTCGCCAGCCCCTCAGGCCGCCACGACCAGCGCATATATTGCATCTCGAGCCGCGATCCGATGCCGATCAGCAGATCGCAGTCGCGCCAATATTCATAGGCGGCGACCATATCGATGGCCTGCGGGTCATCGGCGTCCACCACACCTTTGCCGGACCGATGGCAGGCAATCGGCGCGCCGATGCGGCGGGCGAGCGCGAGGATTTCTTTCCCCGCTGCCATCGCGCCACCGCCGACCATGATCATCGGGCGCTTGGCCGCAGCAATCATCTGCGCCGCCTTTTCGATCCCTGCGGGGTCGATGGCGGGGGTCTCACGTTCCGCCGTGCGGGCGGGCACCACCATGCCAGACATGCCGAACACGTCCCACGGCGCTTCGATTGCGGCCGGTCCGGGGCGGCCCGATTTCATCTGCGCAAAAGCGTCGTGCATCTTGGCCGACACCTCAGTCGGGTGGTTGATGCGGTCGGCGTGTTTGACGATGCCCTTCAGGGTGGCAAGCTGGTCGGGCAATTCATGCAGCTGCCCGCGCCCTTGGCCAATCAGGTGGGACATGATGTTGCCGGTGATGCACAGCACCGGCGCATTGCTGCCATAGGCGGTGCACAAAGCTGCGCCCGCATTCAAAACCCCCGGCCCGGGCACCACGGTGAACACGCCGGGCCTGCCGGTCGCCTGCGCATAGCCATACGCCATCCACGCCGCGCCCTGTTCGTGGCGCGCGGTGATAAACCTGATGCGGTCCCCGGCGCGGGCAAGCGCGTCGTTGAAATCATACATATGTGCGCCGGGGATGCCGAAGACGGTATCGACGCCCTCGGCCAGCAGCGCCTCAACGATGCCCTCACCCACGGTCATGCGGCGGGCGGAATTGGCCCCGGCGGTCATGCGAACCTCGCCCGCAACGCATGAACCGCCTGCGACAGGATCACGGCGTCGGCGCCCACGGCCACGAAACGCGCGCCCAGATCAATCCAGCGCTGCGCGTCTTCGGGCGGCCACAGAATGCCGGGCGCTTTGCCGGCGGCAAGGATGTCTCTGATCCCGCCTTCGATGGCGGCGATCACCTCAGGCGCTGTGGGATTGCCGAGGAACCCCATATCCGCCGACAGATCCGCGGGGCCGATGAACACGCCATCCACCCCGTCCACGGCGGCGATGGCGGCGGCGTTCTTCATCGCCAAGGCGCTTTCGATCTGCACCAGCAGGCAGATCTCATCATTGGCGTTGTCCATATAGTCGCTGATCGCGCCCCAATGGGACGCCCGGCCCAAGGATGCCCCGACCCCGCGCACGCCGTGCGGCGGATAGCGCACGGCGCGCACCATGGCCTCGGCCTGCTCGGGCGTGTCGATCATCGGCACCAACACGGTCTGGGCGCTGGCGTCGAGCATCTGCTTCAGCATCCATGTCTCACCGATCGGCACGCGCACAACGGGTTCGGCCGCTGTGGGGCCCATGGCCTGGATCTGCGCCAGCGTTGATTGCAGATCGTTGGGCGCATGTTCGTTGTCGATCACCAGCCAGTCAAACCCGCGGCGGGCGCATATCTCGGTCACATAGGGGCTGGCCAGACCGACCCACAGGCCAATTTGCGCCGGGCCAGTTTTCAACGCCTGTTTGAAGCGGTTCTTGGGTGCGGGCATGAGGTGGTCTCCTTGTCAGGCGAAGTGGGCTTCAACTGTGCCGAAATCGCCGAAATCTGCGTGGATATGGCTGCCCGGTGGGCATTCTATGGGGCGGATGAACGACCCTGACAGCAGGATCTCGCCTGCCTTGATGCCGATGCCATGGGCCGCGAGGCGGCGCGCCAGCCAGACGATCCCGCGCACCGGATCGCCCAGCACCCCGGCGCCGAGGCCGGTTTCCTCAACCTCGCCATTGCGCGACACGATGGCCCCGACGCGGCGCAGGTCGATGTCTTGCGCGCGCACCGGCTTGCCGCCGGTGACGATGCCTGCATTGGCGGCATTGTCGCTGATCGTGTCAAAGATGTTGCGCGCGGTCCCCGTGGCCAAGTCGCTGCGCAGGATGCGGGTGTCGAGGATCTCAAGGCTCGGCACCACATGATCGGTGGCGGCCAGCACGTCGTCCTCGGTGACGCCATCCCCCGCCAGATCACCGCCCATCACAAAGGCGATCTCGGCTTCGATACGTGGGGCGATGAAGCGGCCTGCGGGGATGGTGGCACCATTGGCAAACGCCATATCGGCCAGCAACACGCCGCTGTCGGGAATGTCGATGCCAAGCGCGGCCTGCATGGCTTTCGACGTAAGCCCGATCTTCCAGCCGATCCGCGCGATCCCCGCCGCCTGTTTTTGCGCGACATAGGCCGCCTGCACAGCATAGGCATCGTCCATGGTCATGCCCTGATTGGCCAGCGATATCAGGGGGATCTGCACATGGTCCCGTTCCGCGGCGAACAAAGCCTGCGCCGCGGCGAGGATCTCAGCCCCGGTCATGCTTCGTCCGCCACCATATTGCGCAGGATGCCAATGCCGCTCGCCTCAACCTCAATGACGTCGCCGGGCGTCAGCCAGATCGGCGGGTCATGGCGCGCACCGGCGCCGGTGGGGGTGCCAGTGACGATGATGTCGCCGGGAACCAGCGTGGTGAAGGTTGATATATAGGCCAGCAGCCGCCGGAACGGAAAGATCATGCGGCTGGTGCGGTCCTGCTGGCGCACCTCACCGTTCACGCGGGTTTCCAGCCGGATGTCGGCAATCTGCGCCTCAGTGTGAAACGGCACCAGCCATGGGCCAATGGCGCCAGAGCATTCCCAGTTCTTGCCTTGCGTCACGTTGAATTTCGCGTGGCGCACCCAATCACGCAGCGTGCCTTCGTTGCACAAGGTGATCGCGGCGATGTGGTCCAGCGCGTCGGCCTCCTTGATCCGGCGCCCGCGCTTGCCGATCACCAGCGCGACCTCACCTTCATAATCAAGCTGCAATGTTTCGGGCGGGCGGATCAGCGGGCGGTCATGCCCGGTGAAACTGCGCGGCACACGGATGAACAGCGACGGGTTGGGCGGCGCGTCTTTCCCATCCTTATATTCGGCGTTGCGGTCGGGGTAATTCACGCCGACGCAGATGATTTTCTCAGGGGCCGGGATCGGGATTTCAAACCTGATGTCGCCTGCTGCAAAATCCACTGGCAGATCTGCGGCGATGTCGGCCATGCGCGGCAGGACGCCTGCCTCAATCGCTTCGCGCAGGCTCGGGAATTGCGCAAAGCGGTCCGTCAGATCAACGATACCCGCGGCGGTCAAAGCACCAAAGCGCAGCGCGCCTGCGTGGGAGAAACTCAGCAGCTTGGGTCCGTCATGCATATCAGCGCCGACTTTCTGTTATCCGAGGGATCAATAGGGCGCGATGATCGGGGCCGCGGTCAAGGTGCTCTGCCGTGGGGTCACGCCTTTGAACAGCGATCCTTCCTCAAACCAGCTTTTCGGCGCGGGCGCGCCCCACAGGGTCTGGCGCTGCGTGTCAGTCAGATCCCAGCGGATCGGCTCCAGGTCCGGATCGACGGTCTGGTAGTCGGAGCAATAGATCTCAATCCGGTGGCCATCGGGGTCGCGGATATAAAGGAAGAAGGCGTTGGAGATCCCGTGCCGCCCCGGCCCGCGTTCAATGTTGCCGACATAGCCAGTGGTCGCCATCAGATCGAGCAGATCGATGATGTTCAGCGGCGTCGGCACCCAGAACGCGGTGTGGTGCAGACGAGGGCCCAGACCATTGGTCAGCGCCATATCATGCACGCCGCCTTTGCGGTGCATCCACGCGGCCCAGACCCGCTTGGAGGCGTCATCCTCAGTGTATTCGGTGACGCGAAAACCCATATCGTTCCAGAACGCGACGGCGGCATCCACATCGGGGCTGAAGCAGTTGAAATGGTCAATCCGCAGCGGTTTGACCCCATGATAAAGCCTGTATTGCTGGTGGATCGGGGCCAGACGCGCCATCTTGGCGTAAAATTCCAGCGGCGTGCCCCACGGATCAACGGCGGCCAGCGTGCGGCCCTGCCACGGGCGATCAACCCAAGCAGTGGCCAGATCACGGGCCTTGAACCATGCCGCGGCGCGGTCCAGATCGGCGTCTTCGAACACCTTGAACGACAGCGCATGGGCCGCGGCGTGATCCGCTTGGCGCAAAATCATGCAGTGATGCCCGCGTTCCTCCATAGCACGCAGATAGATAACCGCATCATCTTCATACGTTACCTGAAGGCCAAGCGTGTCCACATAGAACTGGCGCGATGCGGCAAGGTCCGTCACCCCAAGCTCGACATGGCTCAGCCGCAGGACGTTGAAATCGGGGTGCAGGACGGGGGCGGGAACCGGCATGGATTATCCTCCCAGCTTGGGGACCGTGCGGTCCGCAGTCATGAAGGCGACGTTGCGCGTCTCCATATAAAAATCAAACGACCAATCGCCGCCATCACGCCCGATGCCCGATGATTTGACGCCGCCGAACGGCGCGGGCAGGTGGCGCAGGTTTTCAGAGTTGACCCAGACCATCCCAGCCTCAAGCCCATCGGTGAAGCGCATGGCGCGGGTCAGGTCCGTGGTCCAGACATAGGCGGCCAGCCCATATTGCACATCATTGGCGATGCGCAGGGCGTCGGCCTCGTCGTCGAACGGGATGGCGGTCAGAACGGGGCCAAAGATTTCCTCCTGCGCGATGCGCATGTCGTTGCGCGCGCCGGTAAAAAGGGTCGGAGAGACGAAGCATCCTGGCCCCTCAACATCGCCGCCAATGGCCACGGTCGCGCCCTCGGCCTTGGCCAACGCCAGATAGGACAGCACCTTGGCCTTGTGGTTCGGGTGGATCAGCGGGCCAACCACAGTCGCCGGGTCCAGCGGATGGCCGACCTTGATGCGCGCCGCACGCGCCGCCACCATCGCGGTGAAACGGTCATAAATCGACGCCTCAGCCAGCAGGCGCGACGATGACGTGCACCGCTCCCCGTTCAGGGAATAGATCATGAAGACCGCGGCGTCGGCGGCGGCCTCAAGATCGGCATCAGCGAAGACCACACAGGGGTTCTTGCCGCCCAATTCGAAATGCACGCGCTTCAGGGTGTCCGCGCCCTGCTTCATGATCGCCGATCCGGTGCGGGTTTCGCCGACAAAGGCGATGGCCTTGATGTCGGGGTGGGCGGTCAGCGCCGCGCCGGCTTCCTCGCCCAGCCCGTTCACCAAGTTCCAAACCCCCGGCGGCAGGCCCGCGGCCTCAGCAATTTCCACAAGAAGGCGAGCGGTTAGCGGTGAAAGCTCAGCTGGTTTGTGAACCACAGTGCACCCGGCGGCCAAGGCGGGCGCGATCTTCCACGTGGACAGCATGAAGGGCGTGTTCCACGGCGTGATCACCCCCACCGGCCCGATCGGCTTGCGGGAGGTCACGTTGATCTGGCCCGGCCCATACAGCGATTGCCCGTCGCGCGCAGTGGGCGCGCGGTCGGCGAAGAACCGGAAATTATCCGCCCCGCGCAACGCAGCCTTGGACATGAAGCGCAGGGCCTGGCCGGTGTCCATGCATTCGACCATCGCAATTTCATCGGCGCGCGCCACGATGGCATCGGCGATGCGGTGCAAAATCGCCTGCCGTTTGGTGCCATCCATCGCCGCCCACGCGGGAAACGCGGCTTTGGCGGCCTTGGCGGCACGGTCGATTTCAGCGGCCCCACCGCGCGCGACCGTCGCAATCACCGCCAGATCGACGGGAGAGATCACCTCCAGCACCGCGCCGCTGGTCACATCCTCACCGCCGATGCGGTGGGGGATGGGAGCGCCGCGAAACCGCGCCAAATGGGCGGTGGCGGCGGCGATGTTCGCCTCAAGCGCTGTCATCGGAGCCTCCTAACCTCAGATCTTCAGACGGGCGTGGATGCTGTTCTTTTTCCACGATAAATCTGGTTCCATTTCGCGGATTTCAAAGCTCAGCGCGAAATGGGGGGTGTCGAACAGGGCGGCAAGATGCGCGCAGGCCGCGGCCCAGATCGCGTCTCCCGCAGTCTTTTTCACCGCGGGCGTGCGGCCCGCGCCGATGCGCAGAACCATGTCCGCAAAGGCGTTGGCAGGGTCGCGGTCGGCGATGACATAGGCGTCGCAACAGATCGCACGCACCCGCGTGCCACCAAGGGGGAAGATCCCGGTGGCGGCCATGGCGTCGCCGATCGCGGTGCACAGCGCGTCGATGTCAGCCTTCGCACCCAGATTGCGCGAATAGGTGATGTCCATATGCGGCATCGGTCAGGGCCTCCCGTCCCTCAGCTTCTATATAACATGTTAAGTACTGATCCGCACCCGGTCAAGCCCCTTGATGCGCCGGGCATCGCCCATTGCGCGACAAAACCCTTTGGTCCTAGAAACAATGACCCGCATCCGACCCCCCGGAGCCATCTTGTGCCCAGCGATTTTTTTGAACCTCGCGACACCAGCTCCTCGCTGCCCATCGCGCTTTTGCGCACGAGAGAGGCGGTGATGGCGCGGTTTCGCCCGATGCTGGCGGGCCACGGGCTGACCGAACAGCAATGGCGCGTGCTGCGGTCGCTGGCGGAGTATGAGGAGCTGGAGGTCAGCCAGCTGGCCGAAAAAGCCGTGATCCTCGGCCCGTCGCTGTCGCGGATTCTGCGCAATTTTGAAGCCCAGGATTTGATCGCCAAACGTCGCGACAGCGGCGACAGGCGGCGCTATTTCCTCAGCCTGACTGATGCGGGCAAGGCTGTGATCGCCCGCGTGCAGCCTGACAGCGTCGCGATTTACCGGGAAATCGAGGCCCTGATGGGCATAGCCGACATGCGCGCGCTGGTGGATGATCTGAACGCGGTTGCGGCCCGGCTCAGGGCCGGCTGAGCGTTCGCAACACCGCATCGCGCCAGCCATCATAGGCCGCATCGCGGGCGGCGGCGGCCATCTGCGGCTCATACCGCCGGTCCAGCGCCCAGGCGGCGGCGAACCCGTCCATATCAGGCCAAACCCCGGCGCGAGACCCCGCCAGCCATGCGGCCCCCAGCGCGGTGGTCTCGGTCACCTCTGGCACGTCCACCGGGGCGCCGAGCATGTCTGACAGAAACTGCATGGTCCACGCGCTGCCGGTCATACCGCCATCCACGCGCAACACCGCATCGCCCGCGCCCCCGGTCCAATCGCGCCACATGGCGTCAAGCAGATCGCGCGTCTGATAGCCCACCGATTCCAAAGCCGCGCGCGCGATTTCCTCAGGCCCCGTTGCGCGGGTGATGCCAAACATCGCGCCGCGGCAGTCAGGGTCCCAATAAGGCGCGCCAAGCCCGGTGAACGCAGGCACCAGATAAACCCGCGCTTCAGGGTCCGCACGCTCCGCTAGCCCCTGAGTTTCAGAGGCTTCGCGGATCATCTTCAACCCATCCCGCAGCCACTGCACCACCGCGCCTGCGATAAAGATCGATCCTTCAAGCGCATAAGTCCGCTTGCCGTCCAGCTGATAGGCGATGGTGGTCAGCAGCCGGTTTGACGACGCGACCGCTTCATCTCCGGTATTCACCAGCGCGAAGCAGCCGGTGCCATAGGTGGATTTGACCATGCCGGGCTTGAAGCAGGCTTGGCCCATGGTCGCGGCCTGCTGATCCCCCGCAACGCCCAGAATGCGGATCGGCGCGCCAAACAGGTCGGCGCGCGTCTCGCCAAAATCGGCGGCGCAGTCTTTGACCTCCGGCAGCATCGACATGGGCACGTTCAGCAAGGCGCAAATTTCGGGATCCCACGCGCCTTTGCGAATGTCGAACAGCATGGTGCGCGCCGCATTGGTGGCATCGGTCACATGCCGGGCACCGCCGGTCAGGTTCCAGATCAACCAGCTGTCAACGGTGCCGAAGGCCAATTCGCCAGCCTCGGCGCGCGCGCGGGCACCGTCCACATTGTCGAGGATCCAGGCCACTTTGGTGCCTGAGAAATAGGGATCAAGCAGCAGCCCTGTGCGCGCGTTGATCATCGGTTCGTGGCCCGCCGCCTTCAACGCATCGCAGGCGCGGGCAGTGCGGCGATCCTGCCAGACAATGGCGTTGTTAATCGCGCGCCCGGTGGCCCGGTCCCAGACCAGCGTGGTTTCGCGCTGGTTGGTGATGCCGATGGCGGCGATGTCGCCTGCGCGCACGCCTGCGCGCTCCATCGCCTCGCGGCAGGTGGCGGCGGTGGTGGACCACAGATCGGCCGGGTCGTGTTCAACCCATCCCGAATGCGGGAAATGCTGGGGGAATTCTTCCTGACCCGTGGCGACGATGCGCATGTCCGCGCCGAACAGGATCGCGCGGGTGGACGTGGTGCCCTGGTCGATGGCGAGGATATGGGTCATGGCGTCTGTCTCCCTGATCGGCGCTTTGGTCCGCTTATGACACGAACGGGCCGGGGGACGTCGCCCCCCGGCCCGCGTCGTATGGCCTTTTCAGAGCCCGGGCCAACGGACCCTGCGAAGGCGTCCATGCCAGGGTTTGCAGCCCCGGCCCGGCGTCAGCTCACTGCCAGGATTTGATCAGCTCAGCGTAGCTGATGGTCTCAGGCGTGGGTTTTTCGTTGGCAAGCTTCGGCTTCGGCGCGCCGGGCTGGGCGAGCCAATAGGCTTCGGGCTGCTCATCGTTCAGCTTGGGTCCGACCGCACCCTGAACGCCTGCGCGCTCAAGCCGGGACAGAACCTTTTCCTGCGCTTCGCAAAGCGCGTTCAAAGCCTGCTGGGCGGTTTTGGCACCCGAGGACGCATCCCCGATGTTCTGCCACCACAGCTGTGCCAGCTTGGGATAGTCAGGCACGTTGGTGCCCGTCGGCGACCACTGGATGCGGGCGGGGGAGCGGTAGAATTCCACCAGACCGCCAAGCTTGGACGCGCGCTCGGTGAAGCTGTGGTCCTGAATGGTGGATTCGCGGATGAAGGTCAGGCCCACCTGCGATTTCTTCACGTCGACGGTCTTCGACACCACGAACTGGGCATAAAGCCAAGCCGCCGAGGCACGATCAACCGGGGTCGATTTCATCAGCGTCCACGAACCCGCGTCCTGATAGCCGACCTTCATGCCGTCCTGCCAGTACGCGCCGTGGGGCGACGGGGCCATACGCCATTTGGGCGTGCCGTCATCGTTCATCACCGGCAGGCCGGGCTTGACCATGTCGGCGGTGAAGGCGGTGTACCAGAACATCTGCTGGGCGATCTGGCCCTGGGCGGGCACGGGGCCTGCCTCAGAGAACACCATGCCTGCGGCGGCGGGCGGGGCGTAAGCCTTCAGCCAGTCGACGTATTTTTCAATGGCGTAAACGGCGGCCGGGGAATTGGTGGCCCCGCCGCGTGCGACGCAGGACCCGGTGGGCTGGGACTGCTCGTTGACGCGGATGCCCCATTCGTCGACGGGCAGGCCATTCGGCTCACCCTTGTCGCCCATGCCGGCCATCGACATCCACGCATCGGTGAAACGCCAGCCGAGCGAGGGGTCTTTTTTGCCATAATCCATGTGGCCATAGACGGCCTCACCATCGATCACACGGCCGGTGAAGAACTGCGCGATGTCCTCATAGGCCGACCAGTTGACCGGAACACCAAGTTCGTAGCCATACTTGGCTTTGAAGTCGGCTTTGTTCTGGGGATCGTCAAACCAATCCTGGCGGAACCAGTAGAGGTTGGCGAACTGCTGGGTCGGCAGCTGGTAAAGCTTGCCGTCCGGCCCGGTGGTGAAGGATGTGCCGATGAAGTCAGCGACATCCAGCGTCGGCAGCGTGACTGCCTTGCCTTCGCCAGCCATCCAGTCGGTCAGATTGCGGACCTGCTGGTAGCGCCAGTGGGTGCCGATCAGATCGCTGTCGTTGACATAGGCGTCATAGATGTTCTCGCCCGACTGCATCTGGGTCTGCAGCTTTTCAACAACATCGCCTTCGCCGATCAGGTCATGGGTGACCTTGATGCCGGTGATGGCGGTGAAGGCCGGGGCCAGCACCTTGGATTCGTATTCGTGCGTGGTGATGGTCTCGGAGACGACTTTGATCTCCATCCCCGCATAAGGTTTCGCCGCGTCGACGAACCACTGCATTTCCGATTCCTGATCGGCGCGCGTGATGGTCGACATGTCACCGATCTCAGCGTCGAGGAAAGCTTTCGCCGCCCCCATATCCGCCCAGGCCGATCCGGCCCCAGCGATAAGCGCGATCAGCGCCGCGCCAGAAAGCATTCCGGTTTTCATTGGTCTGTCCTCCCTAAGTGACAGTTATGGTTGCCTTGTGCTGCAGGCGACCGTGGGGTCGCGCCGCAGGTCGTCTTGACCGCCCTAAACGAGGCGGAACACCCCTGCCGCCCAGATCAGGCAGCAGGCCAATGCCCCCCACAGCGGCGCGCCAAAGAACGCCAGCCATGCAAGACAGATGAAAGCGGAGCCAAGGAGGCTGAGGAACAGCCGGTCGCCTGGCGTGGTCTCGATGCCCAGCACGCCATGGCGCGGCGGCTCAGGATAACGGATCTGCCATATGGTCATGGCGATCAGGCAAGACCCGATCACAATGAAGAAAATCGCCCCCGCCCAGGTCCAGGCCATCCAGCTGCCGGGCGCGATGTTCCGGGTCAGATCGATGCCCCATGTCTCAGGATCGACCCCGGCATAGAGAACACCGCCAAGGATCACGCCAGCGATGGCCAGCCCCAACGACACACGATTTGATGCTGCATGGATAGACATCAGACCCTCCCCAGGGCGAAGCCCTTGGCGATGTAATTGCGCACAAACCAGATCACCAGCGCGCCGGGAATGATCGTCAGCACCCCGGCCGCGGCCAGCACGCCCCAGTCCATGCCCGACGCAGACACCGTGCGGGTCATCGTCGCCGCAATCGGTTTGGCATAGGTGGCGGTCAGCGTGCGTGACAGCAGCAGCTCAACCCATGAGAACATGAAGCAGAAGAACGCTGCGACTCCGATGCCCGATGCGATCAGCGGCATGAAGATCCGCACAAAGAACCGCCCGAACGAATAACCGTCGATATAGGCGGTCTCGTCGATCTCACGCGGGACGCCGCGCATGAACCCTTCGAGGATCCACACCGCCAGCGGCACGTTGAACAGACAATGCGCCAAGGCGACGGCGATGTGCGTGTCGAACAGCCCAACCGATGAATAGAGCTGAAAGAACGGCAGCGCGAACACCGCGGGCGGTGCCATGCGGTTGGTCAGCAGCCAGAAGAACAGGTGCTTGTCGCCAAGGAACGTATACCGGCTGAACGCATAGGCCGCGGGCAGGGCGACCGCCAAGGATATGACCATGTTCAGCCCGACATAGATCAGTGAGTTGATGTAGCCCCAATACCAGCTAGGGTCCGTGAAGATCACCTTATAGTTGTCAAAGGTGAAATCGATGGGCCACATGCTGAACGTCGAATTGATCTCAACATTCGTCTTGAAGCTCATGTTCATAAGCCAGTAAATCGGGATCAGCAGGAAGGCGAGATAAATCACCATCACCACTGCGGAGCCGTTGATGCGTTTCATCGCTGGGCATCCCTTTTGTCGAGGTTGGTCATGACGGTGTAGAACACCCACGAAAGCAGCAGGATCACCAGGAAGTATATCAACGAGAACGCAGCTGCGGGGCCCAGATCAAACTGGCCAATCGCCATCTTCACTAGGTCGATCGACAGCAGCGTGGTCGCATTGCCCGGCCCGCCGCCGGTTACCACAAACGGTTCGGTGTAGATCATGAAGCTGTCCATGAACCGCAGCAGGATCGCGATCAGCAACACGCCCATCATCTTGGGCAATTCAATGAACCGGAACACCGCCCAGCGGCTGGCCTGATCGATTTTGGCCGCCTGATAATACGCCTCAGGGATTGACCGCAGACCGGCATAGCCAAGCAGCGCCACCAGGGATGTCCAGTGCCAGACATCCATTACAATGATTGTCACCCAGGCCGACGTCACGTCCTGCGTGTAATTGTAATTGATACCCATCGAGTCCAAGACATAGCCCAGCAGGCCAATGTCCACTCGTCCGAAGATCTGCCAGATGGTGCCGACCACGTTCCACGGGATCAGCAGTGGCAGCGCCATCAGCACCAAGCAAAGCGACGACCACACACCTTTTTGCGGCATGTTCAGCGCGATGAACACGCCAAGCGGCACCTCAATCGCCAGAATGATGCCAGAGAACATCAACTGCCGCCCGAAAGCGTTCTGGATGCGCTCAGAGGCGAGCATTTCCTCAAACCATTCAAGACCAGCCCAGAAGAATTCGTTCTTGCCGAACGTGTCCTGCACCGAATAATTCACCACCGTCATCAGCGGCAGCACCGCCGAAAACGCCACCAGCAGCAAGACGGGAAGCACCATAAACCAGGCGCGTTGGTTGACTGTTTTGTTCATGCCGCGTCTCCGTCCACGATCCAGCCGCCTGAATAGATATTCACCGCGCCGGGCGCAAAAATCATCCGGTCCGGGGCTGCGGGGATCACCGCGTCCTCAAGCGCCACGGCGTTCACATCGCCCGCTGCGGATGTCGCGCGGATGATGCGGTGGCGCCCGACATCTTCGATGCGCTTGATCTTGATCGGAAGGCCTTCGCCGCCCTCCGCCAATGTTGCGAATTCGGGGCGTACGCCGATTTCAATGCTGTCGGCTTTTGCATAGCCGCGCGACAGCGGGATCGCGGCACCGCCCACATGGGCCACCCGCCCGTCCACCGTGCCGGGCAGCACGTTCATGCCGGGGCTGCCGATGAAATACCCCACAAACGTATGCGCCGGGCGTTCAAACAATTCGGCGGGCGGGCCCATCTGGACGACTTCGCCATCATGCATCACCACGACCTGATCGGCGAAGGTCAGCGCCTCGGTCTGGTCATGGGTTACATAGATCATGGTGTGCCCGAAATCGCGGTGCAGCGATTTAAGCTGCGTGCGAAGTTCCCACTTCATGTGTGGGTCGATCACGGTCAGCGGCTCATCAAACAAAATCGCGTTGACGTCTTCGCGCACCATGCCGCGGCCTAGGCTGATCTTTTGCTTTTCATCGGCGCCAAGGCCGCGCGCCTTGCGCTTCAGACGGTCGGTCATGCCGATCATCTCAGCAATCGCTTTGACGCGCGCATCGACATAGGCCCGATCCCGGCCGGCATTGCGCAGCGGAAAGGCCAGATTGTCGTAGACCGTCATGGTGTCGTAAACGACGGGAAACTGGAACACCTGCGCGATGTTGCGCTGCGCGGTCGGCAGTTTGGTGACGTCGGTTTCCCCGAACAGCACTTTGCCCTCGGACGGCGGCAACAGCCCTGAGATGATGTTCAGCAGCGTGGATTTCCCGCAACCTGATGGCCCGAGCAGCGCATACGCGCCCCCATCGGCCCATTCATGCTGCATCGGCTTCAGCGCATAATCAGCCGGACCAGAAGGCCGCTTCATGTAGCTGTGCGCGAGGCCTGATAATGTGATCTTCGCCATGTTTTCCCCTCCCCCTCAGGCCATTGCCGCATAGGGCGCGGCGGCCACAAGACGGTCGTCTTCGCCGAACAGATAGACATGGGCGGGGTCGACATAGACCTCCCGCGTCTCACCCGACGGCAGATCATGGACACCGTGCACCAATGCCACCCAGCGCTGGTCGCCATGGTCCAGATGCAGATAGCTTTCCGACCCGGTCAGCTCAGTCACCGAGACATGGGCGTGGAACACCAGATCGTCGGTGGACCGACGCTCAATGCGCAGATGGCCGGGGCGAAAGCCTGCGCGATACTTGCCATCGGGCAGGGTGGCCAGGGCACCAAACGCGGGCGCGGCCTGAGACTCTTCGAACATCAAACGATCGGCGGTCTTGGTCACGCGCACGAAATTCATTGGCGGGTCCGAAAATACCCGCGCCGTCACCGCATCGCCAGGGCGGCGATACACGTCGGGAGTGCGGCCGAACTGGGTCACCCGCCCTTCCCACAGACACGCAGTGGCACCGCCCAGCAGCAGCGCTTCGTGCGGCTCAGTGGTGGCGTAGACAAAGATGGCACCGCTGTCTTCGAAGATGCGCGGGATTTCCTCACGCAATTCTTCGCGCAGCTTGTAATCGAGGTTGGCCAGCGGTTCATCCAGCAGCACCAGACCGGCATCTTTCACCAGCGCGCGTGCAAGGGCACAGCGCTGCTGCTGGCCACCCGACAATTCCAGCGGCTTGCGGCGCAGCTTGTCATCGTCAAGCTTCACCATTTCCGCGGCGGCGCGCACACGCTTGTCGATCTCAGCACGGCTGAGGCGTTGCAGCTTTAGCGGCGAGGCAATGTTGTCCCACACACTCATCGACGGATAATTGATGAACTGCTGGTAGACCATCGCGACCTTGCGGTCCTGGACACGCATGCCCGTGACATCGACGCCGTCCCAAAGGATGCGGCCCGCATTGGGACGGTCTAGCCCCGCCATCAGGCGCATCAGACTGGTTTTCCCGGCCCCGGTGGGGCCGAGCAGCACGTTCATCGTGCCCTTCTCCAGCGTGAGCGTCGTGGGATGGATGTGGGTCTCTGCGCCATGCGCCTTTGAGACCCCATCAAGCTTCAGCGCCATTCGGTGCGTTCCTCCGCGTGTTCGTTTTTGTTCGTTTTGCCGTTCCGCGTCTGCGCGCGGTGATCAGGGGTCTATTGCGCTGCCGCCTCTCGGCCCAATGCGTCTTGCATGAAGGCATCCAGCGCGGCGGCCCCCTCCGCGTCGATCCTGAGGCCGAGCTTGGTGCGCCGCCACAAAACATCCGCGGCGCAGCGCGCCCATTCGTGTTCTATCAGCCAGTTAACCTCAGCGCCGGTCAAGGTGGCACCAAAATCGCGGCCCAGATCCGCGGCGCTTGACGCGCCTTTCAGGATGTCGCGTGCCTCAGTGCCGTAGCCGCGCACAAGGCGCTTGGCCCAGCTTTCCGTCAGGAACGGGAAATCAGCGCGCAGCCCGGCCATCAGCGCAGGCGCGCCATTCACCGGAAAATCACCACCGGGCAGGGGCGCGCCCGCGGTCCATTTGCGTTTCTTGCCGGTATGGGGAACCAGCTTTTCCAGCGCCGCCTCGGCCAGACGCCGATAGGTGGTGATCTTGCCGCCGAAGATGTTGAGCATCGGGGCCTCGCCCTCAGCCCCTTCAAGCTTCAGCACATAATCGCGGGTCGCCGCAGTGGCCGAAGACGCGCCATCATCATAAAGCGGGCGCACCCCGGAA
>JBLGAC010000066.1:0-16422 GCA_047610385.1 Paracoccaceae bacterium | reverse complement strand
CTGCTATGTATGTGGAACTCACCACCAAAACATTCGCGGATGTCGAACAAGAGATCGAAGAAATCGTCGAAACGCCGACCAAAGGCTGAACCCTTTCGACGTGCGGGAGCCACCCCATGAGCTGCAAGACCATACTGACCTATTGCGATGCTGAGGGCCGCTCAGACGAGCGTCTGGCCGCCGCGATCACCGTCGCCCGGTATTTCGACGCGCATCTGACCGTGCTCGGCATGGGATATGAGGCCGACATGCCGGTCTATGCCATGGGCGACGTGGTCGGCCCCGCGATTGTGGAAATCGCTGATCAGGCCCGCGCGTTGTCCATCGCCCGCGCTGACGCCGCGCGCGATGCGCTGGCGATTGGCGGCGTGCTGGGGGACGCCGAACCGCAGGTCTGCTCCTACGGGGCGATGGCGCGCCAGTTCGGGGGCCATGCGCGGTTCTGCGATCTGGCGGTCCTGACCCGGCCCTATGGCGACGACGTGCCCGGCACCGCCGAAAGCGCCATGGACGGCGCGCTGCTGGACGGCGACGCCCCAGTGCTGATCTGCCCTGACGGCATGGACGGGTTCGATCCGCGCACCGTGCTGATCGCATGGAACAACAGCCGCGAGGCCCTGCGCGCCGTGCGCCGCGCCATGCCGATTCTGGAGCGTGCGGAAACCATCGAGATCGCGCTGTTCGACCCCTCACCCGCAGATATGGGCCCGGCCGAACAGCTGGCCGCCCTGCTGTCACGTCAGGGCCTGTCGGTGGAAATCGCTGAGCATGTGCGCGGCAGCGGGCCAATCTCAGCCTCCATCGCGACGCGGACGCGTGAGATGGGCGCGGATCTGCTGGTGATGGGTGCCTACGGCAAATCGCGGTTCCGCGAATATGTGCTGGGCGGGGTCACGCGCGATCTGCTGTCCGCGCCGCCGGTCCCGATCCTGCTGGCGTGCTGACCTTCGCGCCCCCCGCCATGGCGGGGGGCGCGGCGCGCATCAGCCGTACCACGGCCCCTGATGGACCATGACGCCGCCTGCCGCTTCGACAAGGCGCGCGAATTCCATCGGGTCGGAATCGCGGTAGTGATACGGATAGACCGCCCGAGGCTTGAATGCGTTCACCGCCGAGGCCGCCGCGCCCACGTCCATCGTGTAGGGCAGGTTCATCGGCACAAACGCCAGGTCGATGTCGGTCAGCGCCCGCATCTCGGGAGTATCCTCAGTGTCGCCAGCGATGTAGATGCGCATCGCGTCAATGGTCAGGACATAGCCGTTGTCGCGGCCCTTGGGGTGATATTTCAGGCGCTCTTCGGTCGTGTTGTAGGCTGGAACGGCATCCAGTTTCATGTCACCGACCATCATCGCGCCGCCATTGGCGATCTGGGTCGACATCGCGGCCAGCGCTTCGGGCATCTTGGCCTGCACGGCGGGGTTGGCGATGATTTTGGTGTTTGGCCCGACCAGCGCCGCCAACGTGTCAGCGTTGTAATGGTCGCCATGTTCATGGGTGATCAGGATCAGGTCGGGCTTGGGAAAGCGCGCATACATCGCGGGGTCCCCGACCGGATCATTGTAGATGACCATGCCCGGCACCTGCATCACAAAGGACGCGTGGGCGACCGGATGCACGGTGACAGTGCCGTTCGCGGTGGCGAAGCTGTCCGCGCCGCCAGCCGCGGCGCGCGCGGCGTAGGGCAAGATTGTGGCGCCAGCGATGGCGCCCGCGGTGGTGCTGAGGAATGTGCGGCGGCTGAGCATGGGTGGTCTCCCTATCGCGGATATACTGGGAACGGACGCCAAAGGGGCGCAGATCTGCCCTGCCCCAGCGTCATGCAGAAAGAATTAGTGCAGATTGCCGGGGTGGCGACAAGATTTTTGATTATGGACACCGCTGGGTGGAAAAATGTCCCTCAGCCCAGCAGGTCGCGCAGGTAAGGATTGTCCCGGCGCGACGCGTCATAGGCCGCAGGGTTGAGGTCGACGATCAACAGCGCCTCATCTTCTTGCGCCTGCGCCAGCGTGGTGCCATCAGGCGCCGCAATGTGCGAGCGCCCGGCGAAATCAAACCGCCCGTCAGTGCCGCAATGGTTCGCATAGGCCACGAAGATCTGGTTTTCGAACGCGCGTACCGGGATGACGTGATCAGCGATGAACCCCGACGGCCCGCCCGCAGGTGTCGCCGTGGGGGCCAGAACAACCTGCACCCCGTCCAATGCCAGACGGCGGACGTTTTCAGGAAATTCCACGTCATAGCAGATCAGCAGCCCGCATTTCAGGCCTGCATGCTCAAAGGTCACGGATTTGGGCGGTCCGGGCCGGAACAGGCCGCGTTCGTAATCACCATAAAGGTGGGATTTGCGGTAGATGGTCAGCCGGTCGCCATCGGTAAAGACCGCAGCGTTATAGACATCTGCGCCGCAGCTTTCGGCCAGCCCGGCAACAATGGCCACCCCGTGGCGCAGCGCCATGGCCCTGAGGGCGGCAATCTGCGCGCCATCCTCCACGTCCGCCAACCGCGCCATTGCATCGCCAGCGCCATAGCCCGGCAGCGCCAGTTCCGGCGCCAGCAGCAGATCGGCACCCTTGGCGGCGGCGTCTGACACTGCCCCCTCCAAGCTTTGAAGATTGGCGGCAAGATCGCCGGCCGTCAGGGTCATCTGGGCGACAGCAAGGCGCATCAGCGTTTCTCCTCAGCGGGGGCGCCCATCAGGCGCGGCAGGTCGCCAAGGCGCGCGATCAGCCCGAAGGCCAGCGCGGCCACCACCACGAACAGCACCGACACCGCCGCCATGGTCGGCGTGTAGCCATAGCGCAAGGCGTTGAAAATCTTGATCGGCAGCGTCTCCATGACAAAGCCGACGGTCATGTAGGCGACGATGTATTCGTTCAGCGACAGAACAAACACAAAGGCAAAGCCCGACACCAGATAAGGCGTGATCAGCGGCAGGACCACGGTGCGGAACACTTGCTGGCCATTGGCACCCATGGTCGCGGCGGCCTCAGTCAAGCTGCGGTCGATTGACGAAAAGCCAAGCGTCAGCGTCACCAGCGGCAAGGTGGTGAAAAAGATCCCATGGCTGATCACCGCCGTCCACGGCTGTCCATACAGGCCTGAGCTGGCCCAGAACGTCAGAAACCCCAGCGCCGTGATCACCGGTGGCAGCACGAACGGCGCCACCCCCAGCAACTGCACCACGCGCGCCCATGGCGCGACACGACGCCACAGGAACCACGCCAGCGGCAGCGCGATGCAGGTCGCCAGCGCCGCCGACGCGCCCGCCAGCCACAGCGAATTCATCAACGCCGCGCGCCACCCGTCGTCGGTGAAGATTTGGCCATACCACGCCAGCGAAAACCCCTGCGGCGGAAAGGTCAGCGATTGCTTTTCATTGACCGACACGCCCAGCACCACCACGAGCGGCAGCGCCAGAAACAGCCCGACCAACACGCGCAGCACGGTCATTGCGATCCCTCGCGCTTGCCGATCAGGGCCGTCAGCGCCACCAGCGACAGGGTGACCAGCACCAGAAACACCGCCATGGCCGCGGCAAAGGGCATGTTGGACTGATAGATCGCCTGATCGGTGATCATCACCGACAGCGTCCAATGCTGCGGACGCCCCAGGATCTGCGGCAGCAGATAGCTGCCCAGCGCGAACACGAACACCATCACCAACGCCGCGAGGATCGTATTCCGGCACACCGGCACCACCACCGTGGCGAACGCGCGGGCGGGGGACGCCCCCATCGACCGCGCCGCCTCAGTCAAGCTGGGGTCAAGCCGGGCCAGCGCCGGGTAAAGCACCAGCACCGCATAGGGAAACGCCTGATAGACCATCGCCGTCAGCACCGCGCCAAAGCCCGGCGACAGCGCCTGCGCCTTTTCCATCACGCCCAGCGCCACCAAAATGTTGGTCAGCCCCGCGGTGCGCGAGAACAACGTGGACCACGCGAACCCGATGATGACCTCAGACAAGGACAACACCGACAGCAGCGCCACCAGCCACAGCGCCTGGGCACGCCGCGGTAGCCGCGTCAGCGACCATGTGAAGGGAAACGCGATCAGCACCGACACCAGCGACACCAGCATCGCCAGCAGCAAGGAAAACCCCAGCACCCGCCCAAAAAATGCGCTGAGGAACCGTTGGTAATTGTCGAACACGAAGGCGGGGGAATAGAACGCCCCCGCGTCGCGCTGGAAAAAGCTGACAGCGATCATAGTGGCGAACGGGATCACAAAAAACACCAGCAGCATCAGGCCGGGGAACGCGATCGGCGCGTAATCAGCCAAAGTGCGGGGGGGTTCGGCCTTCATGCGGCCAGCACCACGCAGGCATCGGCGGGCAGCGTGATGCCAACCTTGTCGCCAACGCCGTGGCGCCGGGTGCGGGGGCTGGACACCGCCGTCAGCGTCTGGCCTGCGATGTCCACGAATGTCTCAACCGTGGCGCCCAGATCACGGACAAATACGACCTGCCCCACCAGCATTGCGCCGTCGGGCGGGCCGAGGACCAGATCCTCAGGGCGCACCGACAGCACGCCTTCGGGCCGGATGCCGGGCATCGGGCGGCCCAGCACCGCGCCCGATTTGATGGGGATCAGGTTGGTGGTTCCGATGAAATCGGCCACAAAGCTGTCGGCGGGGTTTCGGTAAATCTCAATAGGGGAGGCAACCTGCCGGATGCGCCCCTGCCCCATCACCACAACCAGATCGGCCATGGTCATCGCCTCACGCTGGTCATGGGTGACGACGATGGTGGTGATGGCGAGGCTGCGCTGCAACTGCCGCAATTCGATCTGCATCGCCTCACGCAGTTTGGCATCGAGCGCGGATAACGGCTCATCCAACAAGAACAGGCCGGGCGACAGCGACAGCGCCCGCGCGATCGCCACGCGCTGCTTCTGCCCGCCCGACAGCCGCGCGACCGACCGATCGGCGATCCCTGGCAGGCGCACCAGATCGAGCAATTGTGCCACCCGCGCCGCGCGATCCGCGCCTGAGGCGCCGCGCAGCCGCAGGGGATAGGCGATGTTGTCGCCGACATTCAGATGCGGGAACAGCGCCAGCGATTGAAACACCATCCCCAGCCCGCGTTTGTGGGTCGGCACATTGGTCAGATCAATGCCGTCCAGCACGATCCGCCCGCCATCGGGGTCTTCAAGCCCGGCAATCATGCGCAGCAACGTGGTCTTACCGCAGCCCGACGGCCCCAGCAGGCACACAAAGCGCCCGTTCGGGACAGTGAGCGACACGTGATCGACGGCTTTCACGCCGCCATAGGTCTTGCTTACGTCTTGCAGGTCCAGCCCGGACATCGGCGTTTCCTTGAAATCAGCGCGGCCCACGCACGCACGCGGGCCGCTTTAGCGTCAACCGGCGATCAGTTCCATCCATTGCTGGTTGATCTCATCAGATTTGGCGCTGTAGAGGTCATAGCGCGGGATGATCGGCGCAATGTCCGACGACACTGAGGAAAATTCTGCATCCGTCAGGTCCATCAGACCGCGCGCAATGGTCGGCGCGGTGCCGACCTTGCGCGACATCAGGGCCTGAATGTCAGGGCGGCTCATGTAATCGATGAAGACATGCGCTTCTTCGACCTTGGTGCTGGCACGGCTGAGCGCCCATGCCCCGCTGTCGGAAATGCCGCCTTCCTTCGGGAAGGTGGAGCGCACCGGGTGCCCGTCAGCAACGGCGAGGCCAGTGACGTCGTGGTAATACTGGCCCATCGGGATCTCACCCGATTTCAGCGCCTGTTCGAACTGCGCCTCGTCGCGGTACCACAGGCGGACGTTGGGCTTCAGCTCCTCAAGCTTGGCCAGCACCTTTGCCATGCCGTCATCGGTGGACAGCATGTCGGTGCCGCCAAAGAAGGTTGTCGCCGTGACCTCCAGCAAGAAGCTGTTCGAGGCGAGCGCCAGCAGCCCCAGCTTGTCCTTGTTCGCCGGATCCCACATGTCGGCCCAGCTTGTCGGCGCGGCGGGATACGCGTCGGTGTTGGTGACCAGTGTGACGTACCACGCCACCGCACCAACGCCCGCAAGCGCGCCATCATCATAGCGGTTGATGAACTGCGGCAGCAGATTGCCAAGGTTGGACAGTTTGCTTTCGTCAAGCTTGGCCCAAAGGTTGGTGGCCGCGCCTTTCAGCATCGCCACCTGGGACATCATGGAAAGGTCCGCCGGGGCCTGACCCGCGCGGGCGGCCTGTTCCAACTGCACCAGCCATGCCTCACCGGTCGGCTCAGCGACTGAGTTGACCGCGATGCCGGTGGCAGCGGTGAATTCGGGGAAGATGTTGGCATCAAAGCTGTCTTTGAAGTAGCCGCCATAAACGCCGACCTTGATTGATCGGTCCGCGGCGCGCAGCACCGAGGGGGCAGCCATCAGCGCGGCACCTGCCACACCTGCGCCGAGCACGGCACGGCGGTTCATCTTAAAGGTCATGGGGTTTCCTTTCAGGTCGGTTGAGCGGCCCCGATGGAGGGAGAGAACACCATCAGGCTGAGGATTTCGAACAACATCTGCGCGCCCGCAAGCGCGGTGTTGGTGGTGGCGTCGTATTGGGGCGCGACCTCGACGACATCGCCGCCGATCAGGTTGACGCCCTTCATGCCGCGCAGGATCGCCTGCGCTTCGCGCGTGGTCAGCCCACCGATTTCGGGGGTGCCGGTGCCGGGGGCAAACACAGGATCAAGGCTATCGATGTCGAACGACAGATAGGTCGGCCCGTCGCCCACGATTTCGCGCGCCCGGGCGATGATGGCAGGAATGCCCATCGTGTCGATGTCCTCGGCATGGATGCAGGTCATGCCGCTGTCGGTGGCGAATTCATACATGTATTCGGCCGGGCCGCGCAGGCCGATCTGCACCACCCGCGTCGGGTCCAGCACGCCATCAAGCACCGCATTGCGGAACGGCCCGCCATGGTGGAATTTCTGGCCATCGAACGGCCCGCCAGTGTCGGAATGCGCGTCGATATGGATCATGCCCACCGGGCGGTCCCGGCCCAGCGCGCGCAGGATCGGGTGGGTCATCGAATGATCCCCGCCCACGGTCAGCGGCGCGACGCCCTGATCGACCATATGGCCAATCCATGCCTCAATATCCCGGTGGCAATCGGCCAGGTGATAGCGCGTCGACAGCGGCGCATCCCCGACATCGGCCACCCGCAGATCATAGGTCGGCGCGCATTTGAGCGCGTGGTGATACGGCCCGATCCTTTCAATCGTGCGCAAGGCGCGCGGCCCGAACCGGGCACCTGGCCGGTTCGACACCCCCAGATCCATCGGCACCCCGCTGATTGCCACCTGCAGATCGCCGAAATCAGGCGCGGCCGGGTCCACAGCCCGATGCGGCGCGGTCAGAAACGTCGGGATGCCCGCATAAGGTGCCAGCCGCTTGCCGCCAGAAAAGATCCGCGCCGCGACCTTGGCAAATTCAGGGTCATGGGTTTGCCCGCCCACATCATCGCCGAATTTCGCGCGCAGCCGCGCCAGGTCATGGTCCGTGAACGCCATTGAAGCCCCCATGTCGCAAGATGCGCGCCGCCTGCGCCCGATCATACCGTGATGCAGCATTTGGCGCTGAGCGTATGCAGCCACCGCGCCAAGTCAATTGGCAAGCGCGGGCCGCGACATGGGATTTGCGCATGGGTGCCAAGACGGCGTGGGCCGCGCGCCTGGTGATGGGGCAGATGGCGGAGCGCTGCGGAGGAAACAGAGCTGAACCTGCCTCAGGTCCGGGCCGGTCACGGCGCCGGTTCAGATGGCATTTCGCTTAAGGCCAAGGGGGCCTTTCGGCCGGTGGACCAACGCGCAGGGCGCTCGGGTAAGACCGCTCCAACACGAACACCGCGGCGATGGCGGCCACCGCGATGATGACAACCCACGGGTCTGACCACAGCTTCATGACGCCAAACACCCCCAAAACCGCCACATCGAGCGTGATCGCCGTGACCAGCACCCAAGCGCGGGCGCCGATCTGGCGACGCAGGCGCATCAGCACGCCGAATTGGATGGCGACGGCCATGACCAGATAAAAGAACACGCCCAATGACGCGATCCGCCCCAGATCGAACAGCACGGTCATCAGCGCCGCAAGCACGGCGGTGTACACCAACATATGATTGCGCACCGGGCCGGGCATGCCAAATTGGCTGTGCGGGACCATCCTCATTTCCGTTAGCATGGTCAGCATCCGCGACACGGCAAACATGCTCGCCAGCAACCCCGACGCCGTGGCAACCAGCGCGAGCGCGGCCGTCAGCTGAAACCCGCGCACGCCCAATGTCGGCTCAGCCGCGCTGGCCAGCGCGAAATCCTTGGCAGCGATGATGTCTTCGATCGGCAAGCTGGCGCGCACCGCGAAGACGACGATCAGATAGACCAGCGTGCAGATGATGATCGAGGCCATGATCGCCAGCACGACTGAGGCCCCCCCCCCACCGACCGGGCGCCCGGGCGCCCGAGGCGTTGACCAGATACGCCGCAATGATCAGCAGCACGCCCAAAACGGATACCAGCGTCCCGTCGCCCTCAAGCGAAAATGGGCGCAGTGCATAGGCGCCGAAGGTCCTCGCCACCAGCGATTCATTGATGATCATCGACAGCACCATCAACACCGAGGCCGCCGCCGCGATGGTGCCCGGTCCATAGATCTTTTCCAGGATCATCGCGATCCCGCCCACAGACGGCCACGCGTTCGACATCTTGATGTAGCCATAGGCGCTGAACCCCGTCACCACCGCGCCCGCAACGAAGCTGAGGGGGAACCACGGTCCGGCAAGCTCTGCAATCTGGCCGGTCAGCGCAAAGATGCCTGCGCCAATCATCACCCCGACGCCCATCGAAATGCCGCCAAGCGGCATGATGCTGTTCTTTTGATAGCTCATGTCCATGGAAACGCCTTTTCAACCGAGGATCGCCGCGCCTTCACGCAGGCAAAGCGCGGCGCGCGGCTCAGTCCCGGCGTGTCGCCACTTTGGGGATGCCAGAGGCGCGGGGCCGGGGCGCGGTGCCATGCCCATGCCCATGCCCGCCATGCATGAACACATGCATCAACGGACAGGCCAGCAGGATCGCATAGGGAAGATAACTGAGCGCATGCCCCCCATGCCCAGCCCAGATCACATAGCCGCCAAGGATCGCGCCCGCGACCAGCAGCAGCATCCGATTGGCGCGCAGGAACTTCATTGCACTTTCCCACCCACCAGCGGCGAGACCGCAAGCGAAACCGCCTGATGGCCGCCGCCGCCGGTCTCCACCCGGCCGATCACCGACAGATCGTTCGGCGACAACACGGTCAGGCCCGGCGCCGCGGCGCTGGAGACATAGACCTTGCCCGATCCGTGCGCCGCCGCGACGTGATAGGGCGCAGGCGCCAAGGCAGCCCGGATCACGGTGCCCGACGCCAGATCAATCCGCGCCACAGCGTCGTCCCCGAGGATTGAGGCGATCAATGCGCCGCCATCATCGGTCAGATCCAACCCATGCAGCGGCGACCCCTTCAGGGCGATGGTCCGCACCTGCTTGCGGGTCGCCATGTTGATCTCAGACACCGATCCGTCATCGACAGCGTTGACGTAAAAGCGCGTGCCGTCCGGCGACAGCACGATGTGTTCGGGGGATGCGCCGACTGCGATGCGCGCGGTGATGCGCCAATCAGCGGTGTCGATCAGGGCAATGACGTCTTCGCCCGCCACGCTGACCGCCAGCCCGGCACCGCCCCGCGTGAAGACGGCGTGGTTCGGATCGTCGCCCACGGGGATGGTGGCCAGCACCTCGGCCCGGTCCAGATCAACCACCGAGACCTCCGCGCCGCCGGGATGGGTGGCCGCGGCGAAGCGGCCATCGGGGCTGACGACCACATGATGCACCGATCCGGGCACGTCGATCCGGCGCAGAACTTTGCCGCGCGCGCCGCCGACAAGCAGACCCAACAATGCGGCAAGGCCGGACAGCCGATGCATCGAGGGGCGATAGGGCATGACATGCCTTTTTGCTGAAGACTGGGATGGGATTGCGCGGCTGATGACGCCGCCGCGCCCTCGGGCGGGGATGGGGATCGGGGCGCGGCGCACAGGGCGCAGCGCGGCGACAACCATGAGCGACAGGATCGCGAAAACGATGAAGAATGCCATTGAACTGACCTCCGCAGGTCGTGGGGGACCGAGAACGTCGCCGCGCATCGCCCCGAAGGGCAGGCACGAGCGACGCGGTTCTCCGGCGCGCACAAGGGCCCCGCCGGAAGATCGCGGTCAGGCGGAGGGAGGTCTTGCGCCCGGCGCGGGCGTGCGGTCGGTCCAGATGCGGTCTACGGGTCGCGATCTGGCGACGGATCGCGCGATCCGCGCATGGCCGATGCCTGGGCGGGGCAGCACCGCGGCGGCGCACCCGGCGACGCCATGGCATACCGGCCCGGCATGGTCGTCGGTCGCGGCGCCCTGATCCCGGTCGCCCGCATCTTGCACCGCGTGGACCGCGCGTTGCAGGTCCGGCGCGGCCTCATGCGCCGCAAGATGCGGGGCGAAGACCGACAGGGCCATCGACAGCGTCAGGACCAAGGCGAAGACGCGCCGCGCCAAGGCGCCCCGTCTTCCGTGTCCCGATTGTGTCTTCGATGCTGCGGTCATTGGTCCGTCAATCTTGCTGATGGAAAAGGCTTAGGGGATTTAGGGGGGCGCGGCGTTGATTCAGATCATGGGCCGCGCCCCGAACCGTCAGATTTTCGTGGTTCGCAGGCGCAGGGCGTTGGCGATGACCGAGACGGAAGACAGGCTCATGGCCGCTGCGGCGAACATTGGTGAGATCAGGATGCCGAACATCGGATACAGCACGCCCGCCGCGACCGGCACGCCCGCCGCGTTGTAGATCAGCGCAAAGAACAGGTTCTGGCGGATGTTGCGCATGGTCGCGACCGACAGGCGGCGCGCGCGCACGATGCCCATCAGGTCGCCGCCGATCAGGGTGAAGCCCGCGCTTTCGATCGCCACGTCGGCGCCTGCGCCCATGGCGATGCCGACATCGGCCTGTGCCAGCGCGGGCGCGTCGTTGACCCCGTCGCCGGCCATGGCGACCTTGCGGCCCTCAGCCTGCAATTGCTGGATGATGCGCGCCTTGTCCTTGGGCAGCACGTCGGCGCGGATTTCATCGATGCCAAGGCGCCCGGCCACAGCCCGCGCAGTGCGTTCATTGTCGCCGGTCGCCATGATGATCCGGAACCCCAACGCATGCAGCGCGGCCAGTGCCGCGGGCGTTGACGGCTTCACCGGATCGGCCACGCAGACCAGCCCCGCGACGGCGTTGTCGAGCATGACGAACATCACCGTTTCCCCAGCGTCGCGGCGCGCGTCGGCGGCGGCGGCGGTGGCAGCGCCCGGCGTGATGTTCATCTGCGCCAGCATCGCGGCATTGCCAAGCGCGACCGCCCGCCCGTCCACCACGCCTTTGACGCCCATGCCGGTGACGGCTTCAAAATCCTCAGCCTTGGCCAGCGCGGTGCCGCGATCTGCTGCGCCGCGCACGATCGCCTCGGCCAGCGGATGCTCTGACCCGCGCTCCAGGCTGGCGGCGAGGCGCAGGATCTCATCCTCATCATGGCCCGCCTCAGGCAGGACCGCGACCAGCGCGGGCTTGCCCATGGTCAGGGTGCCGGTTTTGTCGACGATCAGGGTGTCGACGGTGGCGAAACGCTCCAGCGCCTCGGCGTTTTTCACCAGCACTCCGGCTTGGGCACCGCGCCCGGTGGCGGTCATGATCGACATCGGTGTGGCAAGGCCCAGCGCGCAGGGGCAGGCGATGATCAGCACCGAAATCGCAGCGATCAAGCCGTAAGCCAGCGACGGCACCGGGCCCCAGATCGCCCAACCAACAAAGGCCAGCACGGCAACACCGATCACCGTGGGCACGAATTTTCCTGCCACCGCGTCGGCCAGCTTTTGGATCGGCGCGCGCGACCGCTGGGCCGAGGCGACCATTTCCACGATCTGGGCCAGCATGGTGTCAGCGCCCACCCGCTGCGCGCGCATGATCATCGCGCCGGTGCCGTTGATGGTGGCGCCGGTCAGCTTGTCGCCCGCAACCTTTTCCACTGGCACCGCCTCGCCGGTCAGCATGGATTCGTCGACTGAGGAACGCCCTTCTTCGACCACTCCGTCCACCGGAACCTTGTCGCCGGGCCGGATGCGCAGCCGGTCGCCGGGGACCACATCCTCAAGGGGAATGTCTTCCTCAGCGCCATCGGGGCGGATCACCCGCGCGGTTTTGGCCGCAAGATCCAGCAGCGCGCGGATCGCGGCACCGGTGCGCGCGCGGGCGCCCAGCTCAAGCATCTGGCCCAGCAGAACCAGCACCACGATCACGGCGCCTGCTTCGAAATACACGCCGACATGGCCTTGGGCATCGCGGAACCCGTCGGGGAAGATCTGCGGCGCCAGCACCGCGACCATGCTGAACACCAGCGCGGATGACACACCGATCGCGATCAGGCTGAACATGTTGAGGTTCATGGTGCGGAACGATTTCGCCCCGCGCACAAGGAACGGCCAGCCCGACCACAGGATGACCGGGACACCGAGCGCCATTTCAATCCACAGCGTCAGCCGCTCTCCGATCCAGTCGCGGATCGGCAGGCCCAGCATCGGGCCCATCACCAAGATCAGCAGCGGCACGGTCAGCGCCGCGCCAAACCAGAACCGGCGGCGAAAATCCAGCAGTTCGGGATTGGGGCCTTCATCGGCGGCGGGCACGCCTTTGGGTTCCAGCGCCATGCCGCAGATCGGGCAGTCACCGGGGCCGACTTGTTCAATCTCAGGGTGCATCGGGCAGGTGTAGATCGTGCCCACGGGGGCGGCCACAGGGGTGGGGCGGTCGCTGAGCCAGGCCTCAGGGTCGGCCATGAATTTTCCCTCACACCGGGCGGAGCAGAACCAGTGCCGCACGCCACCGTGTTTCACCGTATGATTGGCCGATGCGCGGTCCACCTTCATTCCGCAGACGGGATCGACGGCTTTTGTGACCGCGTCAGGGTCAGCGGCGAACCTGTCGCGGCATCCCCCAGAGCAAAATTGCACCCGGCGCCCATCATGATCCAGCCATGGGCCAGCGCCTTCGGGATCTGTTTTCATTCCACAGACAGGATCGCGGGTCTGAAGGGCGTGGCGGCTTGGGGCGGCGGACATGACAACGGCTCCTTTGGGGAGGGGTCATCATCATATGGGGCTTCCAGTGGCTGGAGGGTCAAGGCCTCTCTCCAAAAGAAAACTGGCACCGCGGTCTTGACCATCCCCGGGGGGGGAGCCTATCTTCAGTCCCATGATCGCCGCCCTGAAATCGTTGTTCGTCATGCTCTTCGCTGTTTCGCTTTTGTGCGGGACCGCGTCGATGGCGCATGATGTGCCGATGGCTGATGCGGGCGGCGCGCATGTCATGGAACCGCATGGTGCCACGGATGCGCATGATTGCGGGTCCTGCGATGTGGCAGATATGGGCTGCGCCACGATGGCCACCCATTGCGCGTCAGCGATCACATCGAATGGCGGTGGCGGCCTCATCGGCCGGGTGGCGCTGCGTGTGGATCATGCGTCGACGGGCGATCTTGTCCTTCTTGGCGCTGGTCCTGAATCGGACACGCCCCCTCCGCGAAGCTGAAAGCTGTCTCATCGCAATCGCAGGGCTGTCGCCGCCGGTTTTCGGCGTGTGGGCCGTGCACCGAAAGACTTTTCAAAACGTTGAGGATCATATGATCAACTCCACCACCTCGCGCGCCCTTGCGGCCGCCGCGTTTTCGCTTGCTGTTTCCATTTCTGCGCTGCCGGCCCTTGCCGGGGGCAGCCATGGCCATGGCGCGCCGAACGGCGAGCCGGGCAAGGCCTCAGCGGTCAGCCGCACCATCGAAGTCGTCATGTACGACAACTACTATGAACCCGAAAGCATTGACGTGAAGGCTGGCGAGACCATCCGCTTCACGATCCGCAATGCTGGGGAATTCGTCCATGAATTCAACGTCGGCACGCCTGACATGCATATGAAGCACCAGGGCGAGATGCAGATGATGGTCGACATGGACGTGCTGCTGCCCGACCGCATCGATCACGCTGCTGCGAAGGCGATGCAGGCATCAATGGGCCACGGTATGCACAACGATCCCAACAGCGCATTGCTGGAGCCGGGCAAGTCCGCCGAGATCATCTGGACCTTTCCCGAAGCCGCCGACGTCGCGCTTGAATTTGGCTGCAACGTGCCGGGCCATTACGGGTCGGGCATGGTCGGCGAATTCATGATGAAGCACTGACGGTTTCGACCTGCGGCGCCTTTTAATCCAGAGGCGCCGCCCCTCGAACTCCCTCATCAAGGACGACGCACATGCACCTTTCTGGCTTTGTCCGGGCGCTCGCGCTCGGCGCCGCCATCGGCGCGCCATTGGCGGCCGCGGCGGACACTTATGACATCACTGTGGACCGGGTGACGGTCGACACTGGCGGCTTCACCCGCACCGGCATCGGGTATAACGGCGCCACCCCCGGCCCCACCCTGCGCTGGCGCGAGGGCGAGGATGTCACGATCAACGTGACCAACAACCTGTCGGAAAGCACTTCAATCCACTGGCACGGGCTGATCCTGCCGTTCCAGCAGGACGGCGTGCCGGGCATCAGCTTTGACGGCATCGCGCCGGGGGAAACCTTCACCTATCGCTTCAAGATCCAGCAGGCGGGCACCTACTGGTTCCACAGCCACACCGGCTTTCAGGAACCCGACGGCGCCTACGGATCAATCGCCATCGAGGCGGCGGAGCGTGAGCCCTTCCGCTATGACCGCGATTACGTGGTGCAACTGACCGACGCGCATCCCCATTCCGGGGACCGGATCATGCGCAACCTCAAGCTGTCATCGGACTATTACAACCGCTCGCAGCGCACCTTGTTTGATCTGCTGGGCGATGCGGCCGACAAGGGCGTCGGCGCCGCGCTGGCCGACCGTAAGGCTTGGGGCGACATGCGCATGATGCCCACCGACATCGAGGATCTGCAGGGCTTTATGCCCCTGATCAACGGCAAAAGCGCCGATCAGAACTGGACCGGCATCTTTGAGCCGGGGGAGCGCATCCGCCTGCGGCTGATCAATTCGTCAGCCATGACCTATTTCGACATGCGCATTCCGGGGCTGAAAATGACCGTGGTCGCCGCCGACGGCAATCTGGTGAGCCCGGTGACCGTCGACGAACTGCGCATCGGTGTGGCGGAAACCTATGACGTCATCGTGCGGCCGCGCACGGCTGAGGCGTTCTCGATCCTTGCGGAATCCATGGGGCGCACCGCGATGGGCCGCGCCACTTTGGCGCCTGAGGCTGGCATGTCGAACCCGCTGCCCGCGCTGCGCGAAATGGGCCTGTTGACCATGGCTGACATGGGCATGTCCCATGACATGGCCGGGATGGACCATGGCGCGATGGCGGGCATGGACCATGGCGCGATGGCGGGCATGGACCACCGCACGATGCCCGGCATGGACACGGGCGGGCACAAGATGCCCGACGGCTCAACGATGGCCGGGATGGACCATGGCGGCGCGGCTGGTGGGCACAAGATGCCCGACGGCACAATGATGGGCGGCGATATGGCCGGGATGGATCACGGGTCCATGGCCGCCGCTGATCCGTTCTACGCCCCCGGCAGCGGCCTGACGCCGACGGCGGCGGATGGCGGCAAGTTCCTGTCTTATGCTGATCTGAAGGCCCGCGCGCCGATGTATGCCGATCGCCCCGCGACGCGGGAAATTGAGCTGCGTCTGACCGGCAATATGGAGCGCTACATCTGGTCGATCAACGACGTGAAATACGCCGATGCGGCCCCGATCGTCCTGCAATACGGAGAGCGTGTGCGGTTCAAATTCGTGAATGAAACGATGATGACCCACCCGATGCATCTGCACGGCATGTGGTCGATCCTCGACACCGGATCGGGCGCGCTGGACCCGGTGAAGCACACTGTCTCCGTCGCCCCCGGCACCACGCTTTATATGGAGACTGAGGTCGATGCCCCGGGCCAGTGGGCGTTCCACTGCCACCTGAGCTACCACGCAGACAGCGGCATGTTCCGCAAAGTGATCGTTGAGGGGGGGCCGAAGCAGGCCGCCTCCGCCGCCCCGATGACGGGGGAGAAAGGATGATCATGCGCACCTGTCTGATCGGGGCGCTGGTCCCTGCATTGCTCGGCGGCCCGGCGATGGCCGAGGCGCTGATCTGGGGCGTCCAAGTTGAACAACTGGAACAGCGCTTTGGCGAGGATGGCGACGTCACCGCATGGTCGCTCGACGCCGTGATCGGCACGGATGAGCTGAAGCTGCGGTTCGCATCCTCGGGCGAATACATGGATGGCGCGGGGCTTGAGAGCTTTGAGAACCAGCTGCTGCTTCAGGTCCCGATCTCAGATTTCTTCG
>JBLGAC010000065.1:0-16549 GCA_047610385.1 Paracoccaceae bacterium | reverse complement strand
CAGGCGCGCGAACTGGACTTCGGATAGCCAGAAGTGGTGGTCCGACATGGCAAACTCCCAACATTTGGGAGGAGTGAATCACATCGCCGGGCAAGCCGGAATCCAGTTTATGGGTCCTGAGCCTAGGTTTTTGGTCGTCGCCCACCGATCCTCGGTTCAGCCCCACGCAGCAACCGCCCGATATTGGCCTGATGGCGCACGAAAATCAGCACTGCGATGGCGGCTGACAAAATCACCGCCTCGTTCACGCTGAATTCGTTGAGCACGACCGGCGTCCAGAACACCATCACCAGCGCGGCGAAGGACGAATAGCGAAATAAAGCTGCCATCAAAAGCCAAATTGCACAGGCGATCAAGCCACTTGGCAGGTGAATCGCAAGCGCGAAGCCAAGAAAGGTCGCTACACCCTTACCACCCTTGAATTTTAGCCAGATTGGGAAAGAATGACCAATCACCGCCATCGCACCGGCGATGGCTGCGGCGTCCGGCCCGGCATAATGCCCCGCGATCAGCACCGCCACAGCGCCCTTGGCCCCGTCGAGCAACAGCGTCGCCGCCGCCGCCTTTTTTGATCCGGTGCGCAACACGTTGGTCGCGCCAATATTGCCCGACCCGATGGTGCGCAGATCGCCCAGCCCCAAAGCCTGCGACACCAGCAGCCCGAAGGGGATTGAGCCGAGCAGATAGCCCAGCATAGCAGCGCCAAGCAGCCAGGGCATCGCGGCCTCCAGCCCGGGCGCGGCGGTTTCGCCCATCAAGGCGCGCAGCCATTCGGGGATCATGCGTTGGCTCCTTCCGGGCCGTGGACCTGTGCGCCGCCGACAAAGGTGCGGATCACTTTTCCATCCATTCGTGCAAGGTCATACGGGGTGTTCTTAGACCTGGCCTTCAATGTAGACCGGTCCAGCACATAAGGCGCCTCCGGGTCAAACAGCACCAGATCGGCGGGCGCGCCGGGCGCGAGGGATCCGCCCTCAAGGCCCAACAGCCGGGCGGGCGCGGTCGACAGGCGCGCGAACAGCGTCGGCAGGTCCATCGCCCCCGCATGCACCAGCTGCATTGAGGCTGACAGCAGCGTTTCAAGGCCGCTGGCGCCATGGGCCGCGATCTCAAAGGGGACGCGCTTGGTTTCTTCGTCTTGGGGCATGTGGGCGGAGGTGATGACGTCGATCACTCCGTCGGCCACCGCCTCAACCAACGCCATTCGGTCGTTTTCACAGCGCAGCGGCGGGTCGAATTTGAAGAAACTGCGCCAATCGCCGATGTCGAGCTCGTTAAGCGTCAAGTGATGGATCGAGGCCGACGCGGTCACCGGCAGCCCGCGGGCCTTGGCGGCGCGCAGCACCTCAATGGCCGCAGCCGTGGACAGCTGGTCGGCGTGATAGCGTGCGCCGGTCAGTTCCACCAACGCAAGGTCGCGCTCCAGCATCATCCGCTCCGCCATCGCGGGCACGCCGGGCAGACCGAGCTTGGTGGCAAAGAACCCCTCAGTCGCGCAGCCCGCCGCCGACAGGGTTGGTTCCTGTGGATGGTGCACCACCAACGCGCCCAGTTCACGCGCATAAATCAGGCAGCGGCGGAACACGATCGGGTCCGCCACCGGCGTGTCGCCATCGGTGAAGGCGACGACGCCTGCATCATGCAAAAAACCCATCTCAGACATGCACTTGCCGTGCAAACCTTGTGTCAGCGCACCCATGACATGCACCCGCACCGGGCAGATTTCATCAGCGCGGCGGCGGATGCTTTCCACCACCGCCGGGTCATCAATCACCGGGTCAGTCATCGGCTGGGCGATGATCGTGGTGACCCCGCCCGCCGCCGCCGCCTGCCCGCCGGTGCGATAGCTTTCGCGGTGGCGAAACCCAGGTTCCCCAATAAACACGCGCATGTCGACGATGCCGGGGGCCAGCGCCTTGCCGCGGCAATCAATGACCTCAACGCCCAGCGCGGTGATGTCGCCGACGGCCTTGATGCGGCCGCCCTCGATCAACAGGTTGCCGCGGGTTTCGGTCAGCGCCTCGGGGTCGATCAGGCGGGCGTTGATGAGAAAAAGGTTCATTTGCAGCGCGCCTCCGACATGGTGTTCCGCATGGTGCCGATGAGGTCTTTGGCCCAGGTGATGCGGGAAAATCGGCGCTTGCAGATCAATCGCACCAAGGGGCCCAAAGCCACCGAGGCCAAAGCCACCGAGGCGGCAACATGCACCACAGCCCAGACGGCGCGGTCAGCGATGCTCACAGCGCTCATGCCCCACCCTCCGCCGGAATGTTCTGCGCCAGCAGGTCCATCACCGCCATACGCACCGCGACGCCCATCTCCACCTGCTCCGCGATCACCGAGTGCTTGATGTCGTCGGCCACAAGGCTGTCGATCTCAACGCCGCGGTTCATCGGGCCGGGATGCATCACGATGGCGTCAGGCTTGGCGAAGGCCAGCTTTTGGTGATCCAGCCCGAAGCGGTGGAAATATTCACGCCGGGACGGGACAAAGGCACCGTCCATGCGTTCTTGCTGCAGGCGCAGCATCATGACCACGTCCGCACCCTCTAGGCCTTCGCGCATGTCGTGGAACACTTCGGCGCCGTAGGTCGCGACCTCGGGCGGCAGCAGGGTCGGCGGGGCGACGATGCGGACCCGGTTCTCCATCATCCCCAGCAGGATCAGGTTGGACCGCGCCACACGGCTGTGCGCCACATCCCCGCAGATCGCCACGGTCAGGCGGTGAATCCGGCCCTTGTGGCGGCGGATGGTCAGCGCGTCCAACAAGGCCTGCGTCGGATGTTCGTGGCGTCCATCACCGGCATTGATCACCGCCGCGTCGACCTTTTGCGCCAGCAGCGCCACCGCGCCAGAATGCTGGTGGCGCACCACGATCAGGTCGGGATGCATGGCGTTCAGCGTCTGCGCGGTGTCGAGCAGCGTTTCCCCCTTGCTGATCGACGACGTCTTCACGGACATGTTCATCACATCCGCGCCAAGGCGTTTCCCGGCCAGCTCAAAGCTCGCCTGAGTGCGGGTTGAATTTTCGAAGAACAGATTGATCTGCGTCAGCCCCCGCAGCACTGAGGTCTTTTTATCCCGCCGCCGGTTCAGCGCGACATATTCATCGGCCTTGTCCAGCACTGCCCTTATGTCCGACGGGCCAAGCCCCTCGATCCCAAGCAGGTGGCGGTGCGCGAAAGCATGGGTCATGGGCGGCCTCTCAATGATCGCCCCGTTTATGTCAGGCGTTCCGGGCCCCGTCCAGCGCCGCGCTGCTCGAAGGCTTGACGATGCATCCGGGCGCGGGTCATCTGTGCGCCAACCCAAAACACCGTCAAGGAGACGCCCAAATGTACACCGTCCTTGGAAGCCCCTTCACCCGCGCCATGCGCGTTATGTGGATGCTCGAAGAACTTGGCCAGGACTATGACCTGAACCCGTGCAAACCGCACAGCGCTGACATTCTTGCGATCACGCCCACCGGCAAGGTCCCGGCGCTGCTGGACGGCGACGCAGGGCTGACCGACAGCGTGGCGATCGTCACCTATCTGGCCGACAAGCACGGGGCCTGCACCTTTCCGGCCGGCACGCTGGACCGCGCACGCCAGGACGGGTTCACCCAGTTCGCCGTCGACGTGCTGGAGGGCGCGCTGTGGGTCGCCGCCAAGAACAGCTTCATCTATCCCGAAGACGTCCGCGTGACCGCAATCAAGCCGGTCTGCGTGATGGAGTTCAACCGCGGGCTTGAAACGCTGGAGGCAATGCTCGGCGACGGGCCCTATCTGATGGGTGAGACCTTCACCGTGCCCGACCTGATCATCGTGCATCTGATGAACTGGGCTGAGAACGGGTCGAAATGGGACCTGCCCAAGGACGGCAAGGTCGCTGATTACATCGCCGCGGTGCGCGCGCGTCCGGCGTTGAACGCGGCACTGGCCCGCGGCAAGGCGGCGATGGCGGCCTGAGACGAGGGGGCGGCGGAGGCGGGCGCGCCCCCCTCCGCCGCGGTCATGCCAGCGCGGGCGGCCTGAGACGAGGCGGAAACGCGGCGCCCGCACCAGACCGCGGCAGAGACCGCGATACAGCGATGTTGCAGATCAGCGGCAAATCAGGACAAAAACGCTAGAAGTGAGCTGAGAATTATCGCGAATCTCTCTGAAAGTGATAAGTATAAATAGACCTTAATTATTTGTGCTTTTTTGGTGGGGAACCTGATGAAACAGCTTTTATTCGCAGTCGGCCTTGCGGCATCCCTCGGCGCGCCCGCATCGGCCGCCATCTACATCACCACGGCGGATGTCGGCCCGAACGTGGTGTTCAGCTTCGCCGGGTCGTTGAACCTGACACGCATGTCCGCCGCCGGGGGCGGCGACCCCGATACTGCGGTCCGTGCCAACCTCGGTTCGATTCTTTTCGCCGGACCCGGCTTTGGCATGGATATTTATAACATCCCCAGCCTGCCAGCGTTCGGCTCAGGCAACGGGGGGGGCGGGGGCGCAGCGACCGGCGATCAGTTCAAGATCTTCTTCGGCGACCAAGTCGGCTTTGCAGCGGGCTATGCCGGCGAGGCCATTTCCGGCAGCCTGACGGTGGCCGGCAGCTCGGCCTCGCTGGGCCTAATTACCGGGGTTTATGAGTCCTACGCGATAACCGGCGACTTCATCCGACTGACCATCGTGCCGGCGCCCGCCGCGGCGCCGCTGCTGCTCGGCGCGCTCGGCCTGTTCGGGTTGGTGCGCCGCAAGCGCGCCTGATCTATCGCGCCACGAAAAAGGCCGCACCCGGGATCGGGCGCGGCCTTTTTTTGCGATGGTGTCGGGCGATCAGACCAATTCGGCGGCCCGGGCGGCGGCGATGGCCAGCTTGGCGGCCTCGTCCTCGGCCGCCGTCAGACGCTCACGGTTTTCCTCGACAACTTCGTCAGGCGCGTTCGCAAGGAACTTGGCATTGCCAAGCTTGCCTGCCAGCCCGCCGATTTCCTTTTTCAACTTGGCCAAGGCCTTCTCAAGTCGCGCTTTTTCCGCGGCTCCGTCGATGACCCCGGCCAGCGGCAGGCACAGCATCGCGCCGGGGATGGTCAGCGCCGCGGCACCTTTGGGGGCGGCGTCCATGCGCTCCAGCACCTCAACCCGGGCCAGACGCGCGATCAGCGGCCAATCGCCGGACAGCCGCGCCTCAGCCGCATCATCGGCCTGAAGCACGATCAGCGGCAGCTTGGCGGACGCGGGCACGTTCATTTCTGAGCGCACTGAGCGGATCTGCTCAATCAACCCGATGGTCCAGCGGGTCGCGGCCTCAGCGTCCGCATCGACGGCCTCAGCGCCATAGGTCGGCCACGCGGTGTGGATCAGCGGCTTGTCGCGGGGGGCAATCTGGCCCCAAAGCTCCTCGGTCACGAACGGCATCACCGGGTGCGCCAGGATCAGGCATTGGTCCAGCGCCCATGCCAGCGTGGCGCGGGTCTCATCCTTGGCCGGGCCGTCCTCGCCCATCAGCAGGGGTTTGGACAGCTCCACATACCAGTCGCAGAACACGCCCCAGACATGGGCGTAAAGCCCGTTCGCCGCGTCGTTATACCGGTATGCATCAAGCGCCCCGTCCACGGTTTCACGCAGCCGCCCGGTTTCACCGATGATCCATTTGTTGAGCGGGTGCGAAACCGCCGCAGGATCAAAACCGGGGACCGGGCGGGCTTCGTGCATCTCCGCAAAGCGCGCAGCGTTCCAGATCTTGGTGACAAAGTTGCGGTATCCGGCAACCCGGTTCACCGACAGCTTGATGTCGCGGCCCATGGCGGCCATCGAGGTCAGCGTGAACCGCACTGCATCGGCGCCGTATTCGTCAATCAGGTCCAGCGGGTCGATGACATTGCCCACCGATTTCGACATCTTCTTGCCCTTCTCGTCTCGGACAAGAGCATGGACATAGACGGTGTGGAACGGGACCTCAGGCTTGCCGTTTTCGTCCTTCATGAAGTGCAGACCCAGCATCATCATCCGGGCGACCCAGAAGAAGATGATGTCAAAGCCGGTGATCAGGACGTCGGTCTTGTAGTAGCGCTGCAATTCTGGCGTGTCCTCAGGCCAGCCGAGGGTGCCGAAGGGCCACAGGCCCGACGAGAACCAGGTGTCGAGGACGTCGGGGTCGCGGGTCAGCCGGAATATGGTGCGCTGCTGCTCAGGCGCATCGGGATTCCCCTCCACCAACTGCGCCTCAGTGTATCGCTCCACCGGATTAACGCTCTCGCCAACTTCTATTTCGAAGGAACCCCTGAAAACGTTCGAATAGTATGTCTTTGCAAGCTCAACTGCCTCCTCTTCGGAAGAAGCACAAAACGGCTCAAGCTCCCCAAGCGCACGGTATATCCCGTCCATCTTTGGCCCGTACCACACCGGCACCTGATGCCCCCACCACAGCTGGCGAGAAATGCACCACGGCTCGATATTCTCAAGCCACTGGAAATACGTCTTGTCCCAGTTTTTGGGCGCGAACACGGTGTCGCCATTGCGCACGGCCTCAATCGCGGGCTGGGCCAGCGTCTTGGCATCGACGAACCACTGGTCGGTCAGCCACGGCTCGATCACCACCTTCGAGCGGTCGCCATGGGGGACCATGTGCGTCTCAGCGTCGATGCCGTCGAGCCAGCCTTGCGCCTCGGCCAGCGCCACGACCTGCGTGCGCGCGTCGTAGCGGTCAAGCCCATCCAGCGCCATCGCCTCAGGTGTCGGCGCGCAGCCTTCAAGGAAGTCGGCATTGCCCTCAAGCAGCATTGCCGCCTTGCCGGTCAGCACGTTGATGACCCGCAGGTTCGCGCGTTTGCCGACCTCAAAATCGTTGAAATCATGGGCGGGGGTGATTTTCACTGCGCCGGTGCCTTTGCCCGGATCGGCGTAATCGTCGGCGACGATCGGCACGCGCCGACCGGTCAGCGGCAGGATCACATGCTTGCCAATCAGCGGCGCATAGCGCGGATCCGCCGCGTTCACCGCGATGCCGGTGTCGCCAAGCATGGTTTCCGGGCGGGTGGTGGCGACGACAAGATAATCGCGCTCCTCCCACGCCGACGCATCATCATCGTCCGGGGTCCAGTTGCGGGTGGTTTCCTCGCCGCCGATGTCTTCGCGCACGATCGGGTGATCATAGGTCAGCCCGTCGGCCAACTTGTAGCGAAAGCGCCAGAGGTTGCCCTTTTTCTCGACCTGCTCGACCTCAAGATCCGAAATCGCGGTTTCAAAATGCGGATCCCAGTTCACCAGCCGCTTGGCGCGATAGATCAGGTTGTCTTTGTAAAGCTGCACAAAGACCTTCAGAACGGCGTCGTGAAACCCTTCGTCCATGGTGAAGCGGTTGCGCGACCAGTCACAGGACGCACCGAGGCGCTTGAGCTGGTTGACGATGACGCCGCCCGATTCCTCTTTCCACTCCCAGATCTTTTTGGTGAACGCCTCGCGGCCCATTTCGCGGCGCGTCGGCAGGCCCTCGGCGGCCAATTTCCGCTCAACCACCATCTGCGTGGCGATGCCCGCATGGTCTTGGCCCGGCTGCCACAGCACGTCATAGCCCTGCATGCGCTTCCAGCGGATCAGGATGTCCTGCAACGTGTTGTTGAGCGCGTGGCCCATATGCAGCGATCCGGTCACGTTGGGCGGCGGGATCACGATGGTGTAGGTCGGCTTGCCCGGCTGCGCGTTGGCACCTGCGGCAAAGCGGCCCTCGGCCTCCCACCGCTCATAGATCGCCTGTTCGGCGTCGGCGGCGTTGTAGGTCTTGTCCATGCTCATCGGTCCGGGTCCCACGGTCTTTATGATTGACCACGGGGTTTAACGCGGGTGGGGCCCGGGGGGAAGGGCCGCGATCAGGGCATCAGCAACCGCCACACGATCTCTCCCACCGTCAGCACCGCCCAGACCGGCCCGGCGATGGCGATGGCCAGCACCACTGCCCCCATGCGCGTCATGCGCGGGGCCGGGGCGCGGACGCCAGAAACAGTGCGATGATCGCGGCTCATGGGGCCAAGTTAACCCCGCATTAGGTAATCAGATGGTTAACAGAAGGGATGAAGATCCACTGGACCGATCCATCCAAAGCCCCCCTGCCCGGCGCCCCCGTCGCCATGCAGCAGCACCCACGCTATGGCGCGGCCTGCATCGCATGGGGGCGCGACGCGCGATGGGCCGCCATTTCGCACCAAGGCGCCCCCGTCGGCGGCGCGCTGGCCTTGATGCGGCAGGTCGGGCGGCTGGGCGGCGCGGCGCTGATTTCGCGTGGGCCGGTCTGGGTGCCAGATGCCACAGGTCGCACCGAAGCGCTGAAAGCCCTGCGCCGCGATGCGCCGGTCACCGGGCTGCGCGCGCTGTTCGTCACGGCTGAGGATACGTCCCAAACCGCGCCGCTGTCAGCGGCTGGCCTCGTGCAGGTCCAGACCCCGATGCATGTGGCCGAATTGAACCTGACCGCGCCCGACCTCGTCCGCCGCGCCGCGCAATCGGTAAAATGGCGCAACCGGCTGGTGGTCGCTGAGGCGTCGGGCCTGCGGATCCGCCGCACCGCGCTGCCGCCTGACCCGAACCATTGGCTGCTGCGCAACGAGGCCGCCCAGCAACGCGCCCACGGCTATCGCGGCCTGCCCCCCGCCTTCGCCGCCGCGTGGGCGAGCACGGCCAAAGACGCCGCGCAATTGTTCGTCGCCCACACCGGCGGCGATCCGCTGGCCGCGATGCTGGTCCTGATCCACGCGCCCTCAGCCAGTTATCACATTGGGTGGAGCGGGCCTGAGGGCCGTGCCCTCAACGCCCATAACCTGATATTGTGGCGGGCGACGACATGGCTGGCGGCGCGGGGCATCGCGCGGCTGGATCTGGGGACGGTGAACACCGAAGATGCCCCCGGCCTCGCCCGGTTCAAAATCGGCGCCGGGGCTGCGGTCAGGCCGCTGGGTGGCGCGTGGCTCGGGGCGCCGGGAACCGGGGCGCTGGCAGCGATGCAATCGCGGCGCATCGCGGCCAAGGCCCGCCACAGCGCTGGCCGGCTCCCCACTTTGGGCTGAAGACACCTGCGCCATCCAGCGCCGTCCATGGCCCTCGCCGCGCGGGCACCGCGCCAGCCGGGTGCGCGGCGGTCCCTGCGCGGCGGCCCCCGAGGGGGGATGCATCACCAGCGCCGATCAACCTTGGTGGCCAGTTGCACCAGCGTTTCCATCCCCACCACGCCTTCGACCAGCCCGATCCGGTCCAGCGCATCATCAAGCTGCGCGGTGTCCGGCGCACCAATCTGGGCGGCGATGTCAAAGCGGCCAGACGTGGTGTGCAGGCTTTCCACCTCCCTAAGCTTTTGCAAGGTGGCGGCGACGGCGGCGGTGCGCCGCGGCTCTACTTGGATCAGCACATAGGCGCGGATCATCGCGCCTGCCCCGACGCTGGTTTTCACCGTGTATCCGCTGATCACGCCGCCGGTTTCCAGCCTATCGATGCGGGCCTGAACCGTGGTGCGGGCGATTCCCAGACGCCGTGCGATCTCGGTCGCGGGGGCGCGCGCATTGCGGGCAAGCAGCGCCAGCAGCGCGCGGTCGGTGTCGTCTAAGGTAACAGCCATATGTTTCAGGCTCCGATATGACAATGTGCCGAAGGTATCGGCATTAAGTTATACAAACGCATCACATTGCGCATTTTATTCCGACGCTTTGTGCCTCATATACCCACGCATCGGCAAGGTCACCGCGATGCAGACCGCATCACAGCCTGCCCAAGAGCCTTCCGCCCGACCCCCGAGATGACCGGAAACCAAAACTGATTGGAGCACCTGACGCCCAATGACCAACGCCGCACCCATCTGGACCTCAGTCCAGGATTTCATCGCCACCGATGCCCCCGACGCGCCCGCGTTCCTCTATGCGCCCTCGGCCGTCACCGCGAATGCGCGACGTTTTCTCGATGGCTTTCCCGGCCTGGTCACTTACGCGGTCAAATCCAATCCTGAACCGGTGGTTCTGCTGGCCATGATTGCCGCTGGCATGCGCGGGTTCGACGTGGCCTCGCCCGCCGAAATCCTGCTGCTGCGCACCTTGTGCCCAGAAGCTGCGCTGCACTACCACAACCCGATCAAATCTCGGGCTGAGCTGCGTTATGCCGAATCGATGGGCGTGAAAGCCTATTCGGTCGACAGCCGCACTGAGCTGAAGAAAATCGCCGAAACGATCTCAGCGAGCGGCACGGAGCTGTCAATCCGCTTTCGCATGCCGGTCAAAGGCGGGATCTATGATTTCGGCGCCAAGTTTGGTGCCTCCGAAGAGGTCGCGACCGAGCTGTTGGCTGAGGCTGAGCGTCTGGGCTTTGTCGCATCGCTGACCTTCCACCCCGGCACCCAATGCGAAGACCCCGCCGCCTATGAGCTTTACATCGAAGCCGCCGGCCGCATCGCCAAAGGCGCGGGCGTTGAGATCCACCGCCTGAACGTCGGCGGCGGTTTTCCCGCGCACCGGCGCGAAGAACCCCGCGCGCTGGAGGAATACTTCGCCCGCATCGAAGCCGCCGTGAACCTGGCCTTCGAAGGCCGCGGCCCGGCGCTGGTGTGTGAACCCGGCCGCGCGCTGGTTGGCGACTGCATGGCGCTGGTCACCCGCGTGAAGCTGGTGCGCGAAGACGGCGTGGTGTTTCTGAACGACGGCGTTTACGGCGGTCTGGCCGAAGCGCCGCTGCTTGGCTCCGCGACCCGCGCGGTGGTGTGCGATGCATCGGGCCATCCACGACGCGGCGCGCTTGCCCCCCGGACCGTGTTCGGCCCGACCTGCGATTCAGTGGACCGCCTGCCCGGCGATCAGATGCTGGACGAAGGCATCGCTGAGGATGACTTTGTGGTGTTCTACGGCCTTGGCGCTTACGGCACCGCGACCGTCACCCGCTTTAACGGCTACGGCCCCGACCGCACTGAGCTGGTCGAGACATTGCGCGCCTGACGCACCAGGCGACGGCAAAGATGGGGGCGGGTCCGAAAGGGCCCGCCCTTTTTCATGCGCCCGATGTCCCAAACAAAGGCGCACCGCGTATCAGGGCTGACGCTTGGCCAGCTCCGCAGCCACGGCGGTGGCGACCTCTCGCTGCACCAACGTGCGGATGTTGGACGATATCCGCGCGCCAAGCTCGCCGCTCAGATCTTGGCGCAGCTTTTCGGTGATCAGGGCCTCAAGCGCCGCGCGATCCATCCCGGCGATGCCCGTCTCCGGCGCGGCGGGCTGCTGCGCGGGCACGGCGGCTTCAGGTGCTGGCATGGCGACAAGCGCCTCAGGCTCAGGCACCGACTTGGCGACCGGCGCTTCGGGTTGCGGTGCGGGATCGACGGACTGGCCAGCAAAGCCTGACATCGACATCGGCAATGCCGTCGGCGCAGGGGCCGCTTCGGGCGTCGGCGCAGGCACAGTTTCGCCCTGGGGCGCTTCGTCTACCCGCGCGGCGGGCTGCAGGCGCAAGGGCTCAAGCGCCTCCTTCGCCAGCTGATCGCGGCCAAAGGCGCTGCGCAGCGACCGCGCCTGTGAGGCTTCGGCCTCGCCGAACGCATCGACCCGTTCGGTCAGGCGCAAAGGCGGCAGATCGTCAAGATCGTCGTCCAGCGCGTTCACCCGCATGGTCGGCGTCAGCACCAGTGCCGATCGCGGCGCTGCGGCTTTCGGCGCAGTCGCAGCAGCGGCGCCTGTCTGTTCTTCGTCTACGATACGGCGGATGGCCGAAAGAATGTCGGTGTCCGGCGCGCCTGGTTTTCCGTTGTTGTTCTGGCTCATGTGCTTTCGTCTTTCATTCAGGCCGCGCCGTCCGGCACGCGCGGGGCCGCGGGGGCCCCGCGACCCCGGTCAGGGGCGTCCGTTGAACAGTGACCACGCGCCCTCAAGCTTAGCGCTGTCATCATCCACCCAACCGTATGGCGTGCGGAGCGCCTCAGTCATATACGCTTCGGGATCATAACCCGGAACATCCAAGCCCAGATGAATGACCGTCAGCTTTCCAACCGCGCCAAGCAGGGCATACGCCGCGACATATTCGTCACGCTTGGAGGAAACCAGCTCCGCACGGGCGCTCACCAGCTCTTGCTCTGCATCCAGAACGTCGAGCGTGGTGCGCGCGCCAAGCGTCGCTTCTTCTTTCACGCCGTCAAACGCGACCTGCGCGGCCCTGATCTGTTCGCGCCTGGCGCTGATCGTCGATCGCGCCACCTCCAACGACGACCAGGACACTGAGGTGCGCTGGCCGATGATCCGGGCAAGTTCGTGCACCTGCGACGTGCGCTGCGCCAGCGACGCCTGCGCCTGGCGCACCGCCGAGGGCTGCGCGCCACCGGTCCACAGCGGAACCGTGGCATTAAGAGAGACCGCCGCAGTGTTGCTTTCGCCGCCGTTCAGCGTCGCACCGGTGTTGCTGTAGGACAGGTTGCCGCGCAGCTCCAGCTGTGGCAACCCGGCACCAACCGCGCGTTTAACGTCATATTCCGCGCGCCGCGCGGTATAGCGCGCCTGCACCAGATCAGGATGCTCTGCCAGCGCCAAAGCCAGCGCGGCGTCTTCGCTTTCGGGCAGCGGCGGGATCGGCGGCGGGGATGACAGATCCTGCGGCAAATCACCGACGGCGGCCAGATAGGCCTGGCGCGACTGCGACAGCGCCCCGACCGAGGCCGCAAGATTGGAACGGCTGCCGGCAAGGCGCGCCTCAGCCTGGCTAACGTCAGTGCGTGTGACTTCGCCAACCTCAAACCGGTCGCGCGCGGCGCGGACCTGTTCGCTGATCACCCGCACATTGTTGCGCGCGAGACTGACAAAGCTGATGTCGCGGCGCACGTCTTCATACGCGGTGATCGCGGCCAAAAGCACGTCCTGCTCTGCGCTCATCAGCCCGGCGCGGGTGGCGCGCACGCCTTCCTGCGCGCCCGCAACGGCATACCGCACCTGCCCACCCGAATATATCGGGATCGCGCCGGTAAGCCCCAGCGACACCGGATCAGAGTTCTGACGCCCGCTGCCGGTGGCCTGGATCGACCCCTGCGTGGAGGTCAGGCCGAGGGACGCGGTGCCGTTCACGGCCCCAAGGCCAACGGCGCGTTCCTGCACGACCTGTTCGTCGGCAATGCGCAATCCTGCGCGCGCCGAGGCAAGGTTGGGATGGTTCAAATAGGCTTTGACCAGCGCGTCCGAGAGGGTTTCCGCCGAGGCGCTTCCCCCTGCGGTGGCGCCGATGACGAGCAGGAGCATGCGTGCCGCCCCGAGCTGTCCTCTGATCATCTGGGTACCCCGATGTCTGCTTGAGCGATGCAACGGACGCGCAGCGCGCCCGTTGCAGCGCAAACCCTACCTGACGCCGCATCACAGCGCAAAGCGGTAAACGTCCGAATAAGAACGGTTCCACACCATCGGACCCCACGCTGCGGCATGGGGGTCACGCCGGGTGCCAGATCAGGGCCCCAGTTCATGATGCAGGTCACGGTGCCGTTCAGAATTCGAATTCGGCGGCGCGGCGAAAACCTTCAAGCACAGGCGCAGTTGCGTCGAACGCCCGGCGCGGGGCGACCACGACGCCGCTGCGGGTCCAGACCGAGCATCGCCCGCCGCCGCCCGCCGGTTCAATCGCCACAAGGCGGCCGCCGTCGCGCAATTGCGCGGTCAGCGTCTCAGGAAGGTCTTCAACGGCACCGTTGATCAGAATAACGTTGTAGGGCGCATGGTCCGGGGCACCTTTGGCAAGGGGCCGCGTCTCAATCATCGCATTGTCGACCTCAAGCGCATTGAGCGTCGCAGTGGCCTGCTTGGCCAGTGCCTTGTCGCTTTCAACCCCGACCACCGCGGCAGCGAGCCGCGACAGAACTGCGGTTGAATAGCCCATGCCGCAGCCCAGATCGAGCACAAGGTCCCCGGGATCGATGTCCGCGGCGTCCAGCATCTTGGCAAAAACCCGCGGGTCAAGCAGCCACCGACCACCGCCAAGCGCCAGATCATCACCCGCATAGCACACGGTGCGCAGCGCGCTCGGCACGAAACGTTCACGCGGCACGGCGAGCAGCGCTTCGATGATGGGAAAGCTGGTGACGTCCGACGGACGCACCTGGCGGTCGACCATTGCGGTGCGGGCGGCTTCGAAATCGGTCATCAGCTTGGCTCCGGCGCGCATATCCTGAGGGTGGCATCTGTTTGCCACAGGCGCCTGCGCCGCGCAATGCGGCCTTTGCGCGGCGCGGGCCCGGTCATGCAGCGTCGCGCAGGTGGTAGAAAAGCTGCTGCGCGATCAACCCACCCCCATGCCAGCCCGCAGCAAAGGTGGCCGCGCGCAGGCCCGAAGATGGCAGCGTCGGGAAGATTGAGGCATCGCACACCCAAGCACCTTCGACGCCGCGAACCTGCAGGTCGGGGCTGAGAGGTGCGTCCTCGCTTTCTCCCATGTGGCAAGAACCTGACATTTCCCCTGCTGACGTCACGCGCGCGGCGACAGCGGCGGCCATGGCGTCTTCACTGTGGATGCGGCGACCAGGGGCGGATTCGTCTTCGCGCCAGGCATCGAATTCTTCACGGTCGATCAGGCTGCGCAGGCGGCGCATGGCTTCGCGCATCAGCTGGCGGTCAGCTTCGTGGGCCATCAGCCCCGGGTCCACCCGCGGCGCGAGGCGCGGATCAGTGCCCGCAAGCCCGACCCGCCCCAGCGACATCGGACAGCACAGCCGCGCCTCAAGCGTGATGCCCGGACGCGCCCAGATGGATTTTGATGGCCAGGCAGGCTGGGCGAGACGCAAGCGCACCTCCACATCCGGGGCACCTACGCCCACGCCGACGCGCAGAAAGCCCCCAGCCTCAGTCAACTCGGCACCAAGCGCGCCTTCCCCTCCCAGTGACCAGACCGCCGCGGCCCCCAGCCATTTCAGCGCTTGGCGCCAGTCAAAGCCCGCCCCCGCGCGCGGCCCCACATGCACGAGGCCGAGGCGTGGGCGAACGCTCAGATTTTCGCCCACCAGCGGAGAATGTGAGGCGAGCGGGATGCCAAGCGCGCGCAGCCGGTCCGATGGCCCGATGCCTGAGCGCAGCAGAATCGCCGGCGTCTCAACCGCGCCGGCGCACAGAATTATGCCAGCGCGCACGCGCACACGCCGCCCATCCGTCAGCTCAACCCCCGCGGCGCGCCACCGGTTAAACAGAATCCGCGACACCCGCGCATTTTTCAGCAACGCAACGCGCCCGCTGTCCATCACTGGCTGCAAAAAAGCGTCGGAGACCATGAATCGGCGACCGCCCCTGATTGTCTGCGGCAGCAGGCCAAGACCCATGTGTCCCGGCTCTGGCGGCGTGGCGGGCGCGCCTTCAGCCTCTGAAAAAGCGTCCGAAAGCGCGTCCGGATCATGGGTCGCGGCGGGACGCATGCGGCGCTCCGCCTCCTGATACGCGGGGGCAATGTCATTCCAGGCCCAGTTCGGAATGTACCAATCGTCGAAATCTCTGGCCCGGGCGCGCAGCCACAAGGGCGGGGCAAGCAGGTCGGATCCACCAACACCGCGCCCACCGGCCAACAGCACGCGCCGGCCACCAAGTCCCTGCTGCGGCACGGAAACTCGCCCCCAGTCGATCGCCCCTTTGGCCTGCGCCGATGCCTGCCAAACCGGCATCCGGCCACGCCAGCCGCGCGCGCCTCCCCCCGCCTCAAGCACGCAAACAGTTGCCTTGGTGTCAGCCGCAATGCGTGCGGCCACGGCCGCGCCAGACGGCCCGGCGCCGATCACCAATATATCGTAGGCCTCGCCCATCCGGCGCTCCTGCAAATCCACAAGATCCGCCGCACGAGGGGTGTGCGCGACGGCAACCGCACCCTAGACATCTGAGGGTTAAGCGCAGGTATCCATCTCCGGCACGCGGTAAATGAGGCGGCGCGGCGACGCCTCCACGCGGGCGCTGGACAGCGTGCGGGCGCACTGCTAATGAATGCCGACCGCTCAGGATGGCGACGTGGCGGAGTGGTTACGCAGCGGATTGCAAATCCGTGCATCCCGGTTCGATTCCGGGCGTCGCCTCCAAAAAACTGCATGGGAAAATCCCGATTTGGCGTTCTGCGCCAATCACTTGACCGGCGCGGTGCGTCCGAAGGTGACGTGCCGCAGGCGCGCCGCAAGGTCAGTCAAACGTTCTTCTTGATCAGGTCTCAGGCACAGCAGCGCCACACGCAGCCTGCCAGAACGGGCTGGCCAAATTTCCCGCATGCAGATTGATCCAAGCCAAAGCATAAAACATCCCAAATTCAGATATTTGCACGAATACTGCACATCAAAGTCATCCTATTTCCAAACTGGAAGTCAGGAGGTGTCATGCTCGGTCTTGCCTTCCTCATTGCAGTGCGGCCCATCAGGCGATGGGAAAAACTGCCTGTTTGATCCTAGGTTTTGATGGTGCAACCTCATCATCGGAATCGAAGGACGCACTATGGGCCAGATACTGCATCGAAGCGCCACGACGACGGGGGGCGTCCGGCGCGCGATCCAGAGAAGTTTGGACAGTCTGACGGCGCTGTCCAAGTGCTATGGGGTCAATCCGAAGACGACCCCGAAGTGGAAAAAGC
>JBLGAC010000064.1:0-17084 GCA_047610385.1 Paracoccaceae bacterium | reverse complement strand
AAGATACAGCGAGCCGGAGAAAAAGGCCCCCGCGCCGCCGACATACGACCCGCTGCCCTCCGCCCCGCTGGTGGCCCCGCCGGTGGCCCCGCCGATGGTCAGCTGATAGGTGCCGGCCTCGTCGATGAAGAAGGAGAAGAAGCCCGGCGTCGTCTTCTCAAAGCTGCTGACCGCCATCGCGGGCGCGGTCAGCAGCGCCACCGTGGCCGCGCTGGCCAACAGCACGCGTCGCATGAAACCTGTTTGCATCGAAGTAACTTCCTACTCGTTAAATTGCATTCGCTTGATGGAATGCAGACGCGATTCTGAGATCAAAAAATCACAGTAAAAGATCTAATGCCACATTCGCTCGCGCGCCATAAATTTCGGGTGACAACCCCGCACCACATGGCCGGGCCGAGGTCGCTTGCGTCAACCGGCATTCCCCAGATGGCCTGCCTTCGGTGAGGCTGGCGTGGCTGAGGGGGTTTTTCCAAGCGATTGCCGTCCTCGACCGCTCTGAGCTTCGGCTCGCCGGCCGCGAAGATGTTGCAGACCGGCTGGTCCAGGTTCCGGGGGCGGCGAAGTTCTTGGGCCGCGTCAGCATCGCGGTCTCGAAGCGGCCCATAGCACTGGCCGACGCAGTGCCGCGCTTCCACATAAAGGCTGCTCGCTGCCCGCGCACCTTTTCAGGAGGTCGCGGCAATGGCGAGGCTAAAGCCCGAAGTCGCCTGGCTTCCGCATAGTCTCGCCGCACCCGGCCCCCTCGCCCGCAATCTCCGCCGCGGTCGCGGGCCGTCTTCCCTCCCCCGGCAGCAGCACATGCGGGACGCTCTCCGATCCATCCGGGGCGACGAGGGTGACGAGTGCGGACCGCCTCCAAGGGCGGTCGCGCCTTCGCTTCGAGCCGCAGCAAACGGCCATCAAGCCGGGCCATTGTTTGCCTCTAGGTAATCGTCGGATCAAACCCCGCATCGATCCTAACTGGGCGGTACCCGTTGATATGCGCAGGTGACGCCAAAGCCCGCCGCGCGGGCTATCGGGCCGGGCCGACGATGCCCAGCGCGCACCGTCGCCAGCACATTCGACGCCGGGTCGATTTGCGGTTTCACAACAGGGGACTGGTGACAGAAGGGGACAAAAGGGGACAGAAGCCCCCTTCCGTCCCTTTTGTCACCTGTCCCCTTGGCTCGGACGCGGCTTCGCAGGCCATCTGCAACCAGCGGCTCATGATGCGGGCCGGAGCTTCGGATTGACGTGCCAGACGCTCGCTGTGCGGCCAGGGGTCGGGGCCTTTTCCTCGCGCACCACGTCCGCCTCGGCCAGCACGCCCAGTGCGGCCTTGATTGCGGCCGCGTCGCGCAGGCCTGTCAATTTGCGCCGTTGCAGGTCGCTAACCCTGACCGTCGCTATGCCTTCGCCCCGCACCAGATTGAGGATGCGCCGCGCGCCCTGTTCCGCCGCTGGGATTGAGGCGTCAGCATAGGCGCGCCGGGCCATCAGCATGACATAGGTTTCAACGAAGTGACAGGCCCGCCCGAAATGCGCCGCGCCGATCAGCTCAGGCGACCGCGCGCTTGCCGAGGCGGAGGGGACGCGGGAACTCGCCTCGCGCCATCATCGCGTAGAGGGTGGATGTTGAAAGGCTGGTGATTTGACGAACTGTCCGGAGTCGATGGATCTTCGGGAGCATGTTGCCGGTCCTTCTCGGTTGGCGTTGCAGTGCCAACATCAGTGACCAGCGATTCTCGCCACGCACGGCACCGAACAGGGGGCAGACTTACCCCTGCTTTTGTGCCACCGCCCCCCTTGTCCATTTGGCGGTCGCCAGCGGTGTATCGCCAAGATGGATTTCAAGTGATCCAATCAGTTGCTCGAAGCCAGTTAGATTGGCCTCGGAAACCCCAATGATCTCGCCGAGCCTCCGGCCATCTGAGACGGTTGCGCCATGAGGTTTCAACGCTTCGAAAACATCGCACGCCAACTGCTTACGGCTTTCTGAATCTGATGGAGTTTGAATCTCCATCCCTTCGGACGATTGGACCAGATAAGCAATAAATTGAGCTTCATCTATCGCTTTATTTATTTTTTCGTCAGTGTAATGCATTTATAATCCGCTGGAGCGTTTAAGTGACAGTTTTTCTGCCGCCTCCCTTATGAATTCACCGCTTATTTCGGTCAGGGAGTCAATTGCATGGGCCAGTTTTTTTCTGCATCTATTTTCCAGTTTTTCCAACTGTTGGGATCATTCTTGTTTTTGTTCGATTTTGATGTGTCCAATGCGTCAATATTTTGACCGTTCCTTGAAAAGGCGCAAGTAATTTTCTTCCACGCCTCGGTTGGAATGGCTGCGCCAAATACCTGCTCAGCCTCGTGGCGACTGATGGGCGGGCATGCAAATTGGAGCGGGAGACGCCCAACGTCTTGGCCACGGCGCTCATCGGATGCCGCCTTTCGGCAGCGACTGCGCATGCCAGGTCAGTTTTTTGAGCGCGACTTGTCCAGCGCCTCTTTGAGGATCTCGACCTCCAGCGTCTTGCGGCCCAGCTGGCGCACAAGCTCACGGATGCGATCCTCCATGTGCCGGACGGCCCGATTGCTGGTCACATCGTCATCTGCCGACACGGCCGCAGCGCCCCCTTCCAGCATCAACTGACGCCAGCGATAAAGCAGGTTCGGTGCCACGCTGTTCTGGCGGGCGACAACGGAGATGCTGGCATCCTGGTCCAGCGTTTCCTCGACGATCCGCAACTTCTCGGATGCCGACCAGCGGCGCCGACGGCCACCATCGGTGATGATTTTAACTTCAGACATAAGCACATGCCCAGGGATATCCCCAAGCCTCCATGGCTATGCCTGAGTGTCCGGTCGAAAAGGGGGGGCGGTTTACTGCATTCCCGGCGCGTGATCGCCCTGCGTGATTTGCACGCAAATCCCTTCCGGGTGACAGCTGGGCAATCAGCAACCGTTTAAAGAAAGACCTCGCGATCCGGGCCCTGAACCCTCTCATGGTTTGCGATGCAAACCACTGCCGGGCAGTGGATGGCGATCGCCCTGCGTCGACCGCTCAGCGGGTGCATCCACCACACGGACAGGGGCAGCGAATACTGTTCTCACGATTATCAGAAACTGCTGCGTCAGAATGGCTTCAAGGTTTCCCTCTCGGCGATTGCATGCAATCGCCTGCCGGCAATGCATGAGCAGCAAGGGAAATTGCTACGCCAATGCGGTCGTCGAGACGTTCTTCAAGACGATCAAGGCGGAGATGATCTGGTGCCGATCCTGGCCCACACGCCGCTCGGCAGAGGTCGCGATCTTTGGATACATCAACGGCTTTTACAATCCGCACCGTAGGCACTCAGCCCTCGGCTGGAAAAGCCCCTTGGCCTTCAAACGAAAGGCCGCCTAAATGAGCACCGTGACCGGAACCAAACCGGGACAGGTCCAAGACCGCAACGGCGCGCTGCGCCGCATCCGTGCGTTCGCAGCGGACGTGATCGTCACGGCGCTGGGCCTCGACGCCCATGAGAACGATCCGTTCCAAGGCCTTGCGATCACCACGCCGGGGTTCGCGCGCATCGCCGCCCGGATCCGCGCCGAAGGCCTGCCGGTGCTGATGGTGCAGGAGGGGGTATCTCTCGGACGATCTCGGCCCCAACCTGACAAGTTATCTGAACGGAGCAGGGGCCTGACCGCGCCGCAGGCCTTGCACTGCGTCAGTTCTCAAACTGGCGCAGGACAAGCCCCTCGGCGCCCCCCGTGGAGACGACCCAAGCCCTGCCTCCGCGAGGAGACAACAGCATCGGCGCGCCCTCTCCGCTGACTTCGGCGCTGCCGATCCACTCGGCCCCCTGCGCGCCCAAGTTCAACAGCGCGGCGACGGTCCCTACCACGCCAAGCGCCATCGGCGGAGCGGTCGGCAGATCCGGCCAGATCCACTGATCGACCGGGACGCTGGTTTTCGGAACGGCCGCCGATGCGCCCCCCGTCTGGCCCAGCAGCGGCGCGCGGGCGATCAGCAGACTCTCGGGGCCCTCGATGATCATGTCTGCATAGACCTTTTCGGTCAAAAAACTGCGCGGCAGGCCGAGCGAGACCACCCGACCGTCAGGCGCGGGGACCGCGCGCGGCGGCGTCTCGCCGCGGCCCCGGTTCCAAAAGCGGGCCTGCACGCCTTGGGGCCCTGCCTCGACCAAAGCCAGCGTCGGGCCGTGATCGGTCATCAGCGCCCCGGCCGCGGCAAGCCCGCCGGCGCGGGGCGCCATCGGCTGAATGCTGAGCGTCCCGTCGGTCAGCAGCGCGAGCGCAAAGACCGCCGTGTTCGCCGCGTCGACCAAGATCCAGGCCGCGCCCTCGGCATCGACCACCCCGGCCAGCGCGCGTGGGCGCGCCATGCCGGTGGCGACCGCCGGGCCCGGCTCAGCCAAGCCTTTGCGGCGCGGCGTGGCCGACACCGCATAGGCCGCGCCGCCTTCCTCGAGCGCCAGGGCCACCGGCGGGCGGGCCGCCTCGAATGTGGCGGGCAGTGTCAGGCGCGGCGCGGCGCCGGGGCGCAGCGCCGTCGCCGGGCGCATGGTCAGCAGGTCGGGGCGCCCGCGCGGCGCCTCGCCGACCGCGACCACCATGTCCGGCCCCAGATCGGCGCGCACGAAAACGCCGTAAGGAATGTCCGCCGCGCCGCCATACAGAATGTCGGCGGAGGCCACCTGCGGCGCCACCAGCTCCACCGTGGCGGCGCCCCCGTCAAGTTCGACGCCATGGTCGAGGATTCGCACTTGCATGTCATGCATCCCCGGCCGCGGCCGCTCGGTCATGATCTGCGACAGATCGATTTCATAGCTGCGCGTCGTGCCCGGCTGCACCGGCGGCGACGGGCGGGGGCGCGATGCGCTGCGGGCGGTGCTTTGGCGCCGCTCGCGCGCGCCGTATTCGTAAAGCGCGCCCTCGGGGCCCGTCAGCAGAAACACGATCCCCCACCCCCCCGGCGCGTCGGGCGCGGGATAGGCGCGCGTGCCGTCATTGCGCAGGTCAGCCTGCACGGGCCACGGGTCGCCGATCACCACCCGGTCGGGGCCGTCGGCGAGGGAGAGCGTCACCGGATCTGCGGTTGCGGCGGTCATGGAGATGCTCCAGCACAGCGCGACCGCGGCTAGGGCGCGCAACGGCGCCTGCGGTCGCAAAAGAACAGGACGGGCGGAGGGCGCGCTAATTGGTGATGGCTCCCGGCGGTCTGTGCAACGGCGTCACCTTCCACCCGCGAGAACGCAGAAGGCAGCGATAGCACATGTATTGCAGGTCAGTTTCGATGTCGTAGTCGGGGTGGAAATCAGTATAGGCCATAAGGCAGCTGCGGTCCCAGTCGCCGCGCTTGCCCGCCATGGTCGCGGTCGCCCATGGCGCGCGGCGGTTGTCATGCTCAATCGGCACCTCACCGCCGGCGTTGTTGGCATGGCTGAGGCTGTGATTGTGCCCCACTTCATGCGCCCAGAGGTCTGAATTGGTGTCGAGCGATTTCAGCACCGCCCCGAACTGGCCCCAGCCGCCGCCGCCGCCGCAATTGTGCCATTTGTTCTGATGATGGCCCGGCACAGCGGTCGGCTCGCGCAGCGACACCTTGGCGTTGCAGGCGGCGCATTCGTACTGGCCCCACACGTCGCATTTGAAGTTGACGCTGACGCCCACGGGCAGCCCGAGCGAGGAGCCCGGCAGCTCATCGCCGTTCTCGACATTCTCGGCCTTCGGCTCCACCTGGTGGGCGTTGGTGGTTTTGCCGGTGAAGTCATAGACGTAATTGGGCGCCGCGGCGGCGGCCAACAGGCCGGTCACCGGCGGCGTCGGCGGGGTCGTGGTCGGATCGCCGGGATTGCAGATGTGGTTCGCGCCAACTCCGGCATCCTTGACCTTGCCGGCATTAACCTTGGTGACGTTCGCGGCGCAGCCGTTGCAGGTGTAATCTTGGCTTGCATAGACAGCCGCCGTCGGCCCCAGCTTGCCGCCGCAGCCGCGCGGGCAGTCCGAGCCGACCTTATGGTTGTTCACGCCGCCCATATGGGGGAAGTCCGCGGTGTAGCCGCAGCTGTCGCATAGGTAATTCGCGGCGTCGGCCATGTCGTCGGCCAAAAGCCCGCCGCAGGCGCGCTGATCGCACACCTGGCCGGTCCAGCCGGACCCGGCGGCGGTGGATTCGTCGTTTGTCTGCGCATGGCCGCCTGTGCTGCAGGTGTAATGCCCGACCAGCCGCACGGTGTTGAGCAGCTTGCGCGCAGCGTCGGCGCATTGCGCGCATTGCCCGCCGACCTTGGACGGGGTGGCGCTGTTCTCGAGCCACAGCTCGAAGGCGCCGCATTTGTCGCATTCGTAGTTCATATAGTAATACTTGGGGCTGACCTGCATCTCAACGATGACATTGCCGCGAAGCAGCCCGCTGCTCTTCTCAATGCTGTCCACAATCTTGGTGGCGAGCATAATCGTGTTCACATAATATTGGTTCGACAGCTCATTGTCTTCGAAGATCGCCCGCGCGTCGGTTGAAAGCGCGCCGGACCCGACCACAGGCGTGCGCTGCCCGTAATTGTCATCAGCGTGCCAGGGCCACACATGGTCCTGATGCAGCGCCATGGTCGCCGGGTCGGCCAGCGCATTCCCGGTCGGCAGGCATTTGACCGCCGCGTCGACATATTCGGCATTCAAGCCCCCGCCGACCTCAGGCGGGAACAGCGCGTTGGGGCGCGGCTGCAGCGGCGCGGCCCCGCCGCCTTCGACCACATAGTGCACGTTGGCTTGGGCGAAGTGCTTCTTGAACTGGCCGAACGCGGTGCCGAAATGGTTGGTCGGTGCCCATTGCACGTAAGCGCGAATCGACGATTTGCGCCACATGCGCATCTTGGCACTGTGCGATTGGGCCAGCCGCGGATAGCGCTTGCCCAGATCCTCAGCATTGGGGAACGAATAGCCGGCGGTCTTGTCAAAGCGCACCTGCGCGCGCACCCGGTAACCGTCGCCCGCCACCAACGAGGGCATGAAGCCCACGCCCGCGGCGCCGCGGCGCTTGGCGAATTTCTCATCATCCGCATGGCCGGGGCCAAGATCGTCATGCACGCAGGTCACCACGCTTTCGCGCGCGTCGTCGTCGCTGGTCTTCCACGGGATCAGGTGCTTGTTGCCATCTGCGGTTCTGCCGAACACGTTGCGGTAATACCGCGCCGCATTGGCAGGGCGCACCCCGCCGCGGTTGTCGCGGGCGTTGTGCAAGATTGAGCGCCGCTTCACATCCTTGCGCCGGTGCACATGGCGGGTGTCGTTCAGCAGCCATTCGATCGCGCCTTTGGAGCGTGAATGCGTGCCGTACATGGCCGCGTCCAGCCCATTGACCCGCACGTTGACGCCGCCTGCATCGGGGTCGTAATCGCCGTCGATCTCGTCAAAGCTCCAGTCAATGCGGATCGGCCCGACGGCGCGGCGCATGGCGGCCAGCAGGTCGGCGTCGCCCTTGACCGCCGCCAGATAATCGGACGTGTCGTGCAGCGTGCGGTCCTTTTTCATCAACACCGGCTGCACCTGGATCGGCACCCAGGATCGGGTCATGTCCCGCGCGTCATGGTCGATTTTCACGTCTCCGTTCATCCAGCCGCCGCGGTCCGGGCGCTGGTTGACGGTGTGGTCCGCCAGTTCGGTAAATAGCTGCGGCGCTTGGCCCGCCGGTTCGGTCACCCAGTTGACGCTGGTGTAGAAATGCCGGTCGTCGATCCACAGGATCAGCTCCTCGGCGGCGTTGCGCAGCTTGTCGGCGACGTCGTCGCCCCAGTTGTCGGCATAGTCGTCGCGGGTGGCGTCGGCCTTGCCGAACCACGGGCGCTTGTAGCGCGCAAAGCCGTCGGCATCGTCGCGGATCGCCTCGAGCGCGGCCTTCACGTCCGCCAGATTGGCCTCGGGCGTCGCAGTGTCGTCGATGCGCGTGAAATCGCCGGTCCCGCCTGCGCGGACCTTGGGCACCGATTGCTTCAGATCCTTCAGCGCCGCCTTCATCAGGGCCTCCGGCGCGGCATCCTTGATCGGGCCGGGATGGAACCCGAATTTCGACAACTGCTCGCGCAGCCACAGATTTTCATCGGCGTCCTTGTTCCAATCGGCATCCGCGTGGCTGAGCGGCGCGACCGAGTACAGCAGCGACGACTTGTCGTCAGTCGCGACATAGGCGTCCTTTTTCTCGTGCAGCGTCTCGGGGTGAACCCAGATCCGCACCTCAGAATGCATCGCCGCGAGGGCCAGACCCTCTTCCTCATGGGCGGGCTTGTGCGCCTCGATGCGCGCGCGGTAAGGGGTTTGCGACGCCTCGGCCTTGGACTTGCCGTCCGGGGTCACGCCGTCGGCGTAATCGCCCTCGCCCCAGTCGAACTCATGGTCGCCATCCGACAGGTCCGCTTCAACCAGACGCTTGCGGAACACCGGGCGGTCCTGTCCGTCGACGATGGTCAACAGGCCCTGCTTCAGCTTGCCGCCGGTGTCATGCAGGGTCCAGTTGAGCTTGAAGCTGTCGGCGACGCGATCGTCGTCCTCATCCCACATCGGCCAGAAGGGTTTGAGCTCAAGCCGCGCGTCTTTGTCGGCGGAGTTTTTGAAGTAGCGCATATGCGCCGTGTAGGGCGAGAACGCCACATTCACATGTCGCTTCTTCAGCGGGTCGGCGGACTTCTTCAGGCAACCGTCATCTGCCGTGGCCTCGCCATCCCATTCGAACTTGTCGCCGCCGCGTTCGGTGTGCGCGAGGTCGTCCTTGGTGAACACCGGCATTTTCTTGAGGTCGGCGCTTTCGGTGAAGGCGCCGAGCTCCGCGCTCCAGTCCTTGAACTTGCAGTAGTTCGATGCATAAACGTTCAGATGCAGCTTGCCGGCCGTGGCTTCACGCCCGCCGATCTTCCAATCGACATCGCATTTCTCGGTCTCAGGCACGAACCATTTGTCGAGCTTGCCGATCGTCACCGTGTTTGCCGGGCGTGGTCGACGGACTGAGATTTTCTTATCCGCCTCGCTCGCCACATCCGCCTGAACCCAAGGCTCGGGCAGCCGGAGCTTGGGGCTGTCTTCGGGCTTCAGCGTCAGGCCGGCCACCACGGCGAAATCGTCGTAGATGTCCAGATCCGGGGCGTCGGCAAGGCTCAGCCCGATGGTTTCGGCCAGCGCGCGCGCCACCTCGCGCGGGGATTTCGCACCCCAATTGAGCTGCGCGAGCGCCTCGGCCCGCTTCATCGGGGTTCCGAGCGTGTCGGGCACGTGCTGCTCGGCGATCTCCAGCAAAGTGGTCTCGCCGGCGACGGTGTGCTCGGGGCTGTCTTCCAGCTTTTTCAACACGAGGGGCATCAGGCGAACTCCTCGAACAGGTAGATGTCGTCGCCGTCATCAATGTCGGGCGTGCGCGCCGCGTCGATCGGATAGGTGTCGAGCGGCTTTTTCACGTATGTGCGCACGTCACCCGCCCCGTGGGTGGTGATGGTGACCGTGGCGCCATGGGCGGTGATGTCGACCGCCGCGTTGTTCAGCCAGGCGCCGGTCTTCTGGGCGCCCCCTTCCATGTCCCACACCTGCGGGCGCAGCCATGTCCGCTCAATGGCGCGGACCACGAAGGTTTCGGTCTGGCCGGCGATGATCGTGGCGCGCATGTTCTGGGGCGGCACGATCCATGTCGGCTCGGCCACGCGTACCTGCACGTCAAGCTGGCCGTCGGGGCCGCGCTTCGCATCGGTCTTGGCGCTTCCCTCCGATCGATGCCCGGCGGCGGAGATTTCCACAACGTTCACGTCGACCAGCAATTCGCCCTCGGCGCCGTTGTCATCCTTGCGGACCTCAACGATCAGCTCGCCAAGCTGGCGCGCCTGCAGTGGAATGATCCGCCGCTTGCCGCCGATGACGCTGGTGTTCCCGATCTGGCTGACATGCTCCAGCATCGCGAGGCCCGAGGCGGCGAAATCAGCCTCGAAGATATACCCGCCTTGGGTCTGGTTCTGAAAATCGGCCCGCGCATTGCCGCCGGCGCCGCATGACTGGTTGGTGTTGGCCTCGCCCGCCGGGCCGGTGATGGTCACCACCGCGCCGGTCAGCGCAGTGTCGGCGCCGTCGTCAAGGGTGACCACGAACCGCAGCGCGCCTTTGCGCTTCAGGGGGCATTTTTCAACCACCTGCCCGGCGGCGATGTCCTCCAGCGCGGCATTCGCGCTCGGCTTTTTGCTTTTGCGTCCCATCAGGCGGCTCCCGCGCCGGCGCGGGCGGCGTCGATCATCCGGCGCGCGACCTCAGAGGTTTCCCGCGCCAGCCCTTCGCCGCGCGCCTCGGCACCGGCGGAGATCGGCGGCAACCGTTCCTCGATGGTGCGCCCGTCGACGCCCAGTCCGGGATCGCGCAGAAACCCGATCCCACCCACAAAGACGCCCAGCACGTAGATCGCGCGGGCATGGCCCTCAAACCCGTCCGCGGCCGCGCGGCGCGCCGCCTCGGTTAGCATCTCGTGCTGCGCCTCGGGGCCCAGCGCCTCAACCTTGGGGGCCTGCACCCGTTCGCACAGCGCCTTCATGTCGTCGAGCGTGCGGATCCGCTCGATCGGCGCGGTCCCGTCATCGCCCAGTTTCAGCGTCGCGCGCGCCCGCGCCAACCCGCGATAAAGCTCGGCGAAATCCTCGCCCACGGCGGCATCGAGATACCCCCAGCAGGCGTCGTGCAGATCGTCCATCATGTCGATGTCATTGGGCTCGCCATCCCCCGACACCGCGCCGACAGGGACCGAGCCGTCCTCAGGCGGCAGCAGCCGCGCGCGCGCCACGTCCTTGTCATAGCAATGGGCGAAGGCGGCGAAGGCGGGGTCCTCGTCGAACTCGAGCCCCAGGAGCAGCGCGGTCTCGAACCAGCAGCGCAACCCCGCCTTACCCTCAAATCCGCGGGCGCGGGCGCGGGCGGTCGCATCTTCGGCGACCCGCCTTAGGCCTTCATCTCCGGCGACAGCCGCGATGGTCGGATAGGTTTCGCGGCCGTGTGCCACAAGGTCGTCGACATACTTGGCCAAGGCCACGCGCCGAAGCGCTTCGACTTGGCCCGGTTGAATCCGGAGCACCATGTCGTCAGATCCTCTCAGCCGGCATTCCCCAGATGGCTTACCTTCGATGAATCTACCGTACCCGAAGGCGCTCTGCCAAGCAATTCAGCGGTTCGCCCGTTGTGAACCAAGCATCCCGGCCGCGAAGAGCGCGCAAAGCAGCTTCTCCGGCAAACAAACGCATTGACCAGCTCACGTGCAGGCACGCCGATCCGACCGCTGGGGTCGCACGTGACGGTTCGGAAGGGGGCGCCGATCATGCGCAAGCGGCTTCAGCCGGAGGTCCGCGCAGGCCGTTGATCAGATCGAGCACGCCGGCGAAGACGGCGCGCGGCAGCGCCGCCTCGGCGAACTGGAAGACGGCGTAGCGGGCGTGCCGGACCATCCTCGCACCGGTCTTGATCAGGCGCTCGCGCAAGGAGGTCGGCGACCACGTCGCGACGGCATGCGGCGTCACCAGCGTGCGCAGGAAGTTGACCAAGTTGTAGGCCAGCGCGTGGAGCTGCAGCCGGACGGCATTGGCTTTGAGCCGCATGCAGGAGAGCCGCGTCCACTTCAGCGCGTACTTGCCCTCCTTGATGTGCTGCTCCGCCGTGCCGCGTTGGTTGTAGAACGCCAGCACCCGCACGTTCGGCAGGCTGCGGTTGGTCACGATGAAGCCGACCCGCGGGACCGGCTCACCGGGATGGAACTCGACCTTGGCGACGACGCGCCGGGCCTTCGACCTGCTCTTCGCCCAAGTGTGAAAGCTCGTGTAATGGCGCACGACGTGGTGCGGCGGTCGGCTTGGGCTATCGCGCGCAGAGGCCGACGGCCTTGCCCGCGACTTCGGGCAGAACGCTTTCGTCTGGATCGAAATCGGATGCGCGCCCGAACTGATGATCACACCAGATTCGCCCCCCGCCTGATCTAAGAGCCCAACCGGAAAAGAGTTGTGCGATCCCAGCAGGTTGTGATTCCGTCCGTTTGCGAGACTGGATGGAGCCGCCAATGGCCTGGACTGAGATCGCTCGCCGGGATCATGCCCGGCGAGGCCGCCGTTATTCAAGCGATCTGACGGACCGCGAATGGACGTTGATCGCGCCGCTTTTGCCCGGTCCGCGGCGCCTCGGCCGCCCGCGCACGACGGACCTTCGCGACGGGGTCGACGCGATCTATTACATTGCCGCGACCGGCTGCCAGCGGAGCCTGCCGCCGCGGGATTTCCCGCCCTTCACGAGAGTGCGGCGCTACTTCTACGACTGGCGAAACGGCGGTCTTTTGCGCGCGATCAACCATCTTCGGGTGATGGAGGCGCGCGAACTGGAAGGGCCGAAGCCAGCCCTTCAGCGGGCGTTATCGACAGCGCGAGCGTGAAAACCACTGAAAGCGGCGGCCCGCGGGGCTTCGACGCCGGGAAACGGATCAAGGGCCGCAAGCGTCACATCGTGACCGATATGCTGGGCTTGATGGTCGGCGCGGTGGTGCATCCGGCCGGCGTGCAGGACCGCGACGGGGCGCCGATGGTGCTGCGTTCGATCCGCAAGAGCCGGCCCTGGCCGCGCCATGTCTTTGCCCCCTCTCGGCGAATGTGCCATTCGCCTGCCGGGCAATGGACGGCGGCTATGCCGGGCCGAAACTGCGCGGCGCGTTGAGGCGCGAGGGCGACTGGCGGATCGAGATCATCAAGCGGTCCGACGCCGCTCGTGGCTTCGAAGTCCTGCCGAGGCGCTGGGTCGTCGAGCGGACCGATCCCTGGCTCGGGCGATGCCGCCGTCTGGCGAGGGACTGGGAAGCCTCTGTCGCAAGCGCCGAGGCGTGGCTCCTGATCGCCCATATTCGCATTATGATCAGACGCTTGGCGCGGTTCCACGCGGGACCCGTCGAATTATGAGTCGGGCTCATAGGCTCAGCCCGCTGGGCAAGCCGCAGGTTGTCGATGCCCCAATCGCCTTCGATCTGAAAAACGCGCATCGCTTATTCTTTTGAGTGTGCGGTTTCGTCGGTGGGCGCGCCTGTCAGCCGCGCCACCCGCTCCAACAGCATGTCGGTCGATCCGTCGGTGAGGGCGGCCATCTGCACCGCCGCAAGGTGCCGGGTGAAGCAATGGACGGGCCGCAGCCCCTCAGCCCCGACGGCATGAAGCAAGATCGGCACGTGGCGCTGGCAGGTGCTGATGGCATGGATCTTGGCCTGGGCGGCCAAAAGCTGCGCGTCGCCGCCCGCATCGATCGCCCTGCCCGCCTGCGCGGTCAGCGCGCGCGCCGCCGCCAGATCGGTCTGCGCTTGCGCGAGCTTGAGCCGCCATGCCTGATGCGCCGCCAAGGGCTTGCCGAAGGTGCGCCGCTGCGCGCCATAAGCGGTCGCATCCACCAGTGCCGCGGCCAGCATCCCGCAGCACATGGCGGCCACATAAGCGCGCGCGCCGTTAATCTCAGCCATAATGGCCTTGAAGGCGCCGCCATGGGGCAGCAGCAGGTGGTCATCAGGCAGCGCAACCCCATCCAGCACAAAGCCACCGGTTCCGATGCTGGTTTGTGAAAAGCCGCTGTCGATCGGATGGCGCTTCACGCCCGGTGCCGACAGGTCCACCAGGAACCCACCGATCCCGCCAGCGCCGCCGCCCTCAGCGCATTGTGCGAACACCATGGCCAGCCCCGCGTGGCGGCCATTGATGATCCATGCCTTTTCGCCGTCCAGCACCCAGCCATCCGTGGATCGGCGCGCGCGTGTCACCACGGCAGCAAAATCTGATCCGGTGCCCGGTTCGGTCAACGCAGTGCACGCAGTGATCCGGCCCGCCAATATCCCCGGCAAGTAGCGGTCACGCACCTGCGCAGGGGCGCTGAGCGCAAGCCGCACCGCCACGTTCTGCGTGTTGATCACCGACATCGCAAAGCCGAAATCGGCGCCGGCCAGCGTTTCGGCCGCCTGCGCCTTTGGCCCAAAGCCCCAGCCCGATCCGCCGAGGTTTTCCGGCGTCTCCAGCCCGAACAGGCCGATGGCGGCGGCTTTGGCAAAGATCGCGGCATCGGGGGCATCGCCCATCGCCCAAGCGGGCGCGGCGGGGGCCACATCTTTGGCCGCGAAGGTCGCAATCTGGGCAAGCAGGTCTTGGGTGGCGTCTGTTGGCATGGTCATACCCTCCGCGTTAGTCTGGCCCACAGGTCGCCGGTCACTCCGACGATCCCGCGCGGCATGAAGATGGTCGCCAGCACCAGGATCAGCCCATAAAGGATCAGGCGGAAGCTGTCGGCGAAGCGCAGGTATTCAGGCAGGAACACCACCAGGAACGCCCCAGCCACCGGCCCCATGATGGTGCCAGACCCGCCCAGGATCACCGCGAGGATCACGTCAAGCGATTGGGCCACGCCGAAGATCTCTGGGTTGATGAAGCTTTGGTAATGGGCATAAAGCGCGCCTGCGAACCCGGCGAACATGGCCGAGATGACGAAGGCGTTCAACTTGTATCGCCATGCCGCGATGCCAAGGGCGCCCACCAGATCCTCGTTCTGGCGGATTGCCACCAAGGTCCGCCCAATGCGTGAGCGCACGATCAGCGCGGCCAGCAGCGTCATCGCAACCGCGGCGATCAGCACGAAGTAATAATAGACCACTCGGTCGTAGAAATCGAACAGCCCACCGCCGGGCTTGGGGATGCCGGTGATCCCTGCCTCGCCTTGGGTCAATTCGGTGAAATTCATCAGCACGATGAAGATCACCATGTTGAAGGCCAGCGTGACGATCGCAAAGTAGTGTCCCTTGACCCGCAGGCAGGAATAACCCGTCGCCACCTCAAAGATCGCCGTCACAAATGGCGCCAGCGCGATGGTCAGCCAAACCGGCAGGCCGTAATGCAGCCCCATCAGGGCGGTGCTGTAGGCGCCAATGCCCATGAAGCCCGCCTGCACGATAGAGACATAGCCGGTGTAGCCTTGGATCAGGTTCTGGCCCTGGGCTGCGATCACCCAAACCAGCGCCAGAATGCTCAGGTGCAGGTAGTATTTGACCGCGAGGAGCTGTGGCAGCAGCGCAAACCCCAGCAACGCCGCAATGTTGACGACAGATTTGGCGCTGATTTTCATGTGCTTTTTCCCATCAGGCCCTGTGGGCGCACCAACAGCACGATGATCATCACTGCAAACGCGATGACGTCCTTGTAGGCGGAGGAGATGAAACCAGCTGCCAGCGCCTCAGTGATGCCCTGCACCAGCCCGCCGACAACCGCGCCGGGGATTGACCCGAGGCCGCCGAGGATCAGCATCGCGAAGCCTTTGACCACCTGCCCCTCACCAATGCCGGGCGCGATGGCGAACAGGGACCCCACCATCACCCCCGCCGCGACGCCGAGCGCCGTGGACATTGAGAACACCACCAGCGGGATCGTATGCACGTTGACGCCCATCAAGATCGCCGCATCGCGGTTCTGCGCCAAGGCACGGATCGCTTGGCCAACCTTGGTCTTCTCAACGAACAGCGTCATCGCAATAACCAGCAGCGCCGCCCCGATGATGACATAGAACCTCAGCTCTGGGATCGTGACGCCGCCGATGTTGAACACCCGTGACAGGTTGGTCGGGATCACCACTTGCTCAGCGCCAAAGAACTGAAGGTTCAGGCCCTCCACCATCATCGTGAGGCCAAGCGCGACGATGAACGCGTTGATGTGGTTGGCTTTGCGCACCGGGCGATAGGCCAGCAATTCAATCGCCACGCCAAGGACCATCCCCGCCACCAGCGCGATCACAATCGCCGCGACCAGCGGCAACCCCGCTGAGGCGACCAGGAAAAAGGTCAGATAGCCCCCGAACATCGAGACCGAGCCATGGGCGAAATGGGCGATCCCAAGGATGCCGAACACGGTGGTCAGGCCCAACGCGATCAGAACATAAACGCCCCCGATCGCCACGCCGTTGATGATTTGCTGAAGTATCTCGATCATGGCGTTCAGATCTCGTGACCGGAGCCGCCGGCGATTGGCCGGAGCGGCTGGGAAAATAGGATGCGGCGCGGGCAGCGCACATGCACCACCCGCACCAAGACATGTCGCGGATCAGTCGAGCGTGCTCAGGAACTCTGAATACGCCTTGGCGTCGGACGGCAGGTCCTGAACGAAGACCCAGTTGCCCGACTGCCACTGGAACGCGCCGTTGGAGGTATAGGCTTGGCCGTTGCGGTCGAACATTTTGCCGTCAACGGGCAAATACTGCATGACCACTTCGGTCGGCACCGGCAGCGCACGCAGCGCCGCGGCCACCGCCTTGGTGTCCTCGACGGTCCCGGCAGCCTCCAGCGCGTCCTTCAGCGCATAGGTCTGATCGTAGGCGTAGGGAGAACTGGGCGACGGCGCGATCTCGAATTTTTCGGAATAATGCTTGTGATAGGCGACGCCATTGTCGGTGGTCGACAGCAAGGTCAGCTCAGTCGGGCGCAGGTCCCAGACGCCTTCCATCTGCTCTGACGTGGCCACGCGAAGGAACTGTTCTTCGCTGCCGCTGGTGAAGCCATAGCGCGGCACGTCGATGCCCAGTTCCACCGCTTGGCGATAGATGATGGCCGCCGGCTCAACATAGCCGACGACCAGGAACGCGTCGGGGGCCAATTCGCGGATCTTGGTGAGCTGCGGAGACATGTCGCGGTCTTTGAGCGCGAAAGATTCGCGGGTCACGATCTCTCCGCCCGCCTTGGTCAGCTCCTTCTCAAACGCATCGACGTAGCTGGCATAAAAGCCGACATCGAGCGCGCCAAGAACAGCCACCCGATTGTGCCCCTTGCCGGCCACAAACGTGCCCGCAGCACGGTGAAGAACAAATCGCTGATCGCGTGCACGCCGCCAAACGACTTGCACAGCTTTTCGACCTGCAAAACAGCGGTTGTCATCATCCCCTCCCACTCCGCATTGATGTGCGGTTTCGAGAGACGCTAGGCCGTGTGGACAAAGCGCATCCAGCGATGGATGGCGGCAAGTTGGACGAAGCTAAGGAAGCTTTCGGCGGTCTTGTCGTAGCGGGTGGCGACGCGGCGAAACTGTTTCAGCAAGCCCATC
>JBLGAC010000063.1:0-20450 GCA_047610385.1 Paracoccaceae bacterium | reverse complement strand
CCAACGCAGAAAATCCGTCGCACCGGGAACCGGGCGTCCGATCCGGCGATGGCCACCGTGGCCTGATTGGCAGGGGGGATCGCAAAACCGGTCATGCGCTGTCCTTCGGTTGCGGAGGCAAGGGGGAAAAAGTTCCGCACGGCCCCTGCGGGCTTGTCAATCCGCCCTGACCAGCACAACGCCCCAGCGCAGGGCGGCGGGGCGTCAAAACTGCGCAGCGGCTGGGCACGGGCCGAATGGCTAGCGGGGGCGTTCTGCCCCGGCGGGCTGTTCAGGCCCGGCATCGCAGACAAGCGGTCGTGCCGCACGCGGCGCAAAGCGCCGGGCGCGGAAACGTTAGCGCACCATGGCACCGTTCAGGAACAGATCAATGCTGGCCTCGATATGGCAGCGGCGCTCTTCAGAATTGCTCCAGCCCACCACGCCTTCACGCTTTCGCGACAGCGCGCCATACAACATGTCGACCAGCATCTGCGCCGCGCGGTCGGTGTCGGCAAGCTTCAGATCGCCCGTGGCCACCCGTGCATCAAGGAACAGAGCCAGATCGACCCTTGCACCATCGCCGGCTTCGTCATGGATGATCTGCGCGATTTCCGGCGTGCGTTCCGCTTCGGTCAAAACCATGCGCAGCAGAAAAATCCGATAGCGGGACGCTTCCTCAGACAGATCCACCCGAAACACTTTGCGCAGCGCCTCATGCATCGGCATGTCGTCATGGGGGCCGGGCAGGTCGAGCATCTGTTCGCGGTGGCGGCGCACGATTGCAGCGAACATTTCGGTCTTGGCGGGAAACAGACGATACAGCGTCCGTTTTGACATGCGGCATCGCGCGGCGATGTCGTTCATCGTGGTGCCCGCAAAACCCTTCTCAAGAAACAACGCCTCTGCGTGAGCGAGGATCTTGTCGGCCTGATCTTCGTCCGACATCACCTTGGGTCGCCCACGAGAGCGGCGGACCGGCTGAAAATCACCCCAGGGTGGCACCGCGTCCAATACGCAAGACTTCTGGCTCTGCATCCTTTACCTCCGATTTTTTTTTGGACCTGAACGGGATGAGTATAGCGACGGATTGGTTTCCTTATCAATGATTTACAAAAATCTGCCTGCCCCAAAACACCGACGCGCGCTGATGCCACGCTACATCTCAACTTTGCCATGAAAAGGTACCCGCAGGTGGCATCACTCTCGTGCAAAGGCAGGCCTGCCCCACCTTTCGGGGTGACAAATCAAATAAAAATAGTTTCAATAGAATACGGATTAGTTTCTCTAGGCATCCTTTTGATAGGATGAAAAATTCCGTTCATATTCATCGAAACCAAGGCATCCTCAGCCGAAAGATTGTCATTGGTAATTCCGTTATTTATTCGATGAATTACGTGGAGAAATATTTGGTGGCGAACCAACGCTCCAACACTTCGTTGAACGAAGTGCGCAGCCACGCCAAGTCAACAGTCACATCTTGGTGATGCCACGATTTCGCCCGATTTAGATCGCCAATTCACCATAAAGTCGCGGTCGCCGAATGGCCCAACGCCGCATGATCGACGCCGCTGGGCCACATATATCAAGAATCACAAAGCTTCACGCGGCTGAAAATCCCCACGAGGTCCCGTCACGGACGCACGGCTCCATCGCCCTCAACCAGGTATTTGAACGAGGTCAGCTGCTCCGCCCCCACCGGGCCGCGGGCATGCATCTTGCCGGTGGCAATGCCGATCTCAGCGCCCATGCCGAACTCCGCCCCGTCGGCGAACTGGGTTGAGGCGTTGCGCATCAGAATCGCGCTGTCCACACGCGCAAAGAACCGATCAGCGGTGGCGTCGTTCTCCGTCAGGATCGCCTCGGTGTGGTGCGAGGAATAGCGCGCGATGTGCGCAATGGCACCGTCAACCCCGTCAACCACGCGCGCGGCGATGATCATATCCAGATATTCGCGCCCCCAGTCATCATGCCCTGCGGGCACGACGCGCGCATCCATCGCCTGCACGCCTTCGTCGCCACGCACCTCAACCCCGGCATCAAGCAGCGCGCCGATCGTCTCCGGTCCATGGGCATCGGCGAAAGGCCCGTCCATCAGCAGGCATTCAGCGGACCCGCAGATGCCCGTGCGCCGGGTCTTGGCATTCAGGATCACCGCCAGCGATTTGGCGAAATCGGCGTCCCGGTCGGCATAAACATGGCAGATGCCTTCAAGATGCGCGAACACCGGCACCCGCGCGTCCGCCTGCACGCGCCCGACCAGACCCTTGCCACCGCGCGGCACGATCACGTCGATGTATTGCGTCATGGTCAGCATCTCACCCACCGCCGCGCGGTCGCGGGTAGGCACAATCTGGATTGCGTCCTCAGGCAGGCCCGCAGCGCGCAGCCCGTCCACCAGGCAGGCATGAATCGCGCCCGCCGAATGAAAGCTTTCGGACCCGCCGCGCAGGATCGCCGCGTTCCCCGATTTCAGGCACAGCCCCCCCGCGTCGGCGGTCACGTTGGGGCGGCTTTCATAAATCACGCCAATCACGCCCAGCGGCGTGCGCACCCGCCGGATCCGCAGGCCTGAGGGGCGGGTCCAGTCCGCCATCACCTGCCCCACCGGGTCAACCTGGGCGGCGACCGCGCGCAGCCCGTCTGCCATGGCACCCACGCGCGCGTCGTCCAGCATCAGCCGGTCCAGCATCGCCGGGCTCAGCCCCTTGTCGCGGCCATAGGCCATGTCGCGCGCATTGGCGTCGATGATCTGCGCGCGGCGCGCGATCAGGGCGTCGGCGGCGGCATTCAGCGCCTTTTCCTTGGCCTCAGGGGCGGCGAAGGCCAGCGTGGCGGCGGCGGCCTTGGCGCGGGCACCAATCGCGGCCATCACGGATTTGACGTCGCTGGCGTCGATAATCTGGTCCTCGGGCATGTCGATCGGTCCTGTCATGACGCGCGGAAAGGTGGTGGGATTTTAGCCGATTGAGACAGCTTTCGCCAGCGATCGTCCTCCCGCCGCGCTGCTGCGGGGTCCGGCTCGCGCGGCGCGCATCCCCTGTTTGCATCTCAGTCGGGGCGTGGGCCCGTTTGCATCTCAGTCGGGGCGTGGGCCCCGTCGGCATCTCAGTCTGGGCGTGGGCCCCGTCGGCATCTCAGTCTGGGCGTACGCCCGGCGCGGTCGGCGACGGCCGCGCGCCATGGGCCAGATCATCCCAGACCACCATGTCGTCGCGGTGGGCCAACGCGGTGCGCCCGGCATAGCCAAGCACCACCTCGATGGCGTCAGAGCGTCTGCCCGCGATGGCGCGCGCCTCTTCGGCGGAGTAGCTGACCAGCGCGGCACCAATGGCGGCGCCGGTCTGGTCTTCGATCGACACCGGATCACCACGGCCGAAATCACCTGACACCGCTCGCAGGCCCGCAGGCAGCAACGACGCACCGCGGCGCAAAGCGTCGGCAGCCCCGGCATCGACGATCAGGCGCCCCTCAGGCTTCATGCCCGCGATCCACTGCTTGCGCGCCGAAAGCGGGGTCTGCTCAGCCTCAAACCACGTTGCCCTGGCGCCGTTTTTCAACGCCAAGATCGGGCGCAGCACGTCACCTTGGCAGATCGCCATGGCGCAGCCGCCTTGGGTCGCGGTCTTGGCCGCCAGCAGCTTGGTGCGCATGCCCCCGGTGCCCACATCTGATCCCGCGCCCGCGCCCATCGCCTCAATGTCCGGGGTGATGCGGGCGACACGCGGCAGATGGCGCGCGTCGGGGTCCACACGGGGATTGGCGGTGTAAAGCCCGTCCACGTCCGACAGCAGCACCAGCGCGTCAGCCTCAGCCATCAGCGCAACGCGGGCGGCCAACCGGTCATTGTCGCCAAAGCGGATCTCATCGGTGGCGACGGTGTCGTTTTCATTAATGATCGGCACGACGCCCAGATCAAGCAGCGCCTTCAAGGTCGCACGCCCGTTCAGATATCGGCGCCGGTCGCGGGTGTCCTCAAGGGTCAGCAGCACTTGGCCGGAGATCAGCGCATGGGGGGCCAGCGCCTCCTGCCACCCTTGCGCGAGGCGAATCTGCCCCACGGCGGCGGCGGCCTGGGCCTGCTCCAGCGGCAATGGCCCGCGCGGCAGGCCAAGCGCGCGGCGCCCCAGTGCCACCGAGCCTGAGGACACCACCATCACCTGCATGCCGCTGGCGCGGGCGGCGGCCAGATCCTCAGCCACGCCAGCGATCCAGTCCGTGCGCAAAGCGCCGGTCGCGGCATCCACCAGCAACGCAGACCCGACCTTGATCACCAAACGGCGTGCAGACAGCAGCGGCGAGGGCCCATGCGCCGCGCCGGCCTCCTGCCCCGCCTGATCCGTTGCGCTGTCCAGAGCCGCCATTGATCTCGCGTCCATCCTGCGCCCCCGCGCCCCCAAGAGGCGCGATCACCTGCCGTTTTTGCGCCGCGCCGCCGACAACCGCAAGAGCGTGGATGCCCGGGGGCCCACCATCATGCCTGCGCCGCGCCTCGTCCTCGGGGGGCATCGAGCCCCCGCTCGCCCGAGCGTCGCCGCCCCGCGCCGATCTGCCCGTTCATCTGAATGGCGCGCCCCGCACGCCAATCCCCGGTATCAACCGGTGCCGCACCCGCGCCCCAATCAAGGCGAAGCGCGGGGTCAGAGGGGGCACAGGGGGAGGTCCCTCCCCCGGTCTTGCCGCAGCGAAGCGAAGGCGCGGGCGGGCGAGCGGGGCAAAGCCCCCCGAGCCCGCCCACCCCCTTTGGCTCAGGGCTTCCAGGCGTCGGGCTCGCCGAGCTTGGCGGCCGCCTCTTTAGCGCGGTCCGCGCGGATCGTGATCAGGATCTCGCGCAGCATATCGGTCACGTTCTGCCCGGACGCAGAACTGATCGCGCGCACGTCCTGCGCGCCCGCCGCGCGCAATTCGTTCTGCCAGAAGGCCACATCAGCGTCGGGCACAGCGTCGATCTTCGACAGCGCGGTGATCCGCGGCTTGTCCGCCAGGCCGCCGCCATAGGCACCGATCTCTCCGATGATGGTCTGCCAGTCTTCGACCGGGTTCTCGGCCGTGATGTCCACAAGATGCAGCAGCACCGCGCACCGCTCCACATGGGCCAGAAACTTGTCGCCGATGCCGCGTCCTTCATGGGCACCTTCGATAAGACCAGGGATGTCGGCCATCACGAATTCCGAATCGTCCACGCCAACAACCCCGAGATTGGGCACCAGCGTGGTGAACGGATAATCCGCAATCTTGGGCCGTGCGTTCGACACCGCCGCGAGGAAGGTGGACTTGCCTGCATTCGGCAGGCCCAGCAGCCCGGAATCTGCGATCAGCTTCAGGCGCAGCCAGACTGTCCGCTCAATCATCGGCTGGCCGGAATTGGCGCGGCGCGGCGATTGGTTGGTGGCCGTCTTGAAGTGCAGGTTGCCAAAGCCGCCATTGCCGCCCTTGGCCAGCAGCACGCGCTGGCCGATCTCGGTCAGATCGGCAATCACGGTCTCTTCGTCTTCTTCAAGGATTTCGGTCCCTACCGGCACTTTCAGCACCACCTCGTCGGCGCTGGCACCATGGCGCTGGGTGCCCATGCCGTGTTCGCCGTTTTTGGCAAAGAAATGCTGCTGATAGCGGTAATCGATCAGGGTGTTGAGGCCATCGACCGCCTCCACCCAGATGTCGCCACCACGGCCGCCATCGCCGCCGTTCGGGCCACCATATTCGATGAATTTCTCGCGCCGGAAGCTGACGCAACCGGCCCCGCCCGCGCCGGAGCGGATGTGCACGCGCGCGAGATCGAGGAATTTCATGCCGTTGCCTATCTTGTCAGAACCACCCGGGATCCCCCCGGTGGCGGCGCGGGGGGCCGTGCCCGCCGCGCAGAATATGTGCCGCGCTCAGCCCGCAATGGCCGCCGCGTCCCGCGCCTTGCGGGTCAGTCGATAGCGCCAGACCGGCGCAGCCGCACCGCGGCCAGCTGACCATTCCTCGCCGTCGCCTTCATAGGCAAAGCCGAGCCGGGTCAGCACCTTGGCCGAGGCATCATTGTCGATGAAGACATTGGCCGTCACCGCTGCGACGCCGTCTTCGAACAGCGCGTTGACCACCGCCGCCACGCCTTCGGTCGCATAGCCTGTCTTGCGCCAGGGCGGGCCGACCATATAACCGATCCGCACCGCAGCCGGTCCGTCCGCGTTGACGAACACCAGACCGACCAGCTGGCCGTCGGCCTCCATCACATAAATCGGGCCAGAGCGTTTGCCCGACAGCGCCCGCGCCACCAGCGCCTCAGCCGCGCCCGGCGGATAGGGGTGCGGGATCTGCGTGAGGTGCCGCGCCACCTGCGCGTCGCCCAGATACATCCCGATCAGCCCTGCATCAGCGGGCTGCGGCGCACGCAGCGTCAGCCGACCGACGTGCAAGCCTGAAACTGGTCCGTCCTGCATTGCGCGCTCTCCTCGCCCACGATCGGGCGCAAATCGCAAATGGGGCCGGCGGCACACCGCCGGCCCCATTCGGCCGATCCGGACCCTTAGGCCCGGAAGATCGGTCCGATCACTCGGCGGCTTCGGCCAACAGGGCCAGCGGGGTCACCGAGATGAACTGCCGACCCTTGAAGCCCTTGTGGTAGAACACGTTGCCTTCGACAGTGGCGAAGATCGTGTGATCCTTGCCCATGCCGACATTCTTGCCCGGCCACATCTTCGTTCCGCGCTGGCGGATGATGATGTTGCCCGGAATGACGGCTTCGCCGCCGAACTTTTTGACGCCGAGGCGCCGGCCGGCCGAATCGCGACCGTTGCGGGACGAGCCGCCTGCTTTTTTATGTGCCATGGTCAGTTCTCCTTCAGGTCGGTCTTCAGGCTGCGACGATTTCGGTGATCTGCACCAGCGTCAGCGACTGGCGATGACCCTTGAGGCGCTTCGAGGAGTGTTTCCGGCGGCGCTTTTTGAAGGAGTACACCTTCGGCCCGCGGAACTGCTCAACGATTGAGGCCTTGACGACCGCGCCCACGACCCGCGGGGCGCCGATGGTCAGCCCGGCTTCGCCGGAGACCATCAGGACCTCAGTGAAATCGATGTCGCCGCCCGCATCCACGGTCAGCTTTTCGACGGACAGCTTGTCGCCGACGGCGACCTTGTACTGTTTGCCGCCGGTCTTGATCACTGCGAACATGCGCAGGTTCCTTCTGGTGTTCCGCGTCCTGCGGCGCCCGGCCCTGTCGGACCAGTCCTTTCGGGAGGCCTGTTCCCCCTGCCTGCGAACTGCGCGCCCATATTGAGCGTGAGACGAAAAACCCCCGATCGAAGCCAAGCCTCGCCGGGAGAAGCGGCGTTATCCGCAACACGCCCGTGCTTGTCAAGCGCGCCGCCCTTCGCAGCGCCCCTTGCGTGGGGGTTTTCATGCCCACGGCCCGATGCGCGCCCAAGGGCGATTGCATCGCCCCCCGCCAACTTGCGATACTGCGCTTCGAGCAGACACGCAAACCAGTCGGGAGAGCCGGACACATAATGGCCGAACCGTCGCCCAAAGCCGGGCTATTCTCCGCCGAAGACATCGCTGAAAGTGCCTATAACGCCTCGTCGATTGAGGTGCTTGAAGGGCTTGAGCCGGTGCGCAAGCGCCCGGGCATGTATATTGGTGGCACGGATGAACGCGCCCTGCACCATCTGGTGGCAGAGGTGCTGGACAACGCGATGGATGAGGCCGTGGCCGGCCATGCCAGCCGCATTGAGATGGAGCTGGGCCTCGGCAACGTCGTCACCATCCGCGACAATGGCCGCGGCATTCCGGTGGACCCGCACCCCAAATACCCCGGCAAAAGCGCGCTTGAGGTCATTTTGTGCACGCTGCACGCCGGCGGTAAGTTTTCCGGCAAGGCGTATCAGACCTCAGGCGGTCTGCACGGGGTCGGCATTTCGGTGGTCAATGCGCTGTCGGATGATCTGACCGTTGAGGTCGCGCGCAACCGGCAGCTTTACCGTCAGAAATTTTCCCGCGGACTGCCCCAAGGCGGGCTGGAGGAAGCTGGCGCCGCCCCCAACCGGCGCGGCACCACGGTGATCTTCCACCCCGATCATGAAATCTTTGGCCCGTCCGCCTCGTTCAAGCCCGCGCGGATGATGGCGATGGCGCGGTCCAAGGCGTATCTGTTCTCAGGCGTTGAAATCCGCTGGAAATGCGCGCCCGAACTGATCAAAACCGGCGATGACACCCCCGTTGAGGCAGCGTTTCATTTCCCCGGCGGGCTGGCCGATTATCTGAAGGCCTCGCTCGGCAACGTGTCGACGGTCAACGACACGCCATTTGCGGGCAAGGTCGAATTCGCGGAACGCTTCGGCCCCGAGGAAGCCGGGTCCGTCGAATGGGCGATCACCTGGACCGCGGCGATGGACGGGTTCGTGTCGTCCTATTGCAACACGGTGCCCACCCCCCAAGGCGGCACGCACGAAGCGGGCTTCTGGAGCGCGATCCTGAAGGGCCTGCGCGCGCATGGCGACCTGATCGGCCAGAAAAAAGCCGCGCTGATCATCCGCGACGACGTGGCGGGCGGCGCCGGGGCGCTGGTGTCAGCGTTCATCCGTGAGCCGTCCTTTGTCGGCCAGACCAAGGACCGCCTCTCGACCGCTGAGGCGTCGCGTCTGGTTGAAGGTGCCGTGCGCGACCGCATCGACACTTGGCTGGCGGCTGATCCCAAACAGGCGGGCGCGATCCTCGACTTTATGGTGATGCGCGCCGAAGAACGCCTGCGCCGCCGGGTGGAAAAGGAAACCGCGCGCAAATCGGCCACCAAGCGGCTGCGCCTGCCGGGCAAGCTGACGGACTGCTCCAACGCCGGAAAGACGGGCACGGAGCTGTTTTTGGTGGAGGGCGACAGCGCCGGTGGGTCCGCCAAGCAGGCCCGAAACCGGCGCACGCAGGCGGTGCTGCCTTTGCGCGGCAAAATCCTGAACGTCGCCAACGCGTCGTCCGAAAAGCTGGCGCAGAATCAGGAACTTTCGGACCTGTGCCAAGCGCTCGGCGTCACGCCGGGGTCCAAGTTCAACATCGACGATCTGCGCTATGAAAAGATCGTCATCATGACCGACGCCGACGTGGACGGCGCCCATATCGCATCCCTGCTGATGACGTTCTTTTTCCGCCAGATGCGGCCCTTGATTGATGGTGGACGGCTGTATCTGGCCTGTCCGCCACTGTTTCGCGTCACACAGGGCACGAAATCGATCTATGCCAAGGACGATTCGGAAAAAGACAAGATCGTCGCCAAATTCGCCAAAGGCCGCGGTAAAATTGAGGTCAGCCGCTTCAAAGGTCTGGGCGAAATGATGCCCAAGCAGTTGAAAGAAACCACGATGGATCCGGGATCGCGCATCCTGATCCAAGTGTCGATTGACGAAGATGAGCCCGGGGAGACCGGGGATCTGGTCGAACGCCTGATGGGGCGCAAGGCGGAATCGCGCTTTGACTATATTCAGGAAAACGCCCGCTTTGCCGAAGACCTCGACGTCTGACCCCGGCGCCGCATCCGTGACTTGCGCGTGGTTGCGGCGCGGGCGCACACTTGACCTGCATCAGGTGGAGCAGGCCCCAAACACGCCGCGCCTTCACGCCGCCCCGGGGTTTCGCTAAAAGGAGAATGGCCATGCGCATCGCATCATCCGTCGCCGCTGGCTTGTTGCTGTCGGCCTGCGCAGCCGGTGGCGGCATCAACATCGTGCACACAGTGATTATCGACCCCGGCTACAGTGCGTCTGATGTCATCATATCCGGTGTGCCGATCCCGATGCGCGTCGTCGGCGCCCCCCGCGACGGCGCGACTGAGGCTGAGACGCTGGCCGCCCTGACGCTGCCCGGGCGCCTTGGCGCACGTCCCGCACGGGCCGAAACCCCGGCTGACTTCAGCGCAATGCGCATCGTGTTCGCCTTTGCGCCGCTGTCGGTGAACCGCATCTGCACGGCCGATGCCGGCAGTTCGGGCAACATCGGCGGCAAGGCCGGCCAGACTGAGGTGAGCGCAGCGCTTTGCCGCGGTGACAGGCAACTCTCCTATGCCATCCTGCGCACTGCTGCGTCCGGTCCGCGCGATCCGGAGTTCCGCCCCGCCGCGCGCCTGCTTCTGGGCGCGATCATGCCGCCCTATGCCAATCAATTGACCCCTCGCCACCCATTGGGCGCGCAATAGCTTTGCCGGAGTGTCCCTCATGACCGCTTTTCGCAGCGCCGCGCTGATCGCGTTGATTGCATTGACTGGGTGCGGAGAGGACGGCGACAGGTTCACCGTGACCCTGGTCAACCGCGACATGTCCTACGATCGCAGCTACTTCACCGACGACCCTCTGGTCGCCGAAATCCACAACGCACCCTTCGACGGGCTGACCCCCGAGGACACGGCCACACTGCTGCGCCTGCCGCAAAGTTACGGTGACCCCAGCGCATTCGCCTATGCCGCGCCGGGACAGAACCCGCCGGTCAAGGTGCGGCTGACAATAGCCTTCAACAGCCGCGCGCCTTTGTCAGCGCAGGATCTGTGCACAGCCACGACCCCTCTCGGGGCGTCTACGCCACTGGATGTCGACAGGTTCATGGCCGACATGGCGCTGTGCAGAGATGACGTGGTGATCGCGTCAGCCAGCATGATCGCCAAAACTGGCGCCGATCGTGACCCCGCCTTTGCCGCGCGCAGCTTGCAACACCTGATGCTGGTGACCTTTGGCGATCACGCCGAACGCGCCCAGTGGGAGCGCTGACAAGGCCCCTCGCCGGGGCGGGCGACGCTGGGGTGGTCATGGGGCGGCGTCTCGTGGGGACGTGAAATCAGAAAAGGAAGGCGCGCCGATTGCGGCGCGCCTCCCTTTTCGCTCATGTCGCTTGGCAGCATTGGCCAGAAAAAAAGACCCCGCACATACCCTGACTAGGGGCCCCAGTGCACCACCCCGGCGAGGGGCTAGTAGGTGCGGATCAGGCCGACCAGCCGGCCCTGCACGCGCACCTGATCGGCGGGATAGACCCGCGTTTCATAGGCCGGGTTCGCCGCTTCAAGCGCGATGGTTCCACCGATCCGGCGCAGCCGTTTGAGGGTAGCTTCCTGTTCTTGAACCAGCGCGACCACGATGTCGCCGTCATCCGCATCATCGACCGACTGGAGCACGACCACATCACCATCACGGATGCCTGCGTCGATCATCGAATCGCCTTTAACCTCCAGCGCGTAATGTTCCCGCCCTGCGGTCAGCATTCCGGCGGGCGCGGTGATGTGCGAGGACACCTGCTGGATCGCCTCAATGGGAACACCCGCGGCGATGCGGCCCATCATCGGCACCATCTGCGCGCGCGCGGCGCGGGCCAGCGCGGACATCTGATCGGGCGCAAGCGCGGCCAGCGCCTCGTCCGCGCGTGCGGCGCGGATTGCGGGACGCGCAGGCTCCATATCCTCAGGCAGGCGCAGAATTTCGATGGCGCGGGCGCGGTGCGGCAGACGGCGGATGAAGCCGCGTTCCTCCAGCGCGGTGATCAGCCGGTGAATGCCTGATTTGGAGCGCAGATCGAGCGCATCTTTCATCTCATCAAACGAAGGCGACACACCATCTTTTTGCACACGTTTGTGGATGAAAACGAGCAGATCACGTTGCTTTTTTGTCAGCATTTTCATCCCCTAGGCGGTTTTGTTGCACTTCGTTCTATGGACGTTCCCTCTTTGTGTCAATCACCGTTCGCGAAAAACTATCTAAAGTTGAATGTAGTCCACGTCTTGGCCAGCATCCTGCGCAGGCAAACGGGGCGGCAGAACGGCCAGACAATCGGCATTTGACAGCACCGACAGGACCGAGCTGTCCTGGCGCCCGAACAGCTTGAGCACAGGGCCGTCCGGCCCTTCGATCAAGGCGGCGCGGGCGTAATGTTCGCGCCCACCATTGGCCCCGATTGCCTCAGCCAACGGGGCGCGGCGGCGCGGCAGCGGCCCGGCGGGCAGGCCCGCGAACGCATCCAGCACCGGGCGCAGGAACAGATGCGCGCAGACCATGGCCGACACGGGGTTGCCCGGCAGCCCCAGCATCGGCGGCCCGCCTGCGATCCGGCCCGCCATCAGGGGCTTTCCGGGGCGCATGTTGATTTTGTAAAAACTCAGGTCCAGCCCTTCGCCGCCGAACACTTCGCGCACCAGATCATGATCCCCGACTGAGGCGCCGCCCAGTGTCACAATCAGATCGGCGCCGCGCGCGGCCGCAAGCGCCGCTTTCAGCGATGCACGCGTGTCCCGCGCGATGGGCAGAATTCGCGGGTCGCCGCCATGTTGGCGCAGCAGCGCGTGCAGGCCATAAGCGTTTGAGCTGACGATCTGGTCAGGGCCGGGGGTCTCGCCCGGTTCAACCAGTTCGTCGCCGGTGGCGATCAGGGCGATGACCGGGCGTTTGCGCACCGGCAGTTTGGCCAGATTGAACGCGGCCAGCAGCGCGATGTCCTGCGGTGACAACCTGCGCACCGGCATTTGCGTGCCCGCCACGAAATCAAGACCGGCGGGGCGCACATAGGCCTGCGTGTCAATCTGATCACGCACGGTGATGTGGTCGCCATCCTGGTCCGCGTCTTCCTGAATAAGGATCCGGTCAGCGCCCTCTGGCACCGGCGCGCCAGTGAAGATGCGCACCGCCTGCCCTGCGGCCACGGGGGCGTCATGTCGCGCGCCTGCGCGTGCCTCGCCAATCACCGTCAGCACCGCGCCGGGGCGAATGTCGGCGCTGTGCACCGCATAGCCATCCATGGCTGAGGCCGGGAATGGCGGCTGGGTGCGCAAGGACGCCACCGGGCGGGACAGCGCCCTGCCCGACGCATCAATCAGCGCCACGGTTTCTTCGGCCGTCGGCGCAATCAGCGCGAGGATGCGCGCCAGCGCGTCGGTGACCGGCAGCAGGGTCTCAGTCATTCCGCCTCAAAGCGGCCAGACTTGCCGCCCTCCTTCAACACAAGGCGGGTGTCGGTCAGCTTCATGCCTTTGTCGACCGCTTTGACCATGTCGTAGACGGTCAGCTGCGCGATGCACACGGCGGTCAGGGCCTCCATCTCCACCCCGGTCTGGCCGGTGGTTTTGACGGTGGCTTCGATGTTCACGCGGTTGGTGCCTGGGTCAGCGGTCAATTCAACCGTGACCTTGGACAGCGCCAGCGGGTGGCACAGCGGGATCAGATCGCTGGTTTTCTTGGCCCCCATGATCCCCGCCAGCCGCGCCACCGACAGCACGTCACCTTTTTTGGCGCGCCCTTCGGTGATCAGCGCCAGCGTTTCAGGCGCCATTTCCACGGCTCCGCGGGCAACCGCGATGCGCGACGTGACGGCCTTGTCGGACACGTCCACCATATGGGCCGCGCCCTTGTCGTCAAAATGCGTGAGCTTGGACATGGAGGCCCCTTTTGGGTTCAGGCAGTTTGAGGGTTCAGGCAGTTTGGTCAAGGATGGCGCGGGTGGCGGCGGCGACGTTGTGCTGGCGCATCAGGCTTTCGCCAATCAGGAACGCCGCTGCGCCATATCTGGCGACGCGCGCCAGATCCTGGGACGTGTTCAGCCCCGATTCAGCGATCAAAAGCCGATCGCTGGGGACATGGGCGGACAAGTCTTCGGTGGTCGAAAGGCGGGTTTCAAACGTGCGCAGATCGCGGTTGTTCACGCCGATCAATTCCGACGGCAGCGCAAGGGCGCGGTCAAGCTCTGCGCGGTCATGGACCTCAATCAGCGCATCCATGCCCCATTCGGTCGCGGCGGCAACCAGTTCGGCGGCCTGGCTGTCGGTGGTGGAGGCCATGATCACCAGAATGCAATCAGCGCCCCAGGCCCGCGCCTCAGTCACCTGATAGGTGTCGTACATGAAATCCTTGCGCAGGGCGGGCAAGGACACGGCGGCGCGCGCGGAAATCAGGTAGTCTGGCGCGCCTTGGAAATACTCGCGGTCAGTCAGCACCGACAGGCAGGCGGCACCCCCGTCCTCATAGGCCTTTGCCAGCGCGGGCGGGTCAAAATCGGCGCGGATCAGGCCCTTGGACGGGCTGGCTTTCTTGATCTCAGCGATCAGGCCCCATTTGCCAGCGGCCTGTTTGGCGCGCAGGGCGGCCTTGAACCCGCGGGGCGGAGAGGCAGCGCGCGCGGCCTCCTCAACAGTGCTGAGCGGGCGCGCGGCCTTGGCCTCGGCGATTTCGCCAAGCTTGGTGGCCTTGATGCGGTCGAGGATGTTGATCATGTCGGCCGGTTTACCTGCGGTTCTGGCGAAGCGAAAGAGGCGCCTTTGCCGGGGGGGAGCGTGCGGGCTCGGAGGGCTTCGCCCCCGCTCGCCCACCCGCGGCGCATCCGCGCCGGCGCACCATTCCATGCACGGCGCGGGGGGGGGGGGCAGGCGGAGGGGTCAGGCGGAGGTGAGGCGTGCCAAGCATTCAACCTTGGCGCGGGCGGCGCCGCTGTCGATGGATTGGGCGGCCATCGCGGCGCCTTCTTTCAGATCCACCGCTTTGCCCGCGATCACCAGCGCCGCGGCGGCGTTCAGGCGCACCGCATCGCGATATGCGTCGACCGCGCCGCGATCACCCGCCAGCAGGGCGCGGAATTTTCCGGCGTTTTCCTTCGGCTCTCCGCCCAGGATCTGGTCGAACGGGTGGACCGGAAGGCCCGCGTCCTCGGGATGGATTTCAAAGGCGCGGATCACACCATCATGGGTTTCCACCACCTCGCTGGCCGCAGAAATCGCCAGTTCATCGGTGCCATCACCGCCATGCACCAGCCACGCGCGCCGAGTGCCCAGCCGCGTGAGCGTTTCAGCCATCGGGCGTAGCAGCGCTGCGGAAAACGCGCCGGTCAGCTGCAGCGTCACCCCGGCAGGATTGGTCATCGGCCCGAGGATGTTGAAGATCGTGCGGGTCCCCAGCTCAGCCCGCGCCGGGCCGACATAGCGCATGGCGGGGTGGTGCATCGGGGCCATCATGAAGGCGATGCCGATGTCGCGCAGCGCGCGCTCCACCACATCGGCGCCGACCATCACATTGACGCCCATTTCGGTCAGCGCATCGGCCGCGCCCGATTTCGACGACAGGTTGCGGTTGCCATGCTTGGCCACCGGCACCCCGGCCCCCGCCACCACAAACGCCGTCGCGGTGGAGATGTTGAGCGTGCCCTTCCCATCCCCCCCGGTGCCGACGATGTCCATGGCGCCCACAGGCGCGCGGACCTTCGACATCTTGGCGCGCATCACCGCAGCGGCCGCGGCGTATTCATCGACAACCTCGCCGCGCGCGCGCAGGGCCATCAAGAAGCCACCGATCTGGGCGGGCGTGGCCTCGCCGCTCATGATCGCGTTGAAGGCTGCGGCAGCGTCTTCGGCCGACAGGGGCCCTTCGGCGGCGCGCCCGATCAGGGGTTTGAGGGCTTCGGACATCAGGCGGCCTCCGCGGCGCGGTCCGGGACGGTGAACCCGGCGATCCGCAGGAAATTGGCGAGCATCGCGTGGCCGTGCTCAGACGCGATTGATTCGGGGTGGAACTGCACGCCATGGATCGGCAGCGTGCGGTGCGAGAGGCCCATGATGATGCCGTCGCCGGTTTCTGAGGTAATTTCCAAACAGTCCGGCAGCGTGGCGCGGTCCACCACCAATGAATGATAGCGCGTGCCTTTCAGCGCGCTCGGCAACCCCGCGAACAGGCCCTTTCCGGCGCTGTGGATCACGGCGGTTTTGCCATGCACAATCTCATGGCAGCGCACCACATTGCCGCCAAAAGCCTGCCCGATTGTCTGGTGGCCAAGACAGACGCCCAGCAGCGGCGTGCCGGTCTGGGCGGCCTTTTTCACCATTTCAAGGCAAATTCCCGCCTGATCCGGGTCGCACGGCCCCGGCGACAACACGGTGGCCTGCGGGCGCATCGCCATCGCTTCATCGGCGGTCAGCGCATCGTTGCGGCGCACAACGACCTCTGCCCCCAGCTCTCCCAGATAGTGGACGAGGTTGTAGGTGAAGCTGTCGTAATTATCGATGAGCAGCAGCATATCGGCGTCTCCGCAGTCCCGCCGGAGTGGTTAGCAGGCGCCGCCGTGCCGGGGGAATGCGGCGGGGGCGCAACGCGCAAGGCTGGCATGCCTGCGCCATATTCGGCTATACATGGGAGAAAGCACCGGACGGCGTCAAGTCGGCCCGGAGGATCGAAGTCGCGGTGCCTGCGTATCTGGCACCGCACGCTTGCAAGGGAAAGGCGGCATGCCTTTGGCGTTTCTGGGGGCGATCGGTGGATTTTTCAAAGGCCTCTTCATGGGCCTCATGGTCGTGGCTGTGGGCATTTTTGCGCTCGCGCTTCTGATCAGCGGTGATCGCGGCGCGCCTGCGCCCGTCGCCGCGGTAAAACCTGTGGCCGGACCCGAGTTTGCGCCAGTTATCGCCGCGGCACCCGGTGCGCCTGGTCTTGTGGTGATCAACGCCGGCGCGGGCCATGCGCCCCAATTGCCGCAATCGGGCGGTGCCAGTGCGCCGGTCAGCCGTCTTAACAGCAACGCTCTGGCCGCGCTGGCACGCGCGGACCAAGGCGAGACCGGGCTTGCGGACGCGCTCGCCTCAGCGCCGCGGCCATCTTCGGCATCGGGCGGATCGCTGGCACCCACCGGCGTGCTGGACGCGCGCGCGCCCGAACCGATCGCCGACAATTTTGCATCGCTCTCGCGGGCCACACCATCGCGGCTTGCGGCGCTGCAGGACACTGGCACGGCGCATGGCGGGTTTGGCGCATTTGGCGGTCAGGCTTTGACGGCTGTTGGCGGCTTGTCCCCTGCGCGCACCGGCGGCGACGCGGCGGCGGTGGCGGGCTTTGCGCCCCCGCTGCCCGGCGCGCCGCCTTTGTCGCCGCAGCTTTCGGGCACGTCCCCGCCGCCTGTCGGGCCGACTTTGATGGAGGCCCCCGGCGCGCGCATGGCAGCGTTGTCACCGCCGGGCGGCATGGGCGCGCCCAGCTTCGACAGCACGCCCCCCATCGGTGGATCCGCGCCGCGTCTTGCATCCCCCGATCTGCCATCTTCGCGCGCGCCCAGTGGCTTTGGCGACGATCTGGCAGGCATCGATACGCGCGCGCCCATGGCGGGCCTGACGCCCGGCATCTTGGGCGGGACGCCAGTGCCCGGCAGTCTGGGCGGCGCGCCGATGATCGCCCCCGGCCAGCGGTCGCCCGGTGCCATGTCGCCCACGTCGCCGCAGCGGATTGCATCCCTAAGCCCCAGCCTTGGCCAGATCGCCCCGGTGCAGTCCATCGCGGCAGGCCCGGCGCTGCCCGGCCTGCGGACGCCTTTGCCGCTTGATGATGGCGCGCCGATTGCGGCGGGCGCAGATATCTCTGCCACCCGTCCCACAATCGCCCCTGCGGCGCCTGAACAGGCCGCGCCTGAGCCGGACATGACCGCCCTGCGCGCGCTGGTCACGGCGCAGACCGGCGGCGTGCCTTTGCCGTTCGCGCGCCCACCGCCCCCCACAGCGCCTGCCCCAACACCGGTGGAGCGTCTGGATATGGCCGCCGCGCCCGCACCGGTCACGCGCTGGGCCGACGGGTCCGCGCAGCCCGGCCTTGCGGCCCGCGTCGGTGCCCCGACATCCACGCCCGTCACCCGGCTTGATGCCCCAACTGGCGCGGGGCCCAACGCCACCGCGCCAAGGGTGCTCGGCCCCGGACGGCTTGATGACCGGCGCGCGTCCTCGTTGGTCGCGGCGATTTCCACGCGGCCGGGATCGGGCGTCAGCGCGCCGCGGATCGTGGCAGCCCCCGGCCTGTCGCAGACCCCCGGCGCGCGCCAGGATCAAAGCGCCGGAACCGGTTTTGGCGGCGCGCAGACCTCAGCCCCGCGCCCGACCTTCGGGGCCGCGTCGCCCAGTCTTGGTGCCGCAGGTGCCCCGATGACTGAGGACGCACCGCTGGTGCGCGCGCCTCGTGGTGGCACCGTGGTGGCGTCGCGCGGCTCAGACGCGCTGCAATTGTCGCGCCCGCGCCTTGCGGCCCTGCCGACGGTCGGCACGCCGGGACGCACTGCGCCATATTTCCAGTCTGCGCCTGATCAAAACCCGCCCACGCTTTTGCCCAGCGCGGGGGCCGCGGCCACCGACGCCCAGCTTGACGGCACCGCGGCCGGACCGCTTCTGGCGCTGGTTCTGCACGGCGTAGATCCGATGCTGGCCATCGACCCTGCCGGGCCGCTGGCGCCGCTTTTGGCGGTCAACGCACCGATCACACTGGTGGTGCCGCAGGCCTTTCTGACGGATCCCACCCTGGGTGCCCGGCTGCGCGCCATGGGCGTGGATCTGGTGATTGAGGCCGACCCCGAGACTGATCTGAAAGCAATCGCCGCTCTGGGCGCCGTCGCGGTGCTGCCGGTGTCAGGCGATGCGCGCACCATTTCAATGTCGGTGCTGCGCCGGTTCCTGAGCGGGATGCGCAAACAGGGCTTGGCACTGTTCAACCCCGCGCCCGGCGGCGGTGCCATCGCGCGCATGGCAATGAACATGCGGCTGGAGACGGTCGATTCCATGCAAAGGGTTGAAATCCGCTCCGAGGCGAATATGGCCGCGCTGCGGTCCTCGTTGGACCGTGCGGCGCTTGATGCGCGTCTCAGCGGCGGTGCGGCGATTGAAATCTGGGCCACCCCCGCCGCAATTGCTGAGGCGGCGTCATGGTTCGCCGCCACCGATGCGGCCACCGCCATCCCCGCGACAGTGTCGGCCCTGCTGCAACAAGGCCGCTGAGCGGGGGCAATCACAGCGGTCGGCAAGGGGCGCGGCAGGGGGGATGTTGGTGGTCAACGCGCCTGTCAACACAGCCCCGGCATGCATGATCCGGCGCAGCATTCCGGAATTCACCGCCACGACCTGACGCCATGTTCAGCGGTTGCTGCGGCCCGCAAAGCGCCCGGCTTCTTCGGCGGCGCGCATCAGGGCGCGGGACTTGTTCACCGTCTCTTGGAACTCCGCCTCAGGGTCGCTGTCATAGACGACGCCGCCCCCGGCCTGCACATACATCTTGCCGTCCTTGACCACAGATGTGCGCAGCGCGATGCACATGTCCATTTCGTCGGCTGAGGAGATGTACCCCACACCCCCGGCATAGACGCCGCGCTTCTCGCTCTCCAGCTCATCAATGATCTGCATGGCGCGGACTTTGGGCGCGCCCGACACGGTGCCCGCGGGCAGACCAGCCAGCAGCGCCTCAAGCGCATCGACCCCGTCGCGCAATTCGCCCTCAACGTTCGACACGATGTGCATGACGTGGGAATACCGTTCAACGGTGAAGGTCGCAGTTGGCGTCACGGTGCCGATCTTGGCGACTTTGCCCACATCGTTGCGCCCCAGATCCAGCAGCATCAGATGCTCCGCCAGTTCCTTGGGGTCGGCCAGCAGATCAGCCTCAAGCGCGTCATCCTCTTCGGGCGTTGCGCCGCGGGGCCGAGTGCCGGCGATGGGACGGATGGTGACCGTGCCGCCTCGCACCCGAACCAGGATCTCAGGGCTGGCACCCACCACCTGAAAGCCGCCAAAGTTAAAGTAGAACATGTATGGCGACGGGTTGGTGCGGCGCAGCGCGCGGTAAAGCGCAAAGGGCGGCAGCGGAAAATCCAGCGTCCAGCGCTGGGACGGCACCACCTGAAAGATGTCGCCAGCGCGGATGTAGTCCTTGGCCTTGGCGACCATTTCAAGATACCGCGCATGGCTGGTGTTCGACACCGGGGGCCCGGCCACGGCGCCGCTGTCGCCATCCCGGTCCATGGGAACCGGGCGGTCCAGGTCCAGCACCGCGTCCGACAGACGTTCTGCGGCGCGCGCATAGGCGGCGCGGGCGTTGGCCCCCTGCCCGGTCCAGACCGGGGTGACCAGCGTGACCTCATCTTTCACGCTGTCCACCGCCGCGATCATGGTCGGGCGCATCATCACCGCGTCAGGCAGGCCCAGCGGATCGGTGTTGGGTTCGGGCAGCTTTTCCACATGGCGCACCATATCATAGCCCAGATAGCCGAACAGGCCCGACACGCCGGGCGGCAGTTCCTTGGGCAGGTCAATATGGGTTTCATCCAGCACCGCGCGCAGCGACGCCAGCGGATCGCGGGGGTCGCGTTCAAACGCATCAGCGTCAAAGCGGGCGGAGCGGTTGATTTCCGCGACATCCCCATGGCAGCGCCAGATCAGGTCAGGCTTCCAGCCGATGAAAGAATAGCGCCCGCGTGTGTCGCCCCCGGTGACGCTTTCCAGCATGAAGCTGTCTTTGCGCGCCTGCGCCAGCTTCAGCATCAGGCTGACCGGGGTATCGAGATCGGCCGGCAGCGTGCACCACAGCGCCACATTCTCGCCGGCATTGTAACGGGCTTCGAACGCGGGAAACGCGGGCTGGATGTTCATCGAGGACGGCTCCGGACGGGGGGGGGGCAGATGGGCGCGGGGGGGGGGGGGGGCCCCCCCCCCCCCCCGAACACAACCCCCCCGGGGACCACCCCACAAAACCCG
>JBLGAC010000062.1:0-21628 GCA_047610385.1 Paracoccaceae bacterium | reverse complement strand
GCATGCACGCCCGCGCTCAGACGGCAGGAACGGCGCGAGCAGCGCCCAGGCCCGCGTCGTCGATGAGGTTTCGGTCCAAGGCTGGCTCCCAATTTCCAGCCTTGAATCATGCCGATGGGGCTATGGGTATCCCCTTTGTCCACACGGCCTAATTCAACATTTTCTGCCTGTTAAGGATCGGAAAATCCCCCCATAGATTTTCCTGATTTTAAACAAACCACCTCGCAGACCATTGCCCTTATTCGCGCGCCCCAGCTACAAAAATGGCACAGCACCCCGCGATCAGCCTACACGGGCACCCGCAACCCAGACCCCGCGCACCACCGGGGCGGCATGATCGCTGTTCACCCGCACCAGATCAGCGCGCAGACCGGCCGCGATCTGGCCCCGATCATCCAGCCCTGTGGCGGCGGCGGGCGCATGGGTCACCGTGCGGATGCCCGCGGCCATGTCGCCCCCTTCGCGCGCCATGCGCATCGCGGCCATCAGCAAGGATGATGGCGCGTAATCTGAGCTGAAGATGTCCAGCAGCCCGGCCTCAAGCAGTTCTGACGCCGCCACATTGCCGCTGTGCGAGCCGCCGCGCAGCAGGTTCGGTGCCCCCATCATCACCGAAATACCATGGGCGCGGCAGGCGGTGGCGGCCTCCAGCGTTGTGGGGAATTCCGCGACGCGGCACCCTTGGGCGGCTGAGACTGCGACATGCGCCGCCTCGGTGTCGTCATGGCTGGCGATCACGGCGCCCATCGCGCGCGCACGCGCTGCGGCGCCGTCTTCGTGGCTTGTGCCGAAACGGGTTTTCACTTCGGCGAGGAACTGGATGTATTCATCAAAATCAAAGCCCTCGCCGCCGCCATACTTCCCCTCATGATACTGGCGCAGCTTGGCGATGTCGCGAAACTGGCGCTGGCCGGGGGTGTGGTCCATCAAGCTGACGATGCGCACGTCGTCGGCGGGGCCGAATTCATCCATCTCCTCCAACAGGGTTTCGGAGCAGATCTCTGCCCGCAGATGCAGAAAATGGCTGATGCGGAACGCGCCCGACGCCTTCAGCGACAGAATCGCGTCGGCCAGATCGCGGGCATATTTGCTGTAATTGGCGCGTTTGAACGTCGTGATCGACCCAACCCGCAGCGCATCGAACACCGTGGTGATGCCGACCGAGGCCAATTCCGCATCATGGGCGATCGCCGCCGCCGCGCGCGGCCAGTCGACGCCGGGCCGCGGTGCCAGATGCCGTTCCAGATTGTCGGTGTGCAGTTCCACCAGGCCAGGGATCAGCAGATCGCCGCCCATGTCCTGCGCGCCGGGAACCACGGAGGCGCCGGGATCAATCGACGCGATGCGCCCCGCGCGGATCAGCACCGATCCGGCAATCTCGTCGTTCTTCAGCACGATGCGGGCGTTGGAAAGCACAGTGTCCGCGGCGCCGAGCCGGGCGGGATCGTGAAGCGTCATCTGGTGGGTCCTTTCGCGAATGCTCGCGTTTGTCTTGGTCTTGGCCGGATGGTCCGGCGCAGGCCCCGTTGGGTCAAGGGCGCGCAATTTGCAGCGGTTTCGCGGCGTGCGCATGATGGCGGGCGGATCAGCCAGTCGCGCGCCATGCGTCCGGGCGCGGCACCAGCGCGGCCAACAGCGCGGCGGCGCCGTCTTCAAGCGTGCCATCATTCACAATCACATAGGTATCTGGCCCATCAGGCACACCATGCCCCGCGCGGGCCAGCCGCGCCGCGATGTCGCGCGCATCTTCGCGCCCACGCGCAGCCAGCCGGGCGGCCAGCACCTGCGCCGAGGCCGTGACCATCAGCACCCGCACCGGCGCAAACCGCGCGCGTGCAACCCCGATCACGGCGCGCGATACGTTGACCGCCACATGACGGCCAGACGCCAGCGCAGCCTTGGCCTCAGCCGGAATGCCATAGGCCAGATCATGGGCGCGCCATGACAGGGCAAAGGCGCCAGCGGCCTCCATCGCGTCAAAATCGGGGATGGTGGCGGGGATGTGCGATTCGCCGCCCGCGGCTGCCGGCCTCGTGATCACCCGGGCCGGGAACAGAATGTCAGGCCGCGCGGCCATGGCGGCGGCCAGCAGCGTGTCCTTGCCCGCGCCCGACGGGCCGACCACCAGATGCAAGGTTCCGCGCATCATGCCGCGACCTGCGGGGAAAAGGCGCCCACGTCGATTTCCCTGTCACAGACCCGCGCGCGGGCCTCAGCGTCGTGAAAGATGCCGAGGATGGCCGCGCCACCTGCCTTGGCCTCCTCAATCAATTGCAGCACCACCTCGCGGTTCACCGGGTCCAGCGATGCGGTCGGTTCATCCAGCAACATCGCGCGGCGCGGCGCGGCGAACCCGCGGGCGATGTTGACGCGCTGCTGCTCTCCGCCCGAAAAGGTCATCGGCGACAGGTCCCACAGGGTTCTGGGGACATTAAGGCGGGCAAGCAGGTCTTCTGCCCGCGCCATGGCATCGCTCCGCGCCATGCCTGCGATCAACAGCGGTTCGGCCACCACGTCGCGGGTCGGCACACGCGGCACCACGCGCAGGAACTGGCTAACATAGCCCATCACACCGCGGCGCAGCGCAATCACTTGGCGCGGTTCAGCGCGCGCGACATCGGTGCCGCAGACACGGATTGACCCAGCCTCAGCCAGGTAATTGCCCCAGATCATCCGCATGATGGTGGATTTCCCGGACCCTGATGGCCCGGTCAGCCCGGCGCATTCACCGGGATCGACGCGAAAGGTCGCGCCGCGGATCACGTCGATCCGCGCGCCGCCTTGGGCGTGAAGGGTGAAGGTCTTCGCGACGTTTTCAAGCTCGATCATGGCGTGTCTCCTAAACCTGAAGCACGGAGCTGACCAGCAGCTGCGTATAGGGATGCTGCGGATCATCGAGCACCTGGTCCGTCAGCCCAGTTTCCACCGCGGCGCCGTCCTTCATCACCATCAGCCGATCGGCCAGCAGCCGCACCACCGCCAGATCATGGGTGACGATGATCGCGCTCAGCCCCAGTTCGCGCACCAGCCCGCGGATCAGGTCCAACAGGCGGGCCTGCACGCTGACATCGAGCCCCCCCGTCGGCTCGTCCATGAATGCCAACCGCGGCCCGGTCACCAGATTGCGCGCGATCTGCAACCGCTGCTGCATCCCGCCCGAAAACGCCGAGGGGCGGTCATCAATCCGTTCCCCCGCGATTTCCACACGCCCGAGCCAGTCAAGCGCTTGGCCCCGGATGTTGCCGTAATTGCGCGCGCCGACGGCCATCAGGCGTTCCCCGACATTGGCCCCGGCGGAGACATTCATGCGCAGCCCGTCGCGCGGGTTCTGGTGCACAAAGGCCCAGTCGGTGCGCATCAGCATGCGCCTGCGCGGCTCAGACAATCGCGGCACGTCGACGATGCCATCATGGCCGTCATACAAGACCTGCCCCTCGTCCGGGGTGGCGTGGCCCGACAGCGCCGACAGCAACGTGGATTTGCCAGAGCCGGATTCCCCGACGATGCCCAGCACTTCGCCCGGCCACAGATCAAACGATATGTCCCGGCAGCCGATCCGTGCGCCATAGCGGCGGGTGACACCGCGGGCAGACAGCAGCGGGCGGGTCATGACAAAGCCTCCAGAGGTACGCCTTGGGACCCGACATGGCCCGCCACGCGGCGCGTTTCGCAATGGTCGGTGTCAGAGCAGACGAACATCCGCCCGCCCTTATCGTCGGTGATCACTTCGTCCAGATACCCGTCCGCCTCGGCGCACAGCGCGCATTCGCCCAGCGGGCGGCCACGGTCAAAGGGATGGTCCTCGAAATCAAGGCTCACAACCTTGGTGAACGGCGGCACGGCGTAGATGCGCTGTTCGCGCCCAGCACCAAACAATTGCAGCGCTGGGGACATGTGCATTTTGGGGTTGTCGAATTTGGGAATTGGCGAGGGGTCCATGACATAGCGGTCCTCAACCATCACTGGATAGGCATAGGTTGTGGCGATGTGGCCGTGGCGCGCGATGTCTTCGTACAGCTTCACATGCATCAGCCCGTAATCTTGCAGCGCGTGCATGCGCCGGGTCTCAACCTCCCGCGGTTCCAAAAAGCGCAAGGGCTCCGGGATCGGCACTTGGTAGACGAGGATCTGGCCAGCCGTCAGCGGCGTTTCAGGGATGCGGTGGCGGGTCTGGATCACGGTCGCCTCAGTGGTTTTTTCCGTGGTCGCCACGCCGGCGGTGCGCTGAAAGAACCGGCGGATCGACACGGCGTTGGTGGTGTCGTCGGCGCCTTGGTCAATGACCTTCAGCACGTCGCCAGGCGTCAGCACTGCGGCGGTCACCTGCACGCCCCCGGTGCCCCAGCCATAGGGCATCGGCATTTCACGCGACGCGAACGGCACCTGATAGCCGGGGATCGCAACGGCTTTCAGCAAAGCGCGGCGGATCATCCGCTTGGTCTGTTCGTCCAGATAGGCGAAGTTGTAATCGCTGGTCATTGCGCGGCCTCCTGCGCGGCGTTCGCCATGATTTCAGCCCGCATCTTGCGCACCAGTGCCAGTTCGGCCTGGAAATCCACATAATGCGGCAGCTTTATATGCTCCAGAAACCCTGACGACTGGATGTTGTCGATGTGGGACAGCACGAATTCCTCGTCCTGCGCGGGGGCGCCTTTGTCGTCCTCGCCCAGTTCGCGCCACCGCAGGGCACGGTCCACCAAGGCCATGGAAATCGTCTTGCGTTCATTGCGGCCCATGGTCAGCCCATAGCCGCGGGTGAATTGCGGCGGCTCAGTCTTTGATCCGTTGAACTTGTTGACCGTTTCGCATTCGGTGACGTCAATCCGGGCGATGGCGACGCAAAAGCCCAGCTCGGGGATGTCCAACTCAACCTCCACCTCTCCCAACCGCAATTCACCGACAAAGGCGTGGGTTTGGGCGTAGCCGCGCTGGGTGGAATACGCGAGCGCCAGCGCGAAGCCTTCGTCGCCGCGCGCCAGCGATTGCAGGCGCAAGGCGCGGTTGGTGGGCAATTCCAGCGGTTCGCGGGTCAGATCGCCGGGGGTGTCATCGCTGCGCGCTTCGTCCTGCAAAAGCCCCTCAGCCCCAAGGAATTCAGAGATGTGCGGCTTGGGGGCCGGGTCCGCGCGGGTGTCGGGCCGGGCCGTGGGCGCGCCTTCGGCAGCCAGCGCGAAATCGAGCAGCCGGTGCGTGTAATCAAAGGTCGGGCCAAGCACCTGCCCGCCGGGCGCGTCTTTGTAGGTTGCTGAAATCCGCCGCTCACAGATCATCGCGCCGGTGTCGATGGGCACACTGGCGCCAAAGCGCGGCAGGGTGGTGCGGTAGGCGCGGATCAAAAAGATCGCCTCAATCAGATCGCCGCGGGCCTGTTTGATGGCCAGCGCCGCAAGATCGGGATCATACAACGAGCCTTCGGCCATCACACGCGACACCGACAGGGCAAGCTGTTCCCGGATCTGGGCCACGGACAGTTCGGGAATGGAGAGGTCGCCGCGGCGTTCCTCAGCCAACCAGTCATGGGCGGCGTCGATGGCGCGCTCACCCCCTTTGACGGCAACATACATGGCTTATTCCTTCACGCGAGAGGAGCGCGGCACAGCGGCAAGACACCCGCCTGAGGTCAGGATCAGATCAACGCCCATCGGGGCCATTGCGTGGTTCTCAGCCAAAGCGGCGGCGAGGGCAGCGGCGGCAGGGCCGACCGGCAGGCGGGCCTCAACCTCAATCCCCGGGCCGGTCAGCGTCAGGAACGCGCCGCCAAAATCAGGCAGCGCCATCACCAGCGTGGCAGAGCGGTCGGGGTATTCAGGGTTGCCCTGCGCCCAATCGGTCAAGGGCAGCAGGTCGTCAGGCGCGCCGAAGGCGAACATGGCATCGGCGCGGATATCGGTGATCGGGCAGCCGCAATGAAACCGCAGCCAGTCGGGAACATGCGCGCGCAAAGACGGCGCGAGCCAAACCGGCGTCTGCGCATCGCACAGCACCAGCGCAACCAGCCCCGCGGCGGGGGACATCGGCGCAGGCGGCGCGGCGCCCGCAACATCGCAGATCGCGCCGGGGCGGGACATGGCATCAAGGATCGCACGAAAGCCGGTAGATGACTGCGTGGCGGGGCTTTTGAAGCCCCCGGTCAACAATGTGGCGGACATCAGTCTTCTCCCCGCACCATGGTAAAGAAATCGACCTTCGTGCCCTCAGCCCGGCCCGCGCGATGGGCGGCTACGGCGGCGGCAGCGGCGCGCAGCGGGGCCAGGACCAGCGCCGTCACCTGATCGGCGCGGTCAGTCTGCATCAGCGCATCGCAGATCGCGGCGCGGGTCGCGTGGCCCCCATCACGGCCCGGCACATAGGCATGGCCAACGGCGCCGCACGGCAAGGTCAGCGCACAGCGGGTCACGGTCATTTCCCCCAGATTGAACGGCGCACCGACACCCCCGGCGCGGCCACGGATCATGGCGGCGCCGCGTTCAGGCACCCGCAGCCATTCGTACTCAGGCCCGGCGCCCAGCGCGGCAAACGCACCCTCCAGCGCCGATGGATCGGCCTGGGCCAGCGTGGCCATCCACCCGGCGCGGGCGGCATTTTTATCCGGGCCTTGCGGCGCGGTGTGGACAGGTTGCATAACTTGTCTATCCTTCTCGACAACTAGACAAATTCTTGCCTATTCTGCGCGGTAACGCAACACAGGATCCGTGAACATTCCATGACGCAGCCCCCCCTGACCCGCACCCCCGGCGGCGCCCCGATCTGGCGCCAGATCCGCGACGCACTTGGCGCTGAGATCGAAGGTGGCCGCTGGCCCCCCGGCGCGCGCCTGCCGTCTGAGGCAGAGCTGTCGCGCCGCTTTGACGTCAACCGCCACACCCTGCGCCGCGCCATGGCGGCGCTGAGCGCAGAGGGCCAGGTTCATGTCCGCCGCGGCGCAGGCGCGGTGGTGACCGGGGGGCGCATGGATTACCGGCTGGGGGCGCGCACGCGATTCTCCGCCAATCTGAACGCGGCGGGGCGCGCGCCGGGGCGCAGGATTCTGCGGCTGGAAACCGTCGCCGCCAGCCGCGAAGAATCGCTGGCCCTTGCCCTGCCCCGCGGCGCGCCGGTTCATGTCGCCGAAACGCTGGCTGAGGCCGACGGCGTCCCCATCATCCATTCTGTGACGACGTTTCCGGGGCACCTGACCGCCCTGCCCGACGCGTTGCGCGCGCAAATGGGCGTGACCGACGCGTTGGCCGCCTGCGGGGTTCTTGATTACACCCGCGCCTGGACCCGGCTGACCGCGGGACGGCCCGGCGCAATCATCGCGCGGCACCTCAAGCTGCCTGACGGGGCGGCGGCGCTGTTTGCCGAAAGCGTTAACCACGGGGCTGATGGCGCGCCGGTGGAATACGGGCGCAGCTGGTTCTGCACTGACCGGATGTCGGTGATCAGCGGCGATGGATCCCCGCCTGAGGGCCTCTGACCACCAATTTCGCAAAACCGACATGAAACCGTGATCTGAGCGTCGCGCATCCGCCCCATGTTCCGCCTCGACACCAAAAGGGGGCGCACATGCTGATCAAGATCACTTCGCTGACCAAGCGCTTCGGCCGATCCACCGCTGTGGACGACGCGTCGATCCTGATCGACCGGCCGCAGATGATCGGCATCATCGGGCGCTCCGGCGCCGGGAAATCCACACTTTTGCGCATGATCAACCGGCTGACCGATGCCAGTGCGGGCGAAATCCGGGTCGACGGGGTCGATGTGCTGAAGCTGCGCGGCCAAGACCTGCGCCGCTGGCGCCGCGATTGCGCGATGATCTTCCAGCAGTTCAATCTGGTGCCGCGGCTCGATGTGGTCACCAACGTGATGCTGGGCCGCGCCAATGACCACGGCGCGCTGCGGTCAATGTTCAACCTGTTCCCGGACAACGACATCCGCGACGCGGTCAAAACGCTGGAGCGCCTCGGCATTGCTGAACACGCGTTGAAGCGCGCTGAGGCGCTGTCGGGTGGCCAGCAGCAGCGCGTCGCCATCGCCCGCGCACTGATGCAGCGGCCCAAGATGCTGCTGGCGGACGAACCGATCGCGTCGCTCGATCCGATGAATGCCCAGGCGGTGATGGACGCGCTGCGTGCGATCCATCTGGAGGACGGCCTGACCGTCATCTGCAACCTGCACACGCTGGACACCGCGCGGCGCTATTGCGACCGGGTGATCGGCATGCGCGACGGCCGCATCGTGTTCGATGGCGCGTCCGCACAACTGACCGAGGACGTGGCCCGGGACATCTACGGCGCTGGCGCTGAGTTCTCGGAGGCCGCCACCTCGACCTCCATCGCAGCCCTTGCCGCGATGCCTGCGGCGACCAGAGCAGCTGCGCACGCGCCCGTCGCAGCCTGATCCCTTTTTCTCACAAACCCCGGCCCGCCCCACGGCGCGCCGGTCCCATCATCCGGAGAGACACCTATGAAACTCAGCTTCATCGCAGCGGTCACCGCCGCCCTGATCGGCTCTGCCGCCTCGGCCTCCGACCTCAAGGAATTCCGCATCGGCATCCTGGGCGGCGAAAACGCTTCCGACCGTCTGCGCGCCTATGAATGCCTGGTTGAGAAGACCCAGGCCCTGCTTGGCGTCGACGTGAAGCTTTACGCCCCGGCCGATTATAACGGCGTGATCGAAGGGCTGCTTGGCGGCAATCTCGACATGGCGTGGATGGGCGCCTCTGGCTACGCCAAGGTCTATCTCGCGGATCCTGAGGCGGTGGAGCCGGTGCTGGTCAAGGTCAACGTCGATGGCGGCTACGGCTATTATTCAATCGGTTTTGCGCGCGCGGACAGCGGCGTGACCTCGCTTGACGACATGAAGGGCAAGCGCTTCGGCTTTGGCGACCCGAACTCCACCTCAGGCTACCTGATCCCGTCGATTGAAATCCCCAAGGCCGGCTATCCGATGGACTCGGGCACATATTTCGCTGAGGTGAAGTTCACCGGCGGGCATGAACAGACCATCGTCGCCGTCGCCAACGGCGACATCGATGCGGGCGTCACCTGGGCCGACGGTCTGGGCGCGTGGGAGGACGGCTACAACTCCGGCGCCCTGCGCAAGGCCGCTGATGCGGGCCTGGTGGACATGACCAATCTGGTGGAAATCTGGCGCTCGCCGGTGATCCCCGAAGGCCCGGTCGTGCTGCGCAAAACGCTGGATGAACGCACCAAGCTTCAGATGACCGCGCTGATGGCATCCCTGCCCTCGATGGACCCTGAATGCGCTTACGGCGTGCTGGCCGGGGATGCCAAGGGCTTCATGCCGATCGGCCACGACGCCTACACCGCGATCGTTGAGGCCCGCCGCCTGAAATCGCTGAAGAACTGATCCACACCACACCCTCGCCCTTACGACCCCGGAAGGCTTTGTGCCGTCCGGGGTCGTGCCCGCTTGCCGCCCGCGCGCCGGTTGCCTCGCCGCGCGGGTGCGCCGCCGCCGCGCACGCCGCAGCCCCACGCGCGTCGCCCCCGGCCGGTCCGGGCGCATCCCGCCGATCCTGCGCGCGCGCCCTGCCGACGCATCCCCCCCGGAGACGCCCATGAACACCCCCGCCCTTGCCGACAGCATCATGCAACAGACGCGCCGCCGCGGGATGTATTCGGGCCTGATGGTGCTGCTGGCCGCCGCAGCGCTGATCGCGGGCTTTGACCTCAGCAGCAGCATGAATTCAGGCTCACTTTTGTCGGGCCTGCCGAAATTCTTCGACTATCCCGGTGGCCTGATTGCTGAGGCATGGGAGTCAGGCGCCAGATTTCCCGGATTGTTGCTGCGCTTTTTGCCTGCGCTGCTGGAAACCCTGAACATCGCGCTGGTGGCCACGCTGATCGGCGGCGCGGCGGCGGTGGTGCTGGCGCTGGCCAGCACCGCGGGTCTGGGCGCGCCGCGCTGGCTGGCCGCGCCGGTGCGCCGGGCCATGGACGTGATGCGCGCGTTCCCAGAGCTGATCCTGGCGCTATTCTTGATCTATGTGCTCGGCTCCTCGCCGGTGCCAGCGATGATCGCGGTGGCGTTTCACACCGCAGGCGCGCTCGGCAAACTGTTTGCCGAGGCGGCTGAGAACATCGACCACCGCCCGCTCGACGGGCTGACCTCCGCCGGGGCCACATGGCTGCAACGGGTGCGCTATGGGGTGATCCCGCAGCTGGCGCCCAACTGGCTCAGCTATTTCCTGCTGCGGCTTGAAATCAATGTGCGCGCATCGGCGATCCTGGGGTTTGTCGGCGCAGGCGGCATTGGCAGCGAATTGCGCCGCACCATCGGCTGGGGTCAGGGGTCGGGGGATGAAACCATCGCCCTGTTCGTGCTGCTGTTCGCGTCGATCATGGTGATTGACCAGTTCGGGTCATGGGCCCGCGGCCGTCTGACCGGTGCCACCGGGGGCGAACACGGCGCCGCCCGCATTCCCGACCCCACCGCCGTGCGCATGCGCCTTAAACGCCGCGCTGCGCTGTTGATGGCCGCGCCAACGGCGGCGCTGGTTTATCTGGCCTATGCTTGGGTTGCCTTTGACGTCTCAGGCCTGATCGCATCGGCGCACCCCGAACGCGCGGCGATCCTTGCGTCAGACGCGGTGATGCACAAAACCCATGTCACCGCAGATCTGCGCCGCGGCGGCATTGAGGTCACGGTTGAGGGCGAGCGCATGGCCACCTACGCCCCCGGCACCGCCCCCGATTGGGTCCAGATCACCGGCAACGACGCGTACGCCGATCTGGGCGGCGGCGTCATCGCGGTGATTGCCGGGCCGCGCCTGACGTTGACGGTGCCGGGATATGGCCAGATCACCGCCATCGTCGACGCATCGGGCGTCACGGCCTTGCTGCCCCCCGGTCCCAAACCAGATTGGCTGACGGTCACGCCCAAAAAGCTCGACGCGCGCACCCCGCAGGGTGGGCGCGCCCAGGCCAGCCGCGCCAAGATCGAACTGCACAAGTTCGCCTGGGGGTGGGAACATTTCTGGTTCGATTTCAACTCCCCGCTTCAGGGCAAAACCTTTGGCGCATTGTGGTCGCTGGCGTGGTCCGCGGACCGCATGGATCCTGCGATGTCCAATGCATGGTTCATGGTGCAGGAATTTCTGGGCAACGCCGAATGGCAGCACCGGGCCATATTTATTGCGCTGTTCGAGACGCTGATGATGGCCGCCCTTGGCACCGCCGCCGCCTGCATCATCGGCCTGCCGCTGGCCTTTCTGGCGGCGCGCAACTTCACGCCCTCCATGGCGCTCAGGTTTGGCATGCGGCGGCTGTTCGATCTGCTGCGCGGGGTGGACATGCTGATCTGGTCGTTGATTTTCATCCGCGCCTTTGGCCTTGGCCCACTGACCGGCGCGCTGGCGATCGCATTCACCGACACAGGAACGCTGGGCAAGCTGTTCTCCGAGGCGCTGGAAAACGTCGATGAGCGCCAGATTGAGGGGGTGCGCGCCACCGGCGCCTCTCGCCTACAACGGTGGCGCTGGGGGGTGATCCCGCAGATCCTGCCGGTGTTTGTCAGCCAGGGACTTTACTACATGGAATCCAACACCCGGTCCGCCACGGTGATCGGCGCGCTCGGCGCTGGCGGCATCGGGCTGATGCTGGTGGAGACGATGCGCACCTCACGCGATTGGGAAAACGTTGCGTGGATCGTGGGGCTGACCATCTTGCTGGTGACGGGGATGGACGCGCTCGCCACCCGCCTGCGCCGCCGCCTGATCGACGGCCGCGCGCCCGTCGACACCCAAGGATGATCTGATGAGCCGCCTGTCGCACACCCCATGGATTCACCCGACCGCCCGGATCAACGATTGCACCTTGGGCCGCTACACTGAGGTGATGGAAGGCGCAGCCCTGACCCGCACCAGCATGGATGACTATTCCTACGTCGCAGGCTGGAACGACATCACCGACACGGCAATCGGCAAGTTCGCGAACATCGCAAGCCATGTGCGCATCAACCCCGGCAACCACCCGCATGAGCGCGCGTCGCTGCACCATTTTATGTACCGCTCCTCGCTTTATTGGGACGACGCTGAGGATGATCAGGCATTCTTTGACTGGCGCAAATCGAACCCCTGCACCATCGGCCATGACACCTGGATCGGCCACGCAGCGGTTATCCTGCCCGGCGTGACCGTCGGGCATGGCGCAGTGGTCGCCGCCGGGGCGATCGTGTCCAAAGACGTCGCGCCCTACACCATCGTCGGCGGCGTGCCTGCCGCCTTGATCAAGCGCCGCCACCCTCAGGCATTGGCCGAGACGTTGATGGAACTGGCGTGGTGGGATTGGCCCCATGACCGCATCCGCAGCGCGCTGACCGACTTTCGCAGCCTTTCCGCCGACGCCTTCGCCGCAAAGCACGGTTGATCTGGGTGCCCAAGGGGTGGGGGGCGCAGGGGGAGGGCGTCAGGCCCTCCCCCGCCTTCGCATGTCTTGACGCGGCGCGCCCACACCCGCAACTCTTCGCCCGAACAGGACGAAGGACCCGCCCATGAACATGATGATCCGCTGGCCCGCGCTTGGCGATCTGCGCGCGCCCGCGCGCCGCCGCATCCCGCACATCGCGTGGGAATATCTCGACAGCGGCGTTGGCACCGAAGAATCGTTGGCCCGCGACCGCGCCGCCTTGTCGGCCATCACCCTCACCCCGCGGTTTCTGGGCGGGGCGCCGGCACCGGATATTTCCACCACGCTGTTTGGCAAGGACCACAAGCTGCCAATCGGCGTCGGGCCAATCGGCATGTCGTCCTTGATCTGGCCCGGATCAGAGCTGATGCTGGCCCGCGCGGCGCGCGATGCAGGCGGGATCTACTGCCTCTCCACCGCTGCCGGCGAGAGCATTGAGGCAGTGGGCGACGCAGCCCCCGGATCGTGGTTCCAGCTTTACACCCCCAACGACGTCGACATGCGCCGCGATCTGATCGCCCGCGCCCGAACCGCGAAATTCGAAGCGCTGGTCGTCACCATCGACGTGCCCGTGGCATCGCGCCGCGAACGCCAGCGCCGCGCCGGGGTGGCGATGCAGCCCAAGATCGGCCCAGCAATGATTGCCGATTTTCTGATGCATCCCGCATGGCTCGCCGCCACGCTGCGCCGCGGGCGGCCAAGTTTTGAAAATCTGAGCCGCTACGCCTCGGCTGAAGAATTGTCCCAGCTTTCAGCCTTCGTGAACGCGCGCCTGTCGCAATCGGTGACCCCCGACTTGCTGGCCGAAATCCGCCGTGACTGGGATGGCCCCCTGCTGGTCAAAGGCGTGTTGTCGCCGGACGAAGCGCTGGTCGCGCTCGCCGCCGGGGTCGATGGCATCGTGGTGTCAAACCACGGGGGGCGGCAGCTTGACCCCGCGCCCGCCGCCATCGACATGCTGCCCCGGGTGGCTGAGGCCGTGGCAGGCCGCGCCACCATCTTGATGGACAGCGGCCTGAGATCCGGTGCCGACATCGCCCGCGCGCTGGCGCTGGGGGCCGACGCGGTGCTGCTGGGGCGCCCGTTCCTGTGGGCCTGCGCGGCGGGCGGCGATGCGGGCGCGCGCCATGCGTTCACCATCCTTCAGGATGACCTGCGCAACGTCATGCACCAACTGGGCTGTGCGCGGCCCAGTGATCTTCCCTCACGTCTCACTGAAAGGCCCATGCCATGACCGCGCCTGACATCACACTTTATGGCATCGGCGTTTCGGCCTTTGTGGCCAAGGTGCGCATCGCGCTGGACATGAAGGGTGCCGCGTTCACCGAATTGCCGCCACCGGGGGGCTACGGGTCCACGCAATACCGCGCCATCGTGCCCGCGGGGTCGATCCCCGGCATCGTGATCAACGGCGATGCGCTGCACGAATCAAACGCCATCCTCGAATGGCTGGAGGACCTTTTCCCCGCTCCGCCCCTGCTGCCCGAAACGCCGCTGGACCGCGCCCGCGCCCGCGCCCTGCTGGGGTTCCACGACCAACGGGTCGAAGCCGCAGCCCGCGCCTTTTTCGCGCTGGTGAAACAGGGCGCGGCGGCGGACCCATTGGCCGTCGGCGCCGCCGCCACGGGCGTTGAGGCCGCGCTTCAGCGCCTGGACGATCTGGTCACCCCCGCCCCCTTCGCCTTTGGGCACGCGCCGGGCCTGGCGGACATCGCGTATCCCTGCACGCTGCAGATGGCGCGGATGATGGCCGACGCGCTCGGCCGTCCGCTGGCGGTTCCCGCGGCGATTGATGCGTGGTGCGCGCGCACCGCTGCCCTTCCGGCTGTGGCACGCTCGCTGGGCCTGCACCGCGCGGCGATGGGTGATTGGATCGCATCCTTTCAAACCGACTGAGCGAATTTGCACGTCGCCCCTTTAAACTGCGAGCCGCACACGCTATGTCTGGCGGGTCTCGCAAGAGACTACGGTGATAAACGCGCACGTAATAAGCGGCTCGGACCCGGGGGCGGTACCCGGCGACTCCACCACACTCCCTGCCTTGGGTCATTGACCAAGGGTGTTCAGGGCGGAACGGGGTCGAAATAGCATCGACGGACGTGTAAAGGTGTTAGCTTTCGCTCGGCAGGATGCCACCGTTACCGGCTCAAATTGTACAGTTGCCAATGACAACAGTGCTCGGGTAGCCGTCGCAGCGTAAGCTGCGCCCAAACCCAAACTTAAGTCCTTTGGCTTAGCAGCCTGAGGCGGGGCCCGCAGGCGCCTGGCAACAGAAGCCTGCACTTTTCCCCCCTTTCTCGCAGCGCCGTTCATGTCCGGGTCATGTCCAGGTCAGTCTGCGGTCATCCACGGGTCCGCCAGCGCGCGCCACACGCGGCGCGGCGCCGCGGCCTCAAACAACGTTCCGGCGTGCAAACCATGCCGAGACGCCGATTTTGCCGTGTTTCCGTCCACATGTTGGCCACACTCTTTGCGCATTCGACGCAAATCCGCCCGTCAAAGCCGGTTGCAGCCAAGGCACCCGCTTTCCTAACGCGCCGAATCGGCTATGTTCGACGCTGCGTATTCAGGAGGCTTCATGGCCGAAGGTCACATCGATTACGGCGGCTTGATGCAGCGCGCCCTCAGGGGCGTGATGGCCCAGACGCTTGGCCTAGTGGCTGAGGACGGTCTGGTCGGCGGCCATCATTTCTACATCACCTTCGACACGGGTCATGCAGGCGTCGATATGCCCGCATGGCTGCGCGCCCAATACCCTGAGGAAATCACAATCGTTCTTCAGAACGAATATTGGGATCTGGTGGTGTTGCAGGACCGGTTCTCGGTGGGGCTGTCCTTCTCCGGCCGCTCCGCCGCTTTGGCCATTCCGTTCGACGCGGTGACGCGGTTTGTCGATCCGCACGCGGAATTTGGCCTGAAATTCGACGCCCATGACATGGACGACGAAGACCTCTCGGGCGAAGACGACGCAGATCCCGAACCGCCCCACAATGGTGGTGGCGACGTGGTCAGCCTCGACCGCTTCCGCAAGACCTGACTGGCCCCGCCCCACACGCGCTGACACCCCGCCCCACCCGCGCCAACGCCCGGCACTCGCCGCGCGGGTGCATGGGCGGCCGCGCGCGCAAACAGCTGTCGCGCGGCGCCCTTGGTCATCTCGCCCCATTGCCGGGGCGGTGCACACCATTGTATGCAGCGCGCGACACTTCAGCCGAGGAGATGCGCGCATGACCGCCACCCGCACCGAGACCGACAGCTTCGGCCCGCTTGAGGTCCCCGTGGACAAATACTGGGGCGCGCAGACGCAGCGCTCGCTCATCAACTTCCCCATCGGGTGGGAGAAGCAGCCCGTGGCCGTGGTTCGCGCGCTCGGCGTCATCAAGGCCGCTGCCGCGCAGACCAACATGGCGCTCGGCAATCTGGACCCTGCGGTTGGCGATCCGATCGTCGCCGCCGCGATGGAGGTGGTCGAGGGCAAGCTCGACGATCATTTCCCGCTGGTGGTCTGGCAGACCGGGTCCGGCACCCAGTCGAACATGAACGCGAACGAGGTCATCTCGAACCGCGCGATTGAAATGCTGGGCGGCGTGATCGGGTCCAAGACCCCGGTGCACCCGAACGACCATTGCAACCGCTCACAATCATCGAACGACACTTTCCCCACCGCAATGCACATCGCCGCCGCGACCACCGCGCGCGACGTGACGCTGCCGGGGCTGCGCAAGCTGCACGCGGCGCTGTCGCTGAAGGCGATGAAGTTCAAGGACATCATCAAGATCGGCCGCACCCACACCCAGGATGCGACGCCCCTGACGCTGGGCCAGGAATTCGGCGGCTATGTCCATCAGGTCGCCAAAGGCATCGACCGGATCGAACGGGCGCTGCCGAACATCTATGAGCTGGCGCAAGGCGGCACCGCGGTCGGCACCGGCATGAACGCCAAGCCCGGCTTTGCCGAGGCCTTTGCCGCGAACGCGGCCAAGATCACCGGCATGCCCTTCGTCACCGCGCCGAACAAGTTCGAGGCGCTCGCGGCCCATGACGCGGTTGTTGAGATGTCGGGCGCGCTGAAAACCGTCGCCGCGTCGCTCTTCAAGATCGCCAACGACATTCGCCTGCTGGGGTCTGGCCCCCGCTGCGGTCTTGGGGAGCTGATCCTGCCGGAGAACGAGCCTGGATCCTCGATCATGCCGGGCAAGGTGAACCCGACCCAGTGCGAATCGCTGACCCAGGTCTGCATCCATGTGATGGGCAACGATGCGGCCATCGGGTTCGCCGGCAGCCAAGGTCACTTTGAGCTGAACGTCTACAAACCGATGATGATCTACAATCTGTTGCAGTCGATGCAGCTGCTCGGCGATGCGTCCTCAGCGTTCACCGACAATTGCGTGGTGGGCATTGAGGCCGACGAAGACCGGATTTCCAAGCTGATGTGGGAATCGCTGATGCTGGTAACCGCGCTGGCGCCTGAGATCGGCTATGACAACGCCACCAAGGTCGCCAAAACCGCCCACAAAAACGGCACCACCCTGAAGGCTGAGGCCATCCGCCTCGGCTTTGTGGATGAAGAAACCTTTGACCGCGTCGTGCGGCCCGAAAACATGATCGGCCCGCGCTGATCGCAGCCATCGCCGGGTTGAAGGGGGGGGCGCGCCGCACGGCGCGCCCTTTGCCGTTTTAGCCCGGATACTCGAACGGCGCGCTGTCTTTGCGCAGGTAAAGCGGGTGGCGCGGCGATCCGGCTTTGGTCAGCCCCAGACACAGCAAATCATGCCCATCGCCGCGCAGGGCCGCGACCACCTCAGTGCCAAAATGCGCCAGCCGCGGGTGCAGCGCGCCAAAGGCCAGCATGATCCGCGCGGCTTTGGCAGCCTCAGCCCGGATGATCCGCAGGTTGTCATCGCTGCGCGGGATCACCCCCTCAGCCAGCAGGTCCTTGGGCTGGGTGGCGCGAAAATCCATCACATTGGCCTTCACGAAGCGCTGAAAGCCCCAGCGGCGGGAAAAATCCGTCTCGCGCCGCACGGTCGGGTCATCCACATCCGCCGCCGCGGTGGACGGGTTCATGCCGATCCACAGAATAGCACCGTCGCCGCCCGCCAGATCGCGGGTCAGCAAGGGGCGGTATCGCCCGCAGGGGGAAAACATCGCACTGCCTGACACGCCCTCAGCCAGCTTCAGGCGCACTTTGCCGCCGGGGTCGTGTCGGTCCTCATCTCGGGTCATGCGCAGGCTCCTTTTTGCGGGCCATTTCGCCCCGGCGCGGCGCGCGGTGCAAGCCCCCCCTCGCCTTAGGTTGCTGGGCGCGCTAAATTCACCGCGCGTGCAGGAAGGGAGACCCGCCATGGCCGAAATCGTGAACCTTCGTCACTACCGCAAGACCCGCGCGAAAGACGCGGCGGGCAAGGCGGGCACTGAAAACGCCGTGCGCTTTGGGCGCCGCAAAGACGACAAGGCCAATGAGGCGGCAGAGCTGGAATTGGCGGCCAAGCGGCTGGACGGTCATATCCGCGATGTCAGCCCCGAGGACGACGATGACCGCCCCTGATTGGCACCCCCCGGCCAAGCGATCCTTGACCATCCAAGGCCACCGCACGTCGGTGTCGCTGGAACCGGCGTTCTGGGACGGTTTTCGCGCATTGGCGGCCCGGCGCGGCATGGCGCTGAACGCGCTGGCGGTGGAAATCGATGCCGCACGCCCGCCAGATGTGGGTCTGGCGACCGCGATCCGCCTAAGCGTGCTGGGCGATCTGACCGCGCAGTTGGCCGATCACCCGATGGTGCCGAGCACGGGAAACGCCTCCAGCAACCAATAGCTGACGTCTGAGAACGCGCCAGTGAACATCATCACCCCGACCGCGATCAGCAGCAGGCCCATGGCCTTTTCGACCTTGCCCATATGGCGGCGGAATTTCTTTGACCAGCGCATGAACGGCTTGATGAACATCGCCGCAGCCACGAACGGCGTGCCAAGGCCAAGTGAATAAACCAGCAGCATCTTGACGCCTGCGGAAATGGTTTCCTCCTGCGCTGCAAGCACCAGGATTGAGCCGAGGATCGGCCCGATGCACGGTGTCCAGCCAAAGGCGAATGCCAGCCCCATCAGATAGGCGCCGCCATAGCTTCCGGCCTTGGCGGGCCCGTCCATCCGCGCCTCACGGTACAGCAGCGGAATGCGGATGATCCCGAGGAAATGCACCCCCATCACCGCAATCACCACGCCCGCGACCTGCCCCAGCACGTATTTGTGCTGCGCCAGCATCTGGCCGAGCATGGAGGCCGTGGCCCCCAACGTCACGAACACCGTTGCCAGCCCCGCGACGAAAAACAGCGATGAAATCTGCACCCGCCGCGCCACCGCGTCATCGACCGAATCGTCGGTCACCTGATCCAGCGTGGTGCCTGCCAGATACGCCAGATAAGGCGGTGCCAGCGGCAGCACGCACGGCGACAGAAAGCTGAGCAGACCGCCCGCGAAGGCCGTGAGGATGCCGATCTGTTCCATGCGCGCTCCTGATTTAAAGCCAGTGCTTGGGCGTATCCCATCGGCGCATCCGGGTCGACGGGACGCGAGATCGCATGAGAACACGTTTCGGTCAGTGCGCCTCAGCCTCAGTCAGATACGCGACCAGATCTTCGACCTGCTGCGCGGTCAACCACGGCTGGCGTAGATCAGGGGCGCGGCCAGCGGCGGCGAAATCCACCGCGTGATAGGCGGGCATGCCCGTGCCGCCCGCCAGCCCCGGATCGACCACCCACAACCGCACCGCCCCTGTGCCCAGACGCGCGCCAACGCCGTCCAGCCCGGGGCCCATGGCGAGTGTCACGCCCTCCGGCAAGACCGCGGCGTCGCCAGTTTCAAGGGCGGCGACGTCCCCGTCCGCCTCCGGCGTGAAACCACGCGGCAATGGCAGCGGCGCGGCAAGCGGCCCAAGGCCGCCAACGTCCTGCGGCGCGGCATCAGCGGGCGGCGCGTCCAACGCCGGGGCTTGCGCGGGGGGCGGAGCCAGCGCGGCAACAACCGCTGCGGGGGCCGCGCCGGTGGCGGCGCGCCCCGCAATCGCGTGGCACGACGCGCAGGCCCCTGTCTGCGGATCGGCAAAAAGCATGGCACCGCGCGCCGCATCGCCCGACAGCCCGGCCAACGGCGCCTCAATCGCGGTGCCGTTCACCAACGTATAGGCCGCGATTCCCCCCCGATCCGCCAGCGCGGAACCGGCCAGCACGCAGACCAAAGCCGCCGCACGCAAGGCGGCGGGGCGGTGGAAGCGGCGGCAAATGTCTGCGGCGATGATCATGCGCCGGACCATAGCCGAGCCGCCGCCCCGGGGGAACGGCCCGCGCGCGCCCTTGCGTGTCGCCCTTGCGCGTGCAGGCGCGGCGCGTTAGCCCAAACACGGCAGCGCGCCTGCCGCGAAAAGGATCCGACGTCATGACCGATCAGCCCGCCCCCGAAGAAATCGACGCCACGGGCCTGCTGTGCCCGCTGCCGGTGCTGCGCGCGCGCAAACGCATGAAGCCGATGGCTGAGGGAACGCTGGTCCGCGTCAGCGCAGACGACCCTGCCGCGGCGGTGGATGTCCCGCATTTCTGCGCCGAACAGGGCCATACGCTGATCGGCATCGAACGCGGCGCCGGCGATCTGCGCGTGTTCGTGATCCGCCGCGGCCCCAACCGGAGCTAACCCGCTCCCCCTGCCCGACGCATTAACACTCCGGTGATCTTGATCGCCCGCACCGCTTTACCTCTGGTTAGGCGAGCGGGGGCAATGTCGCTCGTGGGTGAGTTGCTTATGCGTTTTTCGGGATCGGGGTTTGTGATGTCCCTTACTACCAATGCTGTGCGCAATGTGCTGGAAGGCGGTCGTGGCGGCCAACGTCTTAACGGCGGGGCTGGTGACGATCTGATCTATGCCGACACGTCCGATGGCGACGCAGGTCCGCGGTTTCGGCTGCTGGACGCGGCGCGCGATGCGGGCTTTGGCGCGCTGACTGATCCGGGCCTGACGGCGGCCACGCAAATCGACGGGCGCATGGTGTTCTTCGGCTCTGACCAGAACCTTGGCGCAGGCGGCGTCGCAGGTTGGCAGGTCGATGACCAAGGCGCGCTGCAGGCGGTCTGGAGCCAGAGCGCCCAATATTTCCTTGAACCCGTGCTGACCGGCGCCCGCGCTGTGCATGCGCTGCGCCATGATGGCGCGTCGTGGCTGGTCACCGGCGGCTGGGGCGTGTCGCTGTCGCGCATCGGCGCCGATGGTGCCCCGGTGCTGATGGACACCGTCTGGACCGCTGGTCAGGACGGGCTGGACCATCCCGGCGCTTTCGCGTCCTGGACCGATGATGGCGCGCTGCAAATCCTGGTCGGTGGCGGGACCCAAGGCGGCCTTACCCGGTTCGAATGGGGCGGCGGCAGCCTGAACCTGGAACAGCGTATTGAGGACAACATCGACAGCCGCCTGTCCGAAATCGCCGCGATCGAAACGCTGGAGATCGGCCCCGCGCGCTATGTCATGACCCTTTCGGCGGGCGATGGCGGGCTGACGGTGTGGCAGGACGGCGCCGCGGGCCTGGCTGAGACTGACCGCCGTTCCCCCGCCGATGAAGAAACCGCGTTCGATCTGTGGGGCGCCACGTCGATGGCCGTGATCCCACAAATCGGACAGGCGCTGGTGTTCGCCGCCACCGCGCGCGGCATCATGGTCGGCTATCGTCTGGCCGCTGACGGCACGCTGACCCGCGTCATGGACATGGCCGACGTCACACAGATCACCCATGCCCGCATCGGCGGGGCGGATCGCCTGTTCGTCTCAGATGGCGGCGACACTGTGCGGATGCTGGAGCTGAGCACGGGCGGCGCGCTGATCGAAACCGGATCGTTCTTTCTGGGCGAAGGCGCGCGCGCAGGGGCGCTGACCGCCGCACCGCTTGGCGACAGCGTGCTGCTGATGGCCGCGCGCATCGACGCAGGCGGGTTCGATTTGATCGAGCTGGCCGAAGATGGCGCTGATTTCGTCTATGGCGGCGCCGGGGATGATGAAATCCTCGGTGGCGGCGGGCGCGATCAGCTTTGGGGCCAGGCCGGGCAGGACACAATCTACGGCGAGGACGGCGACGACCTGGTGGTTGGCGGCGGCGGGGGCGACCGGCTCGATGGTGGCAATGGCGATGATGAACTGCGCGGCGGCAGCGACGATGACGCCATGTATGGCGGGGCCGGGA
>JBLGAC010000061.1:0-23016 GCA_047610385.1 Paracoccaceae bacterium | reverse complement strand
CGGCCACAGTCAGCCCGGCTTCCTGCTCCTTGATCATCCCAATAATCTGCGTCTCGGTGAAACGGCTCTTTCGCATTCGTCTGCTCCTTCAGGGTTGGGCAGACTCTACATCAGACTGAGGGCGTTTCCGGGGGGCAGGTCAGGTCATCTGTTTGTGAGACTGGATGGAGCCGCTGATGCATGTCCCTTGCCGTGTTGCCCCCCTCTCCCGCACAACGGACCTGCGTGATGTGATTGGCGCAATCCAATATATCGCCGCGGCTGGCTGCTAGTGGAGCCCGTTGCCGCAGAACTTCCCCCCATTTACGAACTTGCGGTGTTATTTTCTCAACTGGTGGAACTGCGGTCTTTTTCGCGCCGTCAGCCACCTGCTGGTGATGACCGCGCGTGGGCTGGAAGGGCGCAAGGCTGGGCCCTTTGGCGGCCACAAGCATCACATTGTGACCGACACGCTCGGTTTGTTGGCTGGCGCTGTGGTTCACTCGCCTGGCGGGCGAAGGGCGGCGGCGACGCCGGGCTGAAGCTGCGCGATGCCCAAAAGGCCAAGGGCGACTGCCGGATTGAGATCATCAAGCGTTCCGACGCTGCCCAAGGTTTTAAAGTTCTTCCGCGCCAGTGGGTGGTCAGACGTGCCCTTGCCAGGTCTCGGACAAAGCTGCCGCCAAGCGAAGATCTGGCAAGCCTCCAACGCAAGCGCTGAGGCATGGCTCCTGATTGCCAATATCCATGTTTTAGTCAGACGCTTGGCGCAGCTTTACGCGGGGCCGACTAAATTATGAGACGGTCTCTCAGGCTTGATCTCAAAAATTGTGCAAGCTGGTGGCGCTGATGGATGGCGTCGAGGCTAGCGGCCGTCTTGCCGCCTTCAGCATGTTTGATCGTAGGATCAATGTCGATGAGTGTTGATGGCTCCAAGCTCGGCTTGCCGGGTTTGAGGTGCCCCCAACGGATCAATAGCGCTTTCATCTTGGCGTGTTTCATCCGAATGGATTGCGCCAGGCTGGCTTCAATGCCGGTGACGTGGGAGCGCTCTGAATTGTGTTTATTTGCCTTGGTCCATGCGGATTTTAGATACAGGTATGTATTTGAAAATGCATTGTTTATTATAGATAAATGATTGCGTGCAGCACGCTATAAATAGATATTTTTTCAGCCCTTCTTGAATCTGCAAATCGCCAAATAGATCAGCTTCACGGCCAATTAATCCGTCGGGAGCGAGCCATGGATTTTGATGGATTTGTGGATAATGCGGTTTAAGCTCTCGATCACTTTGGTGGTGTGGATAATCTTGTAGATTGCCTGATCTAAGGTGACGAACGGGATCAATTCATGCTATTATCGCCACCATACTGGGGCGGTAAAGATGCAAATCTCTCAAAGATAAACACTCTATAAATGAAATCTAGCGACAGGTATTGATATTTATGTAATTGTCGAAAATTTCATAAGTAATTTAGCCGATCTTCTGCCCGGAAAGGTATTGCGCAGCATTGCCCAAGAGGGGGATCAGCCAACACTTTCATTCCATAGACATTTTGGGATGTAAAAGGATGTCACGAATTTATGGGCCAGCGGCGTGGAGACTGATGATTTTTTCACTATTTAAATCTATTTTTTGTCCCATTGATCCAAGTTTGGTTCTTTTGACCAACTCTGGCTCAAAGCTGCGCTCCCGATCACGCGGCAGGGCATCGTCGTGGATTTTCAGCACCCAACAGGACAAGCCATTGTGCCGGTTCGGCTGCGCAATGCCCTGCCGGGCAGCGGATGCGCCGTCAACTCCGCCCTCAGCCCTTCAGAAGTTCGGCCAGCAGGTCATTGGCAATGGTCATCGTCCTTGCTCCCCTCACGAAGTATGGGCCAAATCACAGATACACGAAAGCCAGACACTCCCAGAGGACGTGGGTGTTGATGAAGTCCCAGGCAAAGCGCCCCTTCACGTCTGTGATCACAACCAAAAGCTGTGTGCTTCCGCTGGCGGTGATGCGCATTTCAGCGCGATCTGTGGTGAAGATATGGCGACTGGGCAGCATCCACAGAGATGTGTTCTCAACTTCGACGTCGTTCAATTCCAAATTTGCGAAAGAAAAATATACATTATTCCTCTTGAGGGTGGATTATGGGGATGTTTCGGCATCGGTGGATATCTCAGAGCCCAACCCGAAAAGACCTGTTAGATTTCCGTAGGTTATGATTCCATCCGTTTGTGAGACTAGATGGAGCCGCCGATGGCCTGGACTGAGACCGCTCGCCGGGAGCATGCCCGGCGAGGCGGCAGGTACTCAAGCGATCTGACGGACCGCGAATGGGGCCTGATCGCGCCGCTGCTGCCAGGCCCCCGCCGCTTGGGCCGCCCGCGCACGACGGATCTTCGCGATGTGGTGAACGCGATCCAATACATCGCCGCGACCGGCTGCCAATGGAGCCTGCTGCCGCGGGATTTTCCGCCGTTCACCACCGTGCAGCGCTACTTCTACGACTGGCGGAACGGCGGCCTTTTACGCGCGATCAACCACCTGATGGTCATGGCCGCGCGCGAACTGGAAGGGTGCGAAGCCAGCCCCTCGGCGGGCGTTATCGACAGCCAGAGCGTGAAAACCACTGAAAGCGGCGGCCCGCGGGGCTTCGGCGCCGGGAAACGGATCAAAGGCCGCAAGCGGCATATCGTGACCGACACGCTGGGCCTGATGGTCGGCGCCGTGGTTCATTCGGCTGGCGTGCAGGACCGCCCCTCTCGGCGATTGCTGCGCATTCGCCTGCCGGGCGAGGGACGCCGGCTATGCCGGGCCGAAACTGCGCGGTGCCCTGAAGGGAGAGGGCGACTGGCGGATCGAGATCATCAAACGGTCCGACGCCGCATGCGGCTTCAAGGTTCTGCCACGCCGGTGGGTGGTTGAACGGACCGATCCCTGGCTCGGGCGATGCCGCCGTCTGGCGAAGGACTGGGAGGCGTTCATTCCCAGCGCCGAGGCATGGCTCCTGATTGCCCATATTCGCATTATGATCAGACGCTTGGCGCGCTTCCACGCAGGACCCGTCGAATTATGAGTCGGGCTCTCAGACGCTGCGCTAGATTCTTTTTTAAGGTCTTCGCGCGCGAATTTCCACGTCGTGAAATCAATCGAACTTATCTCAAGGCGCTTGAGCAGGCCGACCACGCTGGACGTGCGCTCGCCTGGCTTGAGGGGGCGCTTTTTATCGTGGACCTTCTCCTTCCAGCCCCACACCTCATCGGTCACAATTAAGGCGGTGCTCTCATCGCCGAGGTTTTTGTGGCATTGCTGATCCGAAGACCACTTGGATCAGACCGACACCTGGGCGATGCACCAGCCTGTGGGGTGCGAATAGCTTCCCGGCCGGGTGTCTTCGGTCGGGGTAAGGCCGCGTCGACGTCTCATTCCCATTAAGTCACATGCACTTCTGTGCGGTATACGAGGTGAATTTTGCAAAAATTTATGTAAGTAAAATTATAAATATATAAAAATGGATATTAATTTTTCTAATTACACTTTTCTAGATGAAATAATAAAAATAGGCTCGTGCCACAGTCTGAGATGGTCAGGATGCTGCGCAGCGTGCTGGACATAGACCGGCGCAACTGCCCGCATCATTATGACGGTGACGCCCGCAAGCCCGACGCAAACGCCGTGAGCGCGTCGACGGTCGAGGCCGCGCCAGCCCGTGCGCTGACCCTGATCCAGATGGGCGATGTTGATCGTCTGATGGCTGCCTTGAAGGACTGGACCTGGGTGATCGAGCCGTTGATTTTCAAGGGGGAAATCACGCAGGTCGTCGGATACAACGGCTCAGGCAAGTCGCTGTTCACGGCGCTCCGGCGGCGGCTGGCAAGGCGGAGGCTGGTCCCTTCGCGGTCACCCGGAGCATGAAAACGCTTTATCTTAGCTTCGACAACCCAGCGCGCACCGCGCTTACGCAGCTTTGCACATATCAGCAAATCTGGGGGGTGCGGGGGACAGCTTCGGCTTGTGGTCGCCCTCGCTTTTCCGCGCTGAGGATGGCGGCCAGATGCCCGTCAACACTGAGGAGCGCCTCGGGCTTCTGGGGCGCTGGATCAAGACGGTGGCGCCCGACGTGGTGGTCATCAGCGCGGTGCGCAACGGTTTGGAGCAAAGGGATGCATCGGCGTTGATGACGGTCAACCATGCGGCCAAGACGATCAGCAATCAGACGAACGCGGCGGTCTTGATGCTCGACCACCGCAACAAGCCGAACCGCGACGCGCTTGGGCGTGAGGCTGCGTCGACCGTACGGCCTGCTGACCTCAGCACACGGGTGGCCAGGGCCAAGGGCTGGCATTGTCACGGCGAGTTGATGATCCACGCTGTCAGAAGCGGCGCGGATATGATGCCGCTCGGCGCCCTTTCCACCCAGCTTGAGCGGGGGTCACGGCTGCGCACGGTGCTCCAGTTCGATTGGGGCAAGGTGCGGGTGATTGAGGATTTGCACGCGGTGCATTCCCTCGCCATCGCGCAGCGCTGCGGGGGCGGGCCGCCTTGCTTCACACGTCCGATGGCCGAAACCCAGATGTGGTGGCAGGCGTCCAGAGGTTGGTGGTTTTTGAAAAAGCACTGACCAAAAGCGGCCTCTCAGTGTCACAGACGCAGTGTGCCTTGCGATAGATGCGATTTATGTGGATATTTTTGTGATTATGGGTGTTATTATTTTGGATTTTTGTTAGATTAATAATACTATTTATAATATTGTTCTAAAAATTCTCGCATATTCATGAAATTTGTTTATAAATATATCTTTAATCGCGATCTATTGATCGCCAGATTGGGCGTCCATGCCAAAGCGGTTCGCTTTCACATCGGACAACAAGCGCGTTGCTGAGCGCATGATCGCGCGCGACGTGACCACGCTCAGCCAGTGATTGGTGCGCCGCGGGTTGATTGAGCCGGATACGGCGAAATACCTGCAAGCCTCTGAGGTTGAGACCCGGACACGCCCGTGCATACAGCGCGGCGCTGGGGTGGAATGTGCGGTCGATGCCGTGCTCACATAACGAGGATTATCTGGGGGCACTCACGGCGAAGGGCGACGCCTATGGGCGTGGGTCTCGGGCCACGCCAGGCCGCCCTGGCCAACGCATGCTTCTCATGCAGCGGGTGGTGGAGGGCGGCTGCGTCTTCGCGCAAGGGCTTGCCCAGCGCAGGACGGTGGCGCGGGAATGGGTCTCAGCCTCTTAAATGTCAGGCCGCTCAGACCGCAAAATATCTTTAGTGTGTGGGATCCTTTGCCGTCATCTAATTCAAATATTTAGGTTTTGTGATCCAGCAGCCACCTGAATTGCTGTGTTTCGAAGCGTGAGAGCGGTGCAGGTCCGGGAGATGAAGGGGGGCCTAATCGCATGAGCGATATGTGACGCGAAAAACGTCATACTCCAAGCAAAAACAGGCGCTTACCAGCTGAAACCTGCCATTTGGCATTGCGTCACCCATCTTAGGGAGGCTCAGGGCTTCTGAGGGCCGCACCCCACGGGCGCGCCGCCTGGGTTGACTTGGGCCCTTTGCGCCGCCAACCCTTCGGCCGAAATCGATCCAATGTCAGGATGCCTCATGCTCGTGTTACCCTTCCCGAACATCGATCCCACGCTGGCTTCGATGGAGCTGTTCGGCATCACACTCAGCCTGCGCTGGTATGCGCTGGCTTATATCGCTGGGCTGGTGCTGGCGTGGCGCTATGTGACGTTCCTGATGAAGCGCCCTGCGCTGTGGCCCGGCCGCGCTGCGCCGATGACCCCGGACCAGCCCGAAGAATTGCTGACGTGGATGGTGCTTGGCGTCATTCTGGGCGGGCGGCTAGGGTTCGTGTTGTTCTATCAGCCGGCCTATTACCTGGCGAACCCAGCTGAGATTTTGCAGGTCTGGAATGGCGGCATGTCGTTCCATGGTGGGTTCCTCGGGGTGGTGGTCGGGGGGGCGCTGTTCTGCCGATCCCGCGGTCTGCCGACACTGCAGGTCGGCGACGCGGTGGCCATGGCCGCGCCCGTCGGGCTGCTGCTGGGCCGCGTCGCCAATTTCATCAACGCCGAATTGTGGGGCCGCGTCACCGATGCGCCCTGGGGCACCGTGTTTCCCGGTGCCGGGCCGCTGCCACGCCATCCCTCACAGCTTTATGAGGCGCTGCTGGAAGGCGCGGTGCTGTTCCTAGTTCTGTGGTGGGTCGGCACGCGGCGCGGCGGGCTGATGCGGCCGGGGACCATGATCGGGCTGTTCCTGATCGGCTACGGCGCCGCGCGCAGCTTTGTTGAATTGTTCCGCCAGCCCGACGTGCAATTCACCGGGCCGGGCAACCCGCTGGGCCATGCGGTGCAGTTCGGCGAAATGGGCCTGACCATGGGCCAGATCCTGTCCGCGCCGATGATCGCAGTCGGCATCTGGCTGGTCCTGCGCGCCCGGGCGTGACCGCGCTGGCGGCCATTTTGCGCGCCCACATCGCACAGGGCGGGCCGATGCGCCTTTCGGACTATATGGCGCTATGTCTGGGGCACCCCGAACATGGCTATTATACCTCCCGCGATCCGCTGGGGGCGGCGGGCGATTTCACCACCGCGCCGGAAATCAGCCAGATGTTCGGTGAATTGATCGGATTGTGGCTGGCGCAGACATGGCTGGATATCGGCGCACCCGAACGGGTGGTGCTGGCTGAGCTGGGGCCGGGCCGCGGCACGCTGATGGCCGATATTTTGCGCGCAGGGGCCGCTGCACCGGGGTTTCTGGCCGCTGTGGGCCGCCCCGCGATGGTTGAAATCAGCCCCGTGCTGCGCGCGCGTCAGGCTGAGGCGCTGGCCGGGCGCGATCCGATCTGGTTCGACCGCGCTGAGGACATCCCCGCAGGCACCCCGCTGCTGTTGGTCGCCAACGAGTTTTTTGATGCCCTGCCGATCCGCCAGCTTGAACGCCGCAAGGGCCGCTGGCGCGAACGGGTGGTGACGGTGGATGAGGGCGCCCTGCGCCTCGCCTGCGGGCCGGTCGTGCCATGGGACGAAGCCGCGCCGGACGGCGCGCTGCGCGAGGTCTCCCCAGCATCTGAGGCCGTGGCGGCATGGATCGGCGCGCGGCTGGCAACCGATGGCGGTGCGGCGCTGATTGTGGATTATGGCTATGGCGAGCCGCCCACGCAGGGCGGCGATACGTTTCAGGCCCTGCGCGGTCATGCCTTCACCGATCCGTTCGCGGCGCCGGGGCAGGCTGACCTGACCGCCCATGTGCATTTCGGCGCGCTGGCGCGGGCGGCCAAAGGCGCGCGCGCATGGCCGCTGATGACCCAAGGCGCGCTGCTGGAAAGCCTTGGCCTGACGGCCCGCGCGCAGGCCCTGTTGCGGGCTGTGCGCGATGACGCCGCCGCGGACGCGGTCGTGGCCGCCCATCGGCGCCTCGCGCATCCTGATGAAATGGGGACGCTGTTCAAGGCGCTCGCGTTGACCGGGCCCGGGGCGGGGGCGCCGCCGGGGTTCGGCTGACGGCGCCGGTCGCGGCCGGGTTCGGGGAGGGGAAGGCCCCTCCCGCTCACCCGGCCGCGCGCCCGCTTGCGCGTTCGTGGCGCGCCATCCCGGCGTGGCACTTGCCCCGGAGGGGGTGTCCGGTCCACCTTCGCACTTGGTGGCGCTCGGGCCGCCCATCCGATGACGGAGACCGCCATGTCCCTATCCCCGCTGACCTCTGAATGGCTTGATCAGGTGCGCCACGGTTTCTTCACCCGTGAGGGGGGGGTGTCGACATCCGTCTATGGGTCGTTGAACTGCGGCCCCGGATCGTCGGATGCGCCTGAGGCTGTGGCCGAGAATCGCGCGCGGGTCGCTGAGGCAATGGGCGTGCTGCCCGGCATGCTGCTGTCGGTGCGCCAGATCCATTCCCCGACCGTGGCGACGATTGATGCGCCGTGGGCTGACGCGGACCGCCCCGAGGCCGATGCCATGGTCACCAAAACCGGCGGCATCGCGCTGTGCATCCTGACTGCCGATTGCGCGCCGGTGCTGTTTCATGACCCCAAGGCAGGCGTGATCGGCGCCGCCCATGCGGGCTGGCGCGGCGCTGAGGCAGGCGTGCTGGAGGCGACGGTGGACGCGATGGAGGCCTTGGGCGCCAAGCGCGCGCAGATCGCCGCCGCCATCGGTCCGTGCATTTCCCAGCGCGCCTATGAGGTCGGCATGGACTTCATGGAGCGGTTCACGGACGACGACCCAGAGCATGCGCAGTTCTTCACCATGGGTCCGCGCGGCAAGCCGCTGTTCGATCTGCCGTCTTATTGCCTGCGCCGCCTGCGCGATGTGGGTGTGGATGAGGCAGGCTGGATGCGCCGCTGCACCTATGAGGACCGCCAGAGGTTCTATTCCTACCGCCGGTCCGTGCACCGTGATGAGCGTGACTATGGCCGCCTTGCGTCGTGCATCATGCTGCCGAGGTATGCGTGATGCTGCAATTTGAGCGATCTGAATATGACGCCCGGCTTGGGGCACTGCGCGCCGAGATGGCGGCGCGGGGCCTGCATGGCATGCTGCTGTTTGCGCCCGAAAGCCAGTATTGGCTGACCGGCTATGACACGTTCGGCTACTGCTTTTTCCAGTGCCTTGTGGTGACCGGGGACAAGATGGCGCTGCTGACGCGGTCGGCCGATCTGCGGCAGGCGCAGTTGACCTCAGTGGTGGATGACGTGCGGGTCTGGCGCGATGGCGCCGGGGCGGACCCGTCCGAGGATCTGTGGACGATGCTGGCCGATATGGGCATGTCCGGCACGCGGCTGGGCTGGGAAATCGACACCCACGGGCTGACCGCGCTTAATGGTGGGCGGGTGGCGGCGCGGCTGGACGGGTGGGCCGATCTGGTCGACGCCTCCGATCTGGTGTCGCGGCTTCGGCTGGTGAAATCGCCTGCGGAATTGACCTATGTACGCCGCGCGGCGGAAATTGGCGATGCGGCCTATGACGCGGCGCTGCCGCTGATCCGCGCTGGCGCGGAGGAGGCCGACATTCTTGCCGCGCTGCAGGGCGAGGTCTTTGCGCTGGGCGGTGATTACCCCGCCAATCCGGCGATCATCGGGTCGGGCGATCATGCGCTTTTGTGCCGGTATCAGGCCGGGCGCAGGCGGCTGGAGGCGCGTGACCAGATCACGCTGGAATGGGCCGGGGTGCGCGCCCATTACCACGCCGCGCTGATGCGCACTGTGGCAGTGGGGGCCGCGCGGCCTGAGCATGTCGCCATGCACGCCGCGGCCCAAGAGGCGCTGCTGGCCTGCGAAGAGGCGATGCGCCCTGGCCGCGCGATGTCCGAAGTGTTCGATGCCCATGCGCGGGTGCTGGACGCGCACGGGTTGTCGCGACATCGGCTGAACGCCTGCGGCTATGCCCTCGGCGCGCGGTTCGCCCCGTCATGGATGGAGCGGGAGATGTTCTATGACGGTGCCCCGACGGTGATGGCGCCGGGCATGGTGTTTTTCATCCATATGATTCTGATGGACAGCGATAGCGGGACCGCGATGTGCTTGGGGCGCAGCTCGGTGGTCACTGAGGCGGGGGCCGAGGGGCTGTCGCGCCTGCCGACGGGTTTGGAGGTGCGCTGACAGGCGCGCTCCCGCCCATCCCTCGCCTTGCGGCGCAGGGTGGTTGGGCCGGGCACCGCGCGCCGACGGGCGTGCCGGTGGTTGGGGGCGTGCCTGCGCGGCGAGGGGCCCGGGGCGCGCTTTTGGCGGCGGAGGGCAGGTGGCGTGGTTGCCGCGTTGCCTACGCCGCCGCGCGTTGCCGCGTTGCCTACGCCGCCGCGCGTTGCCGCGTTGCCTACGCCGCCGCGCGTTGCCGCGTTGCCTACGCCGCCGCGCGTTGCCGCGTTGCCTACGCCGCCGCGCGTTGCCGCGCGAGAAACGCGCCCGCCGCATCCATCGCCCGCCGGATCGTCACGTCCATGTCGATGTAGCTGTAGGTCCCGAGTCGCCCGACAAAGGTGACGCCGGGGGTGTCGGCGGCCATCGCCTCATACTTCGCCAGCTTGGATTTTTCTGCCACCAGCCGGATCGGGTAGTAGGGGATGTCCTCGGCCCTGCAGAGGCGTGAGTATTCGCGAAAGCAGATCGACGATGGCAGGCCCGCGGATTCCCATGGTGCGAAATGCTTATGCTCGGTGATCCGGGTGTAGGGCGTGGCCGGGTCCGGGTGGTTCATCACGGCGCAGCCGAGCATGTCGCCCTCGCCGCGCACGGCTTCGAAGTCGAGGGTGCGGTAGCCCAGACGTCCTTCGGACCAGCCGAAATACCGGTCGATCGGGCCGGAGTAAAAGAGATGCTCGAAGCGCTCATCCAGCGCCTCATGCTTGCAGCCAAGGCGAACCTCGATGCCCGGTGCGTCGAGGATGTTGTCGATCAGCGCGGTGTAGCCGTGGCGCGGGATCGCCTGCCAGCGGTGGTCAAAATAATTGTCGTCATAGTTGAACCTCAGCGGCAGACGCTTGAGGATGGATGCGGGCAGTTCTGACGGATCAACGCCCCATTGCTTACGGGTGTAGCCTTCGAAAAACGCACGATAAAGGTCTTCGCCGACAAAGCGCAGGGCCTGTTCTTCGAAGGTCTGCGGGTCCACGATGTCGGTGCGTGCGCGCGCTTGCAGGAAGCGGCGCGCCTGTTCCGGGTCCATCGCGGTGCCGTAGAACTGGTTGATTGTGTGCAGATTGATCGGCATGGAATAGACTTTGCCGCCGACATTCGCCTTCACGCGGTTGACGAAAGGTGCCATCTCGGCAAAGCGGTTGACGTAGGACCACACCTCGGCGTCGCTTGTGTGGAAGATATGCGGGCCGTAGCGGTGCACCATGACCCCGGTCTGGGTGTCGCGCTCCGTATGGCAATTTCCCGCGACATGGGAGCGTTCGTCGATGACGAGAACATTGTACCCCGCTTCGGCAAGCGAGCGCGCGATGACGGCGCCGCTGAACCCTGCGCCGGTGATGCAGATGCGGGCCATGTGGGGCCTCCTCCTGATGCAACTCAGGGTTACTTTCGCGCGACGCGGTTTCCAATACGTTAAGGGCCAGCGCGGATGAGCGGCATTTCCCATCAATCCGCTGCGGCCTGTCTGGTTGTGCTGCGAATCGGCGCAGATCACCGGGTTGGTGGCTGGGCAAAAACCGCCCGCAAGGACCGCGATTGGGATCTTGTGCTGTCGCCATATCAGGACATCCCGGACCTGCCGGAATTTGATGCCGACGCGGTGATCCCGCTGCCGGGCGGTAAGTGGGAGGCGCTGCACGCCATTTTCACCGACCGGCCGGAGATGCTGGCAGGGCGCGCCCTGATCTGGCTGCCCGATGATGATCTGGAAGGCAGCGCCGACACGGTGGCCCGCCTGTTCGCCATCGCGCGCGCGCAGGGGCTGGATCTGTGCCAGCCCGCATTGACGCCGGGCAGCGCGTTCTCACACTTTGTCACGGTTCAGCATCTGTTAACCAACGTGCGGTACACAAATTTTGTGGAGCTGATGGCCCCGCTGATGACCCCCGACGTGATGCGCGCCGCATTGCCGCAGATGAAGGGCCGCGCCGGGGCCAAGGGGCTCGATTTCATATGGCACCGTTTCGTGCGCGCTCCGGCCGGTGCGCGCGTTGCGGTGATCGACGCCGCCGCGATGGCTCATCGCCGCCCGTTGGGAGGTGCGTTGGCCCCTGCGATGGCCGAAAAGGGCCGTGATCTTGAGGACGAGCGCGCGGCATTCTTCAAGGCGCATCTGGGCCCGCGCTATTACCGCACGCTGTCCCATGGCCATGACGGGCCGCTGGGGCGGGGGCTTGTGGGGCGCGCCTCGGTCACGCTGGCCGGGGTGCTGACGGTGCTGCTGACGCCCGCGCTGTGGCGCAAGGATGCGCTGGCGCGGGCCGCGAAAACGCTGTGGGCGCAGATCACGCGCGACATCTGGCAGGGCACGCGCTGATCGCGCCCTGCCGAGGGGCGAGGGCATGATGGGCGCGATTTTGGACAGCATCGGGGCGGGGCGGCGGGCGACAACGCCTGCGCGCGCCTGCATGTGGAACGCCGCCCCCGCGCCCGGGCGCATTCTGCCATTCGCGCTGCCGCCTGCCATTCCGGGGCGACCGCAGATTGCCCATGGTGGCGGCGCCCTCGCGCCCGCGCCCGATCCTGCCATGTTGCGCGATGAACGCCTGTTCTGGCCGGTGCCGCGCCATGATGCGCGCGCCGCCGAAAGCGTGGTGGTTCTGGACGGTGCCGCTAACATTTCCGCGCTGCTGGCCTGTGCGCGCGCCGAATTTGGCCCCGGCGCGGTGGTGGTCGCCACTGGCCGCGCTGGGCGCATCGCCAAGGCTGACGGATGGGCTGTGGTCCCTGATCTTGCTGGGCTGCGCCCGGGCGCGGTTGCGCGGATTGCAGGGGCCTCAGGCGCGCAGCCGCTGTTCTGGGCTGCCATGGCGGGGCTTGATGCGCTGCATCTGGACCAAGGCCACCTGATCCCGGTTGACGCTGGGCCCTGGGCCGCGCGCCTGCGCTGGACCGACCCATGGACCGGCGCCCCCACCGACATGACCCGCGGCATTGAGGCGGCGATCGCCTTTCGCGCCGCCGCTGAGGGCAATGGCCAACGCGCCTGCACCGTCGGTTTCAGCCGCTGGAAACGCCGCTGCGCTGCGCCGTTTCTGATGGGGCCGGGGGGGCCTGCGCGCCATGTCCGCACCTTGGCCGCGGCGCAGGCGGCAGGCGGGTGCGTGGTCCTGTGGGGCATGTCCGACCCGGACGTCCAGAATGTGTTGCGGTTGGAGGATGGGTTCGTGCGCTCAGTCGGGCTGGGGCTGCGCCATGCGCCGCCTGCATCCCTTGCCGCCGCGCGCCATGGCCTGCATTTCGACTGCACGCGCATCGGTGATCTGGAACGCGCGGCGAAGGCCGATATGCCTGCAGCCTTACTGGCCTGCGCGGCGCGCCTGCGTGCGCGGTTGGTGGCCGAAGGGGTGACGAAATACAACCTCTCGGCCCCGGTGGCAGTCTTGCCGGACACGGAGCGCATGCGGGTGCTGGTGGTGGGGCAGGTCGAAGGCGACGCGTCGCTCAGGTGGGGGGCACCGGGGATCCGGCGCAACGCTGATCTGCTGGCCGCCGCCCGCGCCCGCTGGCCGGGCGCGTTCATTCTGTGGCGCCCGCATCCCGACGTTGAAACCGGCCTGCGCCCCGGCAAAGTGACCGGCACCGCGCTGGCCGTCGCCGATGCCAGCGCGCCCGATGCTTTGGCTGAGGCGTGCCTGCAATGGGCCGACCGCGTGGTCTGCATGACATCGCTGATGGGGTTCGAAGCGCTGCTGCGCGGCGTGCCGGTCACCACCTTTGGCCGCCCGTTTTATGCCGGCTGGGGCCTGACTGATGATCTGTCCCCCGCCCTGCCGCACCCCGCCCCGCATGCTGCATTGGATGGCCCGGCGCTGGCACCGCGCGGGCCGGACGATCCGCCATTCAGCCGGGGGCGGGCGCTAACGCTTGATGCGCTGGTCGCGGCGGCGCTGATCGTGCATCCGCGCAACATCGACCCGGCCACGGGCCTGCCCGCGACGCCTGAGCGGGTGCTGGATGCCATTGCCGGGGACCGCGCCGCCGCCGCAACCATGCGCCGCCGCACGCGCGTTGCGTTGCGCGGCGCCACCTCATGGATGCTGAACCGGCTGGGCTGAGCCCCCGAGGCGATGCGCCGCGCAAAACACCGCTCCGGCGCTCGCGTCGTGGGGCGGGGCCTGTTAGCGTCGGCCAATCGCCCGGCTTCTTTGCCGCGCCGCTTCAGGGAGGAGCAGATGGGTTTTCTGGGACGCTTCGGTTGGGCGATCATCATCGCCCTCGCGATCATGTGGCTGCCTTTCATGAATGAAATCGCCAAGCGCAGCTTTGGCGCGCCTGACCCTGCGCCGACCGTCGCAGCGGCGCCTGATCCGCTGCTTTTGGACCGGATTGACGCGCTCAAGCGTGATCTTGACCGCATGTCGCTGGATTTCGACGACACGCTTCGGCGCATGGATCGGATGGAGCGTGATCTGGAACAGCGCGGCGATGCGGGCGGAGAGGGGGAGGACAACCTCTCCGCCCAACGCGATTTTCCCGATGCTGCCGTGCGATATGTCTCGCTGGTGCAACCGCCGGAGCGGCGCACAGTGAACGACACGCTCGACCCATCAGGCCATGCGTGGTTGGAGCAGTTCTTTGGATCGCCGCGCGTCAGCCGCGATTACACCGATGATTGCCAAGAACCTGACAACAAGCGCCTGAAGTCCAATCTGAAGCTGGATGATGTCGGCCCGTTCCGCGTGCGGATGCTGAGCCCGGCTTTGGACAGCCTGAAGCGCATTTTCGCCAAGGTGAAGGACGAAGAGCCTGAGCTTTATGACATCATTGGCTCTGCCGGATCGCTGTGCGGGCGGCTGGTGCGCGGGTCCGCCGACACGGTGTCGGGCCATGCCTACGGTGCCGCGCTTGATGTCACCATCGCTGGCAGCCTTGATCAGATGGGCGATGCCAAGACGCAGCTGGGTCTGGTGCTGCTGCACGAATATTTCCGCGAAGAAGGCTGGTTCTGGGGCGTCGCGTTCCGGCGCGAAGACAGCATGCATTTTGAGGTCAGCCGCCAGACGCTGGAGGCCTGGAAATCCCAAGGTGCCTTTGATCTGACCCACGACATCCCGCGCGAAAACCGCATCGCGTCAAAGGGCGAAGCCGCAGCGCCAGAGGTGGTGCAATGAGCCCGAAAAGCGACGACCCGATTTTCACCGGCGACGCGGATGCCGACTATGGCGAAGGCGAGGCCCCCAAAGGCCGCATCACGCTGCAGACGCTGGCGATGCCCGCGGACACCAACGCCAATGGCGACATCTTCGGCGGCTGGCTGATGGCGCAGATGGACCTTGGGTCCTCGGTGCTGGCCAGATCGCGGGCCAAGGGCCGCGTGGCGACCATTTTCGTTGAGGGGATGAAATTCCACCGCGCCGTGCATGTGGGCGATCTGGTGTCGATCCATTCGGCGATGCTGCGCGAGGGCACGACGTCGATGCAGATCGGCGTCGAAGTCTGGATCACCCGCCAACCGATTGAGGAACATGTGAAGGTCACCGAAGCGGTGTTCACCTTCGTCGCCATCGACGAGGACGGCCAAAAGCGCCCGCTGCCGTGATGTGGCCGGGGGGTGCCCGCCGCCCCCCGCCGCAATCAAGCCATGCGTTTGCGGCGCAGGGCCCCGAAGCTGAGCAGCCCGCCGCCAGCATGGGCGATCTGCAGCGCGTCGCCGCTGGGGCCAACGGGGCCGCGTCGTTGCTGCCAAATTCTCAAGCATGTCATTCAGATATCTGCACTACTTGGGAATAATGCGCATCTGGCGCCCGTCACACTGCGTCAAAATCCAGCGACAGCGTATCGCCCAGCGGCCGCGCTTGGCACGCAAGGATAAACCCCGCCTTGATCTCCCATGGCTCCAGCGACCAGTTCTGCGCCATCTCCGCCTCGCCCGCGGTCACCTTGCAGCGGCAGGTGCAGCACATGCCGTTGGCGCAGGACCACGGCAGCTCCAGCCCTGCTTCATGGGCGGCCTCCAGCACCGTGCCGCCGTTCAGCGGGAACGACCGGCGCGCGCCATCCAAGGTCACGTCGATCATCGCGCCAGTGGCCGCGGCGGCGGCGGCACGGGCCGACGGGGGCGCGGCCACGGCATCCGCGGCGGGGGTGAACAATTCATGCCCGATCCGGCCTGCATCAAGGCCAAGCGCCTGCAGCGCCGCCGCCGCGTCCGTGACCATCGGGCCGGGGCCGCACAGATACGCGTGATCACATGCGCCCGGATTGATCAGCCCCGCCTTGGCCATCGCCGTGATCTTGGCGCCGTCGATGCGCCCGGTCAGCAGTGCGGCGTCCTGCGCCTCTCGGCTCAGCACATGGATCAGGGTGAAGCGGCCCATGAACCGGTCCTTGAGGTCTTCGAGCGCCTCTTTGAACATGATCGCTTCGGTTTGCCGGTTGCCCAGGATCAGCGTCACGCGTGTGTCAGGCTCCTGCTCCAACGTGGTTTTGGCGATCGACAGCAATGGCGTGACCCCCGATCCCGCGCCGATCAGCAGGTATTCATGCGCGCCGCCGATGGCGGTGGGGCCAAAGCGCCCCTCAGGCCTCATCGCGTCAATCTGGTCGCCGGGGCTGAGCGTGGTGGTCGCAAAGGTGGAAAAGCGCCCGTCCTCCACCCGCTTGACGCCCACCTGCAACGGATCCCCGGGGGCCGAGCAGATCGAATAGGCGCGCCGCAATTCCTGCCCGTTGATGGTCGCGCGCAGGGTCAGGTACTGGCCCGGGCGAAACGCAAATGCGCGCTGGTCTGCGGGGTCTGGCGTCAGGGTCAGGCACATGGCGCCGGTCCCTTCAGGCGTCACCGCCGTCACGGTCAGGGCGTGGAAGTCAGCGGACATGAGGCGTCCTCATCAGATGCATTTGAAATGGTCGAACGGCTCCCGGCACGCCTTGCAGCGGCGCAGGGATTTGCACGGGGTGGACCCGAATTCGGAGATCTTTTCGGTGTCGCTCGATGCGCAGCGTGGGCAGGCGACCACCGTGTCGGAAAACAGCGCACCACGGCTGTTGGAGGCGCCTTTGGCCGGGGGCGCAATGCCGTAGGCGCGCAGCTTTTCGCGCCCCTCGTCGGTGATCCAGTCGGTGGTCCAAGCAGGGGCTATGGCGCGCTCAATCCGCGCCTCAAAGCCCGCATCGACCAGGGCGGCCTGCACCGCCAGTTCGATCACCTGCACCGCGGGGCAGCCGGTATAGGTCGGCGTCACGCGGGCGATGGCAACGCCGCCTTCAATGCGCACATCGCGCAGGATGCCCAGATCAGCCACGGTGACGACCGGGATTTCGGGGTCCAGCACCGCCGCCGCCGCCGCCCAAGCACGGGCCGTCTGATGGTCGCCCAGCGCTACCATGCCGCGCCGGGATGCGCGCGCGCGAGGTATTGCAGCGATGCCAGCAGGTGCCCCAGATCCTCGGTATGGATGCCGCGGCGCCCGCCCGATTGCGCGAAATGCGGGGTCGGGCGGGTCAGACAGGCCTCGGCAAAGACCGCGTCCATGGTGCGCTCATACTCCGGCCGGATGGTCTGGGCTGAGGGGATTACCCCCGCGGCGATCAGCACCTCAGTGGCCGCGTCGGTCTCAAACAGCTCATCAGCATAAGGGGCCAGCGCGTCGGCGGCGGCGGCCATGCGCGCGGCGCTTTCATCGGTGCCATCGCCCATGCGGATCACCCATTCGGCGGCATGGCGGACATGATAGCGCATTTCCTTCGACGCTTTGGCAGCGATGCCGGCAAGGCGCGGGTCGCTCGATGCCTCAGTGGCCTGCCAGAACGGCGCGGCGTGGGCGGCAAAGATCAGCTGGCGCAGCATGGTGTGGGCAAAATCGCCATTGGGGCGTTCTGCGAGCAGGCAATTGCGGAACGCGCGTTCATCCCGGTGATAGGCGAAATCATCCTCGGTGCGGCCCTCGCCTTCAATTTCCCCGGCCAAGGTATACAGCGCGCGCGCCTGGCCCAGCAGGTCCAGCCCCATATTTGGCAGCGCGAGGTCTTCTTCCAGCATCGGCGCATGGCCGCACCATTCCGACAGACGGTGCCCCAGCACCAGCCCGTCATCGCCAAGCCGGACGACCAGCGCAAACAGCGCCTCATCAACGCTGGGCGCCTTGGGGGCGATGCGCGGGCCGCGGGCGGCGGGGATCATGGTTCGGGTCATCACATGTGCCCGACATCGTCGGGAATGTCGTAAAAGGTCGGGTGGCGATAGATCTTGGAGGCCGCGGGATCGGTGATCTCATCTTTCTGCGACGGGTCTGAGGCGGCGATGACGGCGGACGGAACCGCCCAGATCGACACGCCTTCGCCGCGGCGGGCATAGACATCGCGGGCGGCCTGCAGCGCCATGGTGGCGTCGGACGCGTGCAATGACCCGACATGCTTATGGCTCAGCCCGTTGCGTGGCCGGATGAAGATTTCCCACAAAGGGGTGGCTTCGGTCATCTCGCGTCCTTTTTTCAACGGTCTCAAACCCGTGCGGCGGTGGGGCAGGGGCGCGGCGCGCGTTTTGGCGCGCCCCGGTGAGCGGGGGCGCAAGGCGCCCCGAGCCGGCATTTGGTCAAAGGCCCGACATTTACTCCGCCGCTTCGCGCACCGCTGCTGCGCGCGCCCTGCGTTTGGCGGCATGGGCCAGCGCGGCCTCACGCACCCAAGCGCCGTCATCCCACGCCTTCTTGCGCGCCGCGACCCGGTCGACATTCATCATGCCGCCGCCTTTGACGACGCGCATGAATTCATCCCAATCGATGGCGCCATGGTCATAGCCGCCGCGGCCTTCGTTCTTGTCGGGGTTCCATGTCAGATCGGGGTCGGGCACGGTCAGGCCCAGAAATTCCGCCTGCGGGACCGTGGCGTCGATGAATTTCTGGCGCAGTTCGTCATTGGTGAAGCGCTTGATCTTCCACTTCATCGACTGGTCCGAATTCACGCTTTCCGCGTCAGACGGCCCGAACATCATCAAGGATGGCCACCACCAGCGATCAAGCGCGTCCTGGGCCATGGCTTTTTGCGCCTCGGTCCCGTTGGCGAGGCTGATCATGATTTCGTAGCCTTGGCGCTGGTGAAAGCTTTCTTCCTTGCACACGCGGACCATCGCGCGGGCATAGGGGCCGTAAGAACAGCGGCACAGCGGGATCTGGTTCATGATCGCCGCGCCGTCAACCAGCCAGCCGACAGTGCCCATATCGGCCCAGCTCAGCGTCGGATAGTTGAAGATCGACGAATATTTCGATTTGCCGGTGATCAGCTGCTCGGTCATGTCTTCGCGCGATACGCCCAGCGTTTCGGCGGCGGAATACAGGTAAAGCCCGTGGCCGCCTTCGTCCTGCACCTTGGCCAGCAAAGCGGCCTTGCGGCGCAAACTGGGCGCGCGGGTGATCCAGTTGCCCTCAGGCAGCATGCCGACGATTTCGGAATGGGCGTGCTGGCCGATCTGGCGGATCAGAGTGCGCCGGTAGCCTTCGGGCATCTCATCATTCGGCTCAATCTTTTCTTCGGCGTCGATGCGTGCCTGAAAACGGACGAGGAATGCCTCGTCCTCATGCGTGCGGCCGTCAGCGCCGATCAAACCTTGCGAATACATGCCCGTTCCTCCCCGAACCTGCGCGGGGCGCGGATGGCACGCTTGCGCGCAGGCCAAACGCCCCGGAGAATAGATATATCTATATGTGACAAAATTTGTCTGGTCAATTAAAATTTTGTAACATGATGTGGTGATCAAGGAAGGCAGGCCATGAACGACCATGCGGTGGATTTCGGGATCGACAAGATGGCGGCGCTGTTGGGGCAGGTCTTTGCGCCATGGGTGCAGGACCTGGGGCTTCGGCCCGTATCGGCGGCGGCCCATGGCGCGCGGTTTGTGCTGCCGGGCAATGCGCGTCTGGCGCGTGGCGGCGGGGATGGGCCGGGGGTGGTGTGCGGGCAGGCGTTGGCCAGCGCGGCGGACACCGCGTCAGTGGTGACGCTGGCATCGCTGAACGGGCGGTTCCGCAACTGCACCACAGTGGATCTGACGGTGCATTTCCTGCGCCCGCTGCCCGTTGGCGACATAGAGGTCGACGTTGAGGCGCTGTCCAACGGCCGCCGCATGGCGACCACCCGCGTTGAATTCCGCGCGGTGGGGGGCGGCAAGCTGGCCGCCACGGCCACCTGCGCCTTTGCGTATCTGGAGGATTAGGCCCCGAACCGCGCCCGCGCTGCCACCGCGCGCGGTGGCAGCGCCCCGTCCGGCCCACCATCGCAGGCATCCAGCCAAGCCTCCGCGCCGGGGCTGAGCAGGGCGTGGAGCCGTGCTGCCATCGCGCGCGCCGCCTCTGCGGGCCAGTCGTCGGGTGCCAGATCGGCGGGGGGCATCGGCGCGCGCAGGGCCGCGCGGCGCCACAGATGGATCACCAGGCACCGCGCTGCTGCCGCATCGCGCCATTGCGCCGGGGTGCGGGCGTCAAAGCCGCCGGCCAACGCGGCCTCAAAGGGGGCAAGCAGGCGCAGCACGGTCTGAAAGCGCGCCGCTGCGTCCGGCGCGCCCCATGACGCCCCGATCAGCCCGCGCCGCAGATGCGCCGCATGTCCCGGCGCCGCAAAGGCCGACACGCCGGGCAGGGCGGCGGTGGCGTCCAGCGCGCCAGCCGGGCCAAGCCATCCGCCCCCCTCCAGCGCGCCAAAGCCAAGGGCGCGCAGATCGTCCTGCGCGCTGGCGTCGGGGTTGAAGGCCAGGGTCCATGCATCGGGCCGCGCCGGGGCTGCGGCCGCGTAGATGCGGGCTGACGCGGCCTCAGTCTCAGCGCGTTTTTGGGCGGTCAGGGCGTAATAGCTGGCGCGGCCTCGGCGTTCGCGGGTCAGCCAGCCGCTTTGCGCCAGCCGCGACATGGCCGTGCGCAGGGCGCCCGGTTCAAGCCGCAGACGCCCGGTGATGTCCTGCACTGCGGACAGGCGGATCACCCCACCACGATCGGCCACTGCATCGCCGAAAAACGTGATCGCCACGGACCAGACGCGCAGGCGCATGCCCTCCCCCTCCAACCGGTCAAGAAGCGCGTCCAGCGCACCGTCTGGCGAGGGGGCGGTCATATCGCTCAGCCCCGGCGGGTGCGGCGGGTGCTGGCGACGGTCGGGGCGGGAAGGCGCACTGAGACGGCCAGCCCACCAAGCTCCGACACGCCCAAGGCCATCGTGCCGCCATAGGCCTCAATAATATCGGAGCAGATCGCAAGGCCAAGCCCGGTGCCGGGGGTGGCTTCGTCAAGGCGCCCGCCTGCGGCCAGCGCCCGCTCACGCGCGCCCTCAGGGATGCCGGGGCCGTCATCCTCCACGGTGATTTCAACCACGCCGCCCAGATCGACCGCGCGCACGCGGACCACGCCGACAGCCCATTTATGGGCGTTGTCGATCAGGTTGCCGAGCAGCTCTTCCAGATCTTCTTCCTCAACGCGTACGCGCAGGTCCGGTGCGATGCTGACCGCAAAGATCAAGCCCGCATCGCGGTGCACATGGGCCATGACCCGCCCCAGCCCATCCACCACCGGCAGCGGTGTGCACAATGCCCCGGGCGCTGCGGGCCCGGCGGTGCGTGCGCGCGCGGTGTAGCGGGCGATCAGGCTTTCGATCCGGGCCAGGGCGTCGCGCATCCGTGCGCGTTGGGCGGCCTGTTCGGCGTCGTTGCGCGGCGGCGCGGCCACGTCATTGCTGATCACCGCGACCGGGGTCTTCAGCGCATGGGCCAGATCAGCGGCCTGACGGCGGGCGCGGCGGATGACTTCTTCGTTGCGGTCCAGCAATTCGTTCAGATCGTCGACCAAGGTCGCAATGTCCGAAGGGTAATCCCCCTCGATCCGCGGCGATTGGCCTGAGCGGTAATGCACGAACGCCGAACGCAGGGCCACCAGCGGGCGCAGCGCCATGCCGGTCTGCGCCACCCCGGCCAGCGCCAGCGATGCGCCCAGCCCGATCAGCGCCCCGAACAGGGATCGCCGGAACTCCAGTTGGTCGCGCGACAAGGTGGCCCGCGCTTCGCCCACATGCAGCACCCAAGGCTGCGCGGCGGTGCCATCGCCCGAAGACCTGCGCACGATCCCGGTCAGCGCCTGCACCTGCAGCCCGTCGGGCATCCGCGTAACATAGGCCTGATAGGGCACGTCGACGGCGGTCAGCCGCGCGTTCGCTTGCAATCGGGCGAAGGTGTCGTGGCTGAGCTTTGCCGGTGCGAACGGGTGCCCGCCGATCGAAGCCGACAGCAGCGGCGGCCCTTCGGGCGGCTGGATCTGCCAATAGCGCCCGGCCCCGTCCCGGCGAAAGAACGGGTCCGACAGCGCTGCGTCGGAAATACCGTTTTCCAGAGCGCCGGACTGAACCAGCGCCTCCATCTGTTCCATCTGGGTGTACAGTTTCTGCATGAAGGCGCGTTCGGAGATGTCGTCGAAGGTGGACAGCAGAACTTGACCGCTGAGCCCCACGGCTAAGACGATCCAGACAACACCGCCAAGTAGGGCGCGCGCCCGCAGCGAAAGCGCGCCCTGCATTTCGTCAGAGCCCCGTGGCGTCGAACTGGTAGCCGCGCCCGCGGATGGTCACGATGACCTTGGCCCCCAGCTTGCGGCGCAGACGTCCGATGAACACCTCGATGGTGTTGCTGTCGCGCTCGGTGTCATAGCCGTAGACATGCTCCGACAGCTCAGTGCGCGACACGACCTTTTCGCGGTGCAGGATCAGATAGGCCAGCACGTTGGTTTCCTGCGCCGTCAGTGGCACTGAAACCCCGTCCATCATCACCCGCCCCGACCGCGTGTCGAATTCCAGCGGGCCTTGCTTGAAGATCGGGTTGGCCAGCCCTGAGGACCGACGGATCAGCGCGCGCAGCCGCGCGAGCAATTCATCCATCTGGAAAGGTTTGGTCAGATAGTCATCCGCACCGCTGTCCAGCGCCGCGACCTTGTCGCGCCAGCTGTTGCGGGCGGTCAGGATCAACACGGGAGACTTCACGCCGCCTTCGCGCCAGTCGCGCAGGATGCTGTGGCCGTCTTTTTTGGGCAGTCCCAGATCTAGAATGATCGCGTCATAGGGTTCGGTGGACCCCAGAAAGCTGCCCTCATCGCCATCATTGGCAACATCGACCACACGGCCCTCACGCTCCAGCGCATCGCGAACCTGGCCTGCCAGGCTGATCTCGTCCTCGACCACAAGCACACGCATATCGAACTCCACACAATTTTACATTTAGGACGCAGCTCGCGCAACGCCTAGGCGAGTCCCCCTCATGCTTTATTCATAACTGAGAATGGCTGCACCCTCAATTCGAATCGAACTAGGCCGTGTGGACAAAGCGCATCCAGCGATGGATGGCGGCAAGTTGGACGAAGCTAAGGAAGCTTTCGGCGGTCTTGTCGTAGCGGGTGGCGACGCGGCGAAACTGTTTCAGCAAGCCCATCA
>JBLGAC010000060.1:0-24182 GCA_047610385.1 Paracoccaceae bacterium | reverse complement strand
AGCGCATCCGCGGCCAGCTGCGCCGGATCCACGCGGCGGGGCTGCCGGTCGACGTGGTGATCGCCGATGGCGGCTCGACCGACGGCTCGCTGGATGCGGATTTCCTGCGCGAGGTCTCGGTGCGCGCCGTTCTGGTCAAGACCGGCCCCGGCCGGCTGAGCGCCCAACTCCGCATGGCCTACGCGTGGTGCCTGCGGCAGGGTTACGAGGGCATCGTGACCATCGACGGCAATGGCAAGGACGGGGTCGAGGCCGTGCAGCTGTTCATCGACAGGCTGGAGGCCGGCTACGACTACATCCAGGGCTCGCGCTACCGCTCCGGCGGCTTGGCGGAGAACACGCCGCTGGAGCGGACCATCGGCAACCGAATGATCCATGCGCCGCTGCTCAGCCTTGCAGGACGGCGCTGGTTCACCGACACCACCAACGGCTTTCGCGGCTACTCGGCCCGCTATCTGCTGGACTCGCGCGTCGCGCCGTTCCGCAAGGTGTTCGACCGGTATGAGCTGCTGTTCTATCTGACCGTGCGCGCAGGCCAGCTCGGCTATCGGGTGTGCGAGGTTCCCGTGCGGCGCAGCTACCCCGCCGAGGGCAAGACGCCGACGAAAATCACCGGCGCCGGCGCCAAGGCTGAACTGCTCAAGCAGACCGTGCAGGCGGCTTTGGGCAGGTTCCAGCCCTAGCGTCCCAGCCCACGCGATTGCATGGGGGCGTTGCATCCGCGCCCTTGGGGTCTGCCGCTGCGTCAAATGTCAAACTCAGCGCCAGCCCCGCGTTGTGGTACGCGCCCGCAAGGGTCAAGCTGAGTATCAGAGGCTCGCCTAGGCTCGGGAGCCATAAACAGGATTCCTATCCGAGGTTGGGTATGATTTGACCCGCGCCCGTCTTTCCTCCAGCTCAGCAGAAACCCCGCAAGTTGATGCTCCGATCCCCAATTCCGGATCGCCTTGGGCTGAAGTTTTTCGGCTCGCTCACGATGAAGGGTTGGCTGCGACACCGGGATTATGCACGTCGATCTGGACGTTGCGCCCGATCGCGCTGTGGGGCCGGACCTCGTTGCAGTCTCTGCGCCAATTGTCCCGTGGGCCGGCAGGCTATTGCAAAGAAATCGCCGTAAGACAGGACGGCCTCGGACCAGTTGCGCGAGATCCCCGCGACCCGGACATCATCCGACCGGCTCTGATCCAGACACGCCGACGACAGCCGCTCTCGTTGCCGAAGTGGTAGACGTGCGCTATCCCCTTACTAGCCAGCCGCCCTCACAGTCCATCACGGCACCGCTGAGATGCCATTGGTGAAAATTGCTTAGCGTGTGTGGGAACCGGAACTGGGCAATGCTGGCTCAGAGGGCGCCCCTCGGCCCCACGGGCAGCGCCTGACACAGCTTTAGGCTTTAGGTTCAGCCAGTATCAGTTGGATCTCGCGGGCCTCGCGCACTAACTCATTGAGCATGCGCCTCTCATCCAGCCATTCCTGCGCCCGCATGCCATGCCTCCATGACGGGTGATTTCGTCCTGAAGCATGCCCCCCGCCTGCGCCGTGAAACCGACAAACGCGCGCGCCCCTGACGGCGGGGCCTTTGCATGGCTCGCCGGTCCGCTTTGACGTGGCGGTGCATCTTGGGGCCGCATGGGCCTTGCTCATGGGGTTCATGTCATCTTTCATCTGGCCCCCTCCCCCCTGCCTGCACGTTGCCGACGATTGCCTGCCCGCCGTCCCCGACGTTGACGTGCTGGACCGTCACCACCTGCTTGCCGCCGGTCCGATGTTTTCGCAGTGCTTCGACCTGGGCCGCAAATGTCCGGGCCAGCTTGTTGAACCCTGTGTAATGCGCCTGCACTTGGGCGATGCTTTCAGTGTTCGCCAGCCATCTAGCCGACCGGATTGTGGCGACGTGGGTTGCCGCCATCTGAACCGCCAGCATGCGCTCGACAGGATCACGCGGGGCCATGTCGCGGACAATCGACAGAAGAAATTGCCTTTCGTCGTTTGCCGCCCCAGCGTCCCCGGCTTCGTCGGGCTTCAGCACCTTCAAGCAATGTTGCAGAAATGACCGAGCCTGATCTGTGTCAGGCGTGCCGAATATCTTCGCAAGGGCGTCTTCGTTGGCGAGGACGATCTTGTGTCCTTGCTTGGCCGACCCACCCAGCGCGACCCCGAGATAATCGGGCGCTGCCTTTTCAATCTTCGTCATCATTTCCCTCGCAGGTTTGTGCGGTTGTGGAAGCTCTCACAGATGGAAAACTTTTCATTCCAGTGCCTTATCCAAAGCTGAAATAATCAGGCGCAACCCGGCGACACCGCCGCAAGCTTTCTCACAACCTGAAGTCGTCTCGTTCCCGCATCGTCACAACGTAGCCAGCCCCTTCGCCCGCAATCTCGGCCGCGGTCGCTGGCCGCGTGCCTTCACCCGGCAACAGCACATGCGGCACGCTCTCCGATCCATCCGGCTCAGTGAAGGTGGCCAAGATGCGTATTGCCTCATAGGGCGCGGCCTTGGCTTCGAGCCGACGCACGCGCCCCTCAAGCCTGCCCATGGCCTGCCTCCAGGGCGGCAATGCGGGTCTCCAGCTCTGCCGTTTCATGGGCCTTGCGCCAAGTGTCCACCAGCGCCGCTACAGACGCCGCTTCGCTCGGGGTCAGGTCGCCGCTTGCCACAGCCTCCACCAATGCGGCCATCGCCTGCGCAGCGCCTTTGCGTCGCTCAGGGACGGCAAAGCAAAGCTGACTGGCGCATCCTTGGGCGCGGGCGCTATGCGGTCGAGACAGAGCCGTAGGGCAACGCGGTCGCCCGCCATGGCGAGTTCAACCGCTTTGCGGCCCAGCGCTTCGCCCTCGCCCTCCATCAGCGTCAGGACGGCTTGCGTCGTCTTGTGTCGCGCGCCACGGGGGCGGCCAGAATTGCCGGTGCCGAAGCGCCCGCGCCGGTCGCGCCCTTCCGTTGTCGATCCGTTGTTGCGGTCAGTCATTCGCTCGCCTCGTTCGGCTTCCCCATGGCGCACGATCCACAATCTGTGAAACCTCGTCTGACATGGCGTGCAAAGCATGAACGGTCTTTGACTTTTCCTCATGAAAGCGGCGCTGGTCGCGGTGATCTGGCCGCAGTCGATCAACCCGGTTTGAAAACTCGGAGAGCGCATCAGCTTCACCAGTCCCGGTCACCGTTACCGCGTTACACAGCGTGAAGCGTAACGGTCGGTAACGCTGGTAACGCTCATTCCGCCACCCTCCAGACGAACCCATCCTGAATGCAGATGAACCTCTTGTCTTGAAGTAAGGTCTTGGCCGTATGGAAGGCTTTGCGCTGCGCGCTATCGCTCCCGCCGCTGCTCATCTGCCGCCGGTCGCAGAATTCGTGCCAACGCTCGACGCTCACGCAATTGCGGTTGCTCGGGAACAGTTCGCCGGTTTTCTTCTCACCATGCTGCGCCAGCGCATCGTCAAGCGCCTGCATCGCAACTTTCGCCTGCCCGCTGATCTTAGGCTTGCGCACGACCGGCTCAGCCGGATCGACCACAGCCGACGAGACTTCGTCGCCGTCTTCGTCCGTGCCGACGACAACCGACCGCAGCCTGTATGCAAATTGACCGATGCTTGCGATGTCGCGCTGTTTCTTGGCGTCGGCCATCACCACATCGCCGGAGCGGGTCAATTCGATCTCGGTATCCGCCGCCGCGCGCAAACTGCTATGGCCGCGCGCGCCGCGCGTCGTGTCCTTCCCGCTATGATGGATGAGCATGAGGTGCGCGCCGGTGTCGGCCCGGAGCCTGTCGACGTTGCGGATCAGCGCGCCCATATCCTGCCCGCTGTTCTCATCTCCGCCGCCCATCGCGCGGGCCAGCGTGTCGATGACGATCAGGTCGGGCATTGCCGCCATATGCCCCAGCGCCTCGCTCAGCGCCGCAGCGTCGTCACCAAGGCAGAGGTCCAGCGACATAGGCAGAAGCGAAAAGCCCACGCATGGCGTAACCAATTCGGGGCGGTCAAGGCGCATAGCCTCTACACGGTTGCCAATGCCTCCGCCCCTCTCACCGGCAACGTAGAGCACTTGCCCGCCGTCGTGAGCCTCGGTCTTTCCAACTCGGGCGCCGTGCCAGGCGATGCCCGCAGCGATGTGTGCGGCGAGGTCGAGCGCGAAAAACGTTTTGCCGACATTGCTTTCACCGTAGACGACGGACAACGCCCCCCGGTCGATCCAGCCTTTGACCAGGTATCGTCTCGACGTGCGGGGCTTGATCTCATGCAACTTCAACACGCCGTCGGCCAACTCCGAAGCTCGTGGCGACGAAGCACGACCTAAGCTCCGCCCCTGCCCCCGGCGCCCATTTTTTGGCTCGTCATCAGGGAATGCGCCAAACGGATCAGCGTCGAACTCAGCGGCAAGCGCCGAAAGCCCGCGGGGATCAATCGTGTTGATATTCATTCCGCTGCCTCCTTGCCGGATGCAACTGCGGAGAAGGCCCGAGAGTGCTTGAGCATGTCGACAAGCGCCTCGCGGTCCTCGCCTTCAAGCGAAAGCAGCGACGCGAGCGCCCATGAAAGGCGAGAGGTAGGGGATTTTTCCAAACGCATCCGAACCGACAAATCCGCAATTCGGCCCCAGTTGAACCTGCTTGTCGGATCGTCGGTCTTCCGGTAGGTTTTCCCTTGGTGGCTTTTATACGTCCCGCCGATCTCATCGCCGTTCCCCGTTCCCGCGGGGGCGGCGATTTTCGTTTTGGTCGGTTTAGCATGGCGGGAAAGACCGCAGCACCAAGCCCCCAAAGACCCATTCTGCGGACAAACAGCGGACACGCCCCGACGCATCGCGCCGCAGCATCCGCTTAAGTCATTGAGAGAATTGGTGCACCCGACTGGATTCGAACCAGTGGCCTCTGCCTTCGGAGGGCAGCGCTCTATCCAGCTGAGCTACGGGTGCATCGCAGCGCCGTATAGCGCAGCGTTGCGGGGGGCGCAACGACGATCCGCACGTCGCGCGAACTTCGTCGATCAGCCCTCATCACCGGTGTCTGAGCGGGCGCCCGCGACTGTGCGTGCGGCCTTTTCTGCGGTGCCGGACTTGCCCTCACGCTTGGCCAATTGGGCCATCACGTCGGACAGGCCAACCTCTCGCGATGCCAGCACGATCATCAGGTGATAAAGGGTGTCTGCGGCCTCAGAGGCCAGATCGGCGCGGCTTTCATCGACGGCGGCAATGACGGTTTCCACCGCCTCCTCGCCGAATTTCTGGGCGCATTTGCGCACACCGCGCGCCAGCATCCGCGCGGTGTGCGAGCTTTCGGGATCAGCGCCCCGGCGCGACCGGATCACGGCCTCAAGGCGCGCGAGCACTGCCAGATCATCAGGGGTTGCGACGGGGGGCTCAGGGCGCTCGGTCACAGGCGCACCTCCACACCAGCATTGTGCATGTGCCGCTTGGCCTCGCCGATCGTGTGTTCGCCGAAATGGAAGATCGAGGCCGCCAGCACCGCTGAGGCGTGCCCCACCGTCACGCCTTCGACCAGGTGGTTAAGATCGCCAACCCCGCCCGAGGCGATCACCGGGATGCCCACCGCATCGGCCACCGCGCGGGTGAGCGGCAGGTTGTAGCCCGATTTGGTGCCGTCGCGGTCCATGGAGGTCAGCAAAATCTCACCCGCGCCCTTTTCCTCCATCAGTTTTGCGAATTCCACGGCGTCAATGCCGGTGGCGGTGCGCCCGCCATGGGTGAAAATCTCCCACTTGCCGGGGCTGACGGTCTTGGCGTCGATGGCCACAACGATGCATTGCGCGCCGAATTTGCGGGACGCAGCAGCGATCACTTCGGGGTCGTTCACCGCGGCGGTGTTGAAGCTGACCTTGTCGGCACCCGCCAACAAAAGCGCGCGCACGTCTTCAGGGGTGCGCACGCCGCCGCCAACCGTGAGCGGCATGAAGCAATGCTCCGCCGTGCGGCGCACGACGTCGAGCAGGGTGCCACGTCGCTCATGGCTTGCGGTGATGTCGAGAAAGCACAGCTCATCCGCCCCGGCGGCGTCATAGGCACGCGCGGCCTCCACGGGGTCGCCCGCATCGCGCAGGCCAACGAAATTGACCCCCTTGACCACGCGGCCGTCCTTGACGTCCAGGCAGGGGATGATCCGGGTCTTGAGCGTCATCGGCTGGGTCCTTCGCGGTACTTCTGAGCTACGATTTGGTACCGCGGCGCAGGCGAGGTGGAAAGGCGGCGCGGGCGGGCGCGCCGCGCGGGTGGCTGATCGCGCGCGTCTATTGGCGGACAAGGCGGACTGAGGGGATGGCGACCGGCCGCACGGCCCCCAGATCAAGCCGCGAGAAAGCGCGCTGCCTCGGCCACATCAAGGGTGCCATCATAGATCGCACGCCCCGAAATTGCCCCGTCCAGCGGCGCGCCACAGGCCTTGAGCGCCCGCAGATCATCCATCGACGACACGCCCCCCGACGCGACCACCGGGATCGACACGGCGTTGGCCAGGGCTGCTGTCGCCTCAATATTCGGGCCTTGCATGGCACCGTCACGGGCGATGTCAGTGTAGATGATCGCCGCGACGCCTGCGTCCTCAAACCTGCGCGCGAGATCGAGCGCGGAGATGTCCGTGGTTTCCGCCCAGCCTTCGACCGCAGCCATGCCGTCGCGCGCGTCAATGCCAACCGCAACTTGGCCGGGGAACGCCTTGGCGGCAGCCTTCACCAAGGCAGGATCGCGCACCGCCACCGTGCCCAGGATCACCCGCGCCAGCCCGCGCGTGATCCAAGCCTCGATGGTTGCCATGTCGCGGATGCCGCCGCCAAGCTGGGCGGGGACCTTGATGCGGTCCAGGATCGCCTCAACCGCGCTGGCGTTCACCGGCTTGCCAGCAAAGGCACCGTTGAGGTCCACCAGATGGATCCAGGCGCAGCCCGCAGCCTCAAACGCCGCGGCTTGGGCTGCGGGGTCGTCGTTGAAGACCGTCGCCGCCTCCATCTCGCCGCGCAAGAGGCGCACGCATTGGCCGTCTTTCAGGTCGATGGCGGGATAGAGGATCATGGCGCGGCTCTCCGGGGTCTGAAAGGAACGCGTCCCTCATGCCCCCGAGGCCCGCGTGATGCAAGAGGTCAGGCCAGCGCGGCACGGCGGGCGCGGCTGGCCTGCGCCGCCTCAGCGCACAGCTGGGCGGCACGATCAATCTGCGCGTCCGTATGCTCCGACGACAAAAAGAACCGCAACCGCGCCTCACGCTCAGGGACCGCGGGAAAGGTGATCGGCAGGGCGTAAAGCCCCCGGCGGAAGCATTCATCCGACAGCATGGCCGCCCCGATGCTGTCGCCAACAATCACCGGCAATACCGCGAACCCGGCGCCCAGCCCGGTGTTGAGCCCCGCGGCCTTGATCCCTGCCAAAAGCCGCGCGCCATTGGCCTGCAGGCGCCGCACGCGCCCAGGCTCCGCCTCCAGCAGTTCCAGCGCCTTGTCGGCAGCAGCGGCCAGCGGCGCCGCAAGCCCGACCGAGAACACGAAGCCCGGCGCGGCGCCCTTCATAATCTCCACCAGCGCGGTCGATCCGGCGATGTAGCCCCCGGTGCTGGCCAGCGTTTTTGACAGCGTGCCCATCCAGATTTCAACCTCAGCCGCCGCGACGCCACTCGCCTCAGCAATGCCGCGGCCGGTGGCGCCGACCACGCCAAGGGAATGGGCCTCATCAACCATCATCCAAGCATCATGGCGGCGCTTGACGTCGACGAAACCGCGCAGGTCCGGCAGATCGCCATCCATCGAATAAAGTCCTTCGACCACGATCAACACCCGGTCAAAATCGTCGCGGCGCCGGGTCAGAAGATCATCGACCCAGGCCCAGTCATTGTGCGCAAAGCTCATGCGCGTGGCACCGGACAGGCGCGCGCCCTCAGCCACTGAATTGTGGATCAGTGCGTCCATCAGCACCAGATCGCGGGGGCCCATCAAAGTGCCGATCACGCTCATGTTCGTGGCATGGCCGGAGACGAAGACCGCCGACGCCTCAGTCCCGAGAAACCCGGCGATGCGCGCTTCGAGCGCGGCGTGCAGGTCGCGCTCACCGGACACAACGCGCGACGCCGACACTGAGATCCCGTAGCGGTCGATGGCGTGTTTCGCGGCATCACGGACTTCGTCGCGCGCGTTGAAACCCAGGTAATCATAGGAGCAGAAATTCAACATGCTGCGCCCACCGATTTCACATTCCGGACCGGCATGACTGGCCTGCGTGCGAAAAAACGGCATGTCGATCGACAGCGCCTTGGCAGCCTCGCGCTGGACACGCATGGCGCGGTGGACCGGAAGGGCGCTGAAATCAAAAGCAGACGCAGGCGCGCGGGCCGGTGCGGCACTGCCCGGGCGGGCGCGGGCACCGGCGCGCAGCCCCTCGATCAGCGCATCGGTGCGCGCGGCGGCGAACCTGCCCCCGGGGGCGGGCGTGGCAATGGTCATAGGCGCAATTCCTTTGTTCAATCGGCGCGGCACCGGGGGTCAACCCAGCGCGCGGCCTTCAAGCTCCGCCCGCCGGGCGGCGGCGCCGATCATGGCCATTTCAGCCTCTCCCGCACCGTGGCTGGACGCGAGGTTGCGGTCCGCGGCGGACATGTTGGCCGCATCCCCCAGCGTATCCCCAGGCGGCTGCGCGGGCGCGGCGATCCGCATGGCGGCCCGTGCGGCAACGTCATGCAGCGTCGCGCCCCCGGCGATGGACATCAGCGGGATGTCGACGCCCAGCGCTTCCTCAGCCGCCATGCGCAGATCGACCGCCATCAGGCTGTCGAACCCCATATCAGTAAGTGGCTGGCCGGGGTCCACTTCTTCGACGGCAAGCCGCAGGATCCGGCTTGCCTCAGCGGCCAGAAGCGCGGTGATGCGGGTCACCGCTTCGGGCGCAGGCAACCCGGCCAATTCGGCGCGCAATTCGGCGGCGCCGCCGCTGCGCGCCGCAGTCTCAGGCATGTCGATGCGCGCGAACACCGGCGTGGCGGTCAGCGCCAGTTCGCGCCCCGCGGCGGCCCAGTCGATCCGCCCGCAGATCACCGCAGATGCGGTGCCATCGGGTGCGGCCATTGCCGCCTCCATGCAGTCCAGCGCATCGCGCGCGGTGATTGAGGCGCCGCCCAGCCGGTCCGACAGCAGCTTGCGCGCCGCCGCGTCGCGCGCCAAAAACCCGGCGTCAGAGATTGCCCCCCAAGCCATCGCAAGACCCGGCAGACCGGCGCGCCGACGCTCAGCAACCATCGCCTCCATCCAGCAATTCGCGGCGACATAGGCACCCTGCCCCGGATTGCCCACCATCCCTGTGGCTGAGGAAAACACCACGAACATCGCCAGATCTGCCCCCCGCGTCAGCCGATCCAGCACCGCGGCGCCCGCGATTTTCGGCCGCATCACAGCTTCGATCCGCGCGGCCGTCAGCCCGGCGATCAACCCGTCATTGAGCACCATGGCCGCATGCACCGCACCGCGCAGCTTAAAGGGCCCAGCATTGATCTCAGCGATCAGCGCCGTCATCGCCGCATCATCCGCCACATCGACCGCGCGCAGATGCACGCGGGTGCCAAGCGCCTTGATCTTCGCGATCGCGGCGCCTGCATCTGGCCCGGCCTGGCCAGAGCGGGAGGTTAACCACAGCTCCGGCACGCCGCGTTCCGCCAGCCGGAGCGCGGTTGCGGCGCCAAAGCCGCCAAGCCCGCCGATCACCAGCACCGCGCCGTCAGTCGGCACCCGCATCGCAGGCACCACAGCGGCGGGCGCGGCGGGCGGGCGGATCAGGATCTTGCCCATATGGCCCGACCGCTGCATGAGCCGGAACGCCTCCGCCGCGTCTTCGGGTGCAAAGACGGTGTGCGGCGGCGCAATCAGATCACCGCGCGCGAACCCGTCGCCGATCGCCTTGAAGGCGGCCGCGGCCAGATCGGGCCGGGCGGTCAACAGCTGGTCGGCGTCCATGCCAAAATAGCTCAGGTTGCGGCGAAAGGGGCGCAGGCCGATCTCTGTCCCGCCAAAGAAATCACGTTTCCCAAGCTCCACAAACCGGCCAAACGGGCGCAGGCAGTCGATCGACCGCTCCATCGCCTCGCCCGAAAGCGAATTCAGCACCACGTCCACGCCCACGCCGCCTGCCGCGTCCATCACCTGATCGGCAAAGGTCAGGCTGCGGCTGTCAAAGGCGTGCTCAGCGCCCAGATTGCGCAGCAGTTCGCGCCGCGCGGGCGATCCCGCGGTAGCGATCACACGCGCGCCGACGCTGGCGGCAACCTGCATGGCGGCAAGCCCGACGCCCCCTGCACCGCCATGGATCAGCACGGTTTCGCCGGCGCGCAACCGCGCCAGTTCGATCAATCCGTGCCAGGCGGTCAGAAAGGCGACGGGCGTGGCGGCCCCCCCTGCCATCCCCAGACCTTGCGGCAAGGGGGCGACGGCGCGGTCGTTCACCGTCACATGGCCCGCGAAACACGCAGGCGCAAAGGCGATCACCGCGTCGCCGGGCGCATAGGCGGCAGCGGGTCCGGCGCGCAGCACCCGGCCCGCACATTCCATGCCAAGGGTCGGCCCGGCAAAGCCATCCTCCAGCGCCTCCTCAGGCAGCAGGCCCTGCGCCCACATCACATCGCGGAAATTGAGGCCCGCCGCCGCGACCTCAATCTCCACCTCATTGCCTTGGGGCGCGCGGCGGGCGACGGGAACCCAAGTCAGGCTGTCGATGGCGCCGGGGCGCGTCTGCTCCAACCGCATGGTCACATCCTCGCCGCACGCGGCCAGATCGGTGGCGGCGGCGCGGGCGGTCAGGCCCGACACACGCTCAGCACGCACGGCGGCGACACCAGTTTGGGTCAGGACCAGCTCACGGTCCTCGCCCGGCGTGACGATCGCGGCGGCGAGGCGGGTGGCTAGATCGGCATCGGGGATCGCGGCATCAAGATCCAGCGCGCGGACATCCATATCAGGCCATTCATTCGCCGCGACCCGGCCAAAGCCCCAAAGCGCGGCGTCTGCGGGGCGCAGCGCGCGCGCAGATCCGGCCACCACGCCGCCGCGCATCACCAGCCACAGGCGGCGCGGCGCGGCCATCAGCGCCGTGCGGGCACCATCAACACGCGCCATTGCGCAGGCCAGCGCGTCGCCATGGGGCGAAAGGCCGGTCAGATACACCGCCTCAGCGCCGCCTTCAGCGCCCCCGGCCACCACAACGCGGCCCTTGGCGGCCAGCGCGGCTATCAGCGCGCGCGCCAGCACGTCTTCGCCCGGCCCATGGATCACGTGGATCGTGGCATTCTGCGCTTCGGCCTCAGGCACCGTGCGCGCCGCGCGGTCCGGCGCGGCGGCCAGGATCAGCGCGCTTTCGCCCCCGGTCAGCGCGCCATCCGCCGCGCCCTTGAACCCGGCATCGCCCAATGCGCTGGCCCATGCGGCACCGGACCGGCGCAGCCCGATGGCGAAATCAGGGGCCACCGTGTCGCGCCACCAACCGGCGATGCGGCCCTCGGTCAGATCATCAAGCAAGCCGCCCCCCCCCTCAGCCGCGGCCAACGCGCCGCCAGCGCGCAGCAGCGCACGCAGACGCGGCAGCGCATTTTCGCCCACGCGGTGCAGCGCATCTGCCGACAGGATCAGATCAAAAGCACCACCCGGAAGATCGGCAAAGGCAACATTGCGCACGCCCGGGATCGCGGCAGCCGCATCGCCAGCCAGCGCCCGCGCGCGCCGCGGATCGGGGTCTGAGACCATCACCCGCGCCGCCCGCGTCATGGCGCGCAACAACAGCGCCGCAGGTGGGGCACCGAGAATCAGCACCTCAAAGCGCGCACCATCAGGCAGCCGCACCAGGCAGGCATCCAGCGCATATCCAAGCGCGCGCCACCTGCCATCGGCCCCCGGACTGCGTTCAGCCGCGCGCAGATCCGCGGCGGTGGGGGCCGGGGCGTCGCCCAACCCTTCGGCCAACGCCGCGCCCAGTGCATGGGGCAGCGCCATCGCCTGCATGATTTCAAGCCCGCGGGTCGGGGCGGCGGCGGCCAGCGCCTCAGTCAATGCCGGAAGCGCGGGCGCGGCGGCGTCCAGCAGGCGACCCGCAACCGGATCGGCGGAGCCATCATGCTCCAGCGCCTCAACAATACGGGACCAAAGCGGGCGGGCTGAGGGCGCAAGCTTGCCCGCGGCAATCAGCGCCTCAGGCTCCAAGGATCCGCATTCCCCCGCAAGATCGCGCGCGGCTTGCCATGCGGCCCGGCGCGCAGCGGCGTCGAGCAATAGCGCACCGGCGTCCAGATCGGCGCCGTCCACCGGGGCGCGCAGATCGGCCAACGCAGCGGCGGGCGCGGCGGGCGCGGCGGGCGACAGCGGGACCAGAACGTGACGATAGATCAGATCCTCAGCGCCCGCGGCGCGGTGGACTGAGACGGCGCGGAAGCGCACATCCTCCAACGCGGCGATCGTTTCGCCATTGGCGTCCACCATGGCGATGCGCGCGCGTGCCCCGCGCGTTGATGCGCGCTCCAGCTCCACCCACGCACCGACCGGGGTTGCGCCGGGCCGATGCAATTTCAGCGCACCGATCCGCACAGGCAACCACGCGCGGGCCGGGCCATCGGGTGCCCGATCAGCGATCAGCGCCAGCAGCCCGTGAAACGCACCGTCGAGCAGCGCCGGATGCAGCGCGTGGTCCTGTGGCACCAGCCCATCATGATCAGCGCAAAGCGTCACATAGGCCGCGTCCCCGACCCGGCGCACATCCAGCGCGCGCCGAAATGCTGGCCCATACTCCAGCCCCATCCGGGCCGCGAGCGCATAGAGCGCGTCGCCGCCCATCGCCGCCACAGCATCGGGTGCGGGGCGCTGGGCAGGCGCGCCACTGATCAGCGCACGGGCGCGGGCACGGGCATGCAGCATGAACGGATCCGCGCTGAGACGCCTGCGGCTTTCGATGTCGATGACCATACGCACGCCCGACAGACGCACGCGGATTTCCTGCGCCTCATCATCCGTGAAGGTCAGCGGGCGCGCGATGTCGAGATCAAGCAATTCCACCCCCGGCAGGCCCGGCCCAAACGCCGCGCGGGCGCCATGATCGCCCAGATCCGCCAGCGCCGCCGACAGCACCATGTCCACAAAGGCGGCGGCGGGCAGCACCGCAGCGCCCCCGACCCGATGATCGGACAGCCATGCAGGGGCCTGCGCGCTCATTGACCCGTGCCAGTCGCGGGCGTCCGGGCGGTCGCGCCAGCCCAGCAGCGGATTGGTGGGTGAGGCGTCAAAGCTCGCCAGCGCCTCAGGCGTGGGTTCGGCCTGATAGGGGCGGTTGCGCCAGGGATAGCGCGGCAGATCGACGGCAACCCGCAGATCAGGGCCGAAAAAGCGCGCTGGCACCACCCGCGCGCCGATGGCCAGCGCACGGGCAGCGGCGCATGAGATGTCGCCGCCGGTCTCAGTATCCTCCATCGTTGGCACGACCGATAGCTGCGCCGATCGCGCTGTCGCCACGTCGCGGGCATAGCCTGACAGCACCGGGCGGGGTCCAACCTCCACCGCCGCGATGCAGCCCAGATCAAGCGCCGCCTCCATGCCCTGCCGGAACAGGACCGGGCGGCGGATGTTCGCCCACCAATAGCGCGGCCCAAGTTCCTGCCCGTCAGCCTCACGCCCAAAAGTGGACGACAGGAACGGGATCGCGGTTTCTTCGGGCCGCAGGAACGCGAGGCTTTCGGCCAGCACGCTTTCCAACCCATCAGCGGCCGCGGAATGGAATGGATAATCAAGGCCCAGCCGCTTGACCGCGATCCGCTTTTTGCGCGCGGCCTTGGCGAACGCGTCAATCGCGGCCACGGGGCCGGAAATGGTGACCGAGCGCGCCGAATTCTCAGCCGCGATGCTCACGCCCTCAATCCCAGCCTCAGCCAACGCGGCGCGCACGGCGTCGGGGGCGGCAAGCGCGGCGGCCATGGTCCCCATGCCCCGCAGCATTTCCTGCGCCGAGGACCGCGCATGGATCAACCGCACCGCGCTTTTCAGATCAAAGGCGCCCGCGGCCCATGCAGCCGCGACCTCGCCCACCGAATGGCCAATGGTCGCGTCCGGGGTCACGCCGCGCGCGGCCAGCGAACCGGTCGTCGCCACCTGAATCGCAAACAGCAAAGGCTGCGCAAGCGAGGTGGCGCCCAAGCGACCTTCAAGATCGGGCGCGAACAGGGCTTCGGTCAGGTCTTCGGCCGCCAGATCGGCGAACAGCGCGGACACTTGGTCAAACGTTTCACGGAACGCGGCGTCACCTTTGTGCGCCGCGCGGCCCATGCCGGGATATTGCGCGCCATTGCCCGAATAAAGGAACAGCGTCTTGCCGCCTTGCGCCGCGGCCCGCCCCTCAGCCAGCGCGGCGGGGCGGCCCGCCAGCCAGTCACCCAACGCAGCGGCCTGCCCGGCGGGATCATCCGCGGCTGTCACCAGACGGTGGGTCATGCGTTCGCGGCCATAGGCGCAGACATTGGCGATGGCCGCGCCTTCCGCGGCGTCAGCCCCGGTCAGGCGGGTTTTCATGCGGGCAGCCAGCGCGCGCAGGCTGTTTTCGCTCCGTGCCGACAGGATCAGGGGCGCGGGGGCCGGGCAGGGCCGCCGACCCAAGCGTTCCTCCGGGCTTGGTTGGCGCAGCACCGCGTGGGCGTTCGCGCCGCCAAATCCGAACGCGTTGACGCCCGCATACCACGGCCTGGCCGAGGGCGGGATCAGCGTCGGTGTGGTGGCAACCCGCAGGTTAAGCCCTTCGAAATCGATGTCCGGGTTGGGCGTGTCAAAATGCAGGGACCGCGGCAGCACGCCCTTTTCCAGCGCCATCTGCGCCTTCAGCAGGCCAACCAGCCCCGCCCCCGCTTCAAGATGGCCAATGTTGGTCTTGGCCGACCCGATCGGCAGCGGCGCACTGCGCGCCTGCCCCAGCACCGCGCCCAAAGCGCCGGTTTCCTGCGGGTCCCCAGCGCGGGTGCCGGTGCCATGCGCCTCAACAAATGCCAGCCGGTCGGGAGAGATCCCGACGCGCGCGTAAACATCACGCAAAAGTGCCGCCTGCCGATCCGCCGACGGCATGGACACCCCCGCCGTGCGCCCGTCAGAATTCACCCCAATGCCCGAAATCACGCCCAGAATTGTGTCGCCATCCGCGATGGCAGCATCAAGGCTGCGCAGCACAAACACCACCGCCCCTTCGGAGCGCACATACCCATCGCCGCTTGCATCAAACGCCGCGCAGCGACCCTTTTTTGACAGCATGGATGCCGCTGAGAACCCCACAAACGGCCAAGGCGACAGCAGCATGTTCACCGCCCCGACCAACGCCGTGTCGATGCGCCCCGTCGCCAGTTCCGCCGCCGCGGCGCGCAGCGCGTAAAGGCCTGATGAGCAGGCCGTGTCCACCGTCCAGCTTGGCCCATGCAGATCAAGCGCATAGGAGACACGGTTGGAGATCAGCGACAACGTGTTGCCGGTCATGAACCCCGCATCAATCGCCGCCGGGTCCAGATAAAACCGGTTGGCATGGTCCGATGACGAAGCCCCGACAAACACGCCCGTGCGGTCCTTGCGCAGGCTTGAGGGCGGGCGGCGGGCATGTTCCAGCGCCTCCCACGTCACCTGCAGCATCAGGCGCTGCTGTGGATCGATCTGTGCCGCCTCACGCGGGGAAATCCCGAAGAAGCCGGGGTCAAAATCCCACGGGGCATCAAGCTGCCCTGCCGCGAACACATAGGATTTTCCAGCCCCGACGCCGCGCCACCGCGCCTCAGGCCAGCGGTCGGGCTGCACTTGGGTGACGGTGCTGCGCCCATCCTCCAGCACTTTCCAGAAGGCGTCAGGATCGGCGGCGCCAGGAAGGCGGCAGCCATAGCCGATGATCGCAATTTCGTTGGGTTCGATGGCCTTCAGCACGCCGGTTCTCCTGCGCCGGTGAAACGTCCCCGTCCCGGTCGGGGGCGCGCCGGATGCAAAGGAGGCGCGCGCCCCGATTACACTTGCAGATCGTTAACGACCCCTTCACCCCGAGCGAATAAATCGCCCTCAGGTTGAAAAAGCCGCTTGGTGCGGCAGAGCTTCGGGGTAAACACCCCGCCGCGACACCCGACATTTCGTGCACCGCGCATGGGACGCGAGGGCGGGGCGGTCGCGGGCGCGCCGGCAGCGCCGGACGCCCGCGCCGGGCCGCGCACGCGTCCCATGTCAGTCGAGCGCGGCGAACCCGCGCAAGATGTCACCGGCCAAATACAGCGACCCACAAATCAGGATCCGCGGCGCGGGATCACCCCCCGCCGCCACCGCCCGCAGCGCCGCGGCCAAATCGGCAGCGGGGGCTGCCTCCAACCCAGCACGCCGCGCCGCGTCTGCGGTTGCTTCGGCCGGCAGGGTGGCTTGGGTGTCGGGAATGGTCAGTGTATGCACATAAGGTGCCAAGTCTTTGAAATGCTCAAGAAAACCCACCGGGTCTTTGGTGTCCAGCATCCCACAAATCAGATGCAGCGACGCTGTGCGCCGGGCCTGCAAGGCTGCCATATGCGTCGCCAGCACCGCGCCCGCCGCCACATTGTGCCCACCATCGAGCCAGATTTCCGCGTCCACCGGCGCATCAGGCAGCACCGATGCGGCAAGGCGCTGCATGCGCGCTGGCCAGCGTGCATCGGTCAGCGCCGCCGCGCAGGCACGATCATCTGCGCCCAGCGCCCGCAGCGCCGCAACCGCGGCCCCGGCATTCATGATCTGGTGGGCACCCAGCAGCACGGGCATCGGCAGGTCCAGCATCCCCGCATCGTCCTGAAACACGATGCGCCCGCCCTCAGACCAGCATTGCCAGTCGCGGCCAGACACGATCAGCGGAGCACCGATGGCCGCGGCCCGCGCCTCGATCACCGCCAGCGCGGCATCGGGCTGCGGGCCGACGATGCACGGAACACCCCGCTTCAGGATCCCGGCTTTTTCGGCGGCGATCTCTGCAATCGTCTCGCCCAGATATTGCTGATGGTCGATGGACACCGGCGTGATCACGCACAGCCGCGGCGCATCCACCACATTGGTCGCATCCAGCCGCCCGCCAAGCCCGACCTCCAGCAAGGTCCAGTCCGCCGGGGTGCGCGCAAAGGCCAGCAGAGCGGCGCAGGTGGTGATCTCAAAGAACGTGATCGAGGCACCCTCGTTCACCCGCTCACATTCATCCAGCAGACCAGTCAGCGCGTCTTCGTCGATCAGCCGACCGGCCAGGCGGATGCGTTCGTGAAACCGTGCCAGATGGGGCGAGGTGTATGCATGGCAGCGGTCTCCGGCCCCCTCCAGCCCGGCGCGGATCATCGCGACGGTCGATCCTTTGCCATTGGTTCCCGCCACATGCACCACGGGGGGCATGGCGCGTTCGGGATGGCCCAGCCGCGCCAGCAGGCGGTGCATCCGGTCCAGCGTCAGATCGATCATCTTGGGGTGCAGCGACATCAGGCGCTCCAGCACCTTGTCGCTGCCGGCCTCGCCATGGGCGCCGCGGATGATCTGCGCCTCGCGCGCGCCGCTCACGGTCTGCACGGCAGCGGCTGCGCCAGTTTCAGCGCCTTCATGCGGGGTCATGCGCGATCCCCCGCATCCTCCGGCGCGGTCAGCGCGGGGATGGCAGAGGCGTCAGGGGCGGTCAGATCGCCCATCACGCGCGGTGGCTTGCGGGTCAGCAGCCTGAGCATCATCGCCAGTTCGTCCCTCATGTGCTTGCGGTGGATCACCCGGTCGAGCATTCCGTGCTCCAGCAGGTATTCCGCGCGCTGGAACCCTTCGGGCAGCTTCTCACCGATGGTCTGCTCAATCACCCGTTGGCCGGCAAAGCCGATCAGCGCGCCCGGCTCAGCAATCTGAATGTCGCCCAACATGGCGTAAGACGCGGTCACGCCCCCGGTGGTCGGGTGGGTCAGCACGCAGACATATGGCAGCCCGGCCTCGCGCAGCATCTGCACTGCGACCGTGGTGCGTGGCATCTGCATCAGCGACAGGATGCCTTCCTGCATGCGCGCGCCGCCCGCCGCGGCGAACAGCACCAGCGGCGCTTTGTGGGCCACCGCGCGTTCGGCCGCCGCGACGATGGCGTTGCCGACGGCCATGCCCATGGACCCGCCCATAAAGCTGAAATCCTGCGCGGCGCACACTGTGCGCAGCCCGCCGATTTCACCTTCGCCCACCAGCATCGCTTCATGTTCGCCGGTCTTGCGCCGCGCGTCGCGGATGCGGTCGGCGTAGCGTTTTTCATCGCGGAACGCCAACGGGTCAACGATCGGCGCGGGCACGTCGATCTCAACGAACAGCCCGCCGTCGAACAGCGCATCAAACCGCTCCCGCGGGGTGATCAGCATGTGGTGCTGGCAGTTGGGGCAGACATGCAGCGCTTCTTGCAATTCGCGGTGGAACAGCATGGTCCCGCACTCATCACATTTGCGCCACAGGTTGTCCGGCAGCTCGCGCCGCGAGAACAACGAATTGATCTTGGGCCGGACGTAGTTGCTGATCCAGTTCATATCCGCGCGCGCCTCCTGGCTGAGCATCCGCAGTCGTTGCGAGGTGTTACTGCGCCACGCCCCCCGATGCAATCGCCCCTCGCCGGGGGGCGACTGGGGGACAGCGCCTGGTGGCAGGGGCGCCATGGGTGAAACCGGGGGCGATGTGAGGGGGCTGGCGCGGCTGGGGGCTGGCGCCGGGGGCGGTCTGGGGCTACCTCTCGCGCACCGCGTCATTAACATCGGATCTGGCCATGCCCTCTGCCCCGCCCCGTCTTCTGCTTGGCATCGATGCGGGCGGCGCGTGCACCGACGCCGCGCTGCTGGATGAGGGACGCGCCGCGCGGGCGCTGGCCGGGGAAGGAGCGGGCGCAGACAGCGTCCTCGCCTCAGCCAAGGCGTTGACCACGCGCCCCGATCTGTCGATTGGCGTTGGGAATGCGGTGCGCGCGGCGCTCGATGCCGCCGGGGCTGATCCGTCACAGATCGCGCTTGCGGGCCTGTCGACCACGCTGGCAACCAACGCGCTGGTTGAGGGCCAAGGCGACCCCGCCGCGTTGATCGCCATCGGCTTTTCCCCCGACAGCTTGGCGCGCGAAGGGATCGCCGATGCGCTGCACGGCGCCCCTTTGATCGTCATCGCGGGCGGCCACGCGGCGGGCGGAGACGAGGCCGCGCCCCTCGATCTGGCGGCGCTCGAGGCCGCTTTGCCGCAGCTTGTCGGCATGTCCGGCGTCGCGGTGGCGGCGGCGTTTTCGATCCGCAACCCGGCCCATGAAATTGCCGTGCGCGATCTGATCCGCGCGCGCACTGGCCTGCCGGTTACCTGCAGCCACGAATTGTCGGCGCGAATCGGCGGGCCACGGCGGGCGCTGACCGCGCTGCTGAATGCGCGGCTGATCGGCATGATCGACCGGCTGATCGCCGCAACCCGCGCGCAATTGACCGCCATGGGCATCCACGCCCCTTTGATGATCGTGCGCGGCGACGGCGCGCTGATGGACGCGTCGCTTGCGCGCCTGCGGCCGATCGAAACGATCCTGAGCGGGCCTGCCGCCTCTGCCCTCGGTGCCGCGTTTCTGGCCGGAGAACCCGACGCACTGATCGCGGACATGGGTGGCACCACCACCGATGTGGCAGTGCTGCGCAATGGTCGCCCCCGCCTGTCGCCTGACGGCGCGCAGGTCGGTGGATGGCGCACCATGGTCGAAGCCGCCGCGATCCGCACCGAGGCATTGGGCGGCGACGGCGAGGTCCGCGTGATCCTCGATGGCGGCGGCCCCCCGCGCCTGACCATCGGCCCGCGCCGCGCCGCGCCGCTGGCGCTGCTGGGCGCCGACCCGGCCCATGGCGCGCGCATCCGCGCAGCGCTGGCGGCGCAGTTGGCTGGCCCGCGGGTGCGCGAAGATGACGGCGTGTTCCTGCTGGCGCTCGGGCCCGCGCCCACTGGGCTGGACGGGCCAGAGGCCGCGCTGATGGCCCGCCTCGCCTTTGGCCCCACACCCATCGGCGATGCAGCCCCGCGCCTGCCCGACCGGCGCGCCGCCGACCGGCTGGCGGCCCGCGGCCTGATCCGGCGCGGCGCGTTCACGCCAACGGACGCGGCCCATGCGCTGGGCCTCCAGACCAATTGGGACACCGAGGCCGCGGCCATGGGCGCTGCCCTTATGGCCCGGCGGCGCGATGCGCGCGGCGCCCCAGCATGGAAAACCCCTGAGGCCGCCGCCCAAGCGGTCCTGACGTGCCTGCGCCGCCGCTGGGCCGAAACCGCGCTGGCTGTGGTGGCCGACGAAGACGGCCTGCCGGGCGCGGATCTGGCAGCGTCAGCCTTTGCGCAGGCGGCCATGGACGGGCATAGCGGGCTGATGCGCCCGTCCCTAAGCCTGTCGATCCCGATGATTGCCGTCGGCGGGCCCGCCGCATTGCACGGTGCCGAAGCTGCGGCCCTGATCGGCGCGCGCGCCGTGATCCCGCCCCATGCGGCATCGGCGAACGCGGTCGGGGCGGTTGCAGGCCCGGTGCGCGCATCCGCTGAGACCGTCGCCACCCGCCCCGATGGCGGCGGCTTTCGGCTGCATCTGGCGTCAGGGGCGGAAACCTTCGACACGTTGGACGCTGTCCGCGCCCGCGCCCACGCGGCGTTGTCCCGCGCGGCCACAGACATGGCTGTCGCCGCGGGCGCCGATCCGGCCGCCCTGTCCATTGAAATCACCGACACGCTGACCAGCGCTGCTGTCGAAGGTCAGGACATGGTTGTCGAGGTGCGCTTTCGGGCCGACGCGATCGGCCGCCCCCGCCTTGCCACGCCCGGCTGACGCGCCATCAAGGGGCGCGTGGGTGGGCCTGATGCGGTCCCGGCACGGGGCAGCGATGGGCCGCGCGCGCGCCCCTTGCATCCCTGCGCCCTCGGCGCGATGGTCGCCCCGACAGCCCGACCTGATCCGGAGCCAGCCATGACCGCCCCACGCCCCGCCCCCACTCCGCGCCCTGCCCCGCGCCCTGCCCCTCTGCCCCCGATCCTGATCGAGGACATGATCCGCGCCGCCCTGCGCGAAGATTTCGGCCGCGCAGGCGACATCACCTCGGCCGCCACCATCCCCGCAGAGGCTGAGGCAACGGCGATCATCGCATCGCGCGAACATGGCGTGCTGTGCGGCATCGATTTCGCCCGTGCCGCGTTCGGCGCCCAACATGCGGGCCTGTCGGTGGAACCGCTAATCGCCGACGGGGCCCGCATCGCGCCTGGGGATCTGGTGCTGCGGGTGTCTGGCAATGCCCGCGCAATCATGGCTGGCGAGCGTGTCGCGCTCAACTTCATGTGCCATCTGTCGGGCATCGCCAGCCTGACCGCCCGCTTCGTCGATGCGGTTGCGGGCACCGGTGCGCACATCGCGTGCACACGCAAGACCACGCCCGGCCTGCGCGCGGCAGAAAAATACGCCGTGCGGATGGGTGGGGGGGCGAACCACCGCTTCGGCCTCGACGATGCAATCTTGATCAAGGACAACCACATCGCCGTCGCAGGCGGGGTGGCCGCCGCCGTGGCCGCCGCCAAGGCCTATGCCGGGCACCTGACCGCGATAGAGGTCGAGGTCGACACCATCGAACAACTGCATGAGGCGCTGACGGCAGGGGCCCCGGTCATCATGCTCGACAATTTCGACGCGCCGCGCCTGCGCGAGGCGGTGAAGATCGCCGCAGGCCGCGCGGTGCTCGAAGCCTCGGGCGGCGTCACGCTGGACACCGTGCGCGGGTTGGCCGAAACGGGGGTGGATGTGATTTCCTCGTCGCGGATCACCATGGCGGCAGGAACGCTTGACCTCGGCCTCGACATCGAAATCGCCTGAGGGGATCTTGCCATGACTGTCGCGCTCATCACCCATCCCACCACCCACACGCATCTGACGCCCGAGGGCCACCCCGAACGGGTCGCACGCATTGAGGCAGTCGAGGCCGCGCTGTCTGCCCCCGCCTTTGCCGCGCTTGCGCGCCATGACGCCCGCCTGCCCGAAGCTGCCGAACTGCTGCGCGCCCACCCGCACGATTACCTTGATCGGATCGCGGCCGCGGTGCCCGCGGCTGGCAGCATCGCGTTGGACGCCGACACCCACATGTCGCCCGGGTCCTGGCAGGCCGCGCTGCGCGCCGCAGGCGCAGGTTGCCAGGCGGTGGATCTGGTTCTGGGCGGGCATGCGCGCCGCGCCTTTGTCGCCATGCGCCCGCCGGGGCATCACGCGGAACGCACGCGCCCGATGGGGTTCTGCCTTCTGTCCAGCATCGCAATCGCGGCGCTGCACGCGCTGGATGGCCATGGATTGTCGCGGATAGCCGTGCTTGATTTCGACGTGCATCATGGCAACGGCACCCAGGACGTGCTGGCGCGGGACCCGCGCGCGTTCTTCGCGTCGTCCCATGAATTCCCGCTCTGGCCCGGCACCGGGGCGGCAAGCGAGACCGGCGTCGGCAATGTGGTCAACGCGCCACTGCCGAACAATTCGGGATCGGCGGAGTTGCGCGCCGCATGGCGCGACGTGATCCTGCCCGCGGCCGCAAAGCACCGGCCTGAGCTGATCCTGATCTCGGCGGGGTTTGATGCGGATGCGCGCGACCCGCTGGCCAGCCTCAACGCGAACACCGAAGATTTCGCATGGCTGACCGCGCAGATCATGGATCTGGCGCAGGAACACGCCCAAGGCCGCGTGGTCTCGATGCTCGAAGGCGGCTATGATCTGGCGGCGCTCACTGATGGTGTGCGCGCCCATGTGACGACGATGATGGAGACCCCGGCATGACCAAACCCGCCCCCCCCCCCACACCCGTGGAAAAACTGACCTATGAACAGGCGCTGACCGCGCTGGAGGAGGTCGTGACCAGGCTCGAGCGCGGAGACGTGTCCCTGGACGAAAGCATCGGACTTTATGAACGCGGCGCGGCGCTAAAGGCCCGCTGCGAGGCGATGCTGAGCGAAGCTGAAATGAAAGTTGCCCAGATCACCAAGAGCGCCGACGGAGCCCTCGGAACCGCGCCGCTGCCGGGCGCCTGATGCCGGGTGCCGAGTGCCGGGTGCCGCGCCAATCCGCCGGTACACATCATGGCTGAGCGCGCGCCTCCGGTCAGGCCAGGCCTTCGGTCAGTCCTTCCCTTCGGCGGGGGGCGCCAAGCTTGCCAAGCGTGCGCCACGGGCACCGCGTCCGCAGCGCCGCGCGGGCGCCCCGGTCCAGCCAAGCGCAGCGCAGGACGCGCGGCCCCGGTCGGCCTGAACGCGCCGCCGCGCGATGGCCGCATCGCCGCTGCATCAGGGCCTTTTCTGCGCGCTTGAACATGCTACACCGCCGCGATGCGCAGATCGCGCGGCGACGAGGGACACCGGAGGGCGACATTCATGGCGCATGATCACAGCGCACCCATGCGGGATGCGGCGGCGCAAACCACCCTCGGCCCCGTAGATGCCGCGGATTTTGCCGCCCGCATCACCGCCTGCGCTGCGCGCATCGAGGCGGCATTGGACGCGCTTTTGCCCGCGCCTGACCTGCCGGTGACCGCCGCCATGCGCCATGCAGCCTTGGGGGGCGGCAAGCGTCTGCGCGCCTATCTGGCGATTGAGACCGCGGCCCTGTTCGGCGCCCCCTCCGCCGGGGCGGACCGCGTCGCTGCGGCGATCGAATGCCTGCACGCCTATTCGCTGGTCCATGACGACCTGCCCTGCATGGATGATGATGACATGCGCCGCGGCCGCCCCACCGTGCACGTCCGGTGGGACGAGGCAACGGCCGTGCTGGCGGGCGATGCGCTGCAGACGCTTGCGTTTGAGATCCTTGCCGATCGCGCCACACACCCCAATCCGGCGCGGCGGGCCGATCTGTGTCTGGGGCTGGCGCGGGCCTCTGGCGCGGGGGGGATGGTGCTGGGCCAGGCGCTTGACATCGCTGCAGAAACCGCTGCGGCCCCCTTGGACCTGCCCGCGATTGAGCGTCTGCAAGCCATGAAAACCGGCGCGCTGATCGCGTTTTCCGCTGAGGCAGGCGCGATTCTGGGCGGCGCGGGCGCGGACGCCCGCGCAGCCCTTCGGGCCTTTGCCGCTGAAATGGGCCTCGCGTTTCAGATCCAGGACGATGTGCTGGACGTGACTGGCGACGCCACAATCACCGGAAAAGCGGTGATGAAGGACGGTGCCGCTGGCAAAGCGACCTATGT
>JBLGAC010000059.1:0-25489 GCA_047610385.1 Paracoccaceae bacterium | reverse complement strand
CTAGGAGATCGTCGACTGGATGGCGTTCTCGGCGGCGGGCGCGATTCATGCGGCGCCCGAACCGGTGGCCCTGCCCTTCGCCGTGGCGGGCCCTAAAACCCGCGTGGCTGAGAGCGGGATGGCCTCAGCGGGCGATCAGGCGGTGACGGTCAGCTTCGGCGGGCGGTTCGACAACCCGGTGGTGATCGCGTCGCTGATCAGCGCCCATGGCGCAGACGCCGCTGTGGCCCGGGTGTCGAAGCTGAGCGTCACGGGGTTCGACCTCGTGGTGCAGGAAACCGGCGATCAGGACGGCAGCCATGCGGCCGAAGACGTGTCTTGGATCGTGGTCGAGGCCGGGTCCTGGGTGCTGGCGGACGGCACGGTGATTCAGGCGGGGCTGGCGGATGTCGGCGCAACCACGCGCAAGGGTTTCACCTCGTTGGCCTTCGACGCCCGCTTCGACGCCGATCCCGCGGTGCTGAGCCAGACCCAGACCGCCAACGACGCGGTCTTCGTGAAGACCCCGATGCAGGGGGTGGACGGGACCGGCTTCGAGATGGCGTTGGAAGAAGACGAGGCCGCGCGCAACAGCGGCCACGCGGTGGAAACCGTGGGCTGGATCGCAGTGGACAAGGGCGTCGCGATGGACGCCGACGGCTTCGTGTTCGAGGTGGGCGACATCGCGGCCAACCAGATCTGGACCGCGGGCGGCTTTGCAGGCGCCTTCGACGCGGCGCCGGATCTGGTGGCGGGGCTGGCGACGTTCAACGGCACCGACGCGGCGGCGACCGGGATCAGTGGCCTGACGGCAACCGGCTTTGACATCCGCGTCGAGGAGGACCGAACCCACGACGCCGAAACCTTCCACGCCGCGGAGACCTTCCACTGGATCGCCTTCAATGGGGCGGTTGACGTCTGGGGCGACGCCTTGGCGTAAGGCGTCAGCTCGCCAACGAGGACACCACATCGACGCTGCGGATCACGCCCAACGGGGCGCCCGCGGCGTCGGTGACCGCCAGCGCCTCGGCGCCGCCGGACAAGGCGCGGATCACCTCGGCCAGCGGCATGGTCGCGGGGACCGGGCGGGCGCCTGCGGGCACCGCCCCCCCCGCCGCCATCACGTCAGCGGCGCGCAGCACGCCCAGCGGGTTCATATGTGCCACGAAATCGGCCACGTATTTGTTGGCCGGTTTGCGGATGATCTGCTGGGGGGTGCCGCATTGCACGATGCGCCCGCCTTCCATGATCGCGATGCGGTCGCCGATTTTGAAGGCCTCATCCAGATCGTGGCTGACGAAGACAATGGTGCGTTTGAGGTTGTGCTGAAGCTCTATCAATTCGTCCTGCAAGCGTGCGCGGATCAGCGGATCCAGCGCGGAGAATGGTTCATCCATCAACAGAATCGGGGCCTGGGTGGCAAAGGCGCGCGCCAGACCGACACGCTGCTGCATGCCGCCCGACAATTCGCTGACCTTGTGATTGGCCCAGTCAGACAGGCCCACCAGCGCAAGCTGCTCATCCGCCTCGGCGTCGCGTTCTTCGCGCCCCATGCCCGCCAGTTCCAGCCCCAAGGCGACGTTGTCGCGCACGTTGCGCCACGGCAGCAGGCCAAATTGCTGGAACACCATGGCGACGCGGCTCAGCCGGATGAGGCGCAGCTGCGCCTTGTCGGCGGCGGTGACGTCGATCATTTCGCCGCCATCATTGACCAGCACGCGGCCGCGGCACACCGGGTTCAGCCGGTTCACCGCACGCAGCAGCGTGGATTTGCCGGACCCTGACAGGCCCATCAGCACGAGGATTTCGCCGGTCGCGACCGTCAACGAGCAATCGTGGACGCCGAGCACTTGGCCCGTGGCGTCCTGCACCTCTGCGCGGGTGTTGCCTTGGTCCATCAGCGGCAGGGCGCTTTCGGGATTGTTGCCAAACACGATGTTGACGTTTTCAAAGACGACTGCGTGGGTCATCCGCGGTCCTTCCCGATGTAAAGCATCCTGTCGAGCACGATGGCCACGACGACGATGATAAAGCCTGATTCAAAGCCAAGCCCGGTGTTCACGCTGTTCAATGCGCGGACCACCGGCACCCCCAGCCCGTCGGCCCCGACCAGCGCCGCGACCACGACCATCGACAGCGACAGCATGATGGTCTGGTTCAGCCCGGCCATGATCTGCGGCAGCGCGTAGGGCAGTTCCACCTTTATCAGCTTTTGCGTGCCGGTGGCGCCGAACGCCTCGGCGGCCTCAAGCAATGCTTGCGGGGTGGACGCGATGCCCAGCGTGGTCATGCGGATCGGCGCGGGCAGCACAAAGATCACCGTGGCGATCAGGCCCGGCACCATGCCGATGCCGAAAAACACGATGGCCGGGATCAGATACACAAAGGGCGGCAGCGTCTGCATCAGATCCAGCACAGGTTTCAGCCATGCGTAAAGCTTGGGCCGATGCGCCGCGGCGATGCCGATCGGCACGCCCACGGCCATGCACACGATGCACGATGACAGCACCAGCGTCAGGCTTTGGGTCATCGGATCCCAGTAGCCCTGGTTGATCACAAACCCGAACCCGGCCAGCACCAGTGCGCAGGTTTTGACGCTGCGCTGAAGCGTCCATGTGATGCCCACCGCGATGGCGACGATCACCATCGGATGCGGCGATTGCAGCACCCACAAAAGGGCCTCGATCAGCGCGGCCATGACGTCGGAGAGGCCGTCGAAGAACCAGCCGCCTTTGGTCTGAAGCAGGTCGAAAAAGTTTTCGGCCCAGTCGCCGACGGGGATTTTGCCGATGCCGAAATCCAAGGTGCCGCCTCCTGTTCATGCGCGCCTAAGCAAAACCGCCCCCGAGCGGTGCTCGGGGGCGGAAGGGATCACAGACCGAGATGGGCTTTGACCGCCGGCAGACCCGGCTTGCCATCCAGCGTGGTCACGCCGTCCAGCCAGCCGTCCAGCACGCCGGGGTTGGCCAGCAGCCATGCTTTGGTCGCCTCGGCGGGGTCGGCACCGTCATCAAGGATCGCGCCCATGATCTGGTTCTCCATGGGCAGGGAGAATTTGAGGTTGCCCAGCAGCTTGCCCATGTTCGGGCATTCAGTGGTGTAGCCCTTGCGGGTCAGGGTGTGGACAACCCCTTCGGCGCCAAAGAAATCTTCGCCGCCGGTCAGATATTTCAGGTCAAAGTTGGAATTCATCGGGTGCGGCTCCCAGCCCAGGAACACCACGTCCTTGTCGCGCTTCACCGCGCGGGCCACCTGCGACAGCATTCCCTGTTCAGAGCTTTCGACAACCTTGAAGCCTTTCAGCCCGTGGGTGTCGTTGTCGGCCAGCGACACAAGGTATCCGTTGCCTTCGTTGCCCGGTTCAATGCCATAGATCTTGCCGTCCAGCTCATCGCGGAATTTCGCGATGTCGGCATAGGTCTGCAGGCCCTTGGCATAGGTGTAGGCCGGAACCGCGAGGGTGTATTTCGTGCCGGTCAGGTTGATGGCGACCTGCTCGATCTCACCTTCTTCGACATAGGGGCCAACCGCGCCAGCCTGCGCGGGCATCCAGTTGCCAAGGAAAATGTCCACATCGTCGCTTTTCATCGCGGCGAAGGTCACCGGCACCGACAGCACCTTCACGGACACGTCGTAGCCAAGGCCTTCGAGCACGTGCTTGGTGGTTGCGGTGGTGGTGGTGATGTCGGTCCAGCCAACATCGGAGAACACAACTTTGTCACAGGACGCATTGGCGGAACCGGCAGCGAGCGCGAGCGCGGCGATCAAGGCATAAGAACGTTTCATCTGTTGGGTCTCCGACTTGGATGGGGGAGCGGATTTTTTTTGATTGATGAGACAGTTAAAAATCATAGGATGGCATATGTAAACGCTTGTGATCCGGGAGGGACGCGAAAATGCCGAAAATCGGCATGGAGCCGCTGCGCCGCGACGCCCTGATCCGGGCGACGATCACCGAGGTCGGGCGCTCTGGCGCCAAGGGTGCCACCGTCAGCCGCATCGCATCGCGCGCGGGGGTGTCGCCAGCGCTGGCGCATCATTATTTCGGCACCAAGGATCGCATCTTTCTGGCGGCGATGCGCCATATCCTCGTGGAATTTGCTGACGGGGTGCGCACGCGCATGGCGACCGCCAAAGGCCCTAAGCAGCGGCTGGCCGCGATCGTCGATGCCAGTTTTGACGACGATCAACTGCATCCCGACACCGTTGCCGCATGGCTGGCGTTTTACGTTGAGGCCCAGCGATCCCCGGAGGCGGCGCGCCTGCTCAGGGTCTATGCCCGGCGGCTCAACAGCAATATGGTCCACGAATTGCGCCAATTGGCGCCTGAGGCGACCGCGCGGCGCGTGGCCCAAGGCCTCGCATCCCTGATCGACGGGTTCTACATCCGCCTTGCGCTGCAGGACCGGATGCCCGCCCATAGCGAAATCAAAGCGCTGGTGACCGATTACATCGCCCTCAATCTAGGCAGAATCTGATGGCCGCGCCGAACATCCTGATCATCATGGTCGACCAGCTGAACGGCACGCTGTTTCCCGATGGGCCGGTCGATTGGCTGCATGCCCCGAACCTGAAGGCGCTGGCGGCGCGGTCCGCGCGGTTCGCCAACGCCTATACCGCATCGCCTTTGTGCGCGCCGGGGCGGGCCAGCTTTATGTCCGGGCAGTTGCCGCGGCGCACGCGGGTCTATGACAACGCGGCGGAATTTGCGTCCGACATCCCGACTTATGCGCATCATCTGCGCCGGGCGGGATATTCCACCTGCCTGTCGGGCAAGATGCATTTTGTCGGCCCCGACCAGTTGCACGGGTTCGAAGACCGCCTGACCACCGATGTCTACCCTGCCGATTTCGGCTGGACCCCAGATTACCGCAAGCCCGGCGAACGCATCGACTGGTGGTATCACAACATGGGGTCAGTGACCGGCGCGGGCGTGGCTGAGATTTCCAACCAGCTCGAATACGATGATGAGGTTGCGTATCACGCCACCCGCAAGATCTATGATCTGGGGCGGCGGCTGGATGCGCGGCCGTGGATGCTGACGGTCAGCTTCACCCACCCGCATGATCCGTATGTGGCGCGGCGCAAATACTGGGACCTGTACGAGGATTGCGCGCACCTGTCCCCCGATCTGCCGCCGATCCCTTACGCCGATCAGGACCCCCATTCCAAACGCATTTTCGACGCGAATGACTGGCGGTCCTTTGACATCACCGATGACGACGTGCGCGGGTCACGCCGGGCGTATTTTGCCAACATCTCCTATCTTGACGACAAGGTGGGGCAGATCCTGGAGGCTCTGCGCGGCACGCGGCAGGAGGACAACACCGCCATCGTCTTTGTATCGGATCATGGCGACATGCTGGGCGATCGCGGGCTGTGGTTCAAAATGAACTTTTTCGAAGGGTCCGCCCGCGTGCCGATGATGATCGCGGCGCCGGGGCTGGCGCCGGGGCGGGTGGATGCACCTGTCAGCACCATGGACCTGACGCCGACGCTGGCCGACATTGCCGGGATTGATCTGGGCGAGATTACACCATGGACCGACGGCGAATCCCTGCTGCCCATCGCTGCTGGTGCCGGGCGGGACACCCCGGTGCGCATGGAATACGCCGCTGAGGCATCCTATGCTCCGCTGGTGTGTCTGCGCGAAGGGCGGTGGAAATACATCGCGTGCGTGCTGGACCCGCCGCTGCTGTTCGATCTGGACGCTGATCCCGCGGAGCGCCGCAACCTTGCCGCTGACCCGGCCCATGCGCAGGTGTCATCAGATTTCGCGGGCCGCGTCGCCGCGCTGTGGGATCTGGACGCCTATGACGCTGAGATCCGGCAAAGCCAGGCAAGGCGGCTTGTGGTCTATGAGGCGCTGCGCAACGGCGCGTTCTATCCGTGGGATTTTCAGCCACTGCAACAGGCGTCGGAGCGGTACATGCGCAACCACATGGACCTGAACGTGCTTGAACAAAACAAGCGTTATCCGCGCGGAGAATGACGCTTGGGGGCGCGGCGATGCACCCCCAAGCGTTGCGGCGGATCAGCGTGGCTGAACCTCAATCGCGGTGATCTTGTCCAGCCCGTCTTCGCCGAGGGCATCATAGACGATGTGGATCACGTCGCCAGCCTTCAGCCCTTTGGGGGTTGGGGTCTGAGCCGCCAGCTGCCAGACGGTTTTGTCGGCCATGACGATGATGCGCGCGTAGCGGTCGAAGGCCAGAACCTCACCCTTGGTTTCATCCGCGAAAGCGGGAAGCGCGGCGGCGAGGACGAGGGCGGAGGTCAGAAGAAGGCGCATCCCGAGGGGTTCCTGAATAAGGGTTGATTGCGAACGTCAAATTGGCGGGCGCAAGGGCCTTTGCAAGGGGTGCAATGGGGCAGCGAAAAAAATATTTTCACGCACGGGCTGGTGTGAGAAATGTATATTTTAAACAGTGACTTATGGTATGCATTCCGTGGCGCAGATCGCCATGTCGGCGGTGATGTGGTCCAGCCTGTGGCCCGCGGGTGTGCCTGCGCCGATGGCGGTTGAAAACGCCCCGCGCAGGCAGCCCCGGTTTACGCGGTGCCCACCGCCAGATGCGTGCGCCAATCGCCCGCTGCGGTGATGTCGCGCGCGCCGTCCAGCCCTGCGGCCTCGCAAACAAATCCGTGCACCGCGCCGCCATCGGCCAGCGCGACGGTGCCGATGCCCAGCGGCGCGGGGATGCCTTTCATGAAGGTGCCAAAGCGGTCCAATGGCATCTCCCAGACCTCCAAGGCGATTTCGGCGCCGGTTCCCGGCGCGCTGCGCACCAGCCCGGGGCGGTCCGGCGGGCCGCCCGCCAAGGCATAGAACCGATAGGCGTCGGTGGTGCTGGCCTTGCGCACAAAGCGGGCGCCCAGATCGGTCAGCTGCCAGTTCAGCGGCAGGCCCGACATATGCGCGCCGCAGACCGCAACGCGGATGGCGCCGGGATCGGGCGCGTCGCTGGGGGTGCCGGGTGCCGGAACCGGCCAGCTGGTGGCCCCCAGCATGCGGCCCCCCGCGGCCCCTTCAAAGCCCATGGCGACAGCTGCGACCTGTGCATCCTTGCCCATTGCGGCCAGCAGGGTGACCGACCCGGGCCGCCCGTCGCTGCGCGGTCTGGTGGGCACGGCGATGCCGCACATGTCCATCAGGTTCACAAAATTCGTGTAGGTCCCCAGATTGTTGTTCGGGGTGATCGGATCATCCGCAAGATCTTTGACCGAATAGATGGTGGGGATCGTCGGCACGCACAGCATATCAACATTGGCCAACAATGGCGCTGCCTTGCGGGACAGGTCCTTGAGCCGATACATCCCGCGGAACGCGTCGGCGGCGGACAGGTTTTCAGCCGCGGTGATGATTTTTCGGGTGACCGGGTGGATCGCGTCGGGGTTGGTTTTCAGCAAATCCCCAATGACGGTGTAACGCTCTGCCACCCAGGCGCCGTAATACAGCATGTCGGCCGCGTCGTAGAAGGTGGCAAAGTCGATCTCGGTCACCACTGCGCCGGTGGCCTTCAGATGTTTGACCGCATCGGCAAAGGATGCGGCCTGCACGTCATCGCCGAAGAATTTGATGCTGGCCGCGCTGGGAATGCCGATGCGCAGGCCGGGCGGAACTGGGCTGGGGGCCGGGGCCGCGATGGGGCGGGCATAGCTGTCGGCAGCGTCATAAACCGCGGCGGCGCGGAACACCGCATGCGCGTCCGCCACCGTCAGCGCAAAGATCGAAACAGTGTCGAGCGTCCGGCACGCAGGCACCACCCCTCGGGCCGACAGCGCCCCCAAGGTTGGCTTTAGCCCAACGATGTTGTTGAGCGCGGCAGGCGTGCGCCCCGACCCCGCCGTGTCGGTCCCGAGCGAGAAGCAGACGATCCCATGCCCCACCGCGACGCCTGATCCCGACGAAGAGCCCCCCGGCACAATCAACGGATCCACCGAATTTTTGGGTGGCGCATAGGGCGACCGCACCCCCACCAGCCCGGTGGCGAACTGGTCCAGATTGGTCTTGCCGATCAACAGCGCCCCGGCCTTTTTCAGCTGGGCAACCACAAAGGCGTCCTGATCCGCGATGTAGGCATAGGCCGGGCAGCCGGCGGTGGTCGGCTTGCCGCCCGCGTCGATGTTATCCTTGATTGCAAAGGGCACGCCCCACAGGGGCTTGGCCGGGTCGAAATCGCCCAATGCCTCAGCCGCCGCGGTCACTTCGGCCTGATCCAGCAGGTGGATGAAGATGCCGGGATCGTTGACCTCAGCAATGCGGGCGTAGACCTGCGCGACCACGTCTGCGGGCAACGTGCCGGCACCGTAAGCCGCGTGGAGCGCAGGGATCGTGAGCGGAAGCGTCATGCGCGAAGTCCTTCAACAGACGTGTCGTGAAAGGCGGAGGCTGGCAATGTCGGTGCCGCGGCCAAAAGCCGGGCGGTGTAAAGGCTGGTCGGCGCATCCATGACGGCACCAGTGGGGCCGTGTTCAACCACCGCACCATCCTGCATCACCACAACATGGTCGCATAACAGCCGCACCACATGCAGATCGTGTGAGACGAAAAGATACGTCATCCCCAGATCCGCCTGCAGATCGGCCAGCAGGTTCAGGACCACCGCCTGAATCGACACGTCCAACGCGGCGGTCGGTTCATCCAGGATCAGCAGGCGCGGCGCACATGCGATGGCCCGCGCGATGCCGACGCGCGCCTTCTGCCCGCCCGACAATTGGTGTGGAAACCTTGTCAGCAATGCGTGCGGCAGGCCCACCATGTCGGCCAATTCGCGGACCCGGGCGCGGCGGGCTGCGCCGCGCATGCAAAGGATGCGCGCCAACGGGTCGGCGATGCTTTGCGCAGACGTGAACCGGGGGTTGAGGCTGTCTGTCGCGTCCTGAAACACCATCTGAATGTCCCCGCGCAGCGGATCGTGGGCAAACCCGGCGGCGCGGCGCGGCGCAATGTCCTGCCCGTCAAACAGGATCTGGCCGGATGTCGGGTCCAGCAGCCGCGCGATCATCGACGATATTGTGGATTTCCCGCAGCCGCTTTCGCCGACCAGCGCCAGGCTGGCGCCTTGGGGAATCGCAAACGAGATGCCTTTGACCGCGTGGACCGGCCCTGATTTTCCGGCATAGGTTTTCTTCAGGTCCCGCACCTCCAGCAAAATCTTGTCGCTGCGCGGCGGGGTGGCCAGCGGGGTGCGGGCCTCTGCGGGCAGCAGATCGCGGACTGCTGCGCCTTTGCGCGGCGTCGCGGCGACCAGTTTGCGGGTGTAGGGGTGCTTGGCGCGGGAAAACAGATCCTCAGGCGTGCCGTCTTCGACCAGCGCGCCATCCTTCATCACCACGATCCGGTCGCAATATTGCGCAGCCAGGCCAAGATCATGGGTGATCAGCAGCGTGGACATGCCGCGCGCCTTGGACAGGCCGCGGATCAGGTCCATCACCGCCTTTTGCGTGGTGATGTCGAGGCCCGTGGTCGGTTCATCCAGCACCAGCATCCGCGGGTTGCAGGCCAGCGCCAGCGCGATCACCACCCGTTGGCACATGCCGCCCGACAATTCGAACGGATAGGCGTCATAGCGGGCGCTCGCGTCCTTGATCTGCACGGCCTCCAGCGCCTCGATCGCCTTTTGACGGGCGTCCTGACGGCTGGCACGGGCATGGCGGCGCAGCACATCTTCGATCTGTGGGCCGACACGGCGAATGGGGTTTAGGGCCGCGCGCGGGTTCTGGAACACCATCGAAATCTCTCGCCCGCGGATGTCTTGCATGGCCTTGTCGGTGGCGCGGCGCAGGTCGATCCCGTCATAGGTCACATCGCCTGCGGTGATGGTGCCGCCCGCGTCCAGAATGCGCATCAAGGCATAAGATGTCACCGATTTGCCAGACCCGGATTCGCCCACGATGCCCAGTGTTTCGCCCTTGGCCAGGGACAGCGATACACCGCGCACTGCCGCGACCGGGCCTTTGCGGGTGCGAAACCCGACGGCGAGGTCCTTGATCGTCAACATGGCGGTCATGTGCGTTTCCTCGGGTCCACCAGATCGCGCAGACCGTCCCCCAGCAGGTTAAAGGTAAAGACGGCCAGCATCAGCCAAAGCCCCGGAAAGAACGCCAGCCACCATTCGCCGGACACGATGAAATTGGCGCCCTCAGCCACCATGATCCCCCATTCGGCGTCGGGGGGGCGCACCCCCAGACCGATGAATGACAGCCCCGCCGCATTCAGGATCGCCCAGCCGAGGTTCAGCGACACCTGCACCATCATCGGTGGCAGCGCGTTGGGAAAGATGTGCAGCGCCAGCACCCGCAGATCGGTGTTCCCAGCCAGCTTGGCGGCCAGAACGAACCCGGCCTCACGCCTGATGTTGACCTCTGCGCGTACAAGGCGGGCATAAAAGGGGATGTTGATGATGGCGGTGGCATAGACGATGTTTTCAACGGTGTTGCCCAGGGCGGCCACGATGCCCATGGCCAGCACGAACAGCGGGAAGGCCATGATGGTGTCCAAAATCCGGTTCAGCACCGCATCCAGCCACCCGCCCCAATACCCCGCCACGGCACCCAGCACCGACCCGATGACAAACGAAATCGCCACCGCCGCCACCGATATCCCCAGATCGAGGCGCGTTGCCACGATCACCCGGCTGAACACATCGCGCCCCAGGCTGTCGGTCCCGAACCAATGGGCGGCATTGGGCGGTTGCAGGGCATTCGCGGCCTCAGACGCCAGTGGGTCATAGGGGACCAAGGACGGGCCGAACGCGGCGCACATCAGGTAAAATCCCAGCATCATGAACGCCAGCAGCGTCACCGGGTTTTCGCGCATCACATGGCGGGCATGGGGCCACAACCCCTCAGCGGGCGCGGAAATGTCGGTCATGTCGGGATCCTTCATCGCGCGTCAAAACTGATGCGCGGGTCGATCAGCGAATAAGAAATGTCGATGATCAGGTTCAGCCCCACGAACAGCAGCGCCATGGTCAGCACAAACCCCTGCACCGCTGCGTAGTCCGAGGCGACCAGGGCTTCGACCGCGTAAGACCCAATGCCGGGCCAGGCGAAGACTTTTTCCACCAGCACGTTGGCCCCCAGCGTGAAGGAAAACACCATCCCCAGCGTGGTCACCACCGGCAGCATCGCGTTGCGCAAGGCATAGACCGCCAGCACCTTGAACCGCGTCAGCCCAGCCGCGCGCGCAGTGCGGATGTAATCTGATGACAGCGCGGTCAGCATCGCCGCCCGGGTCATCCGCGCGATTGGCGCCATGGTGAACAGCGCCAGCGTGATGGCCGGCAGCGCCAGTTGGCGAAGCGCGGCGCGCCATGTGTCCCATTCCCCGGCGATGCCAGCGTCAATCAAATAGAACCCGGTGATCCGGTCAGGTTCAAGAAACAGGAAATCCAGCCGCCCCAGCGGCGCAGGCGCGATCCCCAGCAGGTAATAGAAGATGTAAATCAACAGGATGCCGGTGAAGAAGGTTGGCAGCGACACGCCCGCCGTCACCGCCACCCGGCACAGATGGTCAACCCACGACCCCGGCCGCGTCGCCGCCAGCACCCCCAGCGGGATCGCCACCGCGCAAGACAGCAGCAGGGCGATCAGCGTCAGTTCCAGCGACGCGGGCAGGCGGCGGGTCAGATCATCCAGCACCGGTTGGCCCGTGGACATGGATCGCCCCAAATCACCCTGCGCCAGATCGCTGACATAAATTGCGAATTGCTGCGGCAAGGATTTGTCGAGGCCGAGCACGCTACGGATTTCAGCCAGCGATTGCTCAGTCGCCGCGGCGCCCGCAAATTGCACCGCCGGATCGCCGGGCAAAGCCCGGGTCAGCAGAAAGCTGACCAGCACCACCCCGACAACCACCGGAACGGTCTGGGCGACCCGCATGAGAACAGTCCTGAGCCGCCCAAACATGCCTCAAACCCCTTTCAGGGACCGGATGTCGAGCTGGCGATGGAACCAGTATTCGAAATCCGTGACCTTGTTCATGCCAACGTTCAGCGCGGGCTGCCACAGGGCGATCCGGGGAACCTCGTCCCAGACGATCTCAATCATGCGTTTGATCTTGGGGGCGTAGTCGGGATCGCTGACCTGCATGTGCAGGGTCTCGTTGGTCAGGGTCTCAATTTCCTCGTTGCGGTAGTTTGAGGAATTGAACAGGTGCCCCTCAAGATACGCCCAGAAGAAATAATAGCAGGGATAGTTCAGCCAACCACCAAAGGTCTCCATATGCAGCGGCAGGCGCTTTTCCACCAAGGATGCCGTTCGCCAGCCTGCGCTGGGGATTTTGTCGATGGGCGCCGAGATGCCGATTTTCGCAAGGTTTTCCTGGATCAGCAGGGCCGCAGGCTCCATCCAATCAGCTTGGCCGAGGGATATCGACAGCGGCACTTCAAAGCCCCCGGCCATGCCTGCGTCCTTCAGCAGATCACGGGCGCGGTCCAGATCAGTGTCATACGGGAATTTCTGCGGCCATGACGCGTCCGCAGGCGTCGCTGACGGCCCGCCCCACATCGGGGTGCCGCGCCCATAGGCGGCGGTGTTGAAAATCTCGCTGTATGGCACGGCATAGGCGATGGCCTGGCGCACCCGCTTGTCCTTGAACGCATCGAACGCAAGGTTGGGGCACAGGCAATAGATCGCGTTTTCAATCGGCGTGGTCTGCACGGTCAGGCCCGGCCTGTCAGCCAATTCCTTGGCGTCCTTGTTGGGCATGTTGAACGACAGGTTGACGTCGCCGCGTTCAAACAACGCGCGGCGGGTGGCGGGGCTGGGAACCTCACGCACAATCACGCGCTTGATCGCCGGAACCGGACCGGAGGTATAAGTGTCGTTGCGCTCATACACCAGCTGCTCACCGGGGTTCCAGCGCGCGACCTTGAAGGCGCCTGACCCGGCGGGGGTCTTGTGCAGGTATTCGGTGGCCCATGGGTCGGCCTCGGTGGCGTTGGCCTTGGCGAGTGTGGAATTGATGATCACCGGCACCGGCACCGCCAGATCGGGCAGGGTCAGCTTTGACGGGCGGATCAGGTGGATCTTGAAGGTCAGGTCATCGATTGCCTCAAACTGATCGGGGCTTTCCAGGGATCCGGCCTTCATCTGCACGCCGGGAAAGCCGCCCAGCGACACCGCCCGGTCCAGCGACCATTTCACGTCATGGGCGGTGATCGGTGATCCGTCGTGGAACATGCCGCCCGCGCGCAGCTTGAAGGTCATGGATTTGCCGTCAGCAGCGGTTTCCCAGCTTTCGGCGATCTCAGGCTCAATCACCGCATAATCATAGCTGAGGCCACCATCGGGCGTGGTTTTGGTGCCAAAGCTGACCAGCCGGTCATAGACGTTCACCGCCACCTGATAGCTTGGCCGGTTGGTGCCGGTGCGGTGGATGTCGAGGCTGTTGATCGTCTGGCCCATCACCGCGACGATCACATCGCCGGTCGCCGCGCTGGCGGGCATGGCTTTCAGGAATGGCAGCATGGCTGCGCCAACGGCGACCCCGCCGGTTTTCAGGAAATCTCTTCTGGTCGGTGCGGTCATGGCGCGGGCCCCCTGCGGTGTCACGGAAAGTGCGATTGAGGGCAGGCTCCACTTTCGCGCACCGCTGCACAAATGCTAAGAATTCACAAAACCGGTGCAAAAAATGCACCGGTCGGAGTGCGCCATGAAACACCTTCAGGATTTCCAGTTCATCGAGGCCGTGGTCCGCGCCGGATCAATCCGCAAAGCGGCTGAGGACATGAACATCACCGCATCGGCCCTGAACCGCCGGGTGAACCGCTTTGAGGCGGAGTTCGGGTCCGAGATCTTTGAACGGCTGCCCCGCGGCGTGCGCCTGAACCCGGCGGGCGAATTGCTGATCCAGCACATCCGCAGCCAGCGGTCCGACATGCTGCGGCTGCAAAGCCAGGTCGCGGATCTGTCCGGGGAACGGCGCGGCCATGTGTCGATCGCGTGCTCACAAGCGCTGCTGCCGTATTTCCTGCCCGCCCAGATCGCCAGCTACCGCGCGGCCCATCCCGGTGTCACCTTTGGCGTCAATGTGCGCGACCGGGTGGAGGCTGAGCGCGAATTGAGCAGCTTTTCATCCGACATCGCCTTGGTGTTTGAACCGCGGCATCTGGCGGATTTTGAGGTGGTGTTCTCGCTGGCCCAACCGATCCACGCGGTGATGCGCGCCGATCATCCGCTGGCAGGGCGCGCACAATTGCGGCTGCGCGATTGTCTGGCCCATCCGCACACGGCCCCCAGCGCGCAATACGCAATCCGGGTGCTTTTGGACATCGCGGCGCAAAAGACCACCCATCGGGCGCTGTCGCCGATTGTGGAATCGGAATCCTTTGATTTCATGCGCCATTACGTGCTGCACGAAAACGCCATCAGCTTTCAGTTCCCCATCGGGCTTGGTCATGCCGGCGCGGGTGGGCTGGTGTCGCGCCCGCTGTCGCCGCGCGATGTGGCGCCGGGGAACCTGCTGCTGGGGCAGCTTCGGGGGCGGTCGTTGCCAGTGGCGTCGGCCAAATTCACCCAAGCGTTGATGCTGGCGATGCAGACGCACGCGGTGTGATGCGGCGCGGCTGAGCGGTGCAAAAAACGCACCGGCATTGGCTAAACTTGGCACAAGTCAGACCCGCTCCCGCCGCCTATCGTTCGCTGATCGAATGATGTCTCGCGCCCCGCCCGGCGCGCCGCGAGACTGGCCAAGGAGCCCTGCCATGACCGACCGCATGACGTTCAACAGACGCCGCTTTCTGGCCACAACCGCGGCGGTGGGTGCCGCGATCTCGCTCGGGGCCGCGGGGGGCGCCAAGGCCGCCGGGGACCTGACGGTCGGTTTCATCTATGTCGGGCCCAAGGATGATTTTGGCTACAATCAGGCCCATGCCGAAGGTGCCGCCGCCGTCAAGGCGATGCCGGGCATCACGGTCATTGAGGAAGAAAATGTCCCCGAGACCGTGGATGTGCAAAACTCCATGGCGTCGATGATCAATTTCGATGGCGCGTCGCTGCTGTTCCCGACCTCGTTCGGGTATTTTAGCCCGCATATTTTGGAACTGGCCCCGAAATACCCCGACGTGCGGTTCGAACATGCGGGCGGCATGTGGAACGCGGACCAGCACCCCGGAAATGTCGGGTCGTATTTCGGCTATATCGGCATGGGCCAGTATCTGAACGGCATTGCGGCGGGCCATGCGACCAAAACCAAAAAGATCGGGTTTGTCGCCGCCAAGCCCATTCCGCAGGTGCTGCTGAACATCAATTCATTCCTGTTGGGCGCGCGCGCCGTGGACCCGACCATCACCTGTCAGGTGATCTTCACCGGGGAATGGTCGCTTGCGGTCAAAGAGGCTGAGGCGACCAATGCCCTCGCCGATCAAGGCTGCGACGTGATCACCTGCCATGTGGACGGACCCAAAGTGGTGATGGAGACAGCGGCAGGCCGCGGCGCCTATGTCTGTGGCTACCATGCGGATCAAAGCCCGCTGGCACCCGGAAAATACCTGACCGGCGCGGAATGGAACTGGGCCGCGGTCTATACTGGCATGGTCAAAACCATGCAGGATGGCGGTCAGATCGGCAATTTCGTGCGCGGCGGTCTGGCTGATGGCTTCATCAAAATGAGCCCGCTTGGCCCTGCTGTTTCCGACGCCTCGCGCGCGCAGTTTGAGGGGGTGAAGGCGCAAATCCTCGCTGGCGGTTTTGCGGCCATCAAAGGCCCACTCAAGGACAACAAGGGCAATGTGATCGCGGCCCAGGGCCAGTCCTTTGGTGAGACCGACGTGGCGCTGGAGAGCATGGATTACCTCGTTGAGGGCGTGCTCGGCGCCACCAGCTGATCGCGATGACTGAGGCTGCAATCTTTCCCGCCCCAAGGGCATCAGCGCTGGGGGCGCTGGCCCCGCGGGCGGAGGCGGCGATCATTCCGGTCGCGGCGCTGCTGTGCGGGTTTCTGGCATTCTCGGTCTTTTTGCTGGCGTTGGGGAAATCGCCGGTCGATTTCTTTGCGCTGGTCTGGAAGGCGGGGTTCAGTTCCGCCTTTTCGTGGCAAAACACCCTGAGCAGGGTGCCGCCTTTGCTGCTGGCCGCGCTGTGCGTGGCGCTTCCTGCCAGACTGGGTCTGGTGGTGATCGGCGGTGAAGGGGCGATCGTGCTCGGGGGCCTTGCCGCTGCGGCCACCGGGCTGGCGGTGTCGGGGGCGCCCGCCATCATCGGGTTCGCCTGCATGGTGGCGGCCGCCTGCATTGCCGGGGGCGTGTGGATCGGCGCGGTTGGGGCGCTGCGGTTCAAGCGCGGCGTCAATGAAACCATCGCGTCGCTTTTGATGGCCTATATCGCCATCGCGTTGCTGAACCATCTGGTCGAAGGGCCGCTGCGCGATGCCGCCAGCCTCAACAAACCTTCGACCGCGCCGCTGCCCGCAGCCTTGCGGGTGGGGGATATGCCGCTCGACATTTCGGTGCATTGGGGGCTCGTGTTCGGGGTGATCCTTTGCATCCTTGCATGGGTGTTGATTGAACGGACCACCATCGGCTTTGCCGCGCGCATCGCGGGCGGCAATGTGCGCGCCGCCCAGGTGCAGGGCCTGCCGGTGGGCCGCCTGATCATCGGGTTCACGGCGCTTGGGGGCGCCTGCGCTGGGCTGGCCGGGTTCTTTGAGGTGGCGGCAATCCACGGATCGGCCAACGGGTCGCTGGTGTCAGGCTATGGCTATACCGGCATTCTGGTGGCGTTTCTGGCGCGCCACAATCCGCTGGCGATCATTCCCGTCGCGATCATGCTGGCGGGGTTTGAGGCATCGTCAGGCCTGATCCAACGGCGCATGGACCTGCCCGACGCCGCGGTGCTGGTGCTGGAAGGCATGGTGTTCGTGGCGATCCTGCTGAGCGAGACGATGTATGGCCGCATGCGCATATTCTCCCCCGCCTATTGGGCGGCAAAGGCATGAGCGCCGCGGCCGATCTGGGCCTGTGGGGCGTGCCGCTGGCCATTCTGGGCGGCGCGATCCGGGTGTCGACGCCGTTCCTGTTCGTGTCGCTTGGCGAATGCCTGACCGAACGCTCAGGCCGCATCAATCTGGGGCTTGAGGGCACGTTGGTCTTCGGCGCCATGTCCGGCTACGCGGTCGCGTATGAAAGCGGATCGGCCTGGATCGGCGTGCTGGCGGCCGCGTTCGCGGGGATGCTGTTCGGGCTGTTTCACGGCTGGGTCTGCAAGTTCAAAGGCGTGAACGACATCGCCATTGGCATTGCGATGATGCTGCTGGGCATGGGCCTCGCGTTCTTTTTTGGCAAACCTTACATCCAGCCCGTCGCGCCCGATCTGCCCGCGATTGCGCTGGGCTGGTGGTCTGAGGTGTCTCAGGTGCAGGCGGCGTTGCAAGTCAACGTGCTGTTCGTGATCGGGGCCGTGCTGGCGGTGGCGATGGCGTGGATGTTCCGCGCCACCCGCATCGGCCTGACCATCCGCGTGGTTGGCGACAGCACCGACAGCGCCCGCGCCATGGGCATCAATCCAGACCGGGTGCGCCTGTTGTCCACCGCCGCGGGCGGTGCGCTGGCCGGGGTGGGGGGGGCATATCTGTCGCTGTACTATCCCGGCAGCTGGACTGAGGGGATCTCGTCGGGCCAAGGCCTGATGGCTGTTGCGCTGGTGATTTTCGCGCGCTGGCGTCCCATGAACTGCTTTTGGGCCGCCCTGCTGTTCGGCGGGGCCGGGGCGCTGGGCCCGGCGCTGCAATCGGTCGGGGTCACCTCTGGCTATTATCTGTTTTTCGCCGCGCCCTATGTGCTGACGCTGGGGCTGCTGATTGTGACCTCCTCGCCGACCAAGGCTTTGGACGGCGCGCCGGGCGAGCTGAGCATCACCAAGTAGGAGAAAGCCATGAACGGCCTGGGCGGATTGAACAAATCGAAACACGGCGTTGGCATCGGGCTGGTGCAGCTGAAGCTGCCGCTGACGGTGACCAAGGCTGATCTGGCGGCGCAGACCGCGCGGGTCGTGGAAATGGTCGCCAAGGCGCGGCGCAATCAGGCAGGCATGGATCTGGTGGTGTTTCCAGAATATGCGCTGCACGGCCTGTCGATGGACATCAACCCTGACATCATGTGCACCATGGACGGGCCAGAGGTCGCGGCCTTCAAACAGGCCTGCATCGACAACCGCATCTGGGGCTGCTTTTCAATCATGGAGGCCAACCCCCACGGCATGCCGTGGAACACCGGCCTGATCATCGACGACACCGGCGACATCAAGCTGTATTACCGCAAGATGCACCCTTGGGTCCCGGTGGAGCCGTGGGAGCCCGGCGATCAGGGCATTCCGGTCTGCGACGGGCCAAATGGCAGCAAGCTGGCGCTGATCATCTGCCATGATGGGCAGTTCCCCGAAATGGCCCGCGAATGCGCCTATAAGGGCGCGGAGATCATGATCCGCACCGCTGGCTACACCGCGCCAATCCGCGACAGTTGGCGTTTCACCAACCAATCCAACGCGTTCTGCAACCTGATGGTCACCGCGAACGTGTGCATGTGCGGGTCTGACGGCACGTTCGACAGCATGGGCGAAGGGATGATCTGCAATTTCGACGGCAGCGTCATCGCCCACGGAACCACTGGCCGCGTGGATGAGATCATCACCGCCGAAGTCCGCCCTGATCTGGTGCGCGAAGCGCGGCTTGGCTGGGGGGTGGAGAACAACATCTACCAGCTTGGCCATCGCGGCTACACGGCGGTGAAGGGCGGCGCGCAGGACTGCCCCTACACCTACATGACCGATCTGGCCGCGGGGGCCTATCGCTTGCCGTGGGAAGATGACGTGGCGATCACCGACGGGACCTCGTGCGGGTTTCCCGCGCCCACCCGCGTGTTCGGCGCAGGTGGGGGGGCTGGGGAATGATCGCCGCCGACCCCTATCAGTGGCCGTGGAACGGCGATCTGCGGCCGGAAAACACCGCGCTGATCGTGATTGACATGCAGACCGATTTTTGCGGCAAAGGCGGGTATGTCGACGCGATGGGCTATGACATCTCGCTGACCCGCGCGCCGATCGAACCGATCAAGGCGTTGCTGACCGCCATGCGCGCATGGGGTGGGCACATCTTTCACACCCGCGAAGGGCACCGCCCAGACCTGTCTGACCTGCCGCCGAACAAACGCTGGCGCAGCCAGCAGATCGGCGCGGGCATCGGCGACCCCGGCCCCTGCGGGCGCATCCTGATCCGCGGGGAGGCGGGCTGGAACATCATCGAGGAACTGGCCCCCATGGCTGGTGAGCCGATCATCGACAAGCCTGGCAAAGGCAGCTTCTGCGCCACGGATCTGGACCTGATGCTGCGCACCCGTGGCATCGCCAACCTTCTGCTGACCGGCATCACCACGGATGTCTGCGTCCACACCACCCTGCGCGAAGCAAATGACCGCGGGTTTGAATGCTTGCTGGTCGAAGACTGCTGCGGTGCCACCGACCGCGGCAACCATGATGCGGCGATCAAGATGGTGAAGATGCAAGGCGGCGTGTTCGGCGCGGTGGCACGCAGCGCCGCCGTGATCGCAGCCCTGGCATGATGCACCCCGTCCACCCCAACGGTGCCATTGCGGTCGAAGCGATCGGCATGACCATGCAGTTCGGCGATTTCACCGCGCTGGCTGACGTGTCGATCACCATCCGCCCCGGCGCGGTGCACGCGCTGCTGGGCGAAAACGGCGCCGGGAAATCCACCTTGGTGAAATGCATCATGGGGTTCTACCACGCCACGGCGGGAGAGGTGGTGGTGGCCGGGCGTGAGGTGCGGATGACCGATCCACGCGTCGCGCAGGCCCATGGTCTGGGGATGGTGTATCAGCATTTCACGCTGGTCCCGTCGCTGACTGGCGCCGAAAATCTGGTGATCAGCCGCGCTGACGCCCCGCAGGTGATCAACTGGACGGCGGAGCGCGCGGCACTGGCCCAATTCATGAAAGGGATGCCGTTCAAGGTGCCGCTGGACCGCCCGGTCGCGCAGCTTGCGGCTGGGGAAAAGCAGAAGCTAGAGATCCTCAAGCAGCTTTATCTTGGCCATCGGTTCGTGATTTTGGATGAACCGACCTCAGTCCTGACCCCGGCTGAGGCCGGCGAGGTGCTGGGCCATGTGCGGGCGATGGCGCAGGCGGGGCAAATCTCGGTCCTGATGATCACCCACAAATTCCGCGAAGTGACCCAATTTGCCGATGACGTCACCATCCTGCGCCGCGGCCTGCACGCGGGCGGCGGGCGGGTCGAAGAGCTGACCACTGACCAGATGGCGCGCATGATGATGGGCACCGATCCCAAACCGTTGGACACTGGGCGCGCTGCTGCGGTTGGCACTGCGGTGCTGGAACTGGATGGCGCGCGCGCCGGGGACCGCTCTGGCCTCAAGACCATCGAAATTGACCGGCTGGTGGTGCGCGGCGGCGAAATCCTTGGCATCGCCGGGGTGTCGGGCAACGGGCAGGTGGAACTGATGGAGATCCTGACCGGCCAGCGCCCGCTGACGGGCGGCGCGCTGCGCGTCAAAGGCGCACCCTATCGCGGCGCACGGGCTGAGGCCAAGGCAATGAAGGTCCGCTATCTGCCTGAAGAGCCCCTGCACAACGCCTGCGCCCCACGGATGAGCGTGGCTGAAAACCTGGCCTTTCGCATGTTCGATGAAGGGCCGGGCGGGCGCAGGCGCTTTTGGAAAAGCCCCCGCGCCATCGCCGCCAATGCGGGCGCGATGATCGCGCAGTTCAACATCAAGACCGCCTCAGCCCATGCGCCGATTGCGTCGCTGTCGGGGGGCAATGTGCAGCGCGCGGTGCTGGCGCGTGAACTCAGCGGCGAAGTGGATCTGCTGATCGTGTCGAACCCGTGCTTCGGGCTGGATTTTTCCGCCGTCGCGGCGATCCGTGATCGGCTGGTGGCGGCCAGAAATCGGGGCGCGGCGGTGCTGCTGATCTCCGAAGATCTGGACGAAATCCTTGAACTGTCGGACCGCATCGCGGTGATGTCCGAAGGCCGGATCACCTTTGAAGCCGCAGCCAAAGGTGCCGATGTTGCCGAAATTGGCGCACATATGGCGGGGCATTCGTGATGCAGATCGACGCCGCGCCATTCATATTTCCGTGCGACCGCGCCACGCTGGGGCTGGTGGTCATCGACATGCAGCGCGATTTCATCGAACCGGGCGGCTTTGGTGCCAGTCTGGGCAATGATGTGGCGCTGCTACAGGCGATCGTGCCCACGGTTGCGGCATTGATCGCGGGGTTTCGCGCCGCTGGCCTGCCGGTCATCCACACCCGCGAATGCCACTTGCCCGATCTGTCGGACCTGCCGCCATCCAAACGCAACCGCGGCACGCCTGTGCTGCGCATTGGCGATCCCGGCCCCATGGGCCGCATCCTGATCGCGGGCGAGGCGGGGGCTGAGATTATCCCTGCCTTGGCCCCCGCACCCGGTGAGGTCGTGATCGACAAGCCCGGCAAGGGCGCCTTTTACGCGACGCCGCTCAGCGATGTTCTGGCGGCCAAAGGCCTGCGCCAGTTGATCTTTGCAGGCGTCACCACTGAGGTCTGTGTCCAGTCCACGATGCGAGAGGCGAATGACCGCGGCTTTGACTGCCTGTTGGCGAGCGACGCCACCGAAAGCTATTTCCCCGATTTCCGCGACGCTGCCATCGCCATGATCCGCGCCCAAGGCGGCATTGTTGGCTGGACCGCGCCCACATGCACCATTCTGGAGGCGCTCAATGCCTGATCCCGCCATCTTCCGATCGATGCTGCGGGGCGGCTGGCGCGACCTGCCTTTCACGCATTTCCGCAACGGCATAGAGGTGCACTGGCTGTCGCGCGCTGACCCGCAGGTGGCGCTGCTGCGCTACGCCCCCGGTGCCGCAGCCCCGCGGCACCGTCATCCGGGGCTTGAGACGATCCTGGTGTTGGAGGGCGAGCAGAGCGACGATTTTGGCACCTACGCCGCGGGTGACATGGTGATGAACCCGCCGGGATCGGAACACAGGGTCTGGAGCGATCCGGGCTGCGTCGTGCTGCTGCACTGGGACAAGCCGGTGCAGTTTCTGGACTGAGCAGCTGTGCCGCCCGGCCCGATCAAAGACGCGGCGCTGGCAGAACTGGCTGGTCCGCGCATTGGGCCTGCGCCATTGATCAAGGGGGGGATGGGGCCTTGGGTTGAACCCACGACCCGCTGAATAAACGCTCGCTGGCGCATGTGTGCCCTATGCTTTGATTTGATGCGGCACCCATCGGCCTTGGTCAGACCTTGGTGCAAAAGCATGACTGCCTGCGCCGCAAGATCCGCCCCCCTTCCATGGTTTTCCATGCAACCACTGCCGGGTGCCGGGATGAACAGGTCATGCCTGTGCTTGATGCTGCGCCAAGACATGCTCTGCCGTGCCGGGTATTGCGGACATGGCCGCGTTGGCCCAGACATCTGACGAGGGTGTTCGCTTGTCGGGTCACGGTGCCCGGCATCCCGATATCCGCACGACGTCCCTGTGGGCCGATATCTGATTTTCCCGCCGACCGGTCGCGTCCATCGGGCGTTTGTGCCCTTCCACGCCGCCTTGGTGGTTTGGTTTGGTCACATCTTTCGCGCAGTTTTACCCACCCTGATCGCGGTTTTCTCTGAACCCGTGTCGCGCTGCCTGTCGCGCTGGGACGAGGCGCAGGGCCATGATCTGGCCTGACATCGGTGGCGCAACACGGACGCAGTTGGCCGTCGAACAGGTCCATCACCCTGCGCAGCGTGTTCCTGTCCGGCATTGGCGCGCCAACGCCCGCAAAGCGCATCCAAGACAACCGGTTGCGCAGCAAGACCTTGGCCCGCGCACTGGACAGATTGTGCCGCGTCAGTTCGATCAGGATCTTGATCACCGCGACCTGGCCGAAGTGCGGGTGGCCGTCTTTGGCGCTGCGCCCATAGCCCAGCCCTGCGGCGGGGTGGCTCCTGTGGGTCTCCAAATCAAAGGGTCCGCTCGTGGGTTTTGCGCGGGTCGCCGCACGCATTCCGATGCACGAGCTGCTCCTCAAGTCCAAAGAGCTTGCGTTGAGTCGTGATGGGGTATTCATCCGTGCGACATGGCCGACTAGTCTATAAGATATTGAAATTGCTTGATTTATGAGTTTTTGCTTCAGATGGGTTTCCACCCTTTAGGTTGCAATTGTGTAAGATTTTACACCCTGGAATAACCGCATAATCGAATGCTTGCATTTGATGTGAAAGTCATACTATAAGGATCGAGTATAGTTATATTACTATATAAGTGATGTATATTCAATCTTTCGTTAAGCCTCCTTTTTCTGAGGCTTCAAAACTAGTTAACAAACAAATCTTAAGTGCAATGTAAAAAAGTGGCGTGCTAGTTCCTGCTTAACAATACGGTACCTGGAGTTCCCAATGACAAATCTAGTAGTTTCAGTAAACTATGACTATCTAAATCCAGTGCCGGGAACCTATCCTACCATTAAAGCGGCGATAGATGCTGCAATTTTTGGTGATTTAATCACTCTTGGGCCAAATTATGGCCCTGAAATCGTATCCATTATAAAAAATGGCATTACTATTTCTGGAACCTCGTCGTCACTGGGTATAGAATTGTTTGTTGCGGATGGCGTTTCAGGCTTGACCGTCTTGGGCGATGCTCAAATAAACATCACAGACTCCAGCATTGGCGACATCATCACTGGTAATGATGGTGACAACGTCATCACCGTCACAGGTGGTATAGATATAGTTGATGGCGGGTTGGGTGATGACCGACTGGTGGTTGATTATGGCTCAACAGCGGCTGTAGTCACGGCCAGCACTGCATCGATTGTTGGTGATTTGGGCACGGTTGGAATCACCAGCTTTGAACATTATACGATTTTGACCGGATCTGGCGCTGATATTCTTACATTCACCACCGCTCACGGCAATAATTATATTGATGCCGGAGAAGGTGCGAATACGATTGTGGTCGGAAACGGTACTAATACCGTTCTAACTGGCTCAGGTGTTGATACGATCACTGCCGGTAATGGTGACAATTATATTGATGCGGGTGTGGGCACTATCGGTGCTAATACGATCGCGATTGGGTCGGGAAATAATACCATTATTGGAAGCGACGGTATCGATAAAATCACCGCTGGTGGTGGCGACAATTGGATCGAGGCAGGGGACGGTGCCAACGTGATCACGATTGGTCCAACTTTTGCTGGCGACAATGTCATCATTGCCGGTAGTGGCATCGATACGATAACCGTAGTTAGTGGGAGCAACTACATTGATGCGGGTGTTGGCACTGCCGGTGCCAACACTATCACTGTTGGCCCAACAGGATTTGGAAATAACCGTATCATAGCGGGTGATGGTATTGATACGATCACCACTGGCAACGGAGACAACTGCATAGATGCTGGCAGCGTTGGCGCCAACACGATCGCAGCTGGATATGGCAATAGTGTTATTATTGCTGGCACTGGCATCGATACGATAACCGTAGGTAGTGGGGACAACTACATTGAAGCTGGCTCTGTGGGAGCCAATACGATCACAGCTGGGGCAGGCAACAATTATATTATTGGTGGCAGCGGCATCGACACGATTACTGCAATGGGTGGAAACAACTATATCGATGCAGGCAGCGCTGCGAACACAGTCACTACTGGTCTTGGCCACGACATCATCATTACTGGTGATGGCATCGATACTATCACTTCGGGCGATGGCAACGACATAATAATTAACGTTGGTGCTGGTGCTGATGTCATTACTGCTGGGGGAGGTCATGACCGGCTTATCTCAGACTTCTCCACGTCTACAGCGGCTGTCAACACAGCTATTACCGGCGCCGAAAGCTACGGGGGCACAGTTGGGACAGCGACTATTTCTGGTGTTGAAGAATTTCATATCACTGGCGGCAGTGGTAATGACAACATCGTAACAGGTGATGGTGCTGATGTTCTTGACGGTGGGGCTGGTGCAGATAACTTGTCGTCGGGCCGCGGATCTGACGTTATCTACGGTGGTGTTGGTGACACGGTTAGTGGCGGCGAAGATCTAGTTGGCGATGATTTTGACGTTCTTGTTCTGAAAGACTTTGGCCCTTACGAGATTGTAAGAGACGTTCTCAATGCGGAGAACGGTACGATCTATCAATTGGATGCGCTTGGAGCTCGTGTTATTGGTGCGGAGGTGATTTTCACAAATATTGAGCACATTGAGTTTGTCGATCCCACGGTCACGACGCTTGAGGATACGGCGTTGACGGGCAACCTGTTCACTACTGTCGCTACGTTCACGGTGGGCTCTACCACCTATGTTGCTGGACAGACAGCTGAACGCACTGAGGGCGACCTGACGATCAATCTTGACGGCAGCTACATCTTTAGTAAGCGTCCGGCCCCACCGCCCTGCCGCGCGTAGCGTGGGTCAGATAGTGTCCGCTTTGGATAGCGGACACTATGGAGCGGTTGATGACGCGTCGGACGAAGCGGCTTTGGACGGACGAGGAGAA
>JBLGAC010000058.1:0-25730 GCA_047610385.1 Paracoccaceae bacterium | reverse complement strand
GCGGGCGGCAGTCGCCGCCCGCCCCCGCCGCGGTGCAGCATCACGGACGCTCGCCATCGTGCGCGGTCCGTGCTATGGGCAAAAATATGACCGACAGCCCCCCATCTCTCCCGTCTCGGGATGACATTCTCGCCTGGGTGCGCCAGCATCCGGACGCAGCTTCCAAGCGCGACATCGCCAAGGCGTTCAAGGTGAAGGGCGCCGACCGCATAGAGCTGAAGCGCCTGCTGCGCGACCTTCAGGCCGATGGTTTGATTGAGCGCCGCGGCAAGGTGCATCTGACCCGTGGCGCGCTGCCCCCGGTGGCGGTGCTGACAGCCCTTGCGCCTGATGCGGACGGTGATCTGTTCGCGGTCCCTGAGCATTGGGAAGGCGACGCCCCCGCCCCGCGCATCCACATTCTGCCCGGCAAAAAGGGCGAAACCGCGGGCGAGGGTGACCGCATCCTGTGCCGGCTTGACCCCACGCCTGAGGCTGAGACCCACGCCTATATCGGCCACATCATCCGCCGCATCGGGTCAGGGCCGCAAAAGCTGCTGGGCGTGTTCCGCACCGGGCCGCAGGGCGGGCGCATCGTGCCGATCGCCAAGGGCCAAGACCGCGACTGGCGTGTCCCCGTGGGCATGGAAGGCGCGGCCAAGGATGGTGAGCTGGTCGAGGCGCACGCCCTTCCGGTTCCGCGCGGTGCCTATGGGGCGAAACCTGCCAAGATTTTGAAAGTGCTGGGCGATCCGGGCGGGCCGCGCGCGGTGTCGCTGATCGCGCTGGAAGAACACGGCATCCCTGTTGACTGGCCCGACGGCCCGCTGGACGAAGCGGCCGCTGCCAAGCCCGTGACGCTGGCTGACCGTGAGGATCTGCGCGCGCTGCCGCTGCTGACCATCGATCCGGCCGATGCGCGCGATCATGACGATGCGATCTGCGCCGCGCCTGATGATTCCCCGAAAAATCCCGGCGGCTGGGTGGTCTGGGTGGCCATCGCCGACGTGGCCCATTATGTGCGGCCCGGCTCCCAACTGGACCGTGAGGCGCGCAAGCGCGGGAACTCCACCTATTTCCCCGACCGCGTTGTGCCGATGCTGCCGGAGCGTCTGTCCGCAGACCTGTGTTCGCTGCGCGAGGGGCAGGACCGGCCCTGCATCGCCGTGCGCATGGTTCTGGACGCGGACGGGCGCAAGATCGCGCATCGTTTCACCCGCGCGTTGATGCGCAGCCATGCGTCCCTGACCTATGGCCAGGCGCAGGCCGCCGACGACGCCGATTACGACGGTGCCACCGCGCCTCATGCCGGGCCGCTGCGCTGGCTGTTTGACGGCTGGCGCGCGGCTGATCGCGCGCGCAGCGAACGCGGGCCGCTGGCGCTGGACCTGCCGGAGCGGCGCATAGAGCTGAGCGCCGAGGGCGAGGTTCTGTCCGTGGCCTTCCGCGACCGGTTCAACGCGCACAAGCTGGTGGAGGAGTTCATGATCCTCGCCAATGTCTGCGCCGCTGAGACGCTTGAGGAAAAAAACCGCCCGCTGGTCTATCGCGTGCACGAAGAACCCGGGCCGCAAAAAATCGACGCGCTGCGCGAGCAGGCCGACAGCGTCGGGCTGGCGGTGGCCAAGGGGCAGGTGACCACCACCAAACAGTTCAACCGGCTGCTGGATCAGGCCGCGGGCACGGACTTTGCCGAGTTCATCAACATGTCGGTGCTGCGCGCGCAGACCCAAGCGTATTACGGCACGGATGCGCTTGGGCATTTCGGGCTGAACCTGCAGCGGTATGCGCATTTCACCTCGCCGATCCGGCGCTATGCCGACCTGATCGTGCACCGGGCGCTGATCTCGGGCCATCACTGGGGCCCGGACGACAAGCGCGACGGCCAGCGGCCCGAAGATATGGCTGAGCTGGCCGAGACCGCCGTGCATATCAGCTTCACCGAGCGGCGCTCAATGACTGCGGAGCGTGACACCAATGACCGCTATCTGGCGGCCTATCTGAAGGACCGGATCGGGTCGGAATTCACCGGCCGCGTGGCCGGGGTCGCGCGGTTCGGGCTGTTCATCAAGCTTGATGAGACGGGCGCCGACGGGCTGGTGCCGATCGGGTCGATCGGGACGGAGTATTTCCACCACGATCCCGATGCGCAGGTGCTGATCGGCGACAAATCCGGCCGGATCATCGGGCTGGGCCAACGCGCCACCGTGCGGTTGAAAGACGCGGTTCCGGTCACCGGCGGGCTGCTGTTTGAATTGCTCTCGCTTGATGGTGAGGCCGCGCCGCGGGGCGGCGGTGGACGTCCGGGCCGTGGCCGCGCGCCAGGCCAAGCGCCGCGGCGCAAGATCGGCAAAGGCAAGATCGCCAAGGTAAAGGCGGCGCGCAAGAAACGCCGCGACTGAGTCCATTGCGGGCAAGTGCATTCGGGATATGAGCGTGGCAAAGCCCAAAGCTTTGATCGGCCCGTGTCATGTGCTGCCTGTTCGGCCTGAAACCTTGCTTTGAAGTAGGCGACATCGAAGGTTGCGGCCATGTTCTGGTGCCGCGCCTCCACGGCCCCGCCCGGCGGCGCAGCCTGCGTCCGCGCGGGTTGCCGGTCAGTCCTTCACGGCGCGGATCAGTTTACGGTCGAGCACGCGCAGCACTTGGCCCAGATCGCGCCCGCGCTTTTCAATCCGGCCGTCCATGGCGATCACCGACCACATGCCTTGGCGCTCGGCCATCGCGGGGCGCTTTTCGATCTGGTAGATCGGATGCTCAGCCGCGCGGCGGAACACGCAGAACACTGCGACGTCCTTCAGGTGGCTGATGCCGTAATCGCGCCATTCCCCGGCGGCCACCATGCGCCCGTAGACGCCCAGGATCAGCGCAAGCTCAGTGCGGTGAAAGCTGACGATGCCCAAGGGCGCGCCGTCGAGATAGCCATTGCCTGTGATCACAATCGTCATGGCGTCAGCATGACCCTCGGGCGGCGCACGGGCAAGCTTTCGCGCAAATGGCGCGGTGATCACCTAGATAACCATGTGATTCTTCCACAGTGTGGATGCCGCGGTCATTGCATGGCGCGGCACGCGGATGCAGTCTGCAGACCGAAAAACAGTCTTTAGGGGAAACGCCGCCATGACCTACGCTCGCACCCGCGATTTTCACCTTCCCGGCCGTTCGATGGTGCTGGCAAAGAACGGCATGTGCGCGACCTCGCATCCGCTGGCGGCCCAGGTGGCGGTTGCGATGCTCGAATCAGGCGGCAACGCGGTGGATGCCGCCATCGCGGGCGCGGTGCTGCTGGGCGGGTGTGAGCCGCAGATGACCGGCATTGGCGGCGATTGCTTCGCGCTGGTCCGGCTGCCTGACGGCACGATCCGCGGGCTGAACGGATCAGGGCGCGCGCCCAAGGCGCTGTCCTCTGAACTGTTGCGCGAACAAGGCTACAGCGCGATGCCGTTGCATGACGCCCATGCCGTGACTGTGCCCGGCGCGGTGGATGCGTTCTGCGCGCTGTCCGACGCGCTTGGCAACAAGGGCCTCGCCGCCTCGTTGGCCCCGGCGATCCGCTATTTCGACGAAGGTATTCCCGTTGCGCCCCGCACCACGTTTGATTGGGCGTTGGCTGAGCCGAACCTGACCGGCGTCGCGCGCAAGCATTACCTGCTGGCCGGTGCTGCGCCGCGCGTGGGCCAGATGTTCCGCGCCCCGGCCCAGGCCGAAGTGCTGCGCATGATTGCCGCCAAAGGGCGCGCAGGGTTCTATGAGGGTGAGGTTGCCGAGGACATGGTCTCCTCCTTGCGCGCGCTTGGCGGCACGCACACTGCTGAGGATTTCGCCGCCACGGCCTGCGACTGGGTGGAGCCGGTGCGCGGCCATTACCGCGGTGTGGAGCTGATCGAGCTGCCGCCCAACGGGCAGGGCGCCACGGCGATTCTCATGGCCAAGATCCTGTCGAATTTCGACATCGCCTCGCTGCATCCGTTCGGCGCTGAGCGCGCACATCTGGAGGCTGAGGCCGCAAAACTGGCCTATGACGCGCGCGACCGGTTTATCGCCGATCCGTCCTATGCTGGCATCCGTCTGGGGCACATGCTGTCGGACGACACCGCCAAGTCCTTGGCGGCGCTGATTGATCCCGAACGCGCGATGGCCGACCCGCGCACGGCATCCGACAATGTGCACAAAGAGACGATCTACATCACCGTCGCCGACAAGGATGGCATGGTTGTCTCGCTGATCTATTCGATCTTCCATGCGTTTGGGTCAGGGCTGGCATCGGACCGGTTCGGGATCAACTTCCAGAATCGCGGTGCGGGTTTCACGCTGGAAAAAGGCCATCCGAACGAGGCCGCGGGCGGTAAGCGTCCGATGCACACGATCATCCCCGCCATGCTGGCCGAGGAGGACCGCTTCACCGGCGCGTTCGGCGTGATGGGCGGTGCCTATCAGCCCAACGGCCATGTGCGGTTCCTGACCAACATGGTTGATTACGCCATGAACCCGCAGACCGCGATGGACGGCCCGCGCAGCTTCTGCGAGCCGGGAGGCTTTTCGTTGGAGCGCGGCTATGGCCAGGACGTGCGCGACAAGCTGACCAAGATGGGCCACACTGTGACCACGCCCGATCTGCCGATCGGTGGCAGCCAGGCGATCATGATGGACGAGGACGGCATCTATCACGGCGCCTCGGACCCGCGCAAAGACGGCTGCGCGCTGGGGTACTGATCGCGCGCATTGCCGCCCGGTGTCTCAGATTATTCTGCGAATAATCTGCGCCCGGCCCGCCCCGATATGCGCCATACGGGGGTGGGGCGCGCGCGGCGCAAGCTGCGCCGGGCCGCAGCGGGGTAAATCCCCGCAAGGGCCGCACCCGTTGAAATGCAAAACGCGGCCCAATCAAGGGCCGCGTTTTGCATTTTGCGCCTGCACTGCTGTCAGTGACGGTTGATCGCGTCCCACTGATACTGACCGTCGGTCAATTCGTCGAAATAATCGTCCACCTCTGGGTGGTCGACCGGATCGCCGGTTTCGTCGGGCACCAGGTTCTGCTCGCTCACATACGCATGGTAGTATGTGGTCTCGTTCTCGGCCAGCAGGTGGTAATAGGGCTGGTCCTTGCGCGGACGCTTGTCCTCGGGGATCGACAGCCACCAGTCCTCGGTGTTGCCGAATTCGGGGTCTACGTCATAGATCACACCACGGAACGGGTGGAATCGATGACGCACCACCTGACCGATGGAAAATTTCGCTTGGATGTTGAGCTGTCTATCCATATCCGCTGCCCGCATATTTATGAGCGTCCATCTAAGGCACCCCGGCGCCCATGTCCACATCGCCCCCAGCGAAACTGGCGGAGATTGAGCCGCGTCTGCCGCCATGCTACGCCCGCCCCGCGGCTGCGGGGGCAAAAGGGTCCGGCGCGCCGGGCCGAGAGGGGTCTTCATGCAGGTTGTTTTTCTGGTGCTGGGCATTGTCGCACCGGTGTTTCTGCTGGGGCTTGCGGGTTTTGCCTGGGCGCGGTCTGGGGTGGATTTCCCGACCTCATTCGTCACGCGCATGTCGTTTACGATTTCTGTGCCGTGCCTGATCTTTGTGTCGCTGGCGCGTGCGGACATCGACGCCAGGGTTCTCAACGACCTGATGGCCGGCTCGCTTGCGGCCTATGTGCTGGCCGCCCTGGTCATCGGATTGATGTTGAAACTTGGCGGGCTGCGCCAGCGCACCTGGCTGGCACCGCTGGTGTTTGGCAACACCGGCAATGTCGGCCTGCCGGTCGCGCTGTTCGCATTTGGTGAGCAGGGGCTGGTCTACGCCGTCGTGATCTTTGCGGTGATGGCGATGCTCAGCTTCACGATCGGGGTCTGGGTGGTGTCGGGCGGCGGATCCCCGCGTGAGGCGTTGAAGCAGCCGATCTTTTACGGCGCTGCACTGGGGCTGGCGTTCAACCTTTTGCACATCGTGCCGCCCGAATGGTTGATGAACAGCCTGTCGCTTGCCGGGCAGATGGCGATTCCCCTGATGCTGCTGACGCTGGGCGTATCGGTCGCCCGGCTGTCGGTGGGGGGCGTCGGGCGCGCGGTGCTTTGGTCGGTGCTGCGACTGTTTGTCTGTGGTGCGGCAGCTATGGTCGCCGCTGTCGCCTTTGACATGGACCCGCTGGCCGCCAAATCGCTGGTGCTGCAGATGCTGATGCCAGTCGCCGTCACATCCTACCTGATGGCGGAGCGGTATGACGCCGAACCGATCGCTGTGGCCGGGCTGGTGGTTGTGTCCACCGTGCTGTCGGTGGTCGTGACCCCGCTGATCCTTGGCTTCATGCTGGGCTAGGCCCTCGTCGCCGGGCCGGGCGTTCTGGGGGGTGTCATGCGCCGTTTGGCGGATTGGCGGTTTCGCGGTATGATGATCTGCAACAGGGGGCAACAGACCCCCGCAGATTGGTGCCTGAGCAATGAAACACATCCGCACCGCCTTGATCCTTCTGGCGGCGGCCGCAGCCTCCAACTGCGCCGCGCCCGAACCGCCCGGGAATGTTGAGAACGCGTGCGCGATTCTCAAGGACCGTCCGCAATGGGGGCGGGCGCTGGACCGTGCTGCGATCCGCTGGGGCGCGCCGCAGCATGTCGCCATGGCGATCATCTGGAAAGAAAGCAGCTTTGAGGCCGACGCCAAAACCTCTCGCAAATATGTGCTGGGGTTCATTCCCAACGGGCGGCGGTCCTCAGCCTATGGCTTTGCGCAGGCGATTGACGGAACCTGGGATTGGTACCGCGACAGCACCGGCAACAGCGGCGCGGATCGGGATGACTTCGACGACGCCGCCGATTTCGTCGGCTGGTATATGGCGCGCAGTCAGGCCTCAGCCGGGATCGGCATGGACGATGCGTACAACCAGTATCTGGCCTATCACGAAGGCCATACTGGGTTTCGCAGGCAATCGTGGCAGAGCAAGCCCTGGCTGATGCGCGTCGCGGCCGAAGTCAAACGCAAGGCTGAGGATTTCGAACGCCAAATCGCCGCCTGCCGCACCTAGGCCTGCCAGCCGGGCGACGCGGGTGCGCCATTCAAATGCCTTTCCCCGTATCGCCCCGCGGCAGCGGCTTGCCCAAACCGGCTTGCTACAATACACCCGTCAGCGCCTTGCACATGATCAGGAGCGCGCGACACATGATCTCCGGCAACCAGATCCGGTCCGACTTTCTCGGCTTTTTCAACGACCGGGGGCACCGCATCGTGCCGTCCTCGCCGATTGTGCCGCGCAATGATCCCAGCTTGATGTTCACCAACGCGGGCATGGTCCAGTTCAAGGACGTGTTCACCGGCGCGGACAAACGCGATTACGCGCGCGCCACCACGTCGCAGAAATGCGTGCGGGCGGGCGGCAAGCACAACGATCTTGATAATGTCGGCTACACCGCGCGCCATCATACGTTCTTTGAAATGCTGGGGAACTTTTCCTTCGGCGATTATTTCAAAGCGGACGCGATTGAGCAGGCCTGGACCATGTCCACCAAGGTGCTCGGCTTTGCGCCTGAGAAGATCCTGGTGACGGTGCACGCAAGCGACGAAGAGGCCGCGGGTCTGTGGCGCAAGATTGCCGGGATTTCCGACGACCGGATCATCCGCATCAACAATGATGACAATTGGTGGCGCATGGGCGACACCGGCCCGAACGGCCCGTGCAGCGAGCTGTTCTATGACCATGGGCCAGAGGTTGCCGGTGGCCCTCCGGGATCCCCGAATGAAGACGGCGACCGGTTCATTGAGTTCTGGAACCTCGTGTTCATGCAGTTTGAGACCCATGCCGACGGGTCGTCAACGCCGCTTCCCAAGCCGTCGATCGACACCGGCATGGGGCTTGAGCGTGTGACGACCATTTTGCAGGGCAAGCACAACAACTACGACACCGACCTGTTCGCGCCGATCACGGCGGCCTCGGCCGATCTGACCGGGCATGCGGTGGATGGCGAATTCATCACCTCGCACCGGGTGATCGCGGACCATCTGCGCTGCGCATCGTTTTTGATTGCCGAAGGCGTGCTGCCATCCAACGAAGGCCGCGGCTATGTGCTGCGCCGGATCATGCGCCGTGGCATGCGCCACGCGCATATTCTGGGGGCGAAAGAGCCGCTGATGCACCGGCTTGCGCCCGCGCTGATCGACCTGATGGGCAACCATTACGGCGAATTGCGCGCCGCAGAATCGCTGATCAAGGAAACCCTGCGCGCTGAGGAAGAGCGGTTCAAAACCACCCTCGACCGTGGGCTGAAGCTGCTGGATGCGGAACTGGAGGGTTTGCCCGAGGGCGGCAAGCTGGCCGGTGAAACTGCGTTCAAGCTTTACGACACGTTCGGGTTCCCGGTGGACCTGACCGCCGACATCCTGCGCGGCCGCGGGATGGAGGTTGACCGCCCCGGCTATGACGATGCCATGGCCGCCCAGAAGGCCGCCGCGCGCGCTGCGTGGTCGGGCACTGGCGATGCGGCCAACCAGAAGGTCTGGTTCGACATCCGCGACCGGGTCGGGGGCACCGAATTTCTTGGCTATGCGTCGACCAACGGGTCGGGCCATGTGACCGCGCTGGTGGTTGATGGCGCAGAGGTCACCCACGTCGCCCCCGGTCAGGCGTTTGAAATGGTGGTCAACCAGACGCCGTTTTACGCCGAACAGGGCGGCCAGATGGGCGATCAGGGCATCGCGGTGACGGCCTCGGGCACCATGGTCAAGATCACTGACACCCAAAAACGCGCCGACGGCATCTATGTGCATGTGGCCCAATTGGCCGGTGGCGACGCCCATGTGCTGAACCTTGGCGATGCACTGACCTTGAATGTGGACCCCAGCCGCCGCAGCGCGCTGTGCGCCCATCATTCCGCGACGCATCTGCTGCACGAAGCGCTGCGGATTTCGCTGGGCGATCACGTCGCGCAGAAAGGGTCGCTTGTGGCGCCGGACCGGCTGCGGTTTGACATCTCGCACAGTCAGGCGATGACGGCCGATGAAATCAAGACTGTGGAGCGTGAGGTCAACGCCCGCATCCGCGCCTGCACCCCGGTCCAGACCCGCGTTCTGGGCATTGAGGAGGCCAAAGCCGCCGGTGCCCGCGCATTGTTTGGTGAAAAATACGGCGACGAGGTTCGCGTGGTGACCATGGGCGGCATGGACGACGCCGAAGGCCGCCCTTGGTCCATAGAGCTGTGCGGCGGCACCCATGTCGCCAACACCGGCCAGATCGGCGCCTTTCGCCTGCTGCGCGAAGAAGGCCTCGCCGCGGGCGTGCGGCGCATTGAGGCCGTGTGCCACGAAGCCGCTGAGGCGCATTTTGCCGGTGAAGCCGCAGTTGTGGCCGAAGCGTCCGATCTGCTGCATGCCAAGGCCGATGAAATCGCGCCGCGCATCAAGGCCTTGCAGGCTGAGCGCAAAGCCCTTGAGCAAGAGCTTGGCGATGCAAAGCGCAAGCTGGCAACCGGCGGCGGCGGCGCGTCTGCCGCTGAGATGATCGGCGACGTGGCGCTGAGCATCCGTGAGGTCGAAGGCCTCAGCCCCAAGGAGCTGAAAGCCGCGGTCGACGAAATGCTGGCCCAGGCACCTGGCATCGTGGCGCTTGGCGTCAATGATGGCGGCAAAGGGTCAATCGTGGTCGGCGTGTCAGAACCGGCGCTGTCCAAGGGCGTTGATGCGGCGGCATTGGTGCGCGCAGCGGCCCCCGGGGTTGGCGCCAAGGGTGGCGGCGGGCGGCCCAACATGGCCCAGACCGGCGGCCCCAACGGCGCAGGCGTCAGCGACGCGCTGAAGGCGGTTGAGGCCGCAGCGCGCGCCGCGCTGGCCTGATCAGGGCGCACCGGACTGCAAAGGGGCGGTGACCACGGTCGCTGCCCTTTTTCGTTTCTGGGGGATAAGATGCTGGAAGCGATCGGAGCGATCTTACTGTGGGGCGTTGCGCCCACCGCAATCATGGTGCTGGTGGCGCGGCGCTGGCGGGTGTCGTCAATCTGCGCGCTTTGCGCCCTGTTGGCGTTGCAATTTGGGGTCAGCCTCGTGCTGGTGCTGGCGGTCCCCGAACTGGCCGCAATGGCGCTGTTCACGGAACCGGCGACGCCCGGCGACAAGCTTGATTTCGGCGCGGGCCTGTTCGTGGCTGGCGCGACGATGTTACTGGGCACAGGATTTGGTGCGGCGCTGCTGATCAACGCTTGGATCGGGATTGCCGAGCTGCGTCGCGGGACGCGGGCTTGCATTTAGCAGCCGCTGTGGCTGCACCAGACCCAAGTGGCCGCGGCGACGTCAGGGCACATATGGGGTGCGCGCATGAGTGACGTTTTCTTCAGGCTTTTTGTGGCGGCAACCCCTGTTGGGGCGATACTGGCGCTATTTTTCTATTTTGTGCAAAGGCGCATTGTCGGTAGCGGAATGCAATTGGTTTTGGAAATTGCGGCGCAGGGTTGCTTTTTAATTCCTGTTTCGATCTCGCCGATACTGTTTACTTTTAGCGTCCCGCCTGAGGATCTGCGTCATGGGGACGGATTGGCTATAGCTGCTATGGTGATCTGGCTTTTTATGGCATCAGCCATCGCCCTGCTTGTGAACATCGTCACAGGGGTTCGGGTCGTGAAGCAAAAACGCAAGACACCGGTGGCGTGGCTCGACACGGCCCCATCCTGATCCGGCGCCTCTCAGGGCGCGCCGGGCAGATCGCGGGTGGCGCCGGGATGGGTCTCCACCCCGGCCTCATGGCGCAGGGCGAGGCAGGCGGCCAGCAGTTCGGTCATCGCCGGGTCAACGATGTCCAGCGTCTTCAGATGCTCCACCAACCGTGCGAGGTATTCGAGGTTGGTGCCCAAGGGCCCCTCAGCGAACGCGATGCGGCGGGCGGCTTCGGCGTCGCCGCAATCGCAGTACCGTTCATCCCCGCGCTTCACCAGAAAGGCCAGCGCCTCGATCGGGCCTTGGGGGGTGTCCAGCGGGATGAAGGACGGAATGTAGGCGCCGGTGATCATCTCCCGCATCCACATGATCCGGGTTTCTTCGTCGACCAAGGCGGCGGGAATGCGCAGGGCGACGCCTTCGCAGATCCGCCCCTCAGCGCCGTCCAGCGATGCCATCAGGCCGGGGCGTTCGGGGCTGCCGCGACCCCCTTCAAGGTGCAGGCAGAACCGGCGGTGGAACCCGTGGGCATCGGCGCGGCGCAGTTGGTCGAAATGCACCGCCGGATCCCAGATCAGCGACCCGTAGCCAAAGATCCACAGATCACGGTCCAGCCGCCCGGCCAGTGCCGATGCGCGGGTGGCCTCGCGGTCTTCGTGGCTCAGGCGCCAGTGCGCGCGGCCCATCTCCGCCATGCGGGCGTCATATTCCACATAGCGTTCTTCCATCCGGCGAAAGATTGAGGTTTCAGGATCCTGGATCTTGCCGCGCAGGGCTGGGCAGTGGCGAAAAGCGTCATTTTGCATGGGGGGTCAGATCAGCTCCAGCTTGACGGACCCAAGGGGGCCAAGATCGAATTCCAGCGTGGCGGGGCCCGGTTCGGCCTGGGGCGGCAGATGGGTGCCGCACAGCAAAATGTCGCCCGCGCGCAGGGTTTCCCCGCGCGCTGAGGCATGGGTCGCGATGCGGGCAGCGGCCTCATAGGGGTGCATCGGGGCGGCGCCGGTTTTGGACAGGATCACATCGCCGTTCAGGCGCACGGTGGAATGAAGACCAGCGACATCCACATCGCCCGGCGCCGCGCCGGGGCCGCCCAGCACCAGCCCTTCGTTGAAGACCCCGTTGGCGATGGCCGCGAACGGGGCGGGGTTGTCGGCGCGGCGGCGGTCCATCAGTTCAAACGCGGGGTGCAGGCGGGCGATCAGCGGTGCCATGTCGCCGGGCGCGTAGCCTTCGGGGCGCGGCGCGATGTCGGTGCCCAGCACGGCGGCGATCTCAGGCTCAAAGAAAAACGTGGACCAATCCGCGGTGGTCAGCGTGGCGGGCGATGCCTGCACCAGCGCGCCATATAGCGGCGCGATGGCCGGGCCGGGCAGCCCCAGCGCGTCGGCTTGGCCCGGTCCGTTCCACGCGATCTTGCGCCCGGCCAGCCCGCCGCGGCAGGGCCCGAGGATCGCGCGCACGGCGTCCTGCGCGTCATAAGCCGCATCAATGTCCGCCAGCGCCGCGCCGCAATCAACAAAGTCTGCGCGGGCGTCGATCTGGGCTGCGATCCGGGCGGCCGGGGTGGAGGTTTCATCGGTCATATCAGGTCCTCAACACGCCTTGATCTTGGTCGGCGATAGCATGAATGCGGGCCAAAAGCGAGGCGGGCAGGGCGACCCCGCTGGCCTCAGCGCGTGCGCGGGCGGTCAGGCGGCGAAGGCCGGGAAGGCGCGCGCCCTCAGCCCCGGCATAGGCGTGGGCGAGCGCGGTCATCCGCCCGGCAAAGGCACCGCCCGACAGGGTTGCGGGGTGCATCGCGATCACGGTCTGGGCCAGATCGGGCGCGGGGCCGTCGCCGTCAAACAGGGACGATGCCTCCACGCCCAGCGCGCCGCCGGCGAGGCAGGCGGACAGGATCTCCACCATCAGGCCCAATGCTGCACCTTTGGCCCCGCCCGCAGGCGCGACCGTGCCCGCCAGCGCGGTGGCGGGGTCGGTGGTGGGCTGGCCGTCAGGGCCCAGCGCCCAGCCTTCGGGGATCGAGGTTGCACCTGCCTCACGCGCGGCCAGGATCTTGCCCCGCGCCACGGCAGAGGTCGCCAGATCGATCACCAAAGGCGGGCCATCAGGCATCGGCGCGGCAAAGGCGATCGGGTTGGTGCCAAGGATTGGCGTGGTCGATCCCCAAGGCGCCATGGCTTTTGGCGCGTTGCCGAACACCAGCGCAACGCAGCCCATGGTGGCCAAAGCCTCAGCATGGGCGCCAGCGACGCCGAAATGATGCGAATGGATGATGGTGCCAACGGCGATGCCGCACTTGGCCGCCAGCGCGGCCAGTTCGGGCAGCAGCAGATCAAAGGCCGGAAACGCGAACCCGTGGCCCGCATCAACGCGCAAGGCGGCGGGCGCGATCTGGGTCATGGTCGGGGCGGCATGGCCGTTCACCTTGCCGCTCAGGCTTTGGGCTGCGTAGGACGGGATGCGCGACAGGCCGTGGCCGCCATGGCCGTCAGCCTCAGCGCAGGTCAGGGCGCGGGCGGTGCTGGCGGCGGCGGCCTCGCTGGTGCGCGCGGCGCGCAGGGCGCGGGCGGCAAGGGCCTCAGCCTGCGGCAAGGTCAGGGTGGTCGTGTCAGCGTGCATGGGCGCGGTCCTTCGGCAATCTGGTCCGCGGCCATCAAGCATGACCCGGCGCGCCTGCGCCATGGGCAACTGTGCGGCGGGGGTTTTCTTGGGCCCGGTTGCGGTGCAGTCTTGCGCGGCTTGGGGACACCTCCCCCTTTGATGACCGGAGCCCATCGCCATGACCGACCTGCCGCAGCCCGTGCGCCTGCACACCGTTTCAACCGCGCCGAACCCGCGCCGGGTGCTGGCCTTCATGGCGCATAAGGGCCTGAAGCTGCCGATGGTCGAATATGACATGGGGGTGCGCGCCCATTACGCGCCCGAATACGTCGCCAAGGCAGGCCGCCCGGTGATCCCGGCGCTGGAGCTGGAAACCGGCGAATACCTGACCGAGAGCATCGCGATCTGCCGGTACCTTGAGGCGCTGTTTCCCGAAAACCCGATGTTCGGACGCGACGCGCTGGAAACCGCTCAGATTGAGATGTGGCAGCGCCGTGCGGAATTCGAATTGCTGATCCCGGTGGCGGCGGTGTTCCGCCATTCCCACCCGGCGATGGCAGGCCTGGAGGATCAGGTCCCCGAATGGGCCAAGGCCAACCGGGCCCGCGTGCTCAAGGGTCTTGCGATGTTGAATGCGCGGCTGTCGAAAACCCCGTTCTTTGGCGGAGAGGTGTTCTCAGTCGCTGACATCACCGCGAACATCACGGTCGATTTCATGCGGGTGACGAAAATCGCCGTTCCGGCCGACATGACCGCGCTGCTGGACTGGCGCGCGCGCATGCAGGCGATGCCATGCTTCGCTTTTCCCGCCAAGCGCTGAAGGATGCAAGGCGATCCCGCGCCGTTGGTGTTTGATGCCGGGCTGCTGCTGGTCGGCGGCGCGCCGTTGCCCCGCGGCGCGATTGCCGAAGTCGGCGCCTTAACCCGCGCCGTGGTGGCCGCCGATGGCGGCGCGGACCAGTGGCTGGCCGAAGGGCTTTCGCTGCCCGATGCGGTGATCGGCGATATGGATTCGGTGGCCGATCCGGCCGCGTGGCGCGCCCGGCTGGGGCCGCGGTTCATCCATCTGACCGATCAGATGAGCACGGATCTGGAGAAATGCCTGCGCCTGACCCGCGCGCCGCTGACCGTGGGCGTGGGGTTTCTGGACGGGCGGCTGGACCACAGCCTTGCCGCGCTTCATGCGCTGATGCGCCATCCGGGCCGCGTGGTGGTGCTGCTTGGGGATGAAGACGCGGTCGCCCTGTTGCCGCCCCGTTGGACGATGGCGGTCGACCCGGGCGCGCGCATATCCCTGTTCCCGATGGTGCCAGTGCGCGCGACCGGGTGCGCCGGGCTGGAATGGCCGGTGACAGGGATGGCGTTCCGGCCGGGGACGTGGATCGGCACATCAAACCGCGCGGTGGGGGCTGCGGTGGCGGTCAGCACCGACGCCCCCGGCATGATCGCGCTGGTGGCGCGGCGATTTTTGCCCCAATTGCTGGACAGCCTGACCGCCCCGGACGCAGGCCGCTGGGGCTGACGCACGCCGCCACTTTTAGGCGATGCGCCGCGCGCGGTTCAGCATTCGGGCAGGTTGACGGCCAGTCCCCCCAGTGAGGTTTCCTTGTAGCGCATGTCCATGTCCCGCCCGGTCTGGCGCATGGTTTCGATGCACGCGTCCAGCGACACCAGATGCGCGCCATCGCCATGCAGCGCCAACGACGCCGCCGTCACCGCCTTGACCGCGCCGATGCCGTTGCGTTCGATGCACGGGGCCTGCACCAGCCCGCGGATCGGATCGCAGGTCATGCCCAGATGATGCTCTAGCGCGATCTCAGCCGCGTTTTCGACCTGTGGCGGGGTGCCGCCCATGATGGCGCAAAGCGCGGCGGCGGCCATGGCGCTGGCCGATCCGACCTCGCCCTGACAGCCGACCTCTGCGCCCGAAATTGAGGCGTTGAACTTGATCAGCCCGCCAATGGCCGCTGCGGTCAGCAGCATTTCACGCGCGTCATCGGGCTGCGATCCGGGGCAATGGGCCAGCCAGTATTTCACCGAGGCCGGGACCACCCCCGCCGCCCCCATGGTCGGGGCTGTGACAATGCGCCCCCCGGCGGCGTTTTCTTCGTTCACCGCGATGGCATAAAGGCTCAGCCAATCGGTGGCGGCATGGGGGGGGGCGCGGTTCAGACCCCGCTCGGCCTCCATCCTTTCCAGCAGCTTTTTGGCGCGGCGCGGCAGGCGCAGCCCGCCCGGCAGCTCACCTTCTTGCAGCAGGCTGTGGGTCATGCAGGTTTCCATCACCTCCCATATCCCATCGAGCCGCCGATCAAGCGTGGCCTCATCCATGAAGACCAGTTCGTTCGCGCGTTTCATCTGCGCGATGCTCAGCCCGCTTTTTGCGGCCATGGCCAGCATCTGCACGCTGGACCGGAACGGGTGGGGCACGCCGTCATCCACCGGCGCATGGGCCTCGTCGCGGGCCATTTCGCGCTCGGTCAGCACGGCGCCGCCGCCGACCGAATAATAGATCTGCCGCTGGGCAAGGGCGCCGGTTTCATCAAACGCCTCAAGGGTCATGGCGTTGGGGTGGCCGGGCAGGGCGGGGCCCTTGTCAAAGATCACGGCCTCCGCGCTCAGCCCCATTGGGGGCAGGCCGACGGGATGGGCGACGCGTTCGCGCGCAAGACGGGTCAACGCAGCCTCAGCGGCGACCTGGTCCATGGTTTGGGGGGAAAAGCCCAACAGGCCCAGCAGAACCGCGCGGTCGGTGGCGTGGCCCTTGCCGGTCAGCGACAGCGATCCGTGCAGCGTGCAGCGCAAAACCGCCGGGGCGCCTGATCCGGGCACCGGGTCTTCGGCCCCGCGCAGGGCGTCGAGGAACCGCGCCGCGGCAAGCATCGGCCCCATGGTATGAGAGCTGCTTGGCCCCACGCCGATCTTGAAGATGTCGAAAACGCTGAGAAACATGCCGGTCTGCCCTGTGCTGGAACCCGCGCACACTGCCCGGTTTCGCGGACGCGGCACTGGGCGGATGCGACAGGGCGGCGCACAAACAGGACATGGTCCCTTAGCCATCGCCCCGGCCCGGGCAGGGCGTTGACACAGCCGCCGCGGCGCCGTGTTGCGCGGCCGCGCGCCCTCAGGTGCAGGGGCGCGGTTCAACTGCGCGTAAAAGTCGGTATAACGGGGACGAATCGTTGTCCCGCGCCGCACCCCGACCGGGGGTTTGCGGCCAAAGCGCCCCGAAGGACTGTCATGACCGCTCAGCTTTCCGCCGCCGACATCGCCAAACGTGCCGCCGCGCAGGAGGCCGTGAACATGGTCGAGGACGGGATGCGCCTCGGCCTCGGGACCGGATCAACGGCGGCATGGTTCGTCGAACTGCTTGCTGAGCGTGTGAAGCGCGAAAAGCTTAAGATCGTTGGGGTGCCGACCTCGTTGCGCACCGGCAAGCAGGCCGCAAAACTGGGCATCAAGCTGACCACGCTGGATGAGGCCGGGTGGCTTGACATGACCTTTGACGGTGCCGACGAATTCGACAAGGAACTGAACCTGATCAAAGGCGGCGGCGGGGCGCTGTTGCAGGAAAAGATTGTGGCCACGGCGTCTGATCGCGTGGTGATCCTGACCGACCCGACCAAACAGGTTGAGCATCTGGGCGCATTTCCGCTGCCGGTGGAGGTGGTGCCCTTTGGCTGGCAGACCACCAAGGCGATCATCGAAGAAATGCTCGAAAGCATGGATATCGACGGGCGGCTTGCGCAGCTCAGGCTTAACAAAGACGCGCCATATATGACCGATTGCGGGCATTTCATCATCGATCTGCACCTCAAACGCATCGGAGAGCCTGAGGAAATGGCCGACAGCCTGAACCGCATCGCGGGCGTGGTCGACAACGGCCTGTTCATCAACATCGCCGATGAGGTGATCGTGGGCCACGAAGACGGCACCGCTGACGTGATCGTGTATCACGATGACGAAGACGAACACTGAGCGCCCTTTGCATGCGGGCCCGGTGCCCGCATATAAAAAGGCTGGCGTGCGGGCGGCGCGTCTGAACTCCACGGGGGCTACATGGAATTCGACTACGATCTTTTTGTGATCGGCGGCGGCTCGGGCGGCGTGCGTGCGGCCAGGGTTGCGGCGTCGCACGGTGCGCGCGTCGCGTCGGCTGAAGAATTCCGCTACGGCGGCACCTGCGTGATCCGCGGCTGTGTGCCGAAAAAGCTGCTGGTCTATGCGGCCGATTTTGCCGATGCGTTCCACGATGCGGCGGGCTTTGGCTGGACTGTCGGGGCCGTGACCCATGACTGGCCGCGCCTGATCGGCGCCAAGGATGCAGAAATCACGCGCCTTGAGGCGATTTATGCGCGCAATCTCGAAGCCTCAGGCGTTGAGCTGCACCGCTGCCGCGCGACCGTCACCGGCGCGAACACCGTGCATCTGGGCAGCCACGGGCATGAGGTCACAGCCAAATACATCCTGATCGCCACCGGGGGCACGCCTTTCGTGCCCGATTTCCCGGGATCGCACCACGCGATCACGTCGAATGAGGTTTTTGATCTGCCCGAGCGCCCCGCGCGCATCGTGATCGTTGGCGGTGGCTACATCGCCTGTGAATTTGCCGGGATCTTTGCCGGGCTCGGCAGCAAGGTCACGCAGGTGTATCGCGGCGGGCAAGTGCTGCGCGGCTTTGATGATGAGGTCCGCACCCATGTCGCCGATGCCATGCGCGGGCGCGGCATCGACCTGCGCACCATGATTGATGTGGCGAACATCGAAGGGCGGCCCGGCGATTTCACCGTGACGTTGTCGGATGGCACGACCGTTCCGGCAGATGTGGTGATGTATGCAACCGGGCGCATTCCGGCCACCGAAGGGCTGGGGCTGGAAAAGGCTGGCGTTCAGCTTGGCCCCCGCGGCGAGGTGCTGGTGGACGCGTATTCGCAGACCAACGTGCCCTCAATCTGGGCTGTTGGGGATGTGACCGACCGCATGGCTCTGACCCCGGTGGCGATCCGTGAAGGTCAGGCGTTTGCACAGACGGTGTTCGGCGGGCAAAAGACCAAGGCTGACCATGCGCAGGTCGCCACCGCCGTGTTTACCCGCCCCGAAATCGGCACCTGCGGCATGGGCGAGGAAGAAGCCCGTGCCCTTGGCCCGATTGAGGTGTATTCCGCAGCTTTCCGACCCATGGCAAACATCCTTGCAGGGCGGGATGAGCGGATGCTGACAAAGTTGATCGTGTGCAAGGCCACCCGCAAGGTGCTTGGCTGCCACATCGTTGGCCCCGCGGCCGGCGAGATGATCCAGATGGCCGGCGTCGCGATGAAGATGGGCGCCACCAAAGAAGACTTTGACCGGACAGTCGCTGTACATCCTACGGCGGCAGAGGAACTGGTCACCATGAAAACCCCGGTGCGCTGACCTGTGGGGCGCGCAAATCCTGCGCGCCCCACAGGTCAGGGTCCGAAAAGCAGGTCGCAGCGACGCAGGGTCTTGATCCAGCGCCGATGCACCACACTTCTCGGTCACGAGAACCGGGCAAGGAGGAACGGACGCAACATGCCTTTCAGCAATAAACCCGGCGGCCCATGGGGCGGCGGCGACGGCAACAAGGGCGGTGGCCCCTGGGGCAGCGGCGGCGACAATGGCAGCGGCGGCAACAATGGCGGCGGCGGCGGCGGTGGTCAGGGAGGGCAAGCCCCTGACATGGACGAACTGCTGCGCCAAGGCCGCGACAGGCTGAAGGTGATCTTCGGCGGTGGCGACGGCAGTGGCGGCGGCGGCGGTGACGGATCGGGCCCGACTGAGGGCATCGGCCGTGCTGGCTGGGGGCTGATTGCCCTCGCGGCGTTCGGCTTTTGGGTGTTCAACTCAGTTTACACGGTTGCGCCTGAAGAACGTTCGGTCGAGCTGATGTTTGGCAAGGAATACGGGATCCAGGAATCTGGCCTGAATTTTGCGCCGTGGCCGGTGGTCACCTATGAAAAGCTGCCCGTCACCCGCGAAAACATCATCAACATCGGCGAAGAGCCGGCAAGCGCGCTGGTCAGAAATCGCAGCGCCGACACCGGGCTGATGCTGACCGGCGACGAAAACATCGTCGACATTGATTTCCAGGTTGTCTGGAACATCTCGGACCCGGCAAAATTCCTGTTCAACCTTGCTGAGCCTGACGCCACCATCCGCGCGGTGTCTGAATCGGCAATGCGTGAGGTTATTGGCCGGTCTGAGCTGAAGCCGATCCTCAACCGCGACCGTGAGATCGTTTCCGTCGAAGTGCAGGAAGTGATCCAGGCCACGCTCGACAGCTATCAATCGGGCGTCAGCATCAAGCGGCTGAACTTCGATAAGGCCGATCCGCCCATCCAGGTGATCGATTCCTTCCGTGATGTGCAGGCCGCTGCGCAGGATCGCGACAAGTCGGAAAAGCAGGCCGAAGCCTACGCCAACCAGCGTCTGGCCCAGGCCCGCGGTGAAGCTGCCCAGCAGGTGCAGGAAGCCGAAGCTTATTCTGCCCAAGTCGTCAACGAAGCTGAGGGTGAGGCAGCGCGCTTCATCTCGGTCTATGACGAATACGCACAGGCCAAAGACGTGACCCGCAAGCGTCTGTACCTCGAAACCATGGAGCGCGTGCTGGCCGGCGTCGACAAGATCATCATCGACGATGCGATTTCAGGCGCTGACGGCAAGGGGCAGGGCATTGTGCCGTATCTGCCGCTCAATGAATTGCGCAAGGGGGGGGCGAACTGATGAAAAAACTGCCATTCATCATCGGCGGCGTTTTCGTGCTGCTGTTCATCACCGTCAGTTCAATCTTCATCGTCGACGAACGCCAGCAGGCGCTTAAACTGCGCTTTGGTCAGGTCATTGGTGAAGTTAACGGCTACCGCGATCCCGGCCTATACTTCAAGGTTCCGCTGATCGACAAGGTCGTTTACTATGACAAGCGCATCCTGCCGATCGAAACTTCGTCGCTCGAAATCACCCCGCTCGACGATCGCCGTCTTGTGGTGGATGCGTTCGCGCGCTGGCGGATCACTGATCCTCTCAAGTTCCGTCAGTCGGTGCAGAACGAGTCTGCAGCGCTGCCGCGGTTGGAGCGGATCCTGAACGCCTCGATCCGCGAAGTTCTCGGCTCGGTCGTCTCGGACGCGATCCTTTCGAGCGACCGCATTGAGCTGATGCAGCGCATCCGCGAAAGTGCGCGCAGATCTGCCGTCTCGCTGGGCGTCGACATCATCGACGTTCGGATGCGCCGCGCCGACCTGCCGCAACAGAACCTTGAGGCGACCTTCCAGCGCATGGTGGCAGAGCGTCAGCGCGAAGCCGCTGATGAGCGTGCCCGAGGCAAGGAGGCCGCGCAGAAGGTTCAGGCCAATGCGGACCGTCAGGCCGTGGAACTGGTGTCAGAATCGCGCAAGCAGTCTGAGATCATCCGAGGCGAGGCTGACGCCGATCGCAACAAAGTGTTCGCCGAAGCGTTCGGTCGTGATCCGGAGTTCTTTGCCTTCTACCGCTCGCTTCGTGCGTACGAAGAGGCACTGAAGGGCTCCAACACCACGATGGTGGTGTCGCCAAACTCAGAGTTCTTTGAATATCTGGGTGGCGCGTCGCCGAACTTGACGCCGAATTGATCCTATCGGTGGGGCCCGGTGCGTCCGGGCCCCACCATTCAGACCTGATCCATGCCTTGTGACCGACAGTCCCGCGGTGGCTTTTTCGTGATCGAAGGGCAGCGCCGGGCGACATTTCACCAGACCGCGCAACGATGGGCGCCGCGCAATGACTGGCGGCGCGTTTGTTTGATTGCTTGGGCGGTCAGAGTGTTCCTGCTGATGGCGGTTCGATCACCACCTCCTCGCTTCTTGCTCGCGTGCATGTGATGGTTCCATGTGCGGAAGGTCTTGCAGCGTTCCGGAAAAGACACATCTGATGCCCTCACTGGATCCGGTTGCGCCCGCAATCTTGGCACATCTCTCATGTGCAGGGATTGCGGGCGCGGACCGGTCCGCACACCAAGGAGTGACCTTATGATTGATGTCAGATCGCTCGCCGCTCGCCGTCCCACGATGGCCAGAGGCTTTGCGCGCGGCGCCGCCATGATGGCAGCGGCGTTCATGATCGCCCTCGTGCCGGTCTCCGAGGCCGCCGCCCGTGGCGCACCCGAAACATTCGCCGATCTTGCCGAAACGCTGTCGCCCTCGGTGGTCAACATCTCCACCAGCCAGATGGTTACCGCGCCGGCGCGTCCGCGCGGTCCGCAGCTGCCTGAAAACTCGCCGTTCCGTGACCTGTTCCCCGACCTGTTCGGTGGCGAGGGTGGGCCCGACCAGGCCCCGCGCCGTGCGTCCTCGCTGGGTTCAGGCTTCGTGATCTCGGCCGACGGATTCATCGTGACCAACAACCACGTCATCGATGGCGCGGATGAAATCAAAGCCAATTTCCCCGATGGCACGTCGCTGGACGCAGTGCTGATCGGCACCGATCCCAAGACAGACATCGCGCTGCTGAAAGTCACGTCGGATAAGCCGCTGCCTTTCGTGACCTTCGGCGACAGCGACACGTCGCGCGTGGGTGACTGGGTGCTGGCCATTGGCAACCCGTTCGGTCTGGGCGGCTCAGTCTCCGCAGGCATCATCTCGGCACGCAATCGTGACATCAAGTCGGGGCCGTATGATGATTTCATCCAGACCGACGCCGCGATCAACCGCGGCAATTCGGGTGGGCCGTTGTTCAACATGGACGGCAACGTGATCGGCGTGAACACCGCGATCATCTCGCCCTCGGGCGGTTCGATCGGCATCGGGTTCTCGGTGCCCTCAGCGATTGTCAGCAAGGTGGTCAAGCAGATCCAGGAATTCGGCGCGACACGCCGCGGCTGGCTGGGCGTTCAGATCCAGGCTGTGACCGATGAACTGGCCGACGGGCTCGGCCTCGACAAAGCCGCAGGCGCGCTGGTGTCCGGCGTGGTTGAAGACGGCCCAGCCGCCAAGGGCGGGCTTGAGGTTGGCGACGTGATCGTGACCTTTGACGGCAAGGCCGTTGAGGAGATGCGTGACCTGCCGCGCATGGTGGCCGAGGCCGAAGTTGGCGGCGCTGTGCGCGTCGTGGTCTGGCGCAAGGGCGAGAGCCGCACCCTGAAGGTTGAACTTGGCCTGCTTGAGGAAGAGATCCCGGCGGTCAATGCGTCGCTCACGCAAGAAGAGCCAGTGCAGGCAACGACGGCGCTTGGCCTCACGCTCAGCCTGATCACCCCAAGTGGCCGTGAGGCGTTCGGCATCGCTGCGGACGTGACTGGCGTGCTGGTCACCGAGATCGACGAGGCTGGCCCCGCCGCGTCCAAGGGCGTGAAGGTCGGCGATGTGATTGTTGAGGTCGCGCAGGAGGCCGTGTCCACCCCCGAGGAGGTCGCCGCCAAGGTGAAGGCCGCTGAGGATAACGGCCGCAAGACCGTGCTGCTTCTGGTCCATTCCCAGGGAGAGCTGCGCTTCATCGCCGCCGCCCTCTCAAACTGAGCCCATCGTGGGCATCACGCTTCCTTTTGAACCGACATTGAACGCCCCCGCAGCCCCGCCTGCGGGGGCGTTTTCCGTCGCACCTTCTGCGGCTTGGGGGCAGATACATCTCAAGCTTTCAAATTCTGCACGATGGATGCGAAAAGGTGGTTGCAGCGTGTCGCCGTGATTTACCTACGTCTGCTTGCTGGAGAGGTGGCTGAGTGCCTTAGGGCGCGCCCTTACTAACGGGCCATCCAGCCCCCCCAACCCCCTGAAACTGTAGTGCTAACAGTTGCCGCTTGCGGGCCATGCACGGATTTTGCGATGTTCTCACGCGTGGAATGTTTTCTGGCGGGTGGGGCGGGGGACGTGCGCGCGGGGGGCAAAGGCGGGCGGCGCAGTGGCGAAACGGGTAAGGGCCGCTCCGATATGGGAACGGGCCTTGGCTGTCGAGCTTCAGTTTGAGCGCACCGAGGCAAGGGGCGGCATTGAGCTTCTTTGCGACCTTCACCGCAGCGGCAGCATTAGAGTGTGTTTGAGAAGGGTCATGGCCATCGCCTGAGGAGGGTTGCTACGGCGGCGATCATGACGAGGGTTTCGACGACGGATGCGAGCTGCTCGTAGTCCCGCGAAAGGCGGCGGCACTTCATGATTCAGGCGAAGCTGCGCTCGACGACCCATCGGCGGCGGATGACGACGAAGCCCTTCATCCAAGGCATGCGCGTGACGATCGTAAGCGTGACGTTGGCCTTATCCTTCGCCCATTTGACGAGGCGTCCGGCGCAGCCGCCATCCCGTTGCCCGGCAGGCAATGCACGGCATCGCCGAGAGGGACGAACACGGTCTGCACGAAGGGGAATGATCGCCGCGAGCGTTTGAGCACGCCCTTCGCGCCGTCGCGGTCCTGAATGTCGGCGGCATGGACCCCGACCGCAAGCAGGCGGCCGTCCGTGTCGGTCATGGTGAGGCGGCGAGCGCCACCAGTTCGAGCCAGCCGCCGAACGCGCTTGCGCCCGTGGACCTTTTTGCCGTTCGGGGCGCTTACGCGGCCCCACCGGGGCCACGGTCGCCCTTCACCATTGCCTTTGAGCCCCCTTTTTTATCCGCCGTCCTGACGGTCTGGCTGTCGATGATGGCAGCCGAGGGTGAGGCTTCGCGCCCGGCGCGCTCCCGGTCCGCCATGGCCAGCAGGTGATGAACCTTCGCCCAGACCCCTTCGCGCTGCCAGCGGCGCAGGTAGGGGTAGACCGTCTGCCATGGCGGGAAATCGTGCGGCAGCAGCCGCCATGAACAGCCTGCGCGGAGCAGATACAGGATCGCCTCGACGATCTCGCGCTTCGCCGCGCGGCGCGGGCGGCCGCCCGGAGTTGCGTCAGGAATCATAGGCTCATCACGGCCCATTGGCCGTTTGTCCGGTCGCTCGGATAGGCGCGGCGCTTGCGGCGGGGCATCGGCATTCGTCTCGCATAGGGGACTCCGGCATCGCACGAATTACAACGCCAATGCCGTGGGAATGAACCCTCTCAAACAAGCTCTTAGCTGTAGCCGCGTTTCGCCTTCCGCCCTTGCAGCGCCAGGCGCGCGGCCTCGGCGTCTGCTTCGCTGCCGTACCAATCGGTGCGGATCCGACCGCCCCCGCCGATGCGGCCCCACGTGCGCACCAGACCCCAGTCCCCGAAGAGACCGCGCACGATCTCCATGCGGTAGAAGCGGTGCAGATTGATCTCGGGCTCCGTCCGGGTCAGATGCATGGTCCCTACCCCGACATCCTGGCGGCGATGTCCTGCTCTTCCTTGCCCACGGCGTCGGCGTAGATCGCCGTCGTGCTGAGCTGGGCGTGCCCCATCCACTTCTGCAGCATGTACAGTGGAATGCCGTTCACCGTGGCGTTGATCCCGAAGCCATGGCGCAACCCCTTGGGGCTGCGGTGCGGCGCATCCGGTATGCCGGCCTCGATCATGATCCGTTTGACGATCTGCCAGATGCGCACCCGGCTCAGCGGCCAGATCGGTGCGTTGGCCAGCTTGCGCGATCTCTGGGCCTCCCGGATGCCGTGCGCGGTGTTGAGGGTGTCCAGGTGCTCGGGCGGGACCGGAACGCTTCTGTAGACGATCTTTGAGGCGCCGGAGGCGTCCTTGCGCTTCTTGAGGCTGCGGATCGCGATCGTGCCGCCCGAGAGGTCCACCCTCTCCGGGGTGAACTCCACAAGCTCGGACGGACGGCAGCCGGTGAAGTGCAGCGTCTCGCAGAGCGTGCGGTCGCGTGCGGGCTGCCGGCGGGCCGTGGCCAGGAAGGCGGCCCGCTCTTCGGCGTTGAGGTAGAGCCGGTGTCCGGCGGCGTCGAGGAGGCGCATTTCACTCATGGTTAACAGTTTACGGGATAACCGTTAAACCGCGAAGCGGAAATCGGCCTTCTGGACGGAGCTGCCCACATGTGTGACCGGCATCGCTATCTGGCACGTTATTGGCGCCATTATTTGGCTGTTGGGCCTTCGGTGATGCCGTTGGCTGCGCGGACGTAGCTGTAGAGGGTGGGCTTCGAGATCCCCATCATGGTGCAGATGCGGCTGATGGGCGTCTGACGTTCGTTGTAGAGGCGTACGACGAGGGCGCGCTTGTCGGCGTTGAGCGCGGGGCGGCGTCCACCCGTTCGTCCCCGGGCGTGGGCGGCTGCGAGGCCGGCCTAGGTCCGATCGCGGATCAGGGTGCGCTCGAACTCCGCCAGGGCGCCGAAGATGTGGGAGGTCAGCTTGCCGGTAGGCGTCGTCGTGTCGATCGCTTCATGCAGCGAGCGCAGGCCGATTTCCTGAGCGTCAAGATAGGCGACCCAGGCGATGAGGTCCTTGAGCGACCGGCCGAGGCGGTCACCCTCCGTGCCAACAAGAGTGAGACATATTGGTGGCTAAAGTTTAAACTTGAGGGCGCAGGAGACCTAACCCATGGTTATGCCCTCACAGGAGCCGCTTTCGGCGGTTGCGGCGTCTGGCGCGACGCCGCCGACTGAGCTCCATGCCCGTGTTGTCACCGC
>JBLGAC010000057.1:0-25863 GCA_047610385.1 Paracoccaceae bacterium | reverse complement strand
TCCTCGTCCGTCCAAAGCCGCTTCGTCCGACGCGTCATCAACCGCTCCATAGTGTCCGCTATCCAAAGCGGACACTATCTGACCCACGCTACGCGCGGCAGGGCGGTGGGGCCGGACGCTTACTGATTTACCGGGAAGAGAGACTGTCAGTGCGCCGCCGCAGAGGCCGGAAACGGGCGCGAGGCAGCCGCACATCAATGCCGGTGCCCTTGCGCCTGAACCAACGCTGGTCCTTGGACTTTCTGTCCAACACTTTCGGGGACTGTCGCAAATTCCGCATCCTGGCGGTCAATGACGACTGCTGCCGCGAAAACCTGTGCCTGGTCCCTGACACCAGCATCTCCGGGGCCAGGGTCGCACGGGAGTTGGATGCGCTAGTTCCGATCTATAGTAAACCCGCCTGCATCTTTTCCGACAATGGCACCGAGTTCACCAGCAAGGCCATCCTGAAGTGGACCAACGACAACAAGGTCGAGTGGCATTACATCGATCCTGGCAAGCAGCAGCAGAATGTTTACATTTAGTCATTCAATGGCAGCTTGTGCGTTGAATGCCTCAACGAGGAAATCTTCGACAGCCTGGCCGATGCCCGCCGAACGCTGGCCCTCTGGCGCTACGATTACAACAATGTCAGGCCGCATTCATCGCTCGGCAACAAGAACCCCGTAGAAGCGCGCCGAACGCTTGAGCTATTTGATGGTATCGCGCCCGGCGCACTTGCCCAAGCTACAATCAACAAAGATCAAATCCACGTAGTCTCGTTATGGCTGCGGGACGAACGGGGGGCAGGTCACGGGCCTTGCGCTTCTGGCGATCGGCGCAGCCGCCGCCCGCTTGATCAACCCATTCCGATAAGCCGCCAACCGAACTTGCTGATACTGAACACCCCGAACATCCTTCCGCTTGGGCAAAATACTTACAGGTGGTGGGGTTTTATCCCGCGGGTCTCGGGCAATCCCGGGCGTTTGTGCGGTGGCGCGTGGGCTAAGTCAGCGCTGTCCGGATCGCGAATGCCACCACTCCGATCGCCGCCAGTCCGGCGAGATACAGCGCCACGAACCAGATGACCCGCCGCATCAGTGGTACCCGTCGCCGGGGCGCACTTTGCCGCGGAACACCCAGTAGGAATACGCGGTGTACGCAAGGATCACTGGGATCAGCACCGCCGATCCGACCAGCAGGAACCGCAGTGATGCGTCAGGGGCGGCGGCCTCAACGATGGTCAGCGAGGGTGGGACGAGGTTGGGATAAAAACTGACCCCGAGCCCGGCAAACGACAGCGCGAAGATCGACGCGGTCGCCAGAAATGGCCGCAGATTGTCGCCATCGCGCAGGCCCTTCCACAGCTGCCACGCCGCGCCTGCCAGCAGGACCGGGACAACCGCGCTCCAGACCCCCGATGGCCAGCCGAACCAACGCGCCAGATATTCGGGCCGCAGGAACGGGGTCACCAGACTGACCGCGCCGATCAGCGCCAGCAGCCCGATGCCCAGTGGCCGGGCAAAGCGTTGCGCGCGGGCCTGGGTCTCGCCCTCAGTTTTCACGATCAGCCATGTGGCCCCCAGTGCCGCATAGCCCACGACCAGCGCCAGCGCCGTCAGCGCTGAGAACGGCGTCAGCCAGTTCCAGTTGCCCCCCGCATAGGCGCGGCCTTCAATGGCCACGCCTTGCACCAGCGCGCCCAGCGCCATGCCCTGCGCGATGGCGGCGATCAGGGATCCGCCCCAAAAGCCGAATTCCCAGAACGATTTCATCCGTTTGGTGCGGTGCACGAATTCAAACGCCACGCCGCGAAACACCAGGCCCAGAAGCATCGCGATGATCAGCGGGTACAGCGCGGGCATCACGATAGCATAGGCCAGCGGGAACACCGCAAACAGGCCGCCACCGCCCAGCACCAGCCAGGTTTCGTTGCCGTCCCAGACCGGTGCGATGGTGTTCATGGCCAGATGGCGTTCTTCGCGGTCTTTCAGGAATGGGAACAGAATGCCGATGCCCAGATCAAACCCGTCGAGCAACGCATAAGCCAGCACCGCAAAGGCGATCAGCCCGGCCCAGATGAAGGAAAGTTCGAAGATCATGGCTTACTCTCCCGGCTGGGAATGGGGCGCGGGGCGCGTGGGCGCGAAGCCCGCCGCGCGCATCGGGCCGATATGGTCGATGTCGATGCTGTCTTTGGGCCGTTTGCTCATCAGCCGCAGGACGTAGAACGTGCCTGACCCGAACACGAAGAAATACACCACGATGAAGGCGATGAGCGAGGCACCCACCGCCTCAGCCTGCAAGGGCGACGCGCTGTCGGAGGTGCGCAGCAGGCCATAGACTGTAAAGGGCTGGCGCCCGACCTCTGTGGTGATCCAGCCGCACAGCACCGCAAGGAACCCGGTTGGCCCCATCAGCACCGCCGCGCGGTGCAGCCAGCGCGCGTCCAGCAGCCGTCCCTTCCAGCGCGCCCAAGCCGCCCAAAGGCCCAGCCCGAGCATCGCGAACCCGATCGACACCATGATGCGGAAGGTCCAGAAGATCAGCGCCGACTTGGGGCGCACATCTTCGGGAAAATCGTTCAGCCCTTTGATCGGCCCGGTCAGGGAATGGGTCAGGATCAAGGATCCAAGATACGGAATTTCGACCTTATAGTTTGTCACGCCCGCCGCATCGTCGGGCAGGCCAAACAGGATCAGCGGGGCGCCGCCGTTGGGGAAGCCTTCGAAATGCCCCTCCATCGCGGCGATCTTGGCGGGCTGGTGTTCAAGCGTGTTCACCCCGTGCATGTCCCCGGCCATGATCTGGATCGGCGTCACGATCAGCGCCATCCACATCGCCATGGAGAACATGATCCCCGCCCCACGGCTGTCCCTGGCGCGCAGCAGATGCCATGCGCCGACCGCGCCCACCACAAAAGCGGTGGTCAGATACGCTGCCAGCACCATGTGCACCAGGCGGTATGGGAAGGATGGGTTGAAGATGATGGCCCACCAATCTTCGGGCACGAACTGGCCAACCGCGTTGATGGAGTAGCCCTGCGGGGTCTGCATCCAGCTGTTGACGCTCAGGATCCAGAACGCCGACATCAGCGTGCCCAGCGCCACGATGGCGATGGCGGCCATGTGCAGCCGATCCCCGACCTTTTCGCGCCCAAACAGCATGATGCCGAGGAACCCGGCCTCAAGGAAAAAGGCCGAGAGCACCTCATACCCCATCAGCGGGCCGATGACCGGGCCGGCCTTGTCCGAGAACTCCGCCCAGTTGGTGCCGAACTGATACGACATCACGATGCCGGACACGACGCCCATGCCGAACACCACCGCGAAGATGGTTTTCCAGTACTCGAACAGCCGCAGATATACCCCGTCTCGGGTCCATAGCCACATGACGTTGAGCACGGCCAGAAAGCTCGCCAGCCCAATGCTGAAAGCGGGAAAGATGATGTGGGCGGAAATCGTGAAGGCGAACTGGAACCGGGCCAGATCGACCGCTGAAACGTCGCTGAACATGGCGAACCTCCGGAACGTAAAAAGGCGCGCCCTTCGCCAGATCAGGGGCGAAGGACTAGGGGGATCAAAGCTTTGCGCTGCGCGGATGGGGGCGGATCTGGGTCCAGCCCTGTGGGAACAAGGAACACCTGGGTCCCGCCTGTCCCGTTGTGAAAGCTGATCTTGCCGGTGGTGGGGTCCGTGGCGAAATCGGGCGCTGTATCGCCGATAGGGACGCCCATGGGAAATCTCCTTTGCCGGGCTCGGTGCAACTGATGGCTGAACGCTCCCTGCACAAAAGTACACAGACTGGCTGTTGATTAAAAGTAGTAATTCGAAGATATCATTTTTTCGCCCCCAGTGGCTCAGCTTGAAGCTGACCCGCTCCACCAACCATGCGCTGCGCACGTTGCAGATGGTGGCTCTGCGTTGATCCAGATGGTGCGTGGGCGCGGGTTTCCAGCTTGCCCGGCCTGCCAAAGCCATCGTGGTTGGCGATGTGGTGCCGCTGACGCAAACCGTGCTGAATGTGGTGGAGTGCTTTGCCCCCAACCCCAATTCATGCCCGTTGATCGGCGTGTACCAGCTGTCGCGGGCCTTCGTGGCAGCGCTGAGGCCGGGAACGAGCCAGACAGCGGCACCGCGAAAGCCGCCCCTGCGGCGCATCCGCCGCTTTGCCCCGCCCACGCGCCCGCGCTATGACCCGATGACCGGCCACACGCGGCGATCCCCCGGAGAGATCCATGCTCAGACGTCTTTATGATTGGGTCATCGTGCAGGCTGAAAAGCCCTGGGCGCTGTGGTCGCTGGTGGTGATCAGCTTTATGGAAAGCTCAGTCTTTCCGATCCCGCCGGACGTGCTGATGATCCCGATGATCATCGCCGCCCCGCGCCGCGCATGGCTGATCGCGTCGGTCTGCACCGCGGCGTCGGTCGCGGGCGGCGCGCTGGGCTGGTTCATTGGTGCAGAGCTGCTGGACACCATCGGGCGCCCGGTGCTGGAATTTTACGGCAAGGCCGACGCGTTCGAAACCCTCGCCGCCAGCTATAATGAACAGGGCTTCTGGGCGGTGTTGATCGCGGGCGTGACGCCGTTCCCCTACAAGGTCATCACGATCTTTTCGGGCGCGACGGGGCTGGATTTCTGGCTGTTCATGGCAACGTCGCTGCTGGCGCGCAGCCTGCGGTTCTTTGTGATCGCGGCGCTGTTGTGGAAATTCGGCCCGTCGATCCGTGATTTCATTGATCGCCGCTTTGGCTGGGTCGCGACCGGGGCCATTGTGCTGCTGGTCGCAGGATTTGCGGTGGTGAAATGGGCGATCTGAACCGCACGGCGATCTTTATGGCGCCGGCGGCGCTGGGGTCCGTCGCGCTTTTGGGCGGGGCGTTCGCGTTCCAGCATTTCGGCGGCCTCGCGCCGTGCGAGATGTGTTTGTGGCAGCGTTGGCCCCATGTCGTCGCCATCGCGCTGGGTGTGCTGGCGCTGGCGGCGCCGGGGCTGCGGGCGTGGATCGCATGGCTTGGCGCTGCGTCCATGACCATCAGCGCCGGGCTTGCGCTACTCCACACAGGGGTTGAGCGTAAGTGGTGGGAGGGGATCACCCAATGCTCCATCGCGCAGGGAGACCTGTCGACCGACGCCCTGCTGGACGCGATTTTGGCCGCCCCCGTGGTGCGCTGCGATCAGGTGGCGTGGGATCTTTTGGGCCTGTCGATGGCCAGCTGGAACGGCATCGCGTCGGTCGCGCTGATCGGTCTGTGGGCCGCGGCCGCGCTTGGTCAGGGATCCAAAGGCGCGTCCCAGTAAAGGAAATCCATCCAGCTTTCATGCAGGAAGTTGGGCGGAAACCGCCGCCCTGCATTGCGCAATTCCCCCAGATCGGGCCGCTGCGGGCGCTTGGCCAGCCGCATCCCTGATTGCCGCAGCGTCCGTGCCCCTTTGTGCAGGTTACACGGCCCGCAGGCGGCAACGACGTTCTCCCATGTGGTGCGCCCGCCGCGCGCGCGCGGGATCACGTGGTCAAAGGTCATCTCGCCGCGCGATCCGCAATACTGGCAGGCGAAGCTGTCGCGCAGGAACAGGTTGAACCGGGTGAAGGCGGCCAGCTTGCCGGGTTTGACGAAGTCGCGCAGCACAACGACTGAGGGCAGCCTGATCTCAGCCGATGGTGACCGCACCACGGTGTCGTATTCCGCCACTACGGCCACGCGGTCAAGGAACGCGGCCTTCACCGCCTCCTGCCATGGCCACAGCGACAGCGGAAAATAAGACAGCGGGCGGTAATCTGCGTTCAGCACCAGCGCGGGATGATCTTTCAGACGCGAGGCGCTGCGCACAAATCCGGTGGCATAGCGGTCGTGGTCGGCGTGCATGTTTCCGGTCCCTTGACGTCGGATATGACGCGGGGGACAGGACGATCCCGTCCCGGTCAAATTGACTATATCCCGTGTTTGCCGCACGGCAACTGTCATCACGCCGGGGTGCTGTGCGTGCCATGATCGTGCACGCAGGGCATGACGGTCTTGCGACATGGCGGCCGTGTGGGCGCAAAAAAGAAGCGGCCCGCGAACGGGCCGCTTCAAGCGTTTGCGTCAGGATCGGTGTGGTCAGGCGCGGCGCCTGCGCAGCCGCAGCGCGCCCATGATCCCGAACGCCGATACCAGCAGCGGCAGCGCCGCGGGAACCGGAACTGGCGACAGATTGGAGGCCGTATCCACCTGCGATATGACGGCCTGGAGGTCGCCATGGGTGATCGTGACAACCGTGGTCATCGAGAACGGGTTGACGCCGGCGATGGCAAATTCGGACAGCGTGTCCCCAAAGCCTGAGAACGGTGCCCCGCTGCCGTGCGTGTAGCTGAACGGGCCACCGATTGAGTATTTCGGATCGAACAGGGTGTTCGAGTCGCTCCAGAATGCCTCAACCGTCACTGTCCCGGGCGTGGTGCCGCCGAACGCGTGGGTGCCCAGCCAGTGGAGGCCAGGCAGCGTGTAGTCTGTGGCGGAGACTTCGAACGTCAAAGTGTCGGCCAGAGTGGTGGAGCTGTCCCACTCGATCGAGCCGGAGAGGGTGGCGTCGGGGCCAACGAGGCTTTGAACCGACGCGTGCGAGCTGCCCAGCAATACCGGCCCGAGCGTGCTGTCATAATCGATGATGCCGACCGCGCCGTCGCTGTCGCCAACGCCGTTATCGGCGATGGTGATCGACCCGACAAAATCTGTCAGGCGGATGGTCAGGTTGGATGCTGCGCTCGCCGGCAGGGCAAAGGTGACGACTGCGGCGGCGATGATCGCGCCTGAGCCAAGCTGTCTTGCCGTCTGTGTCATGGTGAACTCCTTACTGCGCTCTTTCGCTCACAGGTGCAAATATCTGCGCGCCTGCAACGAATTATTAGCATATGTAATAAAGATACTCAAAAGTTACACAGGGACACTAAATTCTGACCAGCCACGCCCCTTAAAATGGGGGTCTGCGCGGAAAAAGCTTAAATGGTTGCGCAGAGACACTAAAATCTGTGCCGCTGGGGTCAGTAAATCTGATGAGTTCAAGGTGGAATTGGAGACCGGCGCCGATTTAACCCCCGAATCGGCGCCGACTTGCGTTCAGCTCAGGCGGCTTTGCAGAAATTGCAGCGCCAGCGAAAGCCCGTCCGGGGCGATGCCATGGCCCACGCCGCGCGACATATGCGTGGCCACATCAAAGCGTGCGGCTTCCAGGGCGATGCGGGCTTCTTCCATGCTGGCGGGGGGAACCATGTCATCCATGTCGCCATGCACCAGCAGGATCGGCGGGCGCGACGCGGCCTCAGCGGCCAGCCGCTCAGCCACCAGCAGACGGCCTGAGAACCCGACAATGCCCGCCAGCGGATCACCCCGCCGCGGCCCGACATGCAGCGCCATCATCGTGCCTTGCGAAAACCCGACCAGCGCGGTCTGCGCCGCCGGGATCCCGGTTTCGGCGGCCACTTCGTCCAGCCACAGGTTCAGCATTTCGGCGCCTGAGGCGAACCCCGCGGCCATATCAGCCTCAGAGCTGCCATCAAGCCGCGGGATCGGGAACCATTGCCGTCCCATCGGGTTCATCGCGCTCTGCTCAGGCGCATTGGGCGCAAGGAACATGGTGTTGGGCAGATGCTCAGCCAACGCGTCGCCGATGCCGATCAGGTCGTTCCCGTCGGCACCGTAGCCATGCAAAAAGATCACGAGGCTCAGCGCCTCGCCCGATTGGGCGTCGCGCCGCGGTCCGCTCAGTGTCATGGGGTGGTTCTCCTAGTCTCGGGCGCGTCTGGCGCGCGGGTCGGTGCAATAGGTATCCAAGATCGCGCGGCAGAGCAAAGCGCGTATCGCGGCCTCGCCAGATCAGCGGATGCCTTCGTGGCCTTTTGCGACGTGGTACCACGCCCACAGAACCCGCGCGGCGACGGCGCGCCAAGGGGCCCAATCAGCGGCCATCGCGGCAAAGGCTTTGGGCTTTGGGCGGTCTTCCAACCCGAACAATATGCGCGCGCTTTCTTGCAGCGCCAGATCGCCAGACGCGAACACATCGCTGCGCCCTAGGCTGAACATCAGGTAAATCTCAGCGGTCCATTGGCCGATGCCGGGCAGGGCGGTCAGGGCGGCGGTGGCCTCAGCGTCTGGCATGTGCACCAGCGCGGCGTAATCCAGATCAGCGTCGGCCAACCCACGCGCATAACGCACTTTGGGGCGCGACAGGCCGCAGGCACGCAGGGCGTCCTCGTCCATGGCGCGCAGCCCGCCGGGGGTTGCGGCACCCGCCGCCTTCAGGCGCCCCCAGATGCCTGCCGCCGCAGCGACTGAGATCTGCTGGCTGACGATGGCTGACAGCAGCGCCTCATACCCGCCTTCGCGTCGGCGCAGGGGTATCGGCCCGGCCTGCGCAGCGGCCATCGCAAAACGCGGCTCAGCAATGCTGAGCGCCGCCAGCCCTTCGGCGATGCAGGCGTCGGTCTGGATGATGCGCATGGTCATGGGCCCATGGGGTCACGTGCGCGGCAAGCGGTCAAGGCGTGCGAGGGTGGCCAAGCCGGTGCAGATCCTCGATGACCTTGGGCAGGGGCTTCATGGCCCGAAGGCCATGCGCGCCCGGCTGGGCAAAGAAAAAGGAACCGACATGCTGACATTCTTCCATTCGCCGGGCAGCTGCTCTGACGGCATCGCGTTTTTGCTGCGAGAGGTCGGGGCCGAATTTGAAACGGTGATCGTCAATGTGCGAGAGGGCGCCCAGCACGCGCCGACCTATCGCGCGCGCAATCCCAAGGGCAAAGTCCCCGCCATCGCTTGCGCGGACGGCACCGTGCTGACCGAATTCGGGGCCATCGCGTGGTGGCTGGCGCAGCGCTATCCTCAGGCTGGCCTGTGGCCCGATGACCTGACCGCGCGGTTTCGCATCCTTGAGGCGCTGGATTTCATGATCGGGTCGGTGCACATGCGCGGTTTCACCTTTGTCAAAGTCCCACAGAAATTCATCGCTGATCCGGCTGCGCAGCTGGCCCTGCGCAACCATGGACGCACGGAGGCCCAAAAGGGCCTGACAATCCTGTCGGAGATGATCGGCGGCGGCGATTATCTGCTGGGCGATTTCAGCGTCGCGGATGGGGCGCTGTTTTATCTGCTGACCTGGGCTGAGGCTGAGCGGATCGACATTCCCGCCAATCTTGCCACCTGCCACGCCCGGCTGCGCGCGCGGCCTGCGGGGGCCTGTGGGGGCCTGAAGGCGGGCTGATGGCACTGCGCCTGCCTGCCTGCCTGCCCGCCGCGCCGGGCAGGCAGGGCGTTTGTCCGCTGTGCGAACACCCGCCCGCTGCGCGTGGACGCCGCCGCCCTGAGCGGTTGTAACAAGGTTGCCGCAAACGGCGCTGAGCAACGCGAAAGGGGCAAAAGGCAATGGACGGATATCGCGCAGACATCCCGGTGGTCATCGTCGGCGGCGGCCCGTGCGGTCTGACTGCGGCCAACCTGCTGGCCGTTTACGGCGTGGACTGCGTGGTGTTGGAGCAGGATGCCGCGCCGCTGGACCTGCCGCGGGCCATCGTGCTTGACGATGAAGGGCTGCGGACGTTGCAGGTGTTCGGCCTCGACAAAACCTATCTGCGCGACACGGCCGAAGGCGACGGCGCGCGCTATTACGATGATGACGGGGTGTGCTTTGCGCAGACCGGCAAAGGGCCACGCAATTTCGGTTTCGCCAAGCGCCAGTTCTTTTTCCAGCCGGAGCTTGAGGCCGTGCTGCGCGACCGGCTTGAGGGCCATGCCCCCGGCACGCTGCGCTTTTCATCCCGGGTGATCGACATCGCGCAGGCCCCCGATCATGCGGTGGTGACGGTACGCGACGCTGCGGGCGCCTTGCACCGCATCCGCACGCAATGGGTGTTGGCCTGCGATGGGGGGCGCAGTCCAATCCGCGAACGGCTGGGCATTGCCATGTCCGGCGCCACGTATGAACAGGACTGGATCGTCATCGACACGGTGAACGACCCGGACGGCGATCTGTTCAGCAAATTCCACTGCAGCGCCGCACGGCCCCATGTCAGCATCCCGGCCCCTCATGGTGGGCGGCGCTATGAATTCATGCTGCTGCCCGGCGAGACGCGCGAAGCCATGCTGGCCGACGATGTTCTGGCCGGTCTGATGGCGCCTTTCCGCGTCTATGATCCCGCCGAAGTGGTGCGCAAGACCGTCTATACCTTTCATGCCCGGATTGCGGAGCGGTTCCAGGACGGGCGCATCCTGCTGATGGGCGACGCGGCGCATCTGACGCCGCCTTTCGCAGGCCAAGGCATGAACGCCGGTCTGCGCGACGCGCACAACGTCGCGTGGAAGGTCGCCGCGGCGGTGAAGGGCGGGGCGGATGACGCGGTGCTGGGCAGCTATGATCTGGAACGCCGCGGGCCGGCCTGGGATATGATCCAGCTCGCCGTTGCCATGGGCGCCATCGTGATGCCGGCAGAGCGTGAGCAGCTTATGTTCCGCAACCTGCTGCTGGCGGCGCTGAAGCCGTTCCCCAAGGTGCGCGACTATCTGATCCAGATGAAGTTCAAACCCAAGCCGCGCTATGGTGCCGGGCTGTTTCTGGACCTCGACACCCCCGATTTCGACGCGTCTTTGGTGGGCGAAATGATCCCCCAGCCGCGCCTGCAGCACGGCGCTGACGCCCCGTTGCTGGATGATGTGCTGGGCCCAGGATTTTCGTTGATCGCGCAGAATGAGGCTGGGCGGGCGGCACTGGCGGGCCTTGGCCGCAACACGCTGCTGGGCCTGCCGCTGACCGGCGTCGTGATCGACACGATGAACCGCGGCACCGGGGTGCCGCCCTTGGAACGCGATGTGGCGCGGCCGCTTCTGACCCACCGCGATCAGATCCTGCTGATCCGGCCTGACCGCTATTGCGCCGCCACGTTCTTCCCTGAGGCGCTGGAAGACGCGCTGGCGCGGTATGAGGATCTGCTGCGCGCGCCCCCAACCGCGCGGAACGTGGCCTGACTGCCCGTCCGCGCTTGCCGACATATCCCGACAGCAAGGGCACCGCGCGCCGGATCAGGAAACCGGCGCGCGGCGTATCGACCAGACCGCTTTGCGCGCCCAAGGCTCACCGGCCTGCTGCTTCTGGCGCTGATGACCATGCGCGATGCGCTGCTGCGCGGGCAGGTCCAGCCGCCGATTCTGGGGATGAACCGAGGTCAGCTTGTTGGTGATCGCCCTGTGCATCCCCGCACATTGCGCCATGAAGCAGAGCATCAAGGCTAATGTCTTCGCCGCGTTGGGCAAGGCGCGTTAACCGGCATCGTCGCAGGTCATGCCTTGCCGGTGCGCGTTGCGGCCCAACCGATGAAAAGCACCGGCCCACCCCGGCGGCCGCGCCCCGCTGACGCGCCCCGCTGACGCGCATAGATCATTGATCCATCTGCGCAGAGATGGTCCCCGCCGCCGCCAGCAGCTTGCCGCGGAACAGCGCCACCGCCTTGTCGAATTTCAGGGCGGCACTGGTCCAGATGATCGTGATGCAGGCGGTCACCCGCCCGCCTGCAAAGATCGGGGCCGAAATGCTCATGGTCGCGTCGCGAAACCCTTCCTTGCGAAAGCCGAGGCCCATTTCCCGCGATTGCGCCAGCACAAGGTCGAGCGGCCCGTCCTTCAGGATCACCGGGTCACAAATGCCGATCCGTTCGCGCAGCCCGGCCATGATATGGGCGCGGTCCTCATTCGACGAAAACGCCAGAAAGCATCGCCCGCTCGCGGTATCGAGCACGGGTGTGCGCAGGCCGACCATGCCGTGATCAATGGAATAGGGGCTGGTGCTGTGGGTGGACTCCCTGATCTCCATTTCATAATCGCGGAACGTCACCAGATCGACCGGCCACAGGATGTCGCGGCTTAGGCGCGTCATCTCCGGCACGGCGATCTGGCACACCCAGTCCGCATCCCGAAAGCCTGAGCTGAGCGATCTGGTGTGCAGGGTCGGGCGCCATTTGTCGGTCGAATGATCGCGCGCCACCATGTTCAGCCCTTCAAGGGTTTCGAGCAGCCGATACACCGTGGGGCGCGGAATGCCGGTGGTTTTGGCGATCTCCGCAGCCTTCAGGCCGTTGCGCTGGTTGATGGCCTGAAGCACCTCAAGCCCCCGCGCCAGCGCGCGCACCGATCCAAATCTGGTCATGGTTGTGGCCCCCCCCCGAACGCTGAGCCTGATGTTGCAGGGGCAAAGAATGCGCCGGTGGGGCGCGATATGTCCACACTGCGGACGATGGCGGCGCGGCGGTGCCTGCGGCGGGGGCGATCCGCTAACGTGGCTTTAATGATCGGCGCCGGGGGTTGGCGGCAAGACGGAGGCAGGCATCATGACGCTCAGCTCGCTCGGCTATATCGGCATCCGGTCCTCAAAAACCGAAGACTGGAGCAGCTTTGCCACCGGCCTTCTGGGCATGCAGCAGGTCGATCGCGGCGCGGCGTCGCGTGCCTTTCGCATGGATGACCGCAAACAGCGGCTGCTGGTGACCGATGATGGCGAAGAAGGGCTCGACTTCATGGGGTGGGAGGTCGACACCCCTGCGGATCTGGACCGCCTTGCGGGCAGGCTGGACAACGCCGGCGTGGCGGTCAGGTTGGAGGCCGCGGCGCTGGCGGATCAGCGGCTGGTGTCGCGGCTGATTTCGTTTCAAGACCCCGATGGCAACCACCTTGAGGTGTTCTGCGCCCCCCAGATCGCCAGCGATCCTTTCGTGCCTGGGCGGGCGATTTCGGGGTTCAAGACCGGATCGCTGGGCATGGGCCACGCGGTGCTGCATGTGGCAGATATCGAAAAGCTGCTGCCGTTTTACCGCGACCTGCTGGGGTTCAGCGTCACCGATTACGGGCTGACGCCGTTCCAGCTGTATTTCTTCCACATCAACGGGCGCCATCACAGCTTTGCCATGGTCGGGTCGGGCAAAAAGGGCCTACACCACTTCATGGTTGAATTGCAGTCGCTGGACGATGTCGGGCAAGGCTATGACATCGCGCAGCAGGATCCGGGCCGCGTGGCCTATACGCTGGGCCGCCATTCCAACGACCATATGATGAGCTTTTACGCCAATTCCCCATCTGGCTTTTTCGTCGAATACGGTTGGGGCGCCCGAGAGGTGAACCCCGCCACATGGCAGGCCCATGAAACCCATGATGGTCCCAGCTATTGGGGCCACGAACGGGTGCACATGCCCGATGGCGATCCGGGCCGTGAAAAGATGCGCGAAATGCGGATGGACGCTGGTGCCCGCGGGCTGCGCGCGCCCGATCCGGCCCCGAATTGCATGTGGCTTGATGCCATGACCCGCACCGGCTGATCGCCCCGCACAAGGCGCCCAGCATAAGGCGCCGATGCCGATCCTGGCCAGACATCCCGGCTTTGCGCATCGCGCCAAGGCGTCCGCAGTGCGGACAAATCCAACGCCGCCCGCCCGCCCTGCGCGGCCCTGGGCTATCGAGCGAACCATCACGAATGATCCGGAGCGACCCATGCGCATCTCTTCCTACATCATGACCGACGGAACTGCCTCCTACGGTGTTGCCCGCGATGGCAAGCTGCACGATGCGGGTGCCGATCTGCGCGCCAGATATGCTGACCTGCGTGCGGTGCTGGCGGCGGACGATCTTGCGGCGCTTTCCGCGGCCTCCGGCCCGGTGCTGGACATGTCGGACGTCACGATGATGTCGCCGTTGCCGAACCCCGACAAGATCATCTGCATCGGGCTGAACTACATGTCTCATATCACTGAGACCGGGCGCGAAAAGCCCGCCAAGCCGTCGATTTTCACGCGCTATCCGTCCTCGGTGCTGGGGCATGGCGCGGCGCTGGTGCGGCCCAAAGCATCAACCTGGTTCGATTTCGAAGGAGAGCTGGCCGTGGTGATCGGCAAACCCGGCCGCCACATCTCTGAGGCCACCGCCATGGACCATGTGGCCGGGTTCAGCTGCTTCAACGATGGGTCAGTGCGCGATTTCCAGCGCCATACCTCGCAGTTCTGGCCGGGCAAAAGCTTTGACGACAGCGGCGCCATGGGCCCGTGGCTGGTGACGCGCGACGCGCTGCCCGACCCCGAGGCGCAGAACATGCAGACCCGCTTGAACGGCGAGGTGGTGCAATCGGCCCCGATCGCCGACCTTGCATTCGGCATCCCTGAGCTGATCGCCTATGTATCAACGGTCACGCGGTTGCTGCCCGGCGACGTCATCGCCACCGGCACGCCCAGTGGCGTTGGCATGTTCCGTGAACCCAAGCTGTTCATGAAGCCGGGCGACAGGATTGAGGTTGAGATTTCCGGCATCGGCACGCTGTCCAATGGCGTCATCGACGAGGTCTGAGCCTGCGGGCCGCCATCGCTAAAGGTGGCGGCCTGCGGGACTGGCGCGCCCTGGACATATGCGCAACTGGCCTTGCGGCAGCGCCGCCACGGATCATCGCGGCATATGACCGGCGGCTGGAAATGGTGACCCCGAGTGGATTCGAACCACTGGCCTGCCCCTTAGGAGGGGGCCGCTCTATCCAGCTGAGCTACGGGGCCGACGCGCGCATCTTTAGCCGCGCGGGTGGGCACGGGTCAATCGCGCGGAAAGCGAAAACATGCCGCAGCGCCCAGTTCGCCCCCCCGGCGAGGGGGGTCAGGGTTTGTCGGTCTGTCTGGCTTCCAGCGCGGCGAGGCGGGCGGACAGGGCCTCATTTTCCGCACGGGCCTTGGCGGCCATCTCACGCACGGCGTCGAATTCTTCGCGGGTCACCAGATTGCTGTCCGCCAGCCAGCGGTCGAGCAGGCTTTTCATGGCCGTCTCCGCCTCAGCGCGCGCACCTTGGGCGACCCCGGCCGCGCTGGTCATAAGGCGGGAAAGATCGTCGAAGAACGGGGGGCGTTTGGACATGTCGGGCCTCCTGGCCATGGTCTGCGTGGGCGAACGGGCGCGGGTCACATATGGGGCGGGACGAGGTGATTCGCCAATGGTGCGGGCGCATTGCGCCGCAGTTGCACCCGCGCGCCGGCCCGGTCAGGATCGGCACCAGACGCCGCGCCGCGCACCAATCCAAGGAACCGCCGACCATGACCGAACGCTCCACGCCGATCCATCTGCTTGAGGCCGCCGATGCTGAGGCCGCGCTGTCCGCACTGCCCGCGCCCTCGCAGGCCTGGGCGCGGCTGCAAGGGTTCACCGGCGTGCTGGGGCAAGTGGTGCAGATCCCGGACGCGGATGGGGCGCTGTCCTTGGTGTTGTTCGGCTGGGGGGACGCGCGGGCCCGGGCGCGGGGGCGGTTCCACATTGCCAGCCTGGCCGCCGCGCTGCCGGGCGGCAGCTATCGGCTGGCCGCGCCCCTTGCGCCCGACGATGCCGCCGAGGCCGCGCTGGCGTGGGAACTGTCGCGCTATCGCTTCACTCGCTATCGGGCGGCCAACAACACCCCTGCCGCAGTGCTGGAGACGCCCGAGGGCGTCGATCCCGCGCGTCTGGCGGCCATTGCGGACGGCACGCGCCTGACCCGCGATCTGATCAACACCCCGGCCGAAGACATGGGCCCGGCTGAGATCGAGGCCGCGCTGCGCAACCTGGCCGCCGCACATGGCGCTGAGATGTCCGCCATTGTCGGCGATGATCTGCTGGCCGCGCGCCTGACCTTGATCCATGCGGTGGGCCGCGCGTCGGGCCCCGCGCGGGCACCGCGGCTGCTGGACATGCGCTGGGGGGCCGCAGACGCGCCAAAAATCACGCTGGTCGGCAAAGGCGTGGCGTTCGACACCGGGGGGCTGTCGATCAAGCCTGCCGGGTCGATGGCGCTGATGAAAAAAGACATGGGCGGGGCTGCGAACGTGATCGGGCTTGCCGCGATGATCATGGCGCTGAAGCTGCCGGTGCGTCTGCGGGTGCTGATCCCGGCACTGGAAAACTCCATCGCTGGGAACGCATTCCGCCCCGGCGACATCTTTCCATCCCGCGCTGGCCTGACCGTTGAGATCAACAACACCGACGCCGAAGGGCGGCTTGCGCTGGCCGACGCGCTGGCCGTGGGGCAGGAGGAGGCGCCGGACCTGCTGGTGTCCATGGCCACCTTGACCGGCGCCGCACGCGTGGCGCTGGGCCCCGATCTGCCGCCGTTCTACACCGATGACGATGCGCTTGCCGCTGACATCGCGGCAGGCGCCGCGCGGGCCCGTGATCCGCTGTGGCGGATGCCGTTCTGGGACCCGTATGAGGACCTGATCGAGCCGGGGATCGCGGACCTCGACAACGCGCCGGCAGGTGGAATGGCGGGGTCAGTGACCGCAGCGCTGTTCCTGCGCCGCTTTGCCGGGGGTGCCAAGCGGTTCGCGCATTTCGACATCTATGGCTGGGTTCCGGTGCCCAAGCCCGGCCGTCCCAAGGGCGGCGAAATGCAGGGGGCCCGTGCGCTGCTGGCCATGTTGGAGCATCGCTTCGGCGTCTGAGCGGGGTTGGTGCGGCCCATCGCGGCCCCTTTGGGTCCGCATCTGGCCCACCCTGCACCCCTTTTTGCGCCCCTGGGCGGGAGAGCTGCGATGAATCACGGTCTCGATCCGCGGCGTCATCTGATCCGCGCTGATCTGGCGGATGCCGCATTGCGTGGGCGCGTCGACGCCGCAACCTTTGTCGATCCGTGGGAGATGGAGGTGGCGGTCGGCCTTGCCCCTCTGCGGTCCACGCCCGATGCGGCAGGGTTGGCGGCGCAGCTGCGCATGGGGGACCGGGTGCGGGTGGCGCAGATCCGCGGTGGCGATGCCTGGCTGCAACGCCTGCGCGACGGCTATGTCGGCTGGGCGCCTGAGGCCGCACTGGCCGCGCCGGGGCCCGCGCCGACCCACCGCGTGACCGCGCCGTTGACCCACCTTTATGCTGCGGCGGACATCAAGACCGCGCCGCGCGACGTGCTGCCGATGGGGGCGCTGCTGTCTGGTGTCCCTGAAGGGCGGTTCCTGCGCGTGCACGGCGGTTGGGTCCCGATGGCGGCGCTGGGGCCGCGCGCGTGTGATGCTGTGGTGGCACCTGAGGCGTTGATCGGCGCGCCTTATCTGTGGGGTGGGGAAAGCGCGATGGGGATCGATTGTTCTGGCCTTACGCAACTGGGGCTGGAGGCCGCGGGCCTCGCTGCCCCGCGCGACAGCGACATGCAGGCCGCTGAGCTAGGCTCTCCGATCCCAAATCCCTGGGCCGGGGGCGATGCGGGGGCAGCGATGCCCGCCCTCAGGCGCGGCGATCTGGTGTTCTGGCGCGGCCATGTCGGTGTGATGCGCGGCGCGGCCACGCTGCTTCATGCCAACGCCCATCACATGGCGGTGACGGCTGAACCTTTGGCTGAGGCGGTCGCGCGCATCAACGCGGCCGGGGCTGCCGGGGCGGGGGCCGGGCTGCCCACCGCGCTGCGCCGTCCCTGACGCCTGTTTCCCCCCTTTTCACCGCGTGTGTGGCCCCCTAGATTGGCGCGCCCAACCGGCGCTGCGGTGCCCCCAACCTGCGGAGCGTCCCCGATGTTCGCGACCCTGTCTGCCGCTGAGCCTGATGTGATCCTGTCGCTGATGGCCGCGTTCCGCGCTGATCCGCGGCCCGGGAAAGTCGACCTCGGGGTCGGGGTCTACCGCGACGCGGCCGGGCAAACCCCGATCTTTGCCGCAATCAGGGACGCCGAGGCGCGCCTGCTGGCGACGCAGACCACCAAGACTTATGTCGGGCTGACCGGGGATATGGGCTTTGTCGCGGCGCTGGGGTCCCTCAGCTTTGGCGATGCGCTGGCGGGGGATTGCGCGGGGGCGCAGAGCGTGGGCGGCTCTGGCGCGCTTTATGTGCTGGCGCGGCTGATCCGGGCCGCCGCGCCGCAGACGGTGCTTCACGTGCCGACCCCCACCTGGCCCAATCATCGCAACCTGCTGGGGCAAGGCGCCGGGCTGCGGGTGGAGGGGTATCCCTACCTCACGCCCGACGGAGGCGCGGTTGACGCCCCCGGAATGATCGCCGCGCTGAACCAGCTTGGCCCCGGCGACGCGGTTGTGCTGCACGCCAGTTGCCACAATCCGTCAGGCCTTGATCTGAACCACGCGCAATGGGCTGAGATCGCCCGCAGCGCCGCCATGCACGGCTGGCTGCCGCTGTTTGACGCGGCCTATCTGGGTTTCGGCGCCGGGCCGACGGATGACGCCGCGGGGATGCGCATGGTCATGGAGGCGGTCCCTGAGGCGCTGGTCGCTGTGTCCTGCTCCAAGACCTTCGGCATGTATCGTGACCGGGTCGGGGCGGCTTTTGCGATGGTGAAAAGCGCCTCGGCCCGCGCTGCGGTGCAGGACCGGTTGGCGGCGGTGAACCGCGAACACCTGTCCATGCCCCCCGATCATGGCGCCAGCGCGGTGCGGATGGTGCTGGAGGATGACGGCCTGCGCGCATCCTGGGCCGCGGAGCTGGAGGGGATGCGCATGCGCATTGACCGGCTGCGGCGCACGCTCGACGCCGATCTGGCGCCTTTGCCGGGCGGTCAGCGCTGGTGCGGGCTGTCGGGCGGCAAGGGGCTGTTCGCGACGCTGCCGCTGTCGCCGGCGCAGATCGGCGTGCTGCGGGCGGATCACGCGATTTACGTGGTGCCGGGCGGGCGGATCAACGTGGCGGGGCTGAGCGAGGCCGTCGCAGGCCGCGTCGCAGCGGCGCTGGCCGGGTTGGTGTGACGGCGGCGCGGGGGGCGTCATGCCCCCCTGCGCCGCGCGATGATCGCCCCTGCGGCGCATGAAGCCCAGCAGCCCCAGCAGCCCCAGCGCGCCTGCCAGCAGCGGCAGCGCGGCGGGAACCGGCACGTCAGCGGTGGTGATCGTGATGTTGTCGATCGCGGAATAGCTGAACCCCGGATCCTGCCAGAACAGGCTGCGGATGCCTCCTCCCGACAGGGTTATCGGTCCGGCGGGCTGGCCGTTCCCGGTGCTGGCCTGGAAGAAGCTGTCAACCAGAACCGCGCCCGCGTCGAAGGCTGATATGTCCATCACGCCGTTATTGCCGCCATAGATCAAGGTGATCGATTCAACGTCAAAATCGAAGGTCATGGTCGCGGTCGAGCTGCCGTCGATGTCGAAGCAGTTGCCCGCTGCGCCCGCTGCGATGAAATCGTCATCGGTGCAGCCGGCGGTGAAAAACTCTCTGCCAAATGTCACGGTCCCGAGCGGGGACACCCAACTGCCGGATGAGAGGGCCGAGCCCGTTGCGACGGTATCCCCGTCGATGGTGAGAATCGCGGCCTGCGCGGGCAAGGCCGCAAATGCGATGAGAGCGGTGGCGGCGCTGAATATTTGTTCATTTTTGATAACCCCTTTGACTTCGAGGTGAAATAATCGTGTCAGCCCGCCACGATGCGGACAATTAAGAAACTAATAATCTTTTTCAAAGGCCGTGAGCTTGGCCGCCCAGTTTACATGAACCGCAGCCATTCGTCATGCGGTGCGCGGTCGGCGCGCAGCCCGTTCACTGGATGATCGAGGTCACGCTTGCCGATTGCCATGCCGCAAAACAGCATCGTGTCTGGGTCCGCATCGACAAATTTGTCGACGGTTTCATGGTGCATGGCCCAGGCCTCCTGCGCGCAGCTATCATAGCCTTCTTCGCGCAGCAGCAGCATCAGGGTGGCCAGATACATGCCCAGATCTGACCATTGTGGCGGGCCCATGCGCCGGTCCACATGAACGAAAATCGCCGCGGGGGCGCCGAAGAACCGGAAGTTGTTGGCGAACCATTCCAGACGCCTGGCCTTGTCAGCGCGCGCGATGCCGAGGCGCGCATACATCGCCTCGCCGACCGCGAAACGGCGGGTCCGGTAGGGTTCGTGCAGATCGGCCGGGTAGATCTGGTATTGCGTGCCCATCGGCGCGCCTGCCGTGATCAGGGCGCGAAAGCGGTCCAGCGTCTGATCGGTCAGCACGGTGATGCGCCAGGGCTGAAGGTTGCCGCCCGATGCCGCGCGGGCGGCGCGGCGCAGCACGCGGTCCAGCACATCATGGGGGACGGGATCGGGCAGGAACGCCCTGACGGAAATGCGGGTGTCCACCGCGTCGCTGACCTTCATGCTCGAACTCTCCTGTCGCTGCACCATTGGGCGGGTTGGGGCGCAACGTTGCTGGTGCGCGCGCGCGATGCAAGGGGTGCGGCCCTCGGGGGGATTGACCCCCCTTCGGCCCGGCATCCCCAAGGGGGGATGCGCGCCCCGTCCCCAGCGTTCGGGCGAAACCCAGGGGCGGGCCAGCCGCGCGGTCTTGACGCCGCGCTGCGCGAACCACAGGGTCAGGCCCGCACGCCCATAATGTCGGAGACCGGCCCCATGACTGATCGCCTTTTCCCGCGTGCCGGCTTTCTGGCGCGCCGCGTTGTTCCCGCCGCGCTGGGCTTTGCGGCGCTTGCCGGCTGCGCTGCGGCTGAAGCACCTGCGCCCACCCCGCGCCCGGCGTCCACGATCATCGCCCCCGCGCCGATCCCGCGTCCCGATCCGGCGGCAGAGGCGCGCATGGCCGCTGAGGCTGAGATGTCTTTCGCCGCGTGGCAGGCTGATTTTCGGGCGCGCGCGCTGGCCATGGGCATCTCCGCGCGACTGTTCGATGACGCCTTTGCGGGCGTGCGCCTTAACCCGCAAGTCGTGAAGCTTGACGCCTTTCAGCCAGAATTCGTGCGCCCGATCTGGGCCTATCTTGACAGCGCGGTGTCGGACACGCGGGTCGCGGGCGGGCGGGAACAGCGCACCGCCCTTGGCCCCCTGTTGGCGCAGATTGAGGACCGACACGGCGTTGATCGCAACGCAGTGCTCGCCATCTGGGGGATCGAGAGCAATTTCGGCACCAACCGCGGCGACATCAACGTGATCGAGGCGCTGGCCACGCTGGCCCATCAAGGCCGTCGCCGGGATTTCGCTGAGCAGCAGCTGATCGCCGCGCTGAAGATCATCGACAGCGCAGAGATTTCAGCCCGCGCCATGGTTGGCTCCTGGGCTGGGGCGATGGGGCACACGCAGTTCATCCCGACCTCCTACGCCGATTATGCGGTGGATCAGACCGGCGACGGAAAGCGCAACATCTGGGGCGATGATCCGGCCGACGCGCTTGCCTCCACCGCCGCGTATCTGGCGCGGTTCGGGTGGGAACGCGGGGCCCCCTGGGGTGTGGAGGTAACGCTGCCCGCGGGCTTTGATCTGTTGCTCGCGACCCAGTCGGTCCGGCGCGGTGTCGGGGCGTGGTCGACGCTTGGGGTCAGATTGCCCGGCGGCGGGGCGCTGCCCGATCATGGCGAGGCGTCGATCATCCTGCCCGCAGGCGCATCCGGCCCGGCCTTTGCGGTGTTCAAGAATTTTGGCGTGATCAAGCGCTACAACAACGCCACCTCCTACGCGATGGCGGTTGGCCTGCTGGCGCAGCGGATCGGCGGCGCCCCGGCGCCTGATTATGCCTGGCCGCGCGATCAACGCACCCTGACCGTGGTGGAAATGTCAGAGGTGCAGGCGCTGCTCAACCGCCTTGGCCATCCGGCGGGGGTTCCCGACGGGATCATCGGGCCCAACACTCGCGGCGCCATCCGCGATTTCCAGCGCGCGCGGGGACTGGCACCTGACGGGTATGTCAGCGCGCCGCTGCTTGACGCGTTGCGGGCCGCCGCTGCGGGCTGATTGCGCGGCCCCCGGCCATCCGCGCGGTGGGTTGCAGCGCCGCGCGGACGCCGTCCTTGCCGCAAGCGCACGTGCCGGGGCGCGGCTTTTGCGGCTGCCGTGCAGGGGGGCATGTGCCTTGGGGCGGATCAATTTAACTGGGAGCCTGCCTCATGGCCGATTTTACGCTGCTGCACGGCGCCTTTCACGGCGGGTGGTGCTGGGCTGCCGTCGCGGACATTCTGCGCGCGCGCGGCCACAGCGTCACCACCCCGACCCAGACCGGATTGGGGGAGCGGCGGCACCTCATGTCCCGAGCCATCACGCTGTCGACCTTTGCGCAGGACCTGATCGAACACCTGAGGGCTGAGGATAAGGCGAACACCGTCCTTGTGGGCCACAGCTTTGCAGGTGGCCCGATCAGCAAGGTGGCAGAGGTTGCGCGGGACCAGATTGCGCGGCTGGTCTATCTCGACGCCGTGGTTCTGAAGGGGGATGAGACCCCGTTCGACGCGTTCGGACCCGACATCGCCGCCATCCGCCGCGCTGTGGCTGAGGCCCATGACGGCGGCATGTCGATCCCGCCTCCGCCGCCCGCGGCGTTCGGCGTGCTGGATCCCGGGCAGGCGGCCTGGTTGGTGCCGCGGCTGACGCCCCATCCCCTGCGGGTCTATGAAACCGGCCTTGGGCTGACGGGTCCGACCGGCGCCGGTCTGCCGCTGGTCTATGTGCGCTGCGAAGCGCCAGCGTACACCGCGCTCGACTGGGCATTTGCGCGCGCCAAGGCGGCGGGTTGGCGCCTTGAGACGCTGGCAACTGGGCATGACTGCATGGTCAGCGCCCCCCTCGCCACTGCTGATCTGCTGGAGCGTGAGGCCGCCCGGCACGACTGACCCCCACGCGCGGTCACCCCCACGCGCGTTACCCCCCTGCGCAAACGGCAAAAAGGGCCAGTCGCCAGACCGGCCCTTTTCACGTCAACTCTGGCTTGGCCTCAGGCCTTCGGGCGGCGACGCACCAGCGCCAGGATCCCGGCGCCCGACAGCAGCAGCCCGCCCGCAGGCAATGGCACTGGCGAGCTGACCGAGGCCGGCGTCGAATCGTAGGCGGTGAGGTTGGCAAACTCAAAGGCGTTGCGGCTCGACACCAAGCGCATCGCGTCGAAGGATCCGCCCAGGATGTTGCTGAAGGTCACAACGCGGAAACCCTGCTCGGGCTGTGCATCGGGAAAAAGGCTCGCTCCGGTCAGGCTGTCCACCACAAGACCGCCAAGCATGAATTCAAGCGTGTTTTAGCTGTCGGGTGAGCCCCACATCAACGATGCGGTGTCCAAATTTGATCCGAAGTCGAAGGTGATAGAGCTTGTCGCAGACACCGAGGTGTAGGCGTTGTCGGCCGCCTTTAATCCGCCGGTGCCCTGCCACGGGGAAAGGCGGACGCCATCGATTGACCATGTGAGGTTTTGATAGACCTGTGCCGGTCAGGTTGGCGCTGACAGGATTGGGCCCCAAATAGATCGGCGTGGAGAAGTCCTGCGTGAAGCTGGCGGCATTTGCCGCAAACGCGCTGAGGGAAAGTGCAGCTGCGGCCGCCAGAAAGCCTGTAAAACTCATATCATCACCCTACACTTGTTTATTTGTTAGGGTGGTGGGTATCATTTAATATCTGTTTATTATATTTAACAGATAGTTAATAATTGCAAATATTTTGTAGTTAGTTTTTATCATTTTCCCATATTATTATCATCGCGCGATCCAAAAAAGGCATGGGGCGCGCCGGTTCCCCAGCGCGCCCCATTGAATGTCATGGCCCGATGGCGGTCAGACGTGCTGCCCGGCGCCCATATAGACCAGCGTTGCTGTGATGGAGCCGCGCACCATAAAGTTGCAGCTGCTTTCGCCCGACCAGTGGAAGCTTTCAGAGCTGACCATGTTCTTTTTCTTGGCCAGATCGTAGATGTCATAGGGCGTATCGAGGCCCCAGGTGTTGAAGCTGGAGGCATAGCCAGCTTCAATGGCGTTCGCCGCTTGGCTGGAGCACACGCCCGATGTCGCGTAATCATCGTCGTCGGCGATGGAGGCAAGGATGTAGAGCAGCACTTTGCCGTCCGCGACTGCCGAGCTGAGTCTTTGGAAAATCACCGGGCGATGGGCGTTCTCACCAAGATACTTGGACCGCGCGGACTGCACCCAAGCGCTGCTATTGCCGCCATAATCGAGGCCCTGGAACGAGTAGATGGTGCCGTTGATGTCGATGCATGAATGCCCGGGGCCCATACCCCCAGCATTGGTGACGCAGGTGACGAGTGAAACGGTCATGTTGCAATCCCTGTAATATGGACCAATGGTCGCTAGAATGCGGCTCAAATCCTGTTCGCGCTACCCCCGGAATCGCCATGATGGGCGATTTCATGAAACTTTTTTGCCCAAGGAACGTCTCAAATGGCATTTCCCACCTGGTCCGCGGTTGCATCGCGCCTGATTGACGTCGCCGCCGGGCGTGCTTTTGCCGATATGGTGATCCGAAACGGCATCTGGGCGAACGTGCATTCCGGCGAATTCCTGCCCGGGTCCGACATCGCCATCGCCGACGGGCGCTTTGCCTGCTGCGGGCCTGACGCAAGCGCCTCAGTCGGGCCGGACACCGTGGTGATTGACGCTGCTGGCCGCTACATGCTGCCCGGGCTGATCGACGCGCATATGCATGTGGAATCGGGGATGCTGACGGTCACCGAATTCGCCCGCGCGGTCGCCCCCCACGGCACCACGACGATGTTCATCGACCCCCATGAAATCGCCAATGTGCTGGGCGTGCCCGGCGTGCGCCTGATGCATGATGAGGCGCTGATCCAACCGGTGAACGTGTTTGTGCAGGCGCCGTCTTGCGTGCCGTCGGCGCCGGGGCTGGAATTTGCTGGCGCCGAACTTGGCCCTGATGAGATCGCCGACATGATGACCTGGCCGGGCATTGTCGGGCTGGGTGAGGTGATGAACTTCCCCGGCGTCGCCAATGGCGACCCCAAGATGCTGGGCGAAATCGCTGCCACCACTGCGGCGGGCAAAACCGTGGGCGGGCATTATGCCTCGCCCGATCTGGGCCGCCCGTTCCATGCCTATGCCGCCGGGGGCCCCGCCGACGATCACGAAGGCACCACCATGGAGGACGCGATTGCCCGCGTCCGCCTTGGCATGCGCGCGATGCTGCGGCTGGGGTCGGCGTGGCACGACGTGGCGCAGCAGGTCCGCGCGATCACGGAAATGGGCTTGGACAGCCGCAACTTTATCTTGTGTACCGACGATTGCCATTCTGGCACGTTGGTCAATGACGGGCATATGAACCGGGTGCTGCGCCACGCCATCGCGCAGGGCGTGGCGCCGATGACCGCGCTGCAGATGTGTACCCTGAACGCCGCCTGCCATTTCGGGATGGAGCGTGACTTGGGCGCCATCGCGCCGGGGCGGCGGGCGGATATGATCCTGACCTCGTCGATGGTAGACCTGAAGGTGGAAACCGTGATCGCGCGCGGGCAAGTGGTGGCCGAGGGCGGCACCATGCTCGCCCCGCGCCCGGCGTTCGCGTATCCCGACAGCGCCAAGAACACCGTGCATATGGCGCGCGATCTGACCGGCGATGATTTCGCGATCCGCGCGCCGGGCGGCGCGACGCAGGTGCGCGCCCGCGTCATCGGCGTGGTCGAAAACCAGGCCCCGACCCGCGCGCTTGAACTGACGCTGCCGGTGACGGGTGGTCTGGTCACCGGCGACCCGGCGCAGGACACCTGCCAGATCGCGTTGGTGGAGCGTCACCGCGCCATCGCCCCTGAGGATGGCGGCGTGGTCAACGCCTTCGTCGCGGGATTTGGCTATGACGTCGACTGCGCGGTGGCCAGCACGGTGGCCCATGACAGCCACCACATGATCGTCGTGGGAACCTCGCGCGCTGACATGGCGCTGGCCGCGAACCGGCTGGGGCAGGTTGGCGGCGGCGTTGTGGTGTTCAAGGACGGGGCGGAGCAGGCGCTGATCCCACTGCCGGTCGCGGGGCTGATGTCGGATGCGACGGCCGAGGTTGTGGCCAAGCAGGCCGATGGCATGGTCGCGGCGATGCAAGATTGCGGCTGCCAGCTGAACAACGCCTACATGCAGCATTCGTTGCTGGCGCTGGTGGTCATCCCGGAGCTGCGGATTTCGGATCAGGGGCTGGTGGATGTGCGGCTGTTTGAGAAGGTGGGGGTTTTGGTGTGAGGGG
>JBLGAC010000056.1:0-26913 GCA_047610385.1 Paracoccaceae bacterium | reverse complement strand
TGGTCGAGCGCATGTTCGGCAGGCTTAAGGACTGGTGCCGCATCGCAACCCGATATGACCGATCCGCACACACGTTCATGAGTGCCATCTGCATCGCTGCAACCGTCATATTCTGGTTATGAGTCCTGAGCCTAGGCCGTGTGGACAAAGGGGATTCCCATAGCCCCATCGGCATGATTCAAGGCTGGAAAATGGGAGCCAGCCTTGGACCGAGACATCATCGACGACGCGACGTGGGCGCTGCTCGCGCCGTTTCTGCCGTCTGAGCGCGGGCGTGCATGCCGCCCTTCGATCGACAACCGGCGGGTTCTGGAAGGCATCTTCTGGATCGCCCGGACCGGCTCGTCCTAGCGCGACCTGCCTGAACGCTTCGGCAAATGGAACACTGTGTGGCGCAGGTTCGCACGATGACCGGGCGCCGGGCTCTATGAGGAAATCTTGGCGGCGGTTGCTGCAAGCGGTGCGGGCGATCTCACGATCCAGATGATCGACAGCACCGTGATTCCGTTGCCCGGCAGCGCAGGCTTGCATGCGCGAGAGGGGGCGCACCAGCACAGCGCCGGGGCCAGAAAAGGGGGATTAATTTGAATGCCTTGGGCCGGTCCCGTGGCGGGGTCTCGACCAAGATCCACGTCCTGTCTGACGCGAATGGATTGCCGCTGGCCTTGCACCTGACGCCCGGCCAGACCGCTGATATCGCCGCCGCGCCGGACCTGCTCGCGCTTGGCGAGGCCCGGCCGCGCGAACTGCTCGCCGACAAAGGCTATGATGCCGACAGCCTGCGCGCGGAGTTATATCTGCGCGGCGCGCGCCCCATTATTCCGTGGAAGTCGAACCGCAAAGCGCCTGGCACGCTCGACCGTCGCCGCTATGCCAGGCGAAATTGCATCAAGTGCATGATGGGCTTCTTGAAGCAGTTTCGCCGCGTCGCCACCCGCTACGACAAGACCGCCGAAAGCTTCCTCGGCTTCGTGAAACTCGCCGCAATCCATCGCTGGATGCGCTTTGTCCACACGGCCTAGGTAGCGGGCTTTGTGGCAGGCTCTGCCGCGATCTGGGCCGCGATCTGGGCCGCGACCTGGCGCAGGATGTCGGCGTAGCGGTCCTCACCCTGCGCGCCGGTCACCAGATGTTTGCGCTGGAACACCATGGCTGGCACGCCGGACACGCCGTTTTCGTGCCAGAACTGCTCCCCCTTGCGGACCTCTTCGGCGAAAAGCCCGTCTGCCAGCACCTTTTCCACATCGGCGGCGTCAAAGCCCACGGCCTTGGCGACATCGACCAGCACGGCGCGGTCGCTGACATTGCGGCGATCGGTGAAATAGGCGGTGAACAGCGCCAGTTTCAACTGATGCCCCAGCCCTTGGGTGCCTGCCCAGTGCAGCAGGCGATGGGCGTCGAATGTGTTGTAGATGCGCGAATTTTCGTCGAACGCGAATGTGACCCCCAGCTGGTCCCCAAGCGCTGCGATGTGCGCGCGCGCCTTGGCGCTGTCTTCGGGGGTCGATCCGTATTTCTCGGCCACATGTTCGCGGATGTTCTGGCCTTCGGGGCCCATGCCGGGGTTCAGCTCAAACGGATGCCAGCGGACCTGCGCGGCGATGCCGGTTTGCTTGATCGCGCGGTCCAGCTGCTTCCAGCCGATCACGCACCACGGGCACACGATGTCTGATGCGATGTCGATTTCGATGGTCGGCGCACTGACGGGCGAAGTCATGGCATGTCCTTTCCTGTGGCGGCAAGCCCCGGCAACCTAACGCCCGAGCCGCCCAGCGCAAGCGTTCGCGCACGTTGACATGCGCGGCCCGCAGGTGATGCCATAACACCAAAAGACGCACGATCCGAAGGCCGCCCCCAATGACCTTGATCGAAGGTCACAGCGCCAAAGGCCCGTTCGCCTATATCCCGCGCCATTCCGTGCTGATCTGCGGCCGCTATACCGAAACCCGAGAGGTGTTCGGCGACTGGCAGCGATTCACCTCAGCGCGCGGTGTCGGGCTGGCCGATTTCGCGGCTGAGGCCCCGTGATGCCCCCCCCCCAAAAGGATCCGCATTGACCTGTGCGCCCTCCGCTGCTTGCACCGCTGCCCCGTCATCTGCGCGCCAATGTCCCGATCACCGGCTCTCCAGCTCCGTGCGGCTGCACGATGGGCGCCGGGCGCGCGATCTGAACAGCTACGTTCCCTATTTCTTGTTCACGGCGCACAATGCGCTGTCGCGAGGGACGCCGCGCCAGTATCTCAACGAATTTGGCGTCGGCATTGCGGAATGGCGCGTTGTGTCGACGCTGGCGATGGAACCGGGGATCACGGCGCGGCAGGTCTGCGATATGATCGCGCTGGACAAGGCCGCCGTCAGTCGGTCGCTGCATGTGCTGGCGACGCGGGCGCTGGCCGAAAGCGCGCCGGGCACCAATGACCCGCGCCACCGCACTTGGCGGCTGACCGAGGGGGGGGCTCACCCTTCACGACCGGATCATCGACATCGCGCTGGCGCGCGAGCGCCACATGATTGAAGGCGTAGCGCCTGAGGATCTTGAGACGTTTTTGCAGGTGATGCGGACAATGCGCGGTAATATCGACGCGCTTGTTCGGTGATAGGCCTGACGCGAAACGCCGCGTGCGTTTCGCGTCAGGTAAATTAAGGGCGATGCATGTGACCAGCGATAAACGCGATATCCAAGACGTTCTCGCCGCCGCCCCCGTGCGGGGGCGCTGGCGGCGGCGGGCATCTATGACGCAGTCCCTGCCGCCCGCGGCGCCCTGCTGGTTACGGTCATCGCCACCGGAACGGTGGAGCCAACCAACCTTGTGGAAATATCGTCGGAGCTGTCGGGCACGCTGCGGGCGGTGAACGTGGATCACAACGATCAGGTGACCTTGGGGCAGGAGCTTGCGCAGCTCGACACCGACAAGCTTGAGGCCGCGCTGGCCCACAGCCGCGCCGCGCTTGAGGCCCAGCGTGCCCGCATCGCCGAGGCCGAGGCCACCGTGAACGAGGCCCAGCAGCAATTCGCCCGCATCGCTGTATTAGCCGAACGCGCTGTGGTGTCCGAGCAATCCTTGCAGGCCGCGCAGGCGGCGCTGTCACGGGCCGAGGCGACGGTCGCCGTGACCCGTGCCGACGCCAAGGTCGCCGAGGCGGACCTGCGTTCGGACGAAACCAACCTCGCCAAAGCCTGCATCTGTTCCCCGATCGCGGGCGTGGTGTTGGAGCGCAACGCCGATGTCGGGCAGATCGTGGCGTCGGCCCTGCAGGCCCCGGTCCTGTTCACCATCGCCGAGGACCTGCGCCAGATGGAACTGCGCGTCGATGTCGACGAGGCCGACATGGGCGTGGTGACCGTGGGCGCTGAGGCGAGCTTTTCCGTCGAGGCGCATCAGGGCCGCCTGTACCCCGCGCGGATCGCCAAATTGCGCTACGCCCCCCAGACCATCGACGGGGTGGTGACCTATCAGGCGATTCTGAGCATCGACAATTCGGATCTGTCCCTGCGCCCCGGCATGACCGCCACCGCCGAAATCGTGGTTGAACGTATCGCTGACGCATTGTTGATCCCCAACGCCGCGCTCAGGTTCGCGCCGCCCATAGCGGCTGAAGAAGGTGAGAAGGGCGGTGGGCTGCTGGGCCTGCTGCTGCCGCGCCGCCCCTCGGACCAGCAGGCGGTGCCGCGCAACGGGGGGGCGGGCACGCGCACGGTCTGGGTGCTGAAAGACGCCACGGCGGTCCCCATATCGGTGGAAACCGGCGCCACCGACGGCACGATGACCGCAATCATATCCGGCGCGCTGGCCGCGGGCGACAAGGTGATCACCGATATGGACGAGGCCCAGTGACGCCGCCCCCGCTGATCCAGTTCGACGGCATTTCCCGCATCTATGGGACCGGGGCGGGCGAGGTGCGCGCGCTCGACAACGTGGACATGACCATCGAGGCTGGCCAATTCGTCGCCATCATGGGGCCGAGCGGGTCGGGCAAATCCACCGCCATGAACATCTTGGGGTGCCTCGATGCGCCCACCGCCGGGACCTATCGGTTCAAGGGAGTGGATGCCGGGGGTCTGTCGCTGGATCAGCGGGCGCTTTTGCGCCGCTCCTATATCGGTTTCGTGTTTCAGGGCTACAACCTGCTGGCGCGCAGTTCTGCGCTGGAGAATGTCGAGCTGCCCTTGATTTACAAAGGCATGCGCGGATCGGCGCGCCGCGCGGCCGCCATGCAGGCCCTGCAGGACGTGGGGCATGAGGCCCGTGCCCATCACGATCCGTCGCAATTGTCCGGCGGCCAGCAGCAGCGCGTCGCCATCGCCCGCGCGATCGTCGGGGGCCCGGACGTGATCATGGCGGATGAACCGACGGGCAACCTCGACACCGCCCGCAGCCGGGAAATCATGGAGCTGCTCACCAGCTTCAACCGCGATCACGGCATCACCATCGTCATGGTCATGGTCACCCATGAAGAAGACATGGCCGCCTACGCCCATCGCCTGATCCGTTTTGTCGACGGACGCATCACCGCCGACGGCGCGCCCGGAGAGGTGCTGTAAGATGTTGTGGGAAACAATCCGCCTCGCGCTTCGATCCATATTCCGCAACGCGCTGCGGTCGTTCCTGACGGTGCTGGGCGTGGTGATCGGCGTCGCGGCGGTGATCGCCATGGTGACGGTTGGTCAGGGGTCGACGCTGCAGGTCACGCAAGACGTGGCAAAGCTGGGCACCAACCTGCTGATGGTGCGGCCCGGTCAGGCGCAGCGCGGGCCCTCGGTGGCCGGTGTCGGGGCAGCGGCGTTCAACATGAAGGACGTGACTGCAATCCAGGAACAACTGCCTTGGGGTGCGCGCCACCGCCCCGGCCAACACCCGCTCCATGACCGCCATTCTGGGGGCTGAGAACCACTCCACCTCGGTCACCGGCACCGATGCGCGTTACCTTGAGGCGCGCGACATCACGGTGGCCCGCGGCCGGGGGTTTCATGAAAGCGAATTGCGCACCGGCGCCGCGGTCTGCCTGCTGGGCGAAACCGTGCGCCGCGAATTGTTCAGCGGCGGCGATCCGCTGGGGCAAAGCGTGCGGCTTAAGGCGATATCGTGCCGGGTGATCGGGGTGATGGAGGAACAAGGCGTGTCGAGCTTTGGCACCGATCAGGACGATTTCGTGCTGATCCCGATCAAAACCTTCCAGCGCCGGATCTCAGGCAACAACGACGTATCGATGATCTTTGTGGCGGTAAAGGACGGCGTATCCACCGACAAGGCCAAGGCAGCGTTGGAGCGTTTGATACGTGAGCGCCGCCGCATCGGCCCGAATGAAGAGGACGATTTCAACGTCTTCGACATGAAGCAGATCGCCGCCGTGCTGACCGGCATCACCAGCGTGATGACCCGATTGCTGTCGGCGGTGGCCGCGGTCAGCCTGCTGGTCGGGGGCATCGGCATCATGAACATCATGCTGGTATCGGTGACCGAACGCACGCGGGAAATCGGCATCCGCCTCGCGGTCGGCGCCCAGGAAGGCCAAGTACTGATGCAGTTCTTGGTCGAAGCGATCGTGCTGTCGCTGCTGGGCGGTCTGCTGGGCATCCTGTCGGGCATGGCGCTGGGCGCGCTGGGGGCGCATCTGCTTCGGGTGCCGTTCGCGCTCGATGCGTGGTTGGTGCTGCTGGCGTTCGGGTTCTCGGCCGCGGTCGGGGTGGTGTTCGGCTATTTCCCGGCGCGCCGGGCGGCGCGGATGAACCCGATCGACGCGCTGCGCCACCAGTAATGCGTTAAATCATCGCGCAAAATCTGGCCCTCAACAAACTGCCATCGCTATTTTTTGGCAAACCCGCGACGATAGTCCCCCCTTGGCTGACGGGGTTCATGAGCGGAATTTTCCCAGCAATCCGCATAAGAAGATTTCGATGAATACATTGCAAGACGAGAGCTGGCACCTGAAAAAGATGTTCGCCAAGATCAGCATGCAGGTGGATTTTCTGAAAAAATATCCCCAAAGGAAGTAAATCATCCATCAATTTTCCAAAAGGAAAATACCTGCATTTGCCGTGGATCAACGCCGGGACCATCTCAGCAATACGAATATCACCTGCCCCGCAGCGGATGGCCGTCAATGCCCCGGCGCGACTAGGGGTCGGCATCGCGCTGGCCTGTCCGTTGCGCGGCAAGGCATGCTTGCTTGCATGCCTGAAAGGGGGACCTTCGGCGTCAGCGAGACCTGCCATCACCACAGCCCAAAGCTTATTGGCGAAAACAAAGAAATCGCGGACCTGCTGATCGGGCTTGCGGACGCCCGAAAGACGTGGGGATTTGGGTTGTGTTTTTCTATCTTCGCAACGTCTTGGGGCAGCGCTGGAGCTTCAGTTGGGGGTGTTAGACCTACCACGAGCGTAGATTGAAACTGCGCCTTATTATGACTTGCAATCAAACCACTGCCAAGTGACAGATCAAGCCCAGAAGGCGGTTAAAACGGGAAATACCTGACGCGCTGATCGTGCGACAAGCGCTGGACTTTGTCTGGATGATTGTTACCCTCTTGGCGATTCAAAGCATCGCCGAGAGGGTATTTTGTGGCTGATCGGCTGAGCATCAAAACGGAATATTTGCGGCCAGGTGGCCCCTGCCAAAAATTGCGAACTTACCAAACGTTCGCCCCGCGCCCGAGATCGGCGCACGGCGGACGACATCCTTGCCGCCCAACACTCGCACGTCCAACCCGCGCCCCTCGGTATTGCGAAGTTTGCCGGAGGTGCCATCAGACAATTCTCGTTATCTGAGCGCGGCATCGACCGCACATGCAGAGGTTCTGGGGCCGCTTCTTCCCAGCGCCGCACCGCATGCACGGGCGCGTCAAGATCGGGACTTCATGGACTTGCACATATTTCGCCGTCTTCGTCTGAAACAACCCATGGCGCACCAACCACCGTCTGAGCGTGGTCGTGTCGCGCCCAATCTTGCGGGCGATGACATGATAAGACACGTCACACATAATTATGACCTCATAAAAAAAGTTGTAATTATCTTTAAAAAAAACTTAATATTCAAATTAAAAAATACTAGTTATAAATTTATGTGTTATTTGATTTTTAAAAATATTCGTCAAAATAAATCACTAATCTCACGAAAAACGTCAAAAATACACCCATCATCGGCCAAAATTTAACCAAAATTTCATCGAGCGCGATGCTTACTGAGTTTAGGACGCTGATGGATGGATAGCGGTCTTTGATGATGGGTCGCCCCAGCCCATTTCTTAGGGACCGTCACCCCCCCTAAGCGCACAGGGTCGCGTGCGGGCCCTCGCCGTCTTTGACTGCTTCCACAAATACTGAAAAATAACTGCCGCAAACCAACTGATGGCGAGCCCCGCATTCCCAATCATCCAAGGCCGCTGGGCGAGTGAGAGCGTCCCGCCCTGCATATTGAAAACGCTGTGGGCGGACCGCCCCAATTAAGCATAGCACCCTGCCCTGACCCATTCTTGGAGATTTTCTTGCAATAGACTGCCAGCAACGGGTCAGTGTTCGCATGTCACGTTGCAATCCCAGACGTGCCCGCTGCACGGATCAGGCGCTGGCACAGCCCTCTTTTAATTCCCAGTGCATGATCCTGATGCGATTACGGTGCGGCTGGCAGGCACGCCATTCATGACGTGCCGGGGCTGGCATCGGACCGCTCCCATCTGGGTCAACTTGGGGTGTCGCCGTATTTATTCGCCCCCGTCATCTCTTTTTCTGCCAGGGCCAGGGTGCCTTGCTCGCCCATGAATCACCCACCTTCGCGACGTGTTTGACGCGATCCAATGCATCACCATGATTGATTGTCAGCGGCGCCTGTTGCCGCCGGATTTACAACGCTTCACCACCGTCCAGAAAAACCTCTACACTTGGTGGACCGACGGCCTTTTGCGCGCCATCGGCCACCTGATGGTCATGGCTGCGCAGGAAATGGACCAGCGCGAGGCTGAGCCCCTCGGCTGGCATTGCCGATAGCCAATTCGTCAAAACCACTGAAAAGCGTGCCGCGCGGCTTTGATGCGGAAAAGCCCGTGAAGCGTCACATCGCGGTCGATACCCTTGGCATAATGGCTGGCGCCGCCGTGCATCCCACTGACATGCAGGACGGCGACAGGGAACAAGCTTAGCGCCCTTTCGCCTGGCAGGCTGGCCTGCCGCATCAACGCAAAGAAAGGCCCCGTCATCATCGATAAGGCCGTGCCATATCCAGACCGTCAAAAGCTTGCATCATCGCCTCAAACATTTCATGGCAACGTCTCACGCACCGACCATCAAAACCCTGCCCTGTTGGGCCCTGTGGTTCATCGCCCGGTCGGTTCGCACAAAACCTGCGCGCGCTGAGGACGCACGTCCCAGACGGCATGACTGGTATCAAGGCCACGCAAGACAATGCCAATCCCCCAGCCTGGTGCAAGCCTGCGGGCCCGCAGGTGCCGCCCTGTCAGGCAGCGCTTTCGCGGGCGTGTCACGCGTCAAACGGCCAGCTCAGGAACCCGGCGCACATGCCCTGCGCGTCAAGCCACCGGGCGGCACGTGCTGAGGCGCGGCGTGCCTGAGCTTGCAAGTCCGAGGGAGCCATGCGCCAACCGACATCCGGCCCCTGCCGCCCTGCGCGCGCCCGGCATCGCAGCACAGCCAGCCCAGCCAGGCCCGCAAGCAGCAGCGGCAGCGTGGGGGGAACAGGGACCTCCGCGACACCGCGCAGATCCAGCGTGCCCGGGGCCTCAAATCCGGTCCGGATCGTTGGCAAAGTTCGCATCCGCGCCGGTCAGCGCAGGCGCGGCGATATATGTCAGGCCCGGGATCAGCACCGCGCGTGCGGCGCCCCCGGCAAGCGTTGCGACAAGCACGAAAAGGGCAAGGCGAAGGGGCGATGTGACGTTCATGAAATGGCAATTCCTTGTCGGCACCTGAGGCTGCGCGCCATGGCGCAGCCGCAGTGCAGGTCAGATAAATTCGATCAGCGCCGCGTTAACGGCATCCACACCAGACAGGACGATCATGTCGTGATCCACCCCCTCGAGCAGCAGGTAAGTGGCGGTCCCCAGCGTGCGCATCAGCCCCAGCGCGGCATCGCCGAGGTCAATCGCATCGGCGTCCGGCCCGGGGATGGCCTCGCCGCCGTACGGAATTGTCGCCTGGGGCGCGGCCGGACGCGGGGTCATGGTGATCTCCAGCGTTTGCGTCGCCGTCAGGCCGCCATCTGACACCTCAAGAACCGCGCTGAGGACGCTTGACCCGCCCGGTGCCAGCACTCCCGGTGCCAGCACTGCGCCACGATCAGAAATGCGGATTTCGCCGCTCACGGCATCGATCTGGAAGTGCGCGGCGTCGGTGCCGGACAGCGCGTAGGTCATCGCGGTGCCCTTAGCATCGGTCGCAGTGGCGGTCAGAATAACTGCCCCAGTCCCGTCCAGCCCCGTCGCGGCCACAATGGATGTGATCACCGGCGCGGCGGGGGCGACTGTGTCGTCGGTCAGCGTCACCGTCAGATCCCGGCTTTGGGTCGGCGTGTCGCTGACATTGGCGCGATGCAGCGCCCGGGCGGTCGCCTGCACCGCGGCGGTGGTGGCCGCGGCGGTGAACGTCACAGCAAAATCTGCGCCAACCGCATCTGACACCGCGCCGATCACGACACCGGCAAAGCTGACCCCCCCGCGCGAGACGGAGATCCCGCCGGTTTCAAGCACCACCACCCGGTCCTCGGCCTGCAGGCCCGACACGACCAGCGCCCCGCCGCCAAAATTCCCCTCGGCGTCCGTGACTACGATGCCTGTCACCAGTGCCGTGGGGGCCGCGTTGACCACTTTCTCAGCAAACGTGACGGTGAAAGAGGCGGCGGATATGGTAGCCCGTTCACTTGGAGATCTTCATCTATAAATAAAATTACTTATTTAAAATTCATAAAGATGCAAATAATTTAAATTGACTCAATTTAAATTATTCATGTGCCATTTATTAATTTTGTGAACTATTTTTTCATATTATATTTATTTATAGACACCCCCCTGAGTGGACCACGCTCAATGCTTGGTTAGGCAGAAGTGGCGTGAGCGCTTTCAAATTATTCAGCAATTATTTTCAAATTTATTGTGTGATGGCACAGCAGAAGGCGTAATTTTCGCTTTAGGCTTGGCCTTCAATGCCATGGCCGCGAACGATTTTCAGGGGCTTCTGACAAAGGCCGCGACGTGGATGAACTGCTCACCTTTTTGGACGAGCCATCGGCGATCCATGATCTGCACAAAGCCCCGGCGCACGGCGGCAACGGCGGGATGCAGAGCGCGGCTTAGCCCGGCGGGGATGCCAAGGATCAGGTCGCTGAGAGGCACGGGGATCATAACCCTCAATTCCGCAGGTCTCGGTGTGCGTGACAGCCACCGTGGTTGCCGATCATCTCCGCCGACCCGCAAACGCTTTGCTGTCGCATTTCCCCGCGCCCAGCGGTTGCAGCGTGCGGTACATCGAAAACAGGTCTGCCGCGCATGGGCCCCATCAGATCGGCCGGATCGTGGACATGGCCAATAAATGTTGCGGTCGGCTCATCGCCAAAGCCCAGCCGATCCAGCGGATGGTCGGCTGAAGTGGGAACATCAAACAGATCGCGCCGCTGGTTTCTTTTGAACGACGTCGGCACGCTGATGGTAGCAGCTGACTGCCTGAGGCACCGCGCTCTGCGAAGATAGCTCTGCTGAATCCAGAGGGCATAATATATTTCAGAAAAAGTTATTAAATATGACAAATCGCAATTAAATAAATATAACACTAATTTATGATAATAATACAACCTCCAAACTATACCAAAAAATTGTTGAACTTGACCCATATCCCATAATCTATGAGCTTCCCGTTTATCGGGGCTATTCCTCACTGCCGATCAACATCCATCGAATTTGAACGGCACAGAAACCTGAGATCTGACGGTGCCTGGAAGATGCGGGCGCAGCCCCTTCAAAGCCCCCGCAGGAACGGAATGATCCGCAGTCGCACAACGTCTGAGGCATCCTCGGCAGTGCCTTCCAGCGGCTGCCAGCGCAGTTCCTCGATCTCAGCGTTTGGCGACGGCTCACCGCCAAACGCCGCACGATAGAGCTTTATGGTCACGATCAGCCCCGGCTTGCCCGCCGCCGCCGCGGAAAATCGCCCCAGCAGCTCCGCCGTCTCAGGCGCGATCTCCAGGCCCAGCTCCTCGCGGCATTCGCGCGCGAGGGCGGCGATGTCGTCGGCATCCCCCGCCTCGACCTTGCCGCCGGGGATCTGGAACACCTGCGCGCCGCGCGTGCGCGCCAGCAGCACGCAGCCGCCACGGATCACGCACAGCCCCACCTTGTTGATGGGCGGCGGCGGGGGCGTCAGCTCAGCCATTTCGGCACCGTCACCGGTTCATGCGCGGCCAGCGCGTCGATCAGCGCCTCGGCAGTGCTTTGCACCACGATTGATCCGCGATGCGCCGCAGGAAGGAAGCTTTCTGCGATCATATGGTCAATGAACGCCATGAAGGGCTGGAAATAACCTTCGATGTCGTAAAGCCCAGCGGGTTTTCCCAGCTCGCCCAGTTGGTTGAGCGTCCAGACCTCCATGAACTCCTCCAGCGTGCCGATCCCGCCGGGCAGCGCGATGAACGCGTCGGCCATCTCAATCATGCGGGCTTTGCGGGCGCCCATGGTCGGATACACCTCAACGCTGGTCAGGCCTTGATGGGTGTGGCCCTTGGCCTGCAACCGCGCGGTGATCACGCCATGCGCCTCGCCCCCGGCCGCAAGCGCGCCATCGGCCAGCGCGCCCATCAGCCCCTTATGCGTGCCGCCATAGACAACCGCGATGCCCCGCGCCGCCAGCGCCGCGCCGAGGCGCGAGGCGGCGTGCATATACGCCCCCCCACGCCCGACATTGGACCCGCAATACACCGCGATGCGCTTGATGTCGGTGCGGGCCATCCCTCAGGCCAGCTCAAACGAAATGTCGTGCGCGCCCTTCCAGAGCACCGAATTGCCGAGGGTCATCAGATGCTCCAGCCCGGAGGTCAGCGTGATGAAGTGGTTGCCCGCAAGCTGTCCCATTTTGGAGGAGAAATCCACCCCGCCATAAGCCAGCAGGATCTCAGTCTCGCTGATCCCGCCGGGATAGAGGATGAACTGGCCCGGTGCCGGATGACTGGTGTGGTTTTCATAATCCACGCCGAAATCAGTATCGCCAAGCGGGATCCACACGCCCTCTCCCGACCAGCGCACATGCACGATTTTGCCCGTATAGGGCAGCAGTGCCTTGAAGGCGGCGCAGGTCTTGGGCGCGGCGGCCTCTTCGAGGCGCGCGTCAAAGGTGAATTCGCCGGCTTTCACGATCAGTGCAGTCATGCTTCGCTTCCTTTTGCGGCGGCATAGATAATTGCCACGGGTCCGCCGCCGTCGGGCCCCTGGTGTTCTGCGCCGCCTGAGACGAACAGCTCAGTATGGCCGATCAGCCCCGCCATCATCCCGCCGACAAAGCCGCGCGCATGGCGGCTGGAGGAGATGTCGCTGTCGTCAAGCATCGTGTGCCGCGCGCCGCGGATGCGCCCAGATGCGGACGCCTCAGCCTTGGCCAGCGCGGCGATCACCGCGCCGCGCGCGCCCTGAAGGCCAGTGCCCGGTGCCGCACGTTCCAGCGCCCGCGCGATGGCAGGCGCGTCAATGGCGTCCTGCATCACATCATGTGCGATCCGCAGCGGCCCGGACCACAGCGGCGACAGCCCCATAACCACCACTTCGCAGGCCAACAGTTCGATGCCCGCGGAACACGATGCCACGGCGGACCACAGCGACAGATCCTGACCGACATCGCCATCCACCAGCCCCTCAATCTCGCCCAGCGCCAGCGCGACCCCGAGGGCGGAGGCCCCGCGCGACAGGCCCATGGATTTAAGCGTGGATGTCGTGGCGACATCGCCCCCCGCAGCGGCCACCCGATCGGCGGTCAGCAGCGGGCATTTGATCTGGACATAGTGCACATTTTCGGCAGCGGTAATCCCGGCCCGGTCCATGGCATCAAGCACCGCGGCGCGCACCAGATCGGCCTGCGCGCGGCGCCCGATCTCAGCGGGGTGCAGTGGGCGGGTGACGGCGCTGGCGAAGGCCAGTGCAGGGACGCCGGGGGGGCCATTGCCCTCCTCCTCAGCCAGCACGATCCAATGGGGCGCCAGACCGCCCTCGGTCCCGCCCGACATCACCATCGGCAGGGCCGCCAGCGCCGCGGCGTCCAGATGCGGCGCCAGCAGCGCGCGCAAGGATTGCACCGCATAACCGCGGGTGAAATCGTTGACACAGCCATTGCCCTCAGTCTTGCCAAGGATCGCGCGGATCGCGCCCGGTGCCAGCGCCCCGGTCACAATCAGCGCCGCGATGGCGGACACATCATCAGGGCCAGCCATCGGCAGGCGAAACACGGCGGCGCGGCGGGTCATCAGCAGCATCCTTTGTAATGTGCGGCAATCCCGCGCTGAACGTCGGGCCAGATCGCGGCCAGCGCGGCCTTGCCGGGCATCGCCGCGCGGTACGCATCGCGCAGGGCGTCGTGCAGCGCGGGGGCATCCACCCCCAGCACGCGGCCCCCGGCAAGCACCAGGCGCCCGCGCGACCAGACCTGCCGGATGCTGGCCTTGGTTGCGCGCGCAAACAGGTAGCTGCGCGGGTCAACCGGCGTCACCTGATCGCGGTCCAGCACGCCCAGATCCAGCAGCAGCAGATCGGCGGGCATCCCCGGCGCCAGCACCCCGCCGGGCCCAAGGCCAAGCCCTGCCCGCCCGGCTGCGCAGGCGGCATGCAGCGCGCCCGTCTCGGTCAACCCACCGCCATCAAATGCGCGACCATGGTTGAGCAGATGGAACAGGCGCAGCTCGCGCAGCCCATCATCATCTTCGTCAAAGGCGCAACCGTCGAGGCCCATGGCAACATCAACGCCCGCCGCCAGCATCGCGGGAACCGGCGCGATGCCTGAAAACAGATGCAGGTTTGACGACACGTTGACAGCAACCTGCGCCCCAGCATCAGCAATCAGCGCCAAGTCATCGCCGCGCGCCCAGACGCAATGGGCCAGCGTCAGGCGCGGCGACAAAAGCCCGATGGCCGCAAGCCGCGCCACGATCCCCTCAGGGTAGGTCCTGTCGGCCCATTCGCGCTGGGGGCGGGTCTCCAACAGGTGCATGTGGACCCGCCGCCCGGTGCGGGCCGATGCCTGCGCCACCGCGGCCAGCAGGGCGCCGGAGCACCATTGCACCCCGGTCGGCCCATATTGCACGTCGACATGGCCCGGCATGTCCGCCACCGCGGCGGCGGCGATCTCAACGCCCGCCATCTGATCGGCGATCGATGCCATGGGCGCCAGCCAAGTGGCACGCGCCAGCGCGCGCGCACCGGGCGCCAGGCCCGCCAGCGCCGCAGCACCATCGCCATAAACCAGCGGGTTGCGGTCGCGCATCCCGATTGCCAGCGCAACAGAGACCCCGACATCATGGGCGGCGCGGGCGATGGCGCGTGCCTCATCGGCCAAAGGGTCCAGACCCATGGGCCGCACCATATGCACCATCACCGATGTCGCGCCCCCTTCGAGCGAGCGCGAAAACGCCGCCGCCGCCGCCAGATAGGGATCGACCGACGGCATCAGCGCCAGCTTGGGCAGCCAGCCTTCCAGCGGCAGCCCCCCACAGCCGAACGAGGTCGGCGGCAGCGGGCGCGCATGATTGTGCGCGTCCGCCAGCGCCGGGATCGCGAACAGCCCGCTGCCCGGATGTGTGGCCAGCCGATCAATTGCCGTGATCAGCCCATCCGCAATGCTGATGCGCACCGGACCGCTTGTAAGGTGCGCAGGGCCCAGAAGGGCGGCGTCAACGTCGATGGTGATCGGGCTGGTCATGGGGTTCATCCTTGGGGCGCACACGGGCGGGCGCAGGTCGCGCCCGCCCGCGCAACGATCACAGCGTGCGGTCTGCCAGCGGGGGCAGGAACGCGTCGGAAAAGATGCTCGATGCCTCCGGCGCGGTTTCAAAGCCATAGATCTGCTGGATCACGCGAATGGTGCGCGCCAGACGGTCCATGTCCACCGCCCCGACGCCAAGCATCACGCTCTCCGGCGATTTGATCAGATTGTTGAGCGCGAAATCGAGGCGCTTTTGCTCCAGCCCCTCGTTCAGCAGCGGCTCCTCAGCCTTGACCGCCGCGGCGCCCATGGCCGGGTCTGCCAGCACTTCCATCACGGCTTTGTTGATCGCGCGCACTAGGCCTGCGACCGCCTCGGGGTGCTCGGTGTAGAGCTTGCGCGACACCATCACCCCGTTTGAATAGATATCCAGCCCGGACGCGCCATAGCCGATGAAGCGGAAATCAGTCTCCGGGTCCATGCCAAGGCCGATGATGTTCAGATAGCTGGTGACGTTGAACACAAGGCTGGCGTCAACATTGTCCTGGATCAGCATCTGTTCCTGAAGGTTCGATTTGACCGAGATGATGTCGACCGCTGCCATATCCAGCCCCGCCTTGGCGGCCAGCGCCGGGAACAGCTTGGTCACCGCTGAGCCGGGAGGCGCCCCGACCTTGAGGCCCGCGAGATCGGCGGCGGCCACCACCTTGCTGCCCGATTTCACCAAGATGGCAAACGGCGGCTGGTTGTAGATCTGATAGACCATCACCGGTGCCGCGCCCACATCCAGCGCCGCGGCCTGCACGATGGCGTTCATGTCGCCAAACCCTGCATCATAGGCACCCGACATGATGCGGGTGATCGTGGCAGCCGACCCTTCGCCTTGGTCGATGGTGACATCAAGACCCTCAGCGGCGAAATAGCCCTTTTCCTTAGCCACATAGAACCATGAATGGATGCCTTGCAGCTTCCAATCGAGGGTGAATTTGATCGCCAGATCTGTGGCCGACGCCGGGGAGGTGAGGACAAGCGCGGCAAGCGCGGTCGCGATAAGTCTTCTCATGATCGTATATCCTGTCACACGAGGGGGGAGGGGAGGCAGTTCAGATTTCCTTGCGCATGGCCCAGCCAGCCAGACGCCGTTCCAACACAGCAAAAATCGCGTAAAGCGTCACGCCCATGACGGCGAGAACCATCAGCCCGGCGAACACCAGCGGCACGTTGAACGAGGATGAGGCGATCAGCATCATGTTGCCGACCCCCTTGTTGGAGGCGACGGTTTCCGCGATCACTGAGCCGACAAAGGCAAGCGTGATCGCCACCTTCAGGGATGCGAAGAAATACGGCATGGAGCGCGGCAGCCCGATGTTGACCAGCGTTTCCCACTTGCTGGCCTTGAGCGATTTCATCACATCCTCAAGCTCAGGCTCCACCGTGGCGATGCCGGTCGATACGTTCACCACGATGGGGAAAATGCAGATGATCATGGCCGTCAGGATCGCTGGCACCGTGCCCGCGCCGAACCACAATACAAATATCGGCACCACCGCGACTTTGGGGATCGAGGATATCCCCACCAGCAGCGGATACGCCGTGTCATAGGCCAGTTTGGAGGACCCGATCAGCACCCCCAGCGACAGCCCGATGATCACGCCGAAAAAGAACCCGACCATGGTGGTGTAAAGCGTCTGCCACGCATGGGGCCAAATCGCGGGCGCATATTCGATGAACGACGCGACGATGCGCGAGGGACGCGGCAGGATCAGCTCAGAGATCCCGGCCACAAGGCAGAAAAATTCCCACACCACGAACACGCCGACGATCAGCGCGGTGGACGCAAGGCGTTGCCGGGTCGGGGTCATGCCGCGGCCTCCCTGCGGGTAGAGGTCGGGGTGTGAACGATCAGGCTGCGCAATTCCTGCACCAGCGCGGAAAATTCAGCCGCAAAGGTCACGTCGATCGGGCGCGGGCGGGCAAAGGTGACCGGGCGGTCATCGACGATCCGGCCGGGACGCGGGCTCATCACACAGATGCGGCTGGCAAGATATGCCGCCTCGCGCAGGTCATGGGTCACCAAGACCACGGTTGGTTTTCGGCTGATCCAAAGGTCCTGCATGGTCTGCCACAGTTCCTCGCGGGTGAACTGATCGAGGGCGCCGAACGGCTCATCCAGCAGCAGCAGGTCGGGGTCGTGGATCAGCGCGCGGCACAGGTTGGCGCGCTGCATCATCCCGCCCGACAGCTGCCAGGGGCTTTTCTCAGCGAAATCCAGCAGGCCGACCTGTTCCAGCAGCGCATCGGCACGGTCGCGGTATTCGCCGTTGCGCTTGGCGCGGAACGCCGCCTTGAACGGCGGCACGATCTTGAGCGGAAGCATCACGTTTTCACGCACCGTCATCCACGGCAGCAAGGATGCGCTTTGAAACGCCATCCCGACGCGGACCGGGGCGGCGCCCAGCTCTCTGCCGCCAAAAAAGATGTGGCCGGTGCTGGGCTTCAGCAATTCGCTGGCAAGTTTGAGGATCGTGGACTTGCCGCAGCCTGACGGGCCGACCAGCGCCAGAAACTCACCCTTTGCGACGGACAGTGATGTGGGGGTCAATGCCTCGGTCTGCTCGGCCCCTTTGCCGAAGGTGACGCCAACATTTTCAAAGTGGACAAAGCGCGCGTCGGTCATGCCCCCCCTCCCGCCACAAGAATGGCGGCGAGGCTTTGGTCAACGTTTCGCGGGGCGGGGGCGGGCATGGTCTGGATCGCGGTGACTTGGCGGCCATGGCCCGCCATGCCTTCGACCATCTGGCGATCGCGCTGCACAAAGCTGCCACGGACAATCGTGTGGACCGGGGCGCCAATTGTCTCGCGCCCCTCAAACGGCGTGATCTTGCCGCGGCTGTGCAGGCGCGCGGCGGCCACGGTTTCGCGCCGCGACAGATCCACCACGGCGATGTCCGCATGGGCGCCGACGGCAAGGCGGCCCTTCACCGGCCACATCCCGAACGCACGCGCCGGATTTGCCGCGGAAATCTTGACGTACTGCTCAAGGCTCATGCGCCCTGCCGCGACCTCTGTCAGCATCAGGGGCATCTGGGTTTCAACGCCGGGAAAGCCGCAATCAGCATCCCAGATCACATCCTTGCGCTTCTCTTCGGGCGTGTGGGGGGCGTGGTCAGTGGCGATCATGTCGATGACGCCCGATTGCAGCGCGTCCCAGATCGCGGCGGCGTCCTTGGGCGCGCGCACCGGGGGGTTCACGCGGATCACGGAGCCGATGCGGCCATAATCATCGGTGGTCAGGAACAGATAACACGGGCACGTCTCGCCGGTGACATCGACGCCGCGGGCTTTGGCCTCAGACAACGGGCGCAATTCCCCGGCCGAAGAAATGTGCAGGATGTGGATCCGCGCGCCGGTCCATTCGGCCAGCACTGCGGCGCGGGCCACCGCCTCAATCGCGACCACTTCGGGCCGCGCGGCGATGTGATGAAGCGGCGCGTTCAGCCCTGCTGCCACCAGCCGCGCCTGACGCCATGCCATGATCGACGCGGTTTCCGCGTGCAGCGATATCCGCAGGCCTGATTGGGCGATGATCTCAAACCCCTCCAGCATCGCGCCGGTGGAGGGCGAGGGCAAATTGCCAAACGTGTTGCCCATGAAGCATTTGAACGCGTTGGCACCCGCGGCGATTAGGCCGGGGATCTCGTCAATGTTGTCCTCAGCAAGCAGGCCGTAAATCCCGAAATCGACACAGGCCTTGCGCGCAAAATCTTGCTTGGCGCGCAGATCGGCCGCGGACCGGGTCGGGGGGTTGGTGTTGGGCATCTCGAACACCGTGGTCACCCCGCCCATTGCGGCGGCGCGGGTTCCGGTCTCCCAGTCTTCCTTGTGGGTGTAGCCCGGTTCACGAAAATGCACATGCATGTCGATGGCGCCGGGGATCAGGTGCAGGCCGGTGACGTCCACCACCTCAGCCGCGCCGTTCAGCACGCCGGGGGGGGCGATCGCGGTGATCGTCTCGCCAGTGATGGCGATGTCTGCGCGTGCGCGGCCGGTCTCATTGACCACCCATCCGCCTTTGAGAAGCAGGTCCATGTCATTGTCCTTCACAGCGCGGCCCAGCCGCCGTCCACGGGCAGGTCGATGCCGGTGATCTGCCGCGCACGGTCCGACGCCAGAAACAGCGTGGCGGCGGCGATGTCTTCGTCGGTGCTGATGCGTCCCAGCGCGTAATCGGCGGCATGAAGGCGCGCGGCGGCCTCCTCAGACACGCCGTGCTGGGCGGCGACTTGCGGGACGACCTTGGTGCGAAAGCGCGGGCCATCGACCATGCCGGGTGCCACCAGATTGACGTTGATGTTGTCGGGGCCAAGTTCGAGCGCGAAGCTTTTGGTCAGCCCACGCAGGCCCCATTTTGAACTGGAATAGGCCAGCCGCATTGCCCGCCCGCGCATCCCGAAAGTGCCGCCGACATTGACGATCTTGCCGCCCCCGCCGCGGGTCATCACCGGGGCGACCGAATGGATCATGTTGAACGGCCCGCGCATGTTCAGATGCACGATCTCGTCGAATTCCTCAGCGCTGGTTTCAACCCCAGTTTTGCCGATCGGCCCGGTGCCGCCCGCGACGTTGACCAGCACGTCGATGCGCCCGCCAAACCGCGCGCAGATCGCATCGATCGCCGCCTGCACTGCGCCTGCATCGGTGACGTCACAGGGGAATATCTCCGCGTCCACGCCCATCGCGCGGGCGGCGTCTGCCACCGGCGCGATGGCGCCGGTGTCGCGGCCCAGCAAGGCGAGGTTCGCGCCTTCGCGCGCGAACCCCAGGGATATCGCCGCCCCCATGCCCTTGGCAGGGCCGGTGACGACGATGACTTTTCCGGTCAGATGCAGGTCCATCAGATCACAGAAGCTTATAGATGCGGTCATCCGGTGCGGGCAAAAAGGCTTCGGTGTACACCTCCTCAGGGGCGGGCGTGCGCGGCAGGCCGTTGGCGTTAACCACGATGTCGATCGATGCGGCGAAGCGCGCCGGGTCCACCGCGCCAAGCCCGAGGGTCGCCAGTTCGGGATGGTTCATCTCATCCTGAAGGGTTGCGATCAGGCGTTCTTTTTCCACCGGCTTGTTGATCAGCGGCTCACGCGCAGCGACGGATGCAACTGCGGCGTCGAGGTCTTTCAGCGTGTCCTTGACGCCTTGGTTGATCGCCCAGACCATGCCCTTGACCAGCTCAGGGTCTTTGGCCGCCATGGCGTCAGAAATGATCATGCCGTTGGAATAAAGGTCCATGCCGTAGTCGCCGTAATTGATGAACCGGATGTCCTTGTCCGGATCCATGCCCGACAGCTTGGCCGAAAAGCGGATCGTGTTCACATAACCAAACACGCCTTCGACCTGCGCGCCCTTCAGCATCTGTTCGCGCAGGCTGGACTGGAAGTTGAGGATTTCGACCCCTGATGTGTCGATGCCCGCGACTGAGGCAAAGGCAGGCCACAGCTTGAGCGCACCATCATTGGCCGCCCCGCCCAGCTTGCGCCCTTCAAGGTCCTTGGCGGTCATGATGTCGGACGACGCCAGCACCGCCACCGTGAACGGGGGCTTGTTGTACATCTGATAGACGCAGACCGGTGCCTCAGCGGGTTTGGTCCCAGCAAGGGTGATCAGCGCATTGATGTCGCCAAAACCCACATCATAGGACCCAGCGGCCACTGAACCGACTGCGGCGCCGGAGCCATTGCCCTGATCGATGATCATCTCAATCCCGGCCTGATCGAAATAGCCGTTGTCCTGGGCCTGAAAGAACCATGATTGCGGGCCCTGATAGCGCCAGTTCAGCACCATCTTCAGCTTGGTCTTGCCTTGGCCAAGTGCGGGGGCGGCAAGCCCGGCGGCGAGCGATGCGGTGGCAATCTGGCCGAAACGGCGGCGGGTGAGCTTCATTCGGTCTCTCCTGTGAGCGGTGCGTCTTCAGGGGGTGCGCCTGTGGGGGATGGGGGGGCCAATGCCGCAAGCAGGTCTTCGCTGCGCGCGGTGTGGCCATAAAGCAGGCGGATCAGAAAGGTGATCGCGTCGGCGACCGGGGCGGGGGACACGGTGGTGGTCGCGTCCTCAATCAAAACCGCGTCATAGCCCTGGAAGCAGCCATCCATCAGGGTTGCGAACACGCAGCGGTCGAGGTTGACCCCGGTGTAGAACAGCGTGTCCGTGCCCAACCGGCGCAGGATCTGGTCAAGCTCATTGTCGCGAAACCCTGACAGGCGATGCTTGGCGACATGGATGTCGCGCGGGTCTGTCTCAATCTCAGGCACGCTGGCGGCGCCCCAGTCGCCTTGGACCAACACGCGCCCACTGGGAATGGTGTCGCCATAGCCCGGTGCCGCCGCGCAGGCTGATCCCTTATCCGCCACGTTGGCAGGCAGGTTCGCGATGTCTGCGCGCACGCCCCAATTCAGATGGATCACCGGGGCCCCATGGGCGCGAAACGCGGCGGCCATTGCATTGATCGTCGGGATCACCTGCCCCAGCGGCGCGACATCAGCCCCCCGCGTCGCGGCGAACCACCCCTCAGGCGCCAGGAAATCGTTCTGCATGTCGATGACGATCAGCGCCGCGCGCGTCATGTCCGCCTCCAGCGGCTCAGGCGCGGCGGCAAAGCTGATGCAGCGGGGTGCCAGGCGTGGGCGCACAAGGCTGATGCCGCTTGCGGTGCGGGTCCAGCGATCGGTCCTGATGTGCGTCTGTGGGGGATGGGTCATCTGGCGTCTCCTCAGGCACATGCTTTGCTGAGGTGAGCGATGCTGTCTTGTGCTATTTTCGCGTATCGGCGTTGCCCAAAACGCAGCACTGGAATATGGTTGCCCCATGAAACACCTCATCACCTTCCGCCTTGTGGACGCCATCGCACGCACCGGATCGATCCGCGCCGCGGCCGAAGAAGCAGCGCAGACCCCATCAGCCGTGCAGCGCCGCCTTCAGGGGTATGAGGAGGAACTGGGCTTTGAAATCTTTGAACGCAGCGCCCGCGGCGTGCGCCTGAACGCGGCGGGCGAGCTGGTGATCCAGCACATCCGCGAAATTCTGGCTGAGGACGCGCGCCTCAAATCTCGCATCGCGGATCTGAGCGGCGTGCGCCGCGGCCATGTGGCCATCGGGTGCAGCCAGGCGCTGATCCCCTATTTTCTGCCGCGCCGGATCGCGCAATATCAGGCTGATTTTCCCAACGTGACCTTTGAGGTGTCGGTGCTGGAATACGGCTCAGCCGTCGAGGCGTTGGAAAGCTTTGCCGTCGATCTGGTGCTGGTGTTCGACGGCATAAGCGTGCCGGAATATGAAGTGCGCCTTGCGGTCCCCCAGCGGCTGACCGCGGTGATGGCGGCTAGCCATCCCTTGGCCGCGTTCCCCACGGTGCGGCTGCGTCAATGCTGCGAGCATCCGCTGGCCCTGCCCGCGCGGGGGTTTGGCGGGCGGCGGATGCTGGACCGCGCGCTGTTTGGCAAAAGCTTTGCGCGCGCGCCGATCCTTGAAAGCAACTCGTTCGAATATCTCAAGGCCCATGTGGCGGTGACCGATGCAATCACGTTCCAGATCCGGATCGGTGGGCCGGAGGGGCGCGACGAGCATGGCCTGGTCAGCCGGGAAATCGACACCCGCGACGTGACCGAGGGCACGCTGTTTGTCGGCCAAAAGCGCAACCGCACGCTGCCAGTGGCGGCGTCGCGCTTTGTGGAGCAGATCACCAGGGCGCTGAGCGAGCGGTATCAAGTCAACGATACCTGACAGACGGGCCAGAATTGCCCCCGCGCGCAGGCGAAACTGGCCCAAGCGTATGAAACGAATGCCACTGGGCGCGGAGATGAGCCTTACTTCCGCGCAGTTGACGGATGCCTGCCAGTCCTTGGCAAAGCGGCATTGTCCAAGCTGGCCGAAGGCGGAATGTCCCCTCTGAAGCGGTCAATCCACTGGGATATGCGTATCGCGTTTTCAAAACGACCGGAGCATGGCTGGACCGCGCAAGATGCCGCGAAGCCCATCTTACGCCCGATGCGGTTGCGCTTGGCATATGAAGCTCGGTCCAACGTGCCGGGCTGCCTGCGGTTGAACCTCCGCGGAATGACCGGCTGGGATCCGTGCGAAAAGCAGTCAACCGATGCCACCCCGCCGCCCCGCCAACGGGCGAACCGGCACCCTATCCGTGCCCCATTTGCCGAACGGCTTGGGCAGGTCGCACCATGCCGCGTGGTCGATCAGGGCTTGGGTCATGGCGAGATCCCGCCTTCCAGCCATGACGCGCGGTGTGGACTTTGTGGGGACACCCCCTTTGCTCACACGGCCCAACCCGCGATGCCGTGGTGCGCCGGGGCTGCGTGCGGATCATGAAACGTTGCCAACAGCCCCAATCATCGTCGCCGTTTTTGTCGAAATTTCCTAAAAATATTTCGTGGCCATGGCGTTGGAAACCAAATTGGAGGTGAAAAATATTTGCTATATTGCGGCATCATCATCAGAAAAATTTGATGAAATATAAAAATGGCATATCGAAAAATTCCAACAAATCACTCAAAAATAGATTTCACTTTTTGAAGTTATATAGAGATATTAATTTTTAGTCTGACTTATCACTTCATCACAGCCACAATCGCTGGCATCCCTCTTTCGGTCATTGTTGCCGTGAATGCCCCCCCGCCGCGCTGGCCCCAAACATCGTGATCACGGACCCTGAGGGCATTTGGGGCGGCGGAACGCTGGTCGTATCCGGCCTGCTGGCGGCATTCAGCGCGTCCGTGGGCGGAACCTATGTTGGCCAGATCGCCGCCGCGGATGAGGATGGCGATGCGCTGAGCTATGCCATCGCGGGGGGCGCGGACGCGGCTTTGCTTGCAATCGATGCGGCAAGCGGCACGCTCGCCTTCGTCGCGCTCGTGTCATCTGGCACCTATGGCGTGTTCGTCTGCGCAAGCGATGAACGCGCGGCCGACACCCAGACCATCGCGGTCACCACGCGCGCCGCCATTGGCGAGGTGGCCCGGCTGACCGTCGTGGCAGACGCTGATCTTCGCCAACACCTATATCGACTCGGTGGTCTTTGCGCTGTCGCCCAGACTGAACCAGGTGGACGCCGCCGCAACGCGGTTCCGCAACGTGACCGGCGACGGCACGCAGATCCGGGTGCAGGAGCCAAAGAAGATCATCGACGCGGCCACGGGCCTGCAGATCTTCAACACCGCCAGGCATGTGGATAAAACGGTCACGCTTCTGGTGCTGGAAAAGGGCGTGCACACCTTCGAAGACGGGACCGTGATTCAGGTCGGAGAGCTCAGCACCCGCAAGCTGTGCGTCAAGGGGTTTAAGGACATCGCCTTCGCGCAGAATTTCGCGACCACGCCTTCAATCTTCAGTCAGGCGCAGACCCTTGACGGCACCAATTCTATCATCTCGCACCAGCCCAATCCTGATGGCGCCGGCTTCCTTCTGACCATGCAGGAGGAGGAGGCCGACAACCTCAACCACCACCTTGAGGATGTCGGCTGGTTCGCGATCGAGCATGGCGGCAGACCCTTGTCAGAAATGGACAGGCGGGCGGGGCCCTCCGCGCAGAACGTCAATGGCCACCCGGCGAAGCTGTCCTTCAATCAGGCGTTCAACGCGGCGCCTTTGGTCGTGGCATCGCTGGCGTCGTATAACGGCACTGATACGGCCAGCCCACGGATCGGAGCCATTGGCGCGAACGGATTCACCGCCATGGCGCTGGAGACTCAGAGTCACGATCTGGAGACGCTCCATAGCCATGAAATCATCGACTGGATCAGGTTTTCGGCCGCGAGCAGCATCAATGATCAGGCCCCAACCAAGACCGCGGTGAGCGCCACGATGACCAGCGCCAACGAGGCGGATGCCGCAGTGGCGCGGGTGTCGAACGTGACCGCGACGAGGTTCGATCTGTGGATCCAGGAAAATGACGCGGCCGACGGCATCCACGCCTTGGAAACGGTGCCGTGGATGGCGATAAAGATTGGAACCGCATCCACCAGCCACACTTGAAAGGGCGCCGCGTTCTCCGACAGTTTTGACTTTGGGCCGGAACCGGGCGTGCTGGTCGGGCTGAGAAGCTACAACGCGTCAGACCCCGCCAACGCGCGGGCGCAAGGCGTGACCCCGGCCGGTTTTGCACTGAGGGTTGAGGAAGACATCTCGTTGAACGCCGAAACCAGCCACGGGGCCGAAACGTTCAGCTGGGCCACCTTCGACAGCGCGGGAGACACGCGCTGAATGGCTGATCATAAGCCGCGCGGCCGGGCCCGTCGCCAAGGATGCCGGCCTGCGGCGTTTGAGACCGGCCTTAAGGCACAGGCGCGCCAGACTTCGCGACAGGCATCACCCCCTCGGGATCGTGCTGAGCTGGAGGAAAAGTGGGGGGTCTGCGTTTGCTTTCGCGATCTGCGGAGCGCGTAAGGCCATCCGCCCTTATCCATTTGCCGCCAGTTGAGTGCATGCAATCACCCGACAGCACATCTGCCGCCAGACACAGATCAAATAACGCCCCCTCATGGCTTGCAAGTGAACTAATTCTTGGCAAAAGATCAATCTTTGCTTGTGGGTCAGGCGGATCAATTACGGGAAAGTTTTCTGCGAAGGGGCATCTGTGATAGATGTATATCTCAGTGTATTTGTCATCAAAGTTATTTGAAAATTAAATACAAAAAATGTGGCTTTAATATTTAACTGATTTTAAAATATCCTGCGATCCATGCGTCAAAATGGTTAAAATAAATCATAAGCAAAATTTATTCAGGGTCTGACGTGTGCAGAATCTGCATTTATCACATCCAGCTGGGAAATCCCGATCAAGACGTCTGTGTCGAGCGCTACAATCGCGCCGTCAGACACGAATGCCTCGATCAGCAAACAATCAAAGATGGCGCGCGCTTCGCCGCGCAATAGCGATGGGCTTATAGCAACCGTTGCTGAGCAGTGGTGGGGTCGGCGGGATGACCCTCATCAAAATTGGGGGGATTGCCATGCAATCAGAGCGAGAAAACCAAGACAATCCCCCGCGCCGTGCCCGTGCCTGACGTCCCTAAACGCTGGATAGACGACCACCTTGGGCGTGGCCACATGCGCACCTTTGCAGACGAGGCGCGCCCGACGCCGGAACAGGCGAGCACGGCCATGCACTGGGCATCACGGGCACGAGGAGCGCGGGCGCATCGATTTTCAAAGCCCTCAGGCCGAAGTTGGCCGTCATCAACAGGCCCGTAAACTGCGCCTTGCGGGGCGTGGAAGGTGGGTAAAACCTGCCGCAAAATCGAAAAACGCATTTTTAAGCATGCAATTTTTTGTAAGAATGATCGGCTAAATGCCTGCCAAATCTCGATAAATATGGTTGGGGGCTGGCATCAACCGGCTGTCCATCGGTTTTCGCACTTCTCCACACACGAAAGCTAAGTTGAGGTATTTAAAGGGAATTTTTGGCTATGAGATGACTCTTGAGCCCCCGTTGTCCCGGCGCGGCCCTGACGAGCGGCGCGGCCACCAACCAAAGCTTGGCGCGGGGCGGTTGGCGAAGCTGGCGCGGGCCCTGAGGTCCGCGCCAGATTACGTCAGTTTGCGGTGGTTTCGCTGCGCTCAGGCGCCGGGGCGGCGTCGTCTGAGGATGCCTCAGCGGGCTTGGCGCGGCGACGGCCGCGTTCAGCGGTGCGGCGCACGCCGTCGTCCGTGCCTGCATCCACAGCAGCAGCAGCAGGCTGCGCGTCGGCATCAGCCTCAGCCCGTGCAGCGCGGCGCGGAGAGCGGCGACGGCGCGGTTTTACCGCAGCATCTGCTTCGGGCGTCGGCACCAGACCGGCTTCGTCCGCATCGTCCTGCACCGCGAGCACGTCTTTCTCAGCGGTCTCGGCGTGCGGCGCGCGGTCATCGGCGCGGGGCTGGGGCTGCTCACCCCGATCCGCACGCTGACGGCGCGGGGCGGGCTGGGTGTCGTCATCCTCAGCACGGTCATGCCGCGGCTGCTCCGCCCGATCCGC
>JBLGAC010000055.1:0-27243 GCA_047610385.1 Paracoccaceae bacterium | reverse complement strand
GCAGGCGCGCGAACTGGACTTCGGATAGCCAGAAGTGGTGGTCCGACATGGCAAACTCCCAACATTTGGGAGGAGTGAATCACATCGCCGGGCAAGCCGGAATCCAGTTTATGGGTCCTGAGCCTAGATGGTATGCGTGGCGCGCGAGGGAAGACTTGATGATAACTCCTAAATTCAAGTCCCTCGGAGTGACCGATTTTCAGACGAAGTCAGCTCGCGAGCTTCGTGATAGTCGGCTGGAGAAAAAATCCATCTGCTTTGTCCATCAGGCATCTAGGTATCGCGGAAAGGCGAATTACCGGGAGGCACTTTTTCTCGCCTATGGGCCAGCAACTGAGACGATGGTTTCAGGTTTTGCCGATGACACGGCGATAGAGCTTAAAGCATTCTTGGCCATGGCCGGCGCCTTTGCAAAGCACAAGATTGGAACGGAGCTTTGGTCCGCATTTGTGGCGGATGTCGATGCCCAGAAGGCATTCACGACCAGCCCAATCGATGTTTGGAGCTGAATCGGATCCGAGGTGACAGATGCGATGGGTGGAGCGCTGGCAGGAGAGCCGGCTGATGTCTCAATTACATCTCCGCGTCGCGTCAGTGAGGCAGCTAGATCGCTCAGGGCGCAATGTTTTTGATGTAATGCCTAGCGAAGGTTGCGGAGCGTGTTCCAGCCGCATTCAATAGCGCGACACATTGCTAAAAGTGTAGAATACCTCCCCGCAAAATAGGGAACGCGTTGTCTTCACTGCCGAAGTAGGAAGAATGGTACGCCCTACGGGACTCGAACCCGTGTTACCGCCGTGAAAGGGCGGCGTCCTAACCACTAGACGAAGGGCGCTTCGGGGATTTACCTACCCAAGCCTGCGGGGGGGCGCAAGAGGGAAAAACAAGGTTTCTTCGTCTTCCGCGTAAGTCTGTCGTTTGGGCGGTCGTCAGCGCGGCTCGGCGGCGTCCTCAATGCGGAAACGCGCGCGGCGGCGTCCGCCCCAATCGTCGATTTCCAGACGCCCGGCCAGATGCACTGGGGCACCTGCGCGGGTTTCGAGGAAAGCGCCCAGCGGTGTCTCAAACGCGCGGAAACAAGCGGCGTCGAGACGCCCGCGGCCCTCTGCGGCGATGGAGATGCCCAGATGCGCCTCTCCCATCCGGCGCACATGCACAATTTTGGCGTTTGGCAGCGCGAAACGCGGCGCGGGGGCTGACGCGCCCCAGGGGCCCGCGGCCTCGATCTGCTCGCAAAACTCAACGCTGGCGGCTGACGGCGCCAGGGCACCATCGATCCGCAGGTCGCGCGGCCCCCCGGTTTCGGCGCCTTGATTGCCGAGTCGCTCGCTCAGCCGCGCCATCGCTGCCTCAAGCCCGTCGCGGCTGACGCTCAGCCCCGCGGCCATCTTGTGCCCGCCCCCGGTCAGCAGCAGCCCTTCACGCGTGGCCGCGGCAACGGCGGAGCCGAGATCGACCCCCTCCACCGAGCGGCCTGAGCCTTTGCCGACCCCGTGCTCATCAAAGCCGATCACGATGGCGGGGCGGTGATAGGCCTCTTTCAAGCGGCTCGCGACGATGCCTACCACGCCGGGGTGCCAGCCATTCGCGGCGGCCCACACCAGCGGCCCGTCCACGCCGCGGGCTTCGGCCTGTTCCGTGGCAGCGGCTTGCACGTCAGCTTCAATGCGCCGCCGCTCACCGTTCAATTCATCCAGCTTGGCGGCGATGGACGCGGCCTCAGCCGCATCGTCGCAGACGAGCAGCCGCGCGCCCAGATCGGCCTTGCCCACGCGTCCGCCCGCATTGATCCGCGGGCCCAGCAGGAACCCCAGATGCCAGGCTGAGGGCGGTGCCGTCAGCTTGGCCACATCGCACAAAGCGGCCAGCCCCCGATTGCCACGCCGCGCCATGACCTTGAGGCCGGTGCGCACCAGCGCGCGGTTGATGCCGGTCAACGGCGCCACATCGGCCACCGTCGCTAGCGCCACCAGATCCAGCAGGCCCATCAGGTCGGGAACCGCCGTGCCGCGCGCTCGCATGACGCGATTCGCCGCGACCAGCAGCAGGAACGCGACGCCGGCGGCGCAAAGCTGGCTCAGGTCTCCGGTTTCGTCTTGGCGGTTGGGGTTCACGACGGCCAGCGCCGCGGGCAGGGTTTCGCCGCCCAGATGGTGATCGACCACCATCACTTCGGCACCCGCGGCCACGGCGGCGGCGATGGGGTCATGCCCCATGGTGCCGCAATCCAGGCAGATGATCAGGTCATGGCGCTTGGCCAGCCCCTCCATCGCGGGGATGTTGGGGCCGTACCCTTCGGCGATGCGGTCGGGGATATAGACGGTCGCGTCGGCGCCCAACATCCTGAGCCATCGCAGCACCACGGCGCAGGACGCCGCCCCGTCCACGTCGTAATCGCCGAACAGCGCGATCCGCTGTTTGCCGGTCACCGCATCGGCCAGACGCGCCGCCGCGCGGTCCATGTCGCGCAGCACCGATGGGTCGGGCATCAAATCGCGCAGCGTTGGCGAAAGATAAGCGGCGGCTTCTTCGGGCGGCACGCCGCGGCCCGCCAGAATGCGGCCCAATATCTCTGGCACGCCCGCCTGCTGCGCAAGCGCAAGGCCGAGACGTTCGGTCGCCTCGCCGGGTCCGGTCCAGCGGCGGCCGAGCACGGAGGCGTCGACGGAGAGAAATGATGAGGACATGCGCCGTTCTACCCGGTCGCGCGGGGCGTGGGAATCCCCCATTATTGCCACAAAAGGGGGCAGTGCGCCTTTGCCGCGACCCGTCGCCGCGCTTGGCGCTTGAACTTGACGGTGGTGGGAGTATTCTTGGGCTTCAGGCGTGCCGAGTCTTCGAAGGCTGGTGCCCTGTTCCCATTGTCTGCAGAGGACTGAAAGCCATCGCCAGAAGACCGCACCACGCTCCGCCCGTCCGGGACACCGGCCCTCGCGTCAACGACCGGATCCGCGCCACGGAAATTCGCCTCATCGACCATGAAGGCGAAAATCAGGGGGTCGTGACTCCCCAAGATGCGATTCGCATGGCTGAGGCCGTGGGGCTCGACCTCGTTGAGATTTCGCCGACCGCAAAGCCACCGGTCTGTAAGATCATGGACTTCGGCAAGTTCAAGTATGAACAGCAGAAGAAAGCGGTTGAGGCGAAGAAGCATCAGAACGTTATTGAGATTAAAGAGGTCAAGTTCCGACCCAACATCGACATCCATGACTATGGGGTGAAGATGCGGAACGTTTTCCGATTTCTTGAAAGTGGCGACAAAGTCAAGGTGACCCTCAGGTTCCGTGGCCGCGAGATGGCACATCAGGAACTCGGGCGCGACCTGCTCAAACGGATCGCCGACGACACGGTTGATCTGGGCAAGGTCGAATCGATGCCCAAGATGGAAGGCCGTCAGATGATCATGGTCATTGGCCCCAAGGCCACATGATCGCTGCGCACCCGCTGCGCTGAACGGGCCGCCCCACCACGGGGCGGCCTTTTGCATGGGATGGCAGGGCGGGGCGGTCGCGGACCGCAGGGACCGCGCCGGGCCGGCCAGACATCCACGCCCAGCCCAAGGATCCGCCCATGCCACCCCTTCGCCCTGGCTCCGCGCCGCAGACCCTCTTTCTCCGCATACGCGCCGCGATCGCCGACCTCGGGCCTGAGGCGAAGGGCATCCTGCTGATGTTTTTGGCGATTTTCATGTTCTCGATCATGGACGTCATCGCCAAGGGTTTGGTGGCGGATCACCCGCCGCTGATGGTGGTCTGGGCGCGCTATGTCTCGCAGGCCTTCTGGGCGTTCCTGTTTTTCGCCCCGCGGCTGGGCGTGCTGATGCGCACCAATTTCTTGTGGCTGCAGATGCTGCGCTCGGTTTTCCTGTTCGGTGCGACCTTCTGTTTTTTCATGGCGCTCAAATACATGCAGTTGGCTGAGGCGCTGGCGGTGTTCGAAATCGCCCCCCTCGTCATCACTGGTCTTGCGTTTTTGGTGCTGCGCGAACCGGTCGGGCCGCGGCGCCTGGTGGGGGTCTGCGCGGGGTTCATCGGCGCGCTGATCATCATCCGTCCGGGGACTGAGGTGTTCTCTCCCGCCTCGTTGCTGCCCATGGGTGCGGCGCTGTGCTACGCGTGCTATTCAATCGCAACGCGGTTCGTCGGCGGGGCCGAGCATCCGCTGACCTCGTTTCTGTACACCGCGCTGTTCGGGGCGGTGGCAGCCAGCATGGCAATGCCCTTCATCTGGCAGACACCGGATCTGGGGGATGCCGTGATCATGGCGACCTTTGGCATCATCGGCGGGGTGGGGCAGTATTGCCTGATTCTGGCGCTGTCGATGGCTTCGGCCTCAGTTCTGGCGCCGATCGGTTATGTCGGGCTGGTGCTGGGCGCGACCTGGGGGCTGATCTTTTTTGGCGAAATCCCCGACGCATGGACCGGCCTTGGCGCGCTTGTGATCGTGTCCGCCGGGCTTTATGTCTGGTGGCGAGAGCGGCGGCGCGCAGGGGTCTGACCCTTTCGCGCCGTGTTGGTTTTCGGGCGCCGCGCAGGGGCGGACCCGGCAGTGACCTGTTTGCCGCGACGCGGCGCGCCCCTGCCGCCCTCATGCCGGACCTTCCATGACCTTTGCCGCCCCAACCGCCGCTTTGACTGAGACCTTCACCCCGCGCCTTCGCCGCCATCTGTCGGCGCTGTTCGTGCTGGCAGCGCCGGTGATGCTGTCGCGCGCGGGCATCCTGCTGCTGTCGATCGCTGACTTTGCCATGACGGGGCGGGCCTCGGTGGCCGCGCTCAACGGGCTCAGCCTCGGGTTCTCGGTGTTCATCCCGATCTTGGTGGCGGGGATCGGGCTGATGCTGGGGGTGGTGTCGGCCGCGTCGCGCCAGTTCGGGGCAGGGGATGTGGACGGCGCTGCCAGGACCTGGGCGCGCGGCATGCATCTTGCGGTCGCGGTCGGGCTGATCGGCTGGCTGATCTGCGCGCAGGGAGAGAGCATGCTGCTTGCCTTCGGGCAGGATCCCGATCTGGCGGGTCGCGGCGGTCTGGCCGCCGCCGCGCTGGCACCGGGGATCCTTGGGCAGATGCTTTTCATGGTCTGCGCATTTTATCTGGAAAGCTCCGGCCGTGCGCTGCCTGCGCTGGCGGTGATGGCGGTCGGCAATGTCTTGAACCTTGGACTCAATGCAGCCCTGATCCCGCATATGGGCGGCGAGGGGGCGGCGCTGGCATCCTCAATCGCCCGGCTGGCCATGGCCGCGGCGCTGATCATGTGGGTGTTGCGCGATGCCCCGGTGCGCGCGCTGGGCCGCAGGGCATTCCGCCCCTGGGGGCCGGGTGGCTGGGCCGCGGGTGTTGAAATCCGCGCGATCGGGCTGGCGGGCGGTGCGGCGGGGTTCTTCGAAACTGCTGCCTTCGCCTCGCTGACCCAGGCTGCGGGCTGGGTGGGGCCAGGCGCGCTGGCCGCCTACACCATCGCCCACAGCACTGAGGCGCTGGTGTTCATGACCGCCCTTGGGCTGGCCACCGCCGCAGGGGTGCAGGTCGGCATGCATATGGGCGCTGGCCGCACGCATGAGGCCGCGTTTGCCGGCTGGACCGGGCTGGCCGCCGCCATGGGAATGACCGGGGTCATCGGCGTGGTGATCGTGACGTTCCCCCAAGCCGCGGCAGGCGTCTTCACCGACGACCCCGCGGTGATCGCACGGGTGTCGAGCGCGCTGATCATTGTCGCAATCAGCCTGGTGTTCGACAGTGGCCAAGCGGTGATGGGCCAATGCGTGCGCGCGTTGGGCGACACCTGGGTCGGAGCGCTGATCTTCTTTGTGGCGTTTTTCGGGGTGATGGCGCCGCTGGGCTGGGCGCTGGCGCTGATGACCGATCTGGCCGAACGGGGCCTGTTTCTGGCCACCGCGGCGGGCTGCATCACGGCGGTGGCGCTGACCGCATGGCGGTTCGCGCACCTGACCCGGGCGCGCGGCGCATGAGCCGCCATTCCCGCCTGCGCCGCGTCGGCTTTGCGTTGGAAACCGGCGGCACCAAGCTGGTGCTGGCGCTGAGCGCGCGCATGTCCACGCTGCGGCTGATCGCGCTGGCAGGCCGGATCGGCGCGTTCATAGGCCGCCATGTCCCCATGGCGCGCAAACGCATTGAGGCAAACCTGAAACTGGTGCGCCCTGATCTGGGCGCCAAGGCGCGCGCTGAACTGGCCGCTGAGGTCGGCGCCGGGCTGCTGATGACTGGCGCAGAATATCTGCGGATGAAAGACCTTGCCGCCCGCCCGGACATCGTGACCGTGACCGGCGCGGCACATGTGACCGAGGCGCTGGCGGCCAAGCGCCCGATCATCTTCGTCACCGCGCATTTTGGGCAGTGGGAGTTCATCCGCATCTGCGCCCGGCGTCTGGGGGCAGAAACGGCGATCATCTATCGCGCCTTCAATAACCCGGGGATCGATGCGATCGCGCAGGGCTATATTGCTGTGGCTGGCGCGCCGGTGCTGCACAAAGGTGCCGCTGGATCGCGCCGCCTGCTGCGCCAGATCGCCAAAGGCGGCGCCGCGCTGATCCTGGTGGACCAGCGCCAGACCGGCAGCCCGCTGATCCCCTTCATGGGCCATGAGGCCGAAACCGCGACCGCCGCGGCCGAACTGGCCAAGCGTTTCAACGCTGCACTGATCCCCGCGCGCGCGCGCCGCGTTGTGGGCGGAGAGCTTTATGACCTGCGCTTCGAAGCGCCGATCCCGCATGGCGATGCCACCGTCATGATGGCTGAGGTCAACGCCCGCATCGCCGCGTGGGTTGAGGATGATCCAGGCCAGTGGTTCTGGCTGCACCGCCGCTGGAAGCTGCGCCCGAGGGGCGTTCAGCAGCGCGCCGCCGCGCAAAAGCGCCCCTGACGCAAGCGCGCCGTTTGCAGCGCCGTGCGGGCGCTGCATTTCGGCATGTGGGACCGTCGGCGCGCGGCTTCGGCGGTGGCGCGGAGCCGTTCAGCCCATCGCGGCCCCTTCAGGTCCGCATCTGGCCCGCCCTGCTCCCCTTTCGCGATCGCGCGGGGAGGCGGCGGGCGGGGATCAGAATTCCAGCTTTGCAGCGCCCAGAACCGGGCCGACCCTGCCGTGCTGCACGATCACCGCGAGGCCGGTGGCGCCCTCGGGGATTGGTGCGCTCATCCGCGCGGGGGATCCGCTGTCGATCTCTCCGATTTTCATCCAGCTGCGGGCGACGTTGCGGTGGATGATGGTGCGGCCTCTGTTTTCGCCGCGCAGCACTTTGACCGGGGCGGGCATGCTCTCATACCCGACCATCCAGACCACGGCCTTACCGGTGAAGGTGCCGGTCGGGCGGATGTCGGCCCACAGGCGTCCGTCGCTGCGGCCAAGCTCGATCTCCGCCAAGTTGGGCTTTAGCGCGGCGCGGGCTAGGGCAGCCATCACATCGTCGCGGCGGCTGCCGACCACGCGGCCTTCGCCATGGATCACCATCTGCGGGGTGTAGATGGACCGCTCCCCCGCCATGTCGCGATAGGCCATCTGCCGTTCGGTGAATTCATGGCGCGCGAACACGTCGCGCCAGCCCAGATAGTCCCAGTAATCCACATGAAGCGACAGGGCGACCACGTCGTCGCGTTGCGCCAATTCCGCCAGCAATTCATCCGCGGGCGGGCACGAAGAGCAGCCCTGCGAGGTGTAAAGTTCAATAACCACCGGTTGCCCCGCGCGTGCAGGCGCAATCAGGCAAAGCGCAGCGAGAATGATCAGGGCGATGCGGCGGAACGCGGCCATTGGCGGTACCTTTTTGGCTGGGACAATCGCAAACTTAGCCCTCGCCGCCCGCACTGACACATCAAACCTGCGAGAGCGGGCGGAGAGGAGCACGTTGCTCACCACCGCCGCGTGCGGGCCAGATACGCCTCCGCCTCGGCGCCAAAGGCCGCGCGCAAGGCTGCCTCTTCGTCGCGCACGAAACGGGTGTGGATCACCCATAAAAAGGCCGGGACCGTCAGCGCTGCCGACAATGCCCCGAGCCAGAGCGCCAACGCCGTCAGAAGCAGCGCAAGGCCGGTGTAGATCGGGTTGCGGTTGATCCAGAAGGGGCCGGAGACAAGCAGCGTTTTCGGGGTCTTGCGCGGCTCCAGTGGTGTGGCGCGGCGCAAGAACCAGATGACTGACCATCCGATCAGCACGATGCCTGCGACCAGGCACATCTTTGCCGTCATCGGGCGGGCCCCGAAGGTGGCAATCGGCGCAATGTGCGCAAGCGCCCAAGCCAGCGCCATAAAAAGGGCGGCCCAGACGGGCGGCAGATCCATGCGTTTCACCGCCCTGATGCTCCTTCGGTTTTGGTCAGTTGATCGCGAACTCCGCCGCAGCATAGCGCATTTCGCGCGGGCCGATCAGGCGCGCATGCATCAGGCGCACGGAATGCAGGGGGCCGTCCAGTTCGCGTTCCCAAAAATCGAGAAATTTCTGCAATTGTGGAAACCGTGGAGCCATATCGTAGTCCTGCCACAAATAGGTCTGCAGGACACTGTGTGCGTCAGGCATACGGTAGATAATTTCCGCGGTGGCGAGGGAATAGCCCTCAAGCTGACGGCGAAAAGCTAGGTCGACTTTGGGCATGATGGAGCTCCGATCACTTCTCCTTCAAGAGGTTGCGCGGCCCGGTCGGCGTGCGTCGCGGCACGGGCCCGAGGGGGCGCGGTGCCAAAATTATCGCGCTGATTGGTTAAGAAAATCCAGCCAAATCATCACCGTTGGTCCGGGCCGTGCCAATCCGATGGGGTCTGAGACCTATGAATTCGCGCAATGCGAAAAGTTCAGGCTGGTGCAGGGCCGCACTTTCCTCAAACTGGCCGCAGGCCCCCATGGGGCGATGATCAGGCCGGGAGACCACAGATGATCGCGATAATTTTTGAAGTGACGCCAAAGGATGGCAAAGCCGATCGCTATTTCGAAATCGCTGCCGGGTTGAAGGCGGATCTGGTCAAAATCGACGGCTTCATCAGCGTGGAGCGGTTCGAAAGCCTGATGCAGAAGGGTAAATACCTGTCGCTGTCTTTTTGGCGCGACGAGGCCGCCGTGCAGGCTTGGCGCGCCCTGGCTCATCACCGAGAGGCGCAGGCCGAGGGTCGCGGGTCGGTGTTCGCCGAGTACCGCCTGCGGGTGGCCGAGGTGTCGCGCGACTACGGCATGACCGACCGCGCCGAGGCACCGAGCGACAGCCGCACGGTGCATGACGGCTGATCGACGCTGGCGGCCCGCCACGAAGCGTCAGGATGAGCGCGAGCGAAAAATCGTTTTGAGCATCAGCTGATGCAGCGTTAGCCTCATAATGCAGGAGGGGCGGCGAGGTTTAAGACGTCCGCCGACCTCTGCATGATTTGAAAACGCTGTTCAGTTCGATCAAAGGTGAAAAAATGGCTTGGAAACTCGAAGATGTATCAAAAATTGCAGGGGTGTTACCTCTGTCTGGGGCGAACATGCATCTGCGCAGTCTCATAGACTCGCTCAGAAATGAAAATAACAACCTGATTTATGGTAATAAAACAAAAGCCTCCTACTTCAATCATGCGGATAATCGCGACCCTGCCTCTGCTGGCGGAACCTGTTCGGCGTCGGTGAGCGTTTTGGTTTATTACGCCCCAGCCAGCGACTCTGAATATAGGAATTGGGAAGTGGTCGACGACGATGGATTTTTCTCAGGCCGCAGGCGGCTTTTGGTGCGCAAGTATGTGAAATCACTTCACCCAGTGGAAGATATTGTTTATTCGTTCTGGCAGGCATCGCACCCTAAAGAAGATTCGCGCGTGCGGACCAATCGCTACACCACGTATGTGCCCGTCAACTGCAATGCCTGATCGCTTGGCGCTTGCCAGATCAGCCCATCGCAACGATTGACCCTGTCACGCATGTAAAAGGGGCCCCGCCGTTTGGCGAGGCCCCGTTTTGTTCGGTTGTCAGATCAGGCCGACTTGGCGAGGTTGCGCAGCACGTAATGCAGCACACCGCCATGTTCGACATATTCGATCTCAATCTCAGTATCGATCCGGCACAGCAGGTCGATGGTCTCGACTGACCCGTCCGGCCGCGTGATCGTTGCCTGCACGATGGACCGCGGCTTCAGATCACCCGCCAGACCGCCAATCGACACAACTTCATCCCCGGTCAGCTTCAGCGATTTGCGCGACTGGCTGTTCGTGAACTCAAACGGGATCACGCCCATGCCCACGAGGTTCGAGCGGTGGATGCGCTCAAAGCTCTCGGCAATCACGGCCTTCACGCCCAGCAGCGCGGTGCCTTTTGCCGCCCAGTCGCGGGATGATCCGGCCCCGTACTGCTCACCGCCAAAGATCACCATCGGGGTGTCGTTTTCGGCGTAGGCCATCGCCGCGTCAAAGATTGAGGTCTGCGCGCCGTCGGGGCCCTTGGTGTAGCCGCCCTCAACGCCGTGCAGCATCTCGTTCTTGATGCGGATGTTGGCGAAGGTGCCGCGCATCATGACTTCGTGGTTGCCGCGGCGCGACCCGTAGGAGTTGAACTCCCGCACCGGAACCTGATGCTCCAGCAGGTATTTGCCCGCGGGGGTCGTGTCCTTGAACGACCCGGCGGGAGAGATATGGTCGGTGGTGACCATATCGCCCAGCAGCGCCAGAACGCGGGCGTCCTTGATGTCCGAGATCACGCCCGGATCTTTGGACATGCCCTGGAAGTAGGGCGGGTTTTGGATATAGGTCGACTGCGGAGGCCAATCGTAGGTCTCGCTGTCGGTGATTTCAACGCCCTGCCATTTTTCGTCGCCTTTGAAGACGTCGGCGTATTTGGATTGGAACGCCTCGCGGGTCACAGTTTTTTCGACCAGATCCGAGATCTCTTTGGTCGTCGGCCAGATGTCCTTCAGGTAGACGTCATTGCCGTCTTTGTCCTGACCCAGCGGGTCGGTGGCGATGTTGATGTTCAAGTCGCCCGCGATGGCATACGCGACGACCAACGGCGGGGACGCCAGATAGTTGGCGCGCACGTCGGGCGAAATGCGTCCTTCGAAGTTGCGGTTGCCCGACAGGACCGAGGTCGCCATCAGCTCACCCTCGGCAATCGCTTCGGACAGGTTCGCCGCAAGCGGGCCAGAGTTGCCGATGCAGGTGGTGCAGCCATAGCCAACCAGGTTGAACCCCAGCGCGTCGAGGTCTTCTTGCAGGTTCGCCGCCTCAAGATACGCCGACACGACCTGCGACCCCGGCGCCAGCGAGGTTTTCACCCACGGCTTGCTTTTCAGCCCCAGCGCGCGCGCTTTGCGGGCCACAAGGCCCGCGCCGATCATCACATAGGGGTTTGAGGTGTTGGTGCACGACGTGATCGACGCGATCACCACTGAGCCGTCGCGCAGCGCGTAGTCTTCGCCTTTGACCTGCACTGATTTGCGCGGGTCGATGGGGGCGTGTGGCGTGGGGCCTTCCGATGCCATCGCATTTGCGGCGTTGGAGATGTCTACGCCGCGGTATTCCGCGACCACCTTCAGAAAATCGTCCGACGCGTGGTTGAGCGCGACGTAATCCTGCGGGCGCTTGGGGCCGGAAATCGCGGGCACGATTTCACCCATGTCGAGCACGAGCGTGTCCGTATACACCGGCGCGTAATCGGCGCCGCGCCAGAAGCCGTTGGCCTTGGCATAGGCTTCGACCAGCGCGATTCGGTCTTCGTCACGGCCCGAGACGCGCAGGTAGCGCAGCGTTTCGTCATCGATCGGGAAGAAGCCGCAGGTGGCACCGTATTCGGGGGCCATGTTGGCGATCGTTGCGCGGTCGGCCAGCGGCAGATTATCAAGCCCCTCGCCGTAGAATTCCACAAACTTGCCGACCACGCCCTTGGCGCGCAGCATCTGCACGACCTTCAGCACCAGATCGGTGGCGGTGGTGCCTTCGGTCATGGCGCCGGTCAGCTTGAAGCCGACGACCTCAGGGATCAGCATCGAGATCGGCTGGCCGAGCATTGCGGCCTCGGCCTCAATGCCGCCCACGCCCCAGCCAAGAACCGCGAGGCCGTTGACCATCGTGGTGTGGCTGTCAGTGCCGACCAACGTGTCGGGATAGGCGACGTCCTGGCCGTTCTGGTCCGTGTCGGTCCAAATGGTCTGGGACAGATATTCGAGGTTCACCTGATGGCAGATGCCGGTTCCCGGCGGAACCACGCGGAAGTTGTTGAACGCCTTCTGACCCCATTTGAGGAAAGTGTACCGCTCCATGTTCCGCTCATACTCACGGTCCACATTCATCTGGAAGGCACGCGGGTTGCCAAATTCGTCAATCATCACCGAGTGGTCGATGACCAGATCGACCGGGTTCAGCGGGTTGATCTTTTGCGGATCGCCGCCGAGCGCCACGATCCCGTCGCGCATGGCCGCAAGGTCAACCACGGCCGGAACGCCGGTGAAGTCCTGCATCAGCACGCGGGCGGGGCGATACGCCAGCTCACGATCCGCTTTGCCGCCCTGCTTGGCCCAGTCCGAAAATGCCTTGATGTCGTCCACTGAGACGGTCTTGCCGTCTTCGAAGCGGAGCATGTTTTCAAGCACAACCTTCAGCGCGGCGGGCAGCCGGGAGAAATCGCCAAGGCCTGCCTCTTCGGCGGCTGCGATGGAATAATAGGCATAGGACTTGCCGCCTACGGTCAGCTCGCGGCGCGTTTTGGCGGTGTCTGTTCCAACGGTGATGGGCACTGGTGGCTCTCCCTTGGCTGGGTGGCGGGGGGCTGGCGCGTCGGATGCGCCCGCGGTCCTTGGATCAAGGCTCGGGCTATCTGTCGCGATGTTGCCCTTCAATAGGACTATACGTCACTGTGTGCAAGTGCATACAGTGAGCGCAGCATATGGAAACGCACCTGAATTGAACGATCCGCTGGCCCGTAGCGCGGTCGCGCCCGCTGGGCGCGCAGAATTTTGGCTAAAATTCTGGCGGGCGCCGTCGCGCCCGCGACCATCCCGCCCGTCGCGCCGCCTTCCGCCGCCGCCCCACCGCTTGTAGAAGGGACGCCATGGAATTGCATGTCTCTGATCTGTCCTGCCGCCGGGCGGGGCGCTTGGTGTTCCGCGGCGCCACGTTCAGCGTGCCCGCGGGGGGCGTCGCCATGCTGCGCGGCCCCAACGGATCTGGCAAATCCTCGTTGATCCGGGTGCTGGCGGGGCTGTTGCCCCCGGCCTCGGGCGATGCGCATCTGCGCGGGGCCAAGGGATCGTCCTTGTCGCTGGCCCGTGATCCTGAGACATGGCGCGAATCGGTTGCGCTGGCCGGGCATCTCGACGCGGTGAAGCCCAGCTTGACGGTGCGAGAGAACATCGCCTGGTGGGCGCGCCTGCATGGCGGCGCGCCGGACCTAGCGGACCAGGCGATTGACCGCATGCGCCTTGCGCCGCTGGCTGATGATCCGGCGCAGTATTGCTCAGCCGGGCAAAAGCGGCGTCTGGGGCTGGCGCGGCTGATGGTGACCGGGCGGGCGTTGTGGTTGCTGGATGAACCAACGGTGTCGCTGGATGCGGCCTCGGTCGCGCTGTTTGCTGAAATGGTGCGCGATCACACGCGCCGCGGCGGCATTGTGCTGGCCGCGACCCATATGGATCTGGGGGTTGAGGCGTCGGTGCTGGTCGACATGGCCGCCTTTGGCGCGACCCTGACCCCGGCTGAGGGCACCGCGTCCCCCGCGCCCCCGTCCCCTGACGACGACCCGTTCCTGAGCGGGGATTGGCGATGACCGCTTTTCTTGCGCTGCTGATCCGCGACATCCGCCTTGCGTTTCGCATTGGTGGCGGCGGGCTGTTGGGCGTTGCGTTTTTCCTGACCGCCGTTCTGATGACCCCGCTGGGCATCGGGCCGGGGGGCGTGGTGCTGGCAAAGATTGCGGGTGGCACGTTGTGGGTGGCCGCATTGCTGGCATGTCTTTTGTCGCTCGACCGGCTGTTTCAGGCGGATCTTGAGGACGGATCACTGGATCAGATCGCCCTGTCGCCCCTGCCGCTGGAAGGCGTGGTGATTGCCAAGGCCATGGCCCATTGGCTGACCACCGCCGTGCCGCTGATTGTGGTCGCGCCCGTTCTGGGCCTGATGATGCATCTGCCGGGCCCCGCCTATGGCGCGCTGATCGCGGCGCTGGTCATTGGCACCCCGGCACTGTCGCTGGTCGGGGCGGTCGGTGCGGCGCTGACCGTGGGGGTGCGCAGGGGCGGCCTGCTGCTGTCGGTGCTGGTGCTGCCGCTTTACGTGCCGACGCTGATTTTTGGCGCGCGGGCGGTGGACCAGGCGGGGCTGGGCCTGCCGGTCGGGCCATCGCTGATGTTTCTGGGGGCCGTCACCTTATTGGCGCTGGCCATCGCGCCCTTTGCCGCCGCCGCCGCGATCCGGGTCAATCTTCGGTGATGCTTGACCCGCGCACCGGCGCCGCGCACCGTCATTTTTGCACAAACGGGGACCGCGCATGACCGACCGCCGCAGCCAATCCATCGGAGGGCTGGACACGCTGATTGCACTGATGACCCGGCTGCCCGGCCTCGGCCCCAGATCTGCGCGCCGCGCGGCGCTGCATCTGGTGCGCAACCGTGAAGCGCTGTTCCTGCCCCTTGCCGCCGCGATGCAGGAGGCCGCCCGCACCATCCGCCCCTGCGCCATCTGCGGCAACATTGCGACCGAAGACACCTGCGGCATCTGCCGTGATGCCCGCCGCGACGCCAATCTTTTGTGCGTGGTCGAAGACGTCGCGGACCTGTGGGCGATGGAGCGGGGGGGCGCCTTTCGCGGCCGGTATCAGGTGCTGGGGGGGCTTTTGTCCGCGCTTGACGGCGTGGGGCCTGAGCAATTGGGCATCCCGCGCCTTGTCGCCCGCGTCGCCGCCGATGGGGTGAGGGAGGCGATCCTTGCCCTTCCCGCCACTGTCGACGGCCAGACCACCGCCCATGTGGTGGCTGAGCATCTGAGCGGCTCCGGCGTTGTGGTCACCACATTGGCCCAAGGCGTCCCGGTGGGCGGAGAGCTGGATTTCCTTGATGACGGCACGATTTCGGCAGCTTTGCGGGCGCGCCGGGCGCTTTAACTGTCGCCCGCGCGCAGCAGCCACCAACCGAGGAAATAGGGCAGCATCACCGCGTTCGACAGCTCCAACCCCTGCAGCGGCGTGGCGCGTTCGGCCGCTGACAGGGCCGCGTCCCAAACCGGGGCGTTGATCACGTCTTTCCACACCGGATCATCGCGAAAGGCGCGCGATTGCGCGCGGATCGTCGGGATCGCCTCAGCCTGAAGGCGGGCGTAGTCGGGCTGGAACGGTGCCTTGTCAGGGCGCAGCACGATTTCGGCGGGGGCCAGGCCGACAAGCAGGTGCCGGATCAGCCCGCGGCGCAGCCCACGATGCAGGCGCAGGTCAACAGGCATCGCCAGCGCGGCGTCGATCAGGTCTGCGTCCAGCAAGGGCGTCACGCGCCGCATCGCGCCGCCGCCGGGCAGGGGGGTCATGTCCTGCACCGTCCATGACGGCAGGGCGGTGATCCAGGCCAGATCCTCAGCGGCCACTGACGCAAAGTGCCGGTCATGCCATGTGCGGCCCTGTACGTGCATCCGCGCCGCGAACGCCGGGGTCAGGGCACCGGGCGAGAGCATCGGATCAGCGGCGGCAGGGCGCAGGCGGCGCCATGCCTCAAACCCCTTCAGCGGTTTGATGATGTCGCCGATCAGGATGTTGCGCAGGCGCCCGCCATTGCTGCGGCGGCGCGCGATTTCCGCGATGGCGGCGCCGGGCCCGTGGGCGCGCAGCACTTCGCCCAGTCGCGGCGCCCCGTGCGAGGACAGGCAAAAATCGCCGCCCATGCCCGAAAATGCCGCGCTGATCCCGGCATCGGCCATGACGCGGCTCAGGTGCAGGGCGTTGAACGCCATCGGATCGGGGCAGGGCATGGCACCGCGGACGAGGTAATGCGCGGCCCCGGCCAGAAAATCCGCGCCGTCTGGCGGGACTTCGGTGATGGTCAGGCCGGGGTGATGGCGGGCCATGGCGTCGCGCGCGGCGCGTTCTCCCATCGGGTCATCGGGCGCGGACGGCACGGCGGCAAAGGCTGGCACATCGCGCCCCGCCTGCAGCAAAACCCCGGCGATCAGCGCGCTGTCGAGCCCGCCTGAAAATTGCAGCCCCGCGGCCAGCCCGTCCGCCGCGGCCAGATCAGCGCGCGACACGATGGCGGCGCGCACCCGGTCCGCCAGCGCGGCCAGCGCGTCAGCGGGGGTTAGGCCTGCCAGCGCCGGATCAGGCCCAGCCCGGCGCAGCACAAGGGTGCGCAGGCCCATGGCATCGACGACCAGACGATGCCCGCGTGGGGCCTCTGCCAGATCCGCATAGGCGCCGTGGCCGGGCCCGGCATCGCGGAATGTCAGCAACAGCGCCAATGACACCGGATCGGGGCTGCGCGACACGCCGGGCGCGGCCAGCAGCGCCTGCGGGCGGGTCGCGAACAGGATCGCGCCATCCGGCCCCCGCGCGGTCCAAAGCGGCGTCTGGCCCAAAGGATCGCGCGCCAGATCCAGCCGCGGGCCCGGCGCGCCGTTCGGCCCGGCGCCGGGATGATCGGGGCGCACCAGCGCGACGGCAAAGCGGCCTTCGAACCCTGCCAGCGGCCCGGCGCCCATAGCATCCCGATCTGGCGCGGCGGCGATCGCGGCGCCAAGCGCGGGCAGCCGCGCGCCGCCGGGATGGCGGGCCAGCGCCGCCACGCCAACCGCAATTGCGCCGGGAATGTGCGCGATTGCGCCGGGATCGGGCGTGCCGGGGCTGCGCCGGGCGCTGATGTGAAATCCGCGCCCTGCCACGTCCTCGCCGGGCCAATCTGGCGCAAAGGCGCGGGCCATGGCGGCGTGAATGCGGGCCAACGCGCCTGGCATCATGCGGGGGGCGAAGACGCCAAAGATGTGATGCTCCGGCGCGGTCACAATGCGGGGTCGCCGCGCTCCACCAGGCCTTCATCCTCAAGCTGGGCGAGCATCGGGGCGATGTCCGCCGCAATCTGGTCCGGTGGGGCGTCGTATTGCGCAGCCAACGCGGCGGCCAGCTGGGCCACGGTGCGCGGGACATCAAGCGCGGCCCAGACGTCGGCGGCGACAGGATCGAGGCCGACATACCGTTCGCTCGCGGGGCCGAGCAGCACCAGCTCAGCCTCGCTCAATTGTGCGGCGAGCACGTCGGTCTTGCGGCGATACAGAGGATCGTCCTGGGGCATCGGCCTTGGCGGCTCCTTGGGTCAGAACCGCTCAGGCGTTTCCACGCAGGCGGCCACGAGGTCGAGCGCCTGGTCCGCCATCGCAAAATTGCGCGGACGGTCCAGCGTGAAAAACGGCACGCAGGCAAGAATACTCGCCGCGCGGGAGAGGTAAAGCGCCGCAAGCCCCAAAGGCGCAACCAGGGCCGCGCGCGCGACGGCAGCGCGCATTCGCGGCAACGCCTGCAGGGGCGCGATCCGCGTGATTTGTGGCGCCGCATCGCGCGGGTGCAGCCAACCCAGCTGCACAATGGCGCGCAGTGGGGCGGGAAACGCGATGTCCGGGCCGGGTGCGTCCCAGGCGAGCACGGTTTTTTCAAGCCCGGCCATGCGTGAGGTCTGCGCCCCGGCATCGGCGGCCACCGCGCTGTCGCGCCACAGCTTTGCGGTGCGCATGGATCGATGCAGGCCGACCTTGCCGCCGGGCGCGCCTTCGGCCGCGCCCACCGCCAGCGCGATCATGTCGTCGCCGACCAGCGCCATGCCGCGCCGCGCCAGCATCGCGGCCAGCGTCGATTTGCCAGCCCCACCATCGCCCAGCAGCAGCACCGCGCCCGCAGGCCCCACGGCGGCGGCGGCGTGAAACGGCATGCGGCCCAACTGGTGCAGCAGCAGCGTTCCGGCGGCATAGCCGATCACCAGGCGGGTCAGATCCTCGCCGATTGAGGGCGCGTCCAGCGTCACCCGCGCGCCGTGTTCGACCAAAAGGCGCATGTCCGGCGCCTCCAGCATCATCATGCCGGGGGACAGAATGCGGGCGTCCTCGATGCGGGGCGCGTCCGCGGGCGCAGGGGGCACCGGGCCGGGCAGGGCGATGATTTCCGGCGGGCGGCCGGCGGCGACGGGGGTGGTGCCGGGCAGGTCCCAATAGCTGCCATGGATCAGCCCGTGCAGGTCAAAACGCGCGCGCGGGGCCGGTCGCGGGCCAGACAAAGGGGCGGCGCCGACGGGCAGCATGCAGTCGGGTGCCGGGCCTGCGATGCGGTCGCCGGGAAGATGGCCGGATAAGGACAGGGGCATGGCGGCTCCGGCGCGGCGTTGCTGAGGGCTTCGAAATTGCATAGAACTGCGCGCAGGATCAACCGCTCAAGGCGCTCTCATATGACCGTTTCGCCAGGTGTGGCTCTGCACTCTGACCTGATCGCCCGCGCCTTGCACCTGCCGGGGGCGGAGCCGTGGCGCAGCGACGCGGTGCTGGCATTGGGCGGACGGCGTGGGTTTTTGCCCAAAGGACGCGCGCCCTCGGTCCTGCTGCTGGGGTGCGGTGCGGGCGAAACCACCGCGATGCTTGCAGCCGCGGGCGCCGATGTGGTGGCCGTTGATCCCGATGGCCTGGCCGCCGCCGCGACGGATGCCTTGCTGCGCGCCGCCGACCTGCCGGGCCGCGTGATCCATGCGCCCTTCACGCAGGTGCCGCGGGATCTGCCGGAGTTTGATTTCGCCGCCATGCCGCAGGGATGGTCCGACGTGTCCGACCCCGGCCGCGCCGCCATCGCCGCCTTGCTGGCCGCCCACCTGCGCCCCGGCGGAGCATTATTTCTGACCCATGCCGTGACCCCCGGCGGGGCAGAGGACCTGCCGCTGCGCCAGCTTGCCCGCGCGATCTGGGCGCGCACCGATCCGGGGTTGGGGCTTGCCGATCGCGGGGCCGCGGCGCTGGCAATGCTGGAGGACGCGCTGCCCGCCTGCCATCTGATGCTGCGCGCCCATGGCGGGTATGAGGCCGAGATGGCCGCGATCCGCGCCCTGCCGCCCGCGTTGGCCGCTGAGCGGTGGTTCATGGCGGACCGGCGGCCTGAAAGCGTGTCCGCGCTGGGGCGGCGGATGCGGGGGGCGGGGCTGCTTGACCTTGCGCCCGCCGATCCGATGCGCCTTGCCCGCGATCTGGACCTGAGCGCGGAGCAGCAGGCCATGGCCGACGCGTCAGCGCCGTGGCCCGCTGATCTGTCTGAGGCGGCGTTTCTGGCCGCAGAACTGGCCGACATTGCCGCGCGCCGGGCAATGCGCGCGGATCTTTTGCTGAAATCCGCGCCTGCGCCAAGGGATGTGGCGCAAGCGGGGCGCGTGCTGCTGCGCCGGGTTCGTGATGTGGGGGACGCGCTTGGGGCGCCGCTGGTCGGGTTTCTGGGGCCGCATGCGCCCGCGCGCGGGGCCTATGCACCGCTGCTTGACGCGGTGCCTGAGGATCGCGCAGTATTTTTGGCTGAGATCGCGCGCAGGGCGGGGCTGGATCTGGCCGCCGCGGCGCCTTTGGTGGGGGCCATGATCGGCCAGGGCGCGCTGGTTATCGCCGCCTCTGATGACATGGCGGCGCGGATTGCACCCGCGTGTGCGCGTCTCAACACCGCGCTGCTGGCACGTGGGGGGGCTGGCTGGCTGGTGGCGCCTGCGTTGGGCGGCGGGGTGCAGGTGTCCGCCGCTGCGTGGGCGCATCTGCGCGCGGCTTTGGCGCGTATGGGCGAATCGCCGGGCGGGTTGGCCAGCACCACTTCTGGTGGAATTCTGGCATCCTCGCTCACGCAAGAGGTTCGTTTGCTTCAAAAACTTGGCGCTGCGCCGTCGAACGTCTAGGGCAAGCAAACCGGCGCCGGGACGCATTGGCCGCGAATTTCGATGGAATTTGTGGTGTGAGGCATGATTTTCATAGGAAATTACCGAAATTTGGGATATTTGGATGCTGCCTTAATAAGACCATTCTGGTGCGCGAAATTGTTTGCTTCCAGTCGCATGTGCCTGCTGTTATGCTAGCTTCTTGGGTGTGTTCAATGAGAAAGGCTCGTGCATTATGAGCAAGAAAGTATGGCAGGCTCCTGTCGTCCAGATCGCAGAAGTCAAGGCTTCTACGCAGGGCAACGGCCCGCGCTCAACCCCTGGGGATGACTGCAACTATGCACTCCCCGGCACGGCGAAGTGCGTTTCCGGGACTTGAGCATCTGACCGCCGCGGTTTGGGGACTGTGGCACATAGATCAAAATGGCCTCCGCATGCGGGGGCCCTTTTGTGTTGAGAGGTTGATATCGCCGTGATCGTCCTGCGCTTCATCACGCTGTGCCTTCGATCCGACCCGCGGCGCAGCACCTTTGCGTTGGCGCTTCTGATCGTGTCCGCGGGCGCCGAAACGATGGGGCTGCTGGTGCTCGGCGCACTTGTGGACCGTGCGGGCCTTGATGGGGCTGAGGCGCTGACCGCTGGTCCCTTTGCATGGGCGGCGCGGGTGCTGGGCTGGGCACCGGGCCTGGGCGGGGTGCTGGCGCTGCTGGTGGCGGCATTGCTGCTGCGTGCGGCCATTGCATTCGCCTATGGCGGCGTTGCGGCGCGGATCAGCGCCAATTTGCTGCACCGGCTGCGCATGCGTCTGTACGATGCGGTGGCGGCTGCGAAATGGACCGCGGTGTCGGGCCTTCGGCGCAATGAACTGCACCATGCGCTGTCCATGGCACCCATGCGGCTGGCGATGGGCGCGGACATGGCGCTGCGCTTTGCCATGGCGCTGGTGACGGTCGCGGTGGCGGGGCTGCTGGCGCTGTCGGTGGACCCAGGGCTGGTGGGCATGGTGGCGCTGATCGCGTTGGTCATTGCGGTCCCGATGATCTGGTTTGACCGGCGCATCGCCCGCGGATCGCGCCATGTGTTCCGCGACACACAGCGGCTTTTTGATCACGTCGCGCGGTATCTCGACAACCTCAAGCTCGACCGGTTTCAAAGTGCCCGCGGGACCGGTGTGTCGCAATTTGCCCACGCCTCGGCTGCGCAGGCTGAGATGTCGCGGAATGTGGAGATGATCTCGCAACGCTCCGCGCTGGTGCGCCAAGCTGGCGGGGCGCTGGGCCTCGGGGCCGTGATCTGGGCCGGTGCCGCGCGGGGCATGTCCCCTGCTGAGGCCGCGTTGATCGTGGTTCTGTTCCTGCGTCTGCTGCCGCGCCTGTTTTCAGCCCACGCGCTGTTGCAGGAGCTGATCGGCGCTGGCGCTGCCTTTGATGAATACGACGCGCAGGTCCGCGGCTATGCCAACGCGGCTGAGCCCCGATCCCCCGCCCGCGCCGCCCAAGGTGCCGCTGAGATCGTTGCCCAGGGCGTGACCTTTCGCTGGCCCGGTGCCGATCAGCCCGCGCTGCGCGGCGTCTCGCTGCGGCTGGCGCCCGGGCAGGCAACCGGCCTGATCGGGCTGTCGGGGGCGGGCAAAACCACGCTGGCGGACCTGCTCTGTGGGCTGTCCTCGCCTGAAAGCGGCCGGGTGCTGGTGGACGGGCAGGTGCTGACACCGGACGCTTTGCATGGCTGGCGCGGGCAGGTTGCGCTGGTGTCGCGCGATGACTTCCTGATCCCCGACACCCTGCGCGCCAACCTTTTGATGGGCGCTGAGGCTGGCGACGACGCCTTGTGGCGCGCGCTGGACATCGTTGGCTTTGCGGACCAGATACGCGCGCGCGGCGGCCTCGACACTCCGATCGGTGACCGCGGTGACGGGCTGTCGGCGGGCCAGCGCCAGCGCCTGTGCCTTGCGCGCGGCATCGTGCAGCGCCCACGCCTACTGGTGTTGGATGAGGCGACCAGCGCCATGAACCCGGTGGACGAGGCCGCCATCGCCGGGCGGTTGGCAGATCTGCGCGGCGACGCCACGATCTTGATCATTGCGCACCGGCTGTCCTCAATCGCCTGGGTGGATCAGGTCGCGGCGCTTGAGGCCGGGCGCCTGGTTGAGGCCGGTCCCCGCGACAGCCTGACCGGCGACGGGTTTCTTGCGCGCATGGCGGCGGCGGGTGGGGGATGAGGAGGGTCCTGCGCATGGGTGCCGCCCGGCGGTGGCATCTGGCCTGGGCGCTGTGGTATCTGGCGCGGGCACGGGCGCTGCATGCGCGCACGCCCGCGCAAAAGATATTCGCCCGGCTGCGGGCAAATACATCCCCCGGGCGCGCGACGCCCCCCGATCCGGCGCTGATGGGCTGGGCGTTGCAGGCATGGGGCAAGCGCGTGCCGTGGCGCGCTGATTGCCTGGTGCAGGCGCTGGCGGCCCGCCTGTGGCTTGAGCGCAGCGGAACCCCGTCGGTGCTGCGCCTCGGGGCCCGGCGTGTCGGGGGCGGGATCCTTGCCCATGCATGGCTGGAGGTCGACGGCACCCCGGTGTCGGGCGGCGCGCCATCCCCGGCGCTCGCGATGTTTGAGCGCGATGCGAACAGCGGCGCCGAGGGGCATTGACGCGCGCGGCCCAGACCCTCTATCTCAGGCCCGGCACGGCCCCATAGCTCAACTGGATAGAGCGGGTGACTTCTAATCACCAGGTTCGGGGTTCGAGTCCTCGTGGGGTCACCAAGGGTTTCAGTAGCTTACGTCGAGAGTGCGGTTCCCGATTTTTTGACTAGCAACCACCCAGCAACCGCCACGATTGCCTGTGCTCTTCGCCACTTGTGGCAGATCAGCAGTTTTGCCACGAGTGTCTGGGTGCTGAGCGGCGCATTGCGCAGGCCCCTTCGGTGATCTTGTCTGGCCTCATCACAACCCCTGAGCGGTTGCTGATGGCTGCGCACGTCCGTACGTCGCCACCCAACTCTGCGCGAGATTGCAGACGGCCATAGAGCTGACGGCGCGGCGATCGCAGGCGATGGGCGCGTCGAGGGCTATTGCCGCCGATAGAAACTCGCGCAACGCCGGAGACGGTTGGCGCGAGGCGGTAGTTGTTGTGCCACGACTGGATGGCGACAAAGGGCGGATAGCGTGCATTCGCTGCACCTGCGAGATCACACACTCAGACAGATGGAAGCGGACCTTCGCAGCCTTACGTCCACCTTCGCGATTGATGCGCTATGCACCAAAGGCGGCAACGCGTAGGAAGCGCCATTTGCAAGGTCGAGATCATCGCCCTGGCAGAAGGACGCGACAGGTCCGAAGGCGCCTTCGGTTACGATGATCGGCGCTGCTGTGCAGCTTACCCGATGCTGACATTGGCGGGCCGAAGTTGGCTGGCTAAACCTTTTTGATCCTTGGTCCGGTATTGCGACGGGCAACGGCAATCTATGCTGCGCCCTTCCATTTTTCGGGCGTGACGTAGACCACGCTCTCATCGACGCTGACCATCACGTCGCCGTCTTGGATGTTGACTTGGAGCTTCATCGCACGGCTGGCCAGCTTGGCCAGTGCCGCCGAGTCCGCCGATGAGAAATTGATCACTTGGAGATTGGCGAAACGGGCGGTGCTGTTCTTGACCTTGTCCCACCACACTTCGGCAGTCCTGCCGCCATAGGGGTAGACAATCACCTTCGCGGCTTTGCTGCAGGACTGACGCATGACCTTCTCGCTCGGAAGCCCAAGTGCAACCCACACATCGATCTCCCCGCTCAGGCTCTTCTGCCAGATGTCGGGCTCGTCGTCCGTCGACAGTCCTTTGGTCATTTCCAAATGCTCGTGGGCATTCAGAGCAAAGGCGACGATGCGCACCATCAGTCGCTCCTCCATCTCAGAGGGATGCTTTGCAACGGTCAGTTTATGGGTCTGGTAATAGTGGCGATCCATGTCAGAGACCGACAGCTCAATTTTGTAAATGGTGGCATTTTGCGCCATGATCTGTCCCGAACCTCCAAGGATCGGGCTGCCTACCCCGTCCGGTGATCCTTGGGAAGCAATTTCAGGGCCCCCCGAACAACCAGTCGGCGATGTAGCGCCTCTAGGATGGCGGACGTCACATTTGGCATGGCTGGTCCGCGTTGGGCCAAACGGCGTCGTGATCGCCCCTGCATCGGCATGACACAAGCCTGACATGGCGCGCAACATTCCGAGCAGAGCGCCAATACTGTTCCCACAGCAGCGGATTGGACGGGCGTTGAGCCCTTCTCGGACACTCGTTCTTGGCGCCGCATGAAGCGGGGCGTCGACGCGAAGGGTGGAGAGCCGCCGTTCGCCGCCAGCGCGAAACGACCGCTCAAGTCTGTCAAAGCCACATTCGAAGGGCCCCGTGGCTGGGCTCGCGCCAGCTCCGCAACCGCTGGGAAATCCGCGGCTGGGACGCGCTGGAAGCCCGCGCAGGCGACGCCGTGGCCGAGTTCGCGGAGAAGGTGCGCTATTGCGAGCCGAGCCGCGACAGCAACCGCTCCCGCTGGCCCCTGCACCCGGCTTGGCGGATCGTCCAGGTGGAGGCGGCGCGGCACTTCGAAGGGCGGCGCAGCTACGCCGATCCGGTCGAAGTCCGCGAGGCCAGCCGAGGGCGCGCTAGGCTGGCCCGCAGGCGCGTTCCTGGCCGCCTATGCCGGGAACCGCGCCCAGGTCGGCGAGGCGGCGCTGGAGGGCAGCGTGCCGGCCCTGTGCATCCTGGAACTGGTCAAGGGAGGGCGCAGCTGGTGCGGCACCGCCTCGGAGCTGCTGCAGGAGATCCGCGAACGCGCCCATCCCTTCACCGACGATCGCCAGGCGATCCCCCGCCAGGCGAACCGCCTTTCTAGCGAGCTGCGCCGGATCACGCCGCTGCTGCGCGGGCGGGGCGTCGAGGTGATCCGCGAGCGGGCAGGGAAGGACCGCACCCGGCGCATAGCGATCAAAGGGGGGTAATTGATCGTCCGCCACCGTCCGCCATCGTCCGCCCCTAACCGTTACAGGGATAGGGGCGGACGGTGGCGGACGGTGGAATTGGGGGTATGCGCCGGCTCCTGATGATTGAAGCACTAAGATCGGAGGCGCACCGAGATCAGGCAAGTTTTTCGCCACTACACTGGTCGCAGCGGGCGGAGTGAGGTCATTCGCTGCGCGATGCGCCACGGTCCACAGCGCGGTCCTTCCAGACTTTCGCTGCGTCCGCACCAACGGCCGGTTTATTGCTTCATCTGTCAGGAAATTGAAGCGCCAAAAATGAACTCAAAGGCATATTCATGCCTGCGCGAAACAAGTACCGCCGCAAACAGCAAAGCTGCAGCGGCGGGACCCAAAAAAGCGAAGTTCTACCGTTTAGTTTGAGTTATTTGTTGGGATTTGCGGCCCGAAGCACGGGGTAGAACTGGGTAAACACAAAGTCGGTGTCAGCGTTATTCTCATGGCAGGAATTGCATGAATCCGTCGCGAACGCAGTTGCTGTTTCGGCGTAAGGCGGGGCGTTGTGCCCGAATGAGAAATAGGCCCAGCCGCCCGGTTCGTCCACAAAACGCTTGGTGTCTTTGACCGTCAGTTCCAGACCGTTAAATTCGCCCTGAAAATACCCAACTCCAGAAACTTCATCACAGGCGCCTGTTTCTTCATCACAGCTGTCACTTTCGCGCACCAGTACCAATTCCTTGGCGATCTGCGTGCCCTCAGGCCATTCACCTGTCTTCGCAAAAACCAGATAGGCACTAGTTTCAACATAGACGTTATGAAACTCTGGGAAAGAGGCTTGGCCGCCGTTTAGGGCGTTAGGCGTCAGTGGGGTGCCAACATAAACCCAAGACCGCCAGTTATTCGGGCGCATCACCCGTCCGTCGTCAGTATAGCTTGCGACAGCGACATCCTGAGCTTGAGACGGTTGCGCGGAACCGATCATAACCGCACTCAATGCGAAAATTACAGTTAATGAAGTAAAAGCCAAGTAGCAGGTTTTTGCGTACATTTTTCTCTCCGTGGTTTGTTTTTTAGTGTTTACTCTGAAAGAGAGATCTTAATGCGGAGGGCCATCGTGACTGTGCTCTGGCCGTTGCAAATGGGCCGCAGCCTCGGTTCGAGCGGTGGGATCTACACAGAAACCGGCGACCACAGAGGGCCGGTCAGCGCTTTTCTCACTAGAGCATGGGAACTGTACTATGTTCGATGGGGTGGGTTTATCGGCGGCCGCCCGCTGTCTCCTTGTCTTCAGAGATTAGCAGCAGGGACATGGCCAAAGGCTTATCACTTCGATAACCGTTGGTTTCAGAATGCCCATGTAGTCTACGATCAGGCGAGGTACCAAAATGGAATTGGATTTCAGGCGCGTGCGCTTTTTTCTGCAGGTCAGCCGCACTTTGAATTTTTCTCAGGCGGCACGCGAGTTGGGGATATCTCAGCCCGCGCTGACTAAATCAGTTCAAAAACTGGAAGAAGCGGTCGGAGGTCGCCTTATTCGGCGAGAAGGCCGTCACACCCACCTTACCCAGCTTGGTCAATCCATGCTTCCCTATTTTAAGGACCTCGACGTGACTGCGCGCCGTGCCGGGAAAGCCGCAAAAGATATGGTCGCCGGTCACATGCCGGTGCTGCGCATAGGCGTCATGTGCACCGTCAGCTCAGGCGCAGTTTCAGAATTCATCTCAAAATATCAAGGCGCCCATCCTCAGCTGGAAATCATATTACTGGACTACGTTCGTAGCGATATCGCCCGTGCATTGCTGGATGGAATTATAGATATGGCAATAGTCGGCGCGCAGGTGGAAGATGAACAAAAGCTCCGCTACATAAAATTATATAGTGAACCACTCATCTTGGCTTGCGCCGATGACCATCCATTGGCTGGCAGATCCTTGATCGGACTAGAGGATGTAGTGCGTTATCCATATTTGGATCGCCTTCGGTGTGAATTTCGAGAAACTTTCCTCAACGAAACTCGCAGAAGGGGCTTTCAGCCGATGTTTTCTGCACGCAGCGACCGCGAAGATTGGATCCAGAGCCTAATCCAAAAAGGTGCAGGGATTTCCATCGTTCCCGAGAAATGGGTCTATTTGTCAGGTATCCGGAAAATCAAAATGAGCGATCCCACGCTGTCTCGAACTGTGTTTGCGGCCATCGCCTTTGGACGTGAAGATACAGTTGAGGTGCAACGCTTTCTCAATAGCGTGCGCTCCTATTCTTGGTAGAGGATCACCCTCCGTCAAAATCCTGTCGAAGCTATCGCCTGCGTCTGGTTTGATTTTTTTGCAAAGATTCGTCGATTGGCCGTAAGCGTCCGGCCCCACCGCCCTGCCGCGCGTAGCGTGGGTCAGATAGTGTCCGCTTTGGATAGCGGACACTATGGAGCGGTTGATGACGCGTCGGACGAAGCGGCTTTGGACGGACGAGGA
>JBLGAC010000054.1:0-28372 GCA_047610385.1 Paracoccaceae bacterium | reverse complement strand
AAAGCCCGCCTCATAATTCGTCAGTTCCTGCGTGAAATCTGGCCAAGCATCTGATCATAATACGGATATATGCGTTCATAAGCCACGCTTCGGCGCTCGAGACGGAGGCTTCCCAGTCTTTGGCGAGGCGGCGGCATCGTTCAAGCCAGGCCAAGCCAAGGTCCGCACCGCCACCCGGAGCCGCGGCAAGGCCACGAAAGCGTGGGCAGCGTCGGACCGCTTGGTGATCTCGATCTGGCGGTTGCCGTTGCCGCTCAGCGTGGCCCGCAATTTTGGCATGGCATAGCAACCGTCCGTTGCCCGGCAGGCGAGGCGCATTTGCCGAGAGGGCGCAAAAACCTGACCCAGCCAAGGCCAACTTTTGAGGATTGAGCGCAAAACCAACGGCGCCCCGCCCTCGTCCTGCACGTCGGCCGAATGCACGACGGCGTCGACCATCGACCTGAGCGTATCGGGCACGATATGTCGCTTGCGGCCCTTCACCAGTTTTCCGGCGCCAAAGCCGCGCAGGCCGCTACTTTCAGCCGTTTTTCCGCTCTGTCAGTCGATAATGCCGGCAAAAGGGTTGGCTTCGCGCCCCTCCAGTTCGCGCGCCGCCATCACCAGTAGGTGGTTTATCGCGCGAAAAAGACCGCCGTTCCGCCAGTTGTAAAGGTATTTCCGCACGGTTGTGGAGGGGGGATCTCGCCGCAGCAACCGCCACTGGCCGCCGGTCGTGGCGATGCATCAGATCAGATTCACCATATCGCGCAGGGCGGCCGCACGGGGACAGCCGAGGCGCCTGAGGCCGGGCAGCGGCGGCGCTCAGCCCCCGTTCGTGCCCTGTGAGGTCGCTTGAATGGCGGCAGCATCGCCGGGCATGATCCCGGCGAGCAGTCTGCGTCCACGACATCGGCGGCTCCATCCAGTTTCGTACCCAGTTGGGATCACAACCTGCTGGGATCGATTAGATCTTTTTGGGTTGAGTTCGCGGACGGGCGGCGTTCGAAGCATCTGCTGGCCTCTTTCCGCACCAAAACACTGTCCAGTGCGGCAGACTTAGGTTAAAAATACCAGAACCATCTCGCCCAAGTCACTTCTTAAATTGATTTGGGTGGGATTAGATTTTCTTGACGATCCTATTTGAAAGAATGCCAATACCCTCGATCTCAAGCTCAAATCGGTCATCTGGCGAAAGGCGTTTGCCCTGCTCCAACCCGCATCCGGTACCAACTGTGCCTGATCCTATGACTTCACCAGCATAGATGGTTTCGGAAGATGAGATATGCGCTAGAATGTCAGCGAATGAATGGTGCATGTCGCGACTGTTTCCACCGCCCCACCGCTCTCCATTGACCCGCACTTCCATATTCAACGCAACGGGATGCGATACTTCATCGGCAGTCAGGATATAGGGGCCAATAATATTTCCAGTGTCAAAATCCTTACCCTTACAGGGGCCAAGTTGACCTGCCATTTCAAGCATCTGAGCATCGCGCGCGGACACATCATTCAGGATGGTGTAGCCGAAGATATGTGAAGGTGCGTCTTGGGCGCTGATGTCCTTGCCGGTCTTGCCAACAACGATGGCCATCTCCAGCTCAATATCCAAATGCTCTGCATAGGCTGGCCACTGAACGTCTGTTCCGTGTCCAATAAATGACATCCGATTTCCTTTGTAATAGATCGGCTGGGTATACCAAACTGGCGGAACTTCGTTTTTGCGCCCTGTAATGACTTCCATCTCTCTAAAACAATTTATCAAATGTTCTTCAAACACCAAACAGTCTCGATACTGCACGGGCATGATTGGCGGTAGAAACGCCACATCCGCGACGGTGAATACAGCACTCTGATCAGCGGTTTCAATCAGCGCGCGCGCGCTATCCAATCCGCGCTCCTGTGAATGTATCAAGGCCAGCATGTCGGCAAAATCTGCACCGCCTTCACCCGCCAGTTCAGCCGCTTTGCGAAGATCGAGAAGGTGGTCGTTGTCCAGCGCTGCGACGACCTTGGCGCTGCCTTGATGGATGACTGTTGCCAAACGCATGGGATTAATCCTCAAAAATCGCCACGGCACGGACAAAACCGGCGGAGGCTGCTTTGATCTTAAATGGGAAACAGGAGATCTCAAATCCGGCACCCGGCAGGGTATCCAGATTGGTCAACTTTTCCATCTGACAATAGCCGACATCCATGCCGGCCCTGTGGCCTTCCCAGATAATCGACGCATCCCCGGTTTCGGCGTAGCGTTTGGCGGTCAGTGCAAAGGGCGCATCCCAGCTCCAAGCATCAGTTCCAACAACCCGAACGCCACGTTCTGTCAGGAAGTTCGTGGCCTCGCGGCCCATTCCACAGCCTTTGATCAGGTAATCTGGATGGCCATAGGCTGCCCCGGCTGACGTATTTACCACGACGATGTCCAGCGGTTGCAACTCATGGCCAATCCTGTTCAGTTCAGCCTTAACTTCTGCCGCACTGACGACGTGTCCGTCATTCAGATGACGGAAATCCAGTTTTACGCCAGGCTGCAGACACCACTCCAGCGGTACTTCGTCAATAGTGATCGCCCGCTCACCTTTGCTCATCGTTGAATGGTAGTGGTAGGGTGCATCCATATGGGTGCCGTTATGAGTCGCAATGTTCAGCGTTTCTATGGCCCATCCTTCACCACCGGGCAGGTCCTTTTTTGTCAGCCCCGGAAAGAAGGCCAATATCTGATCCACCGTCTGTTCGTGGTTCATATAGTTAATCTCAGGCAGCATGATCGGAGGATCTGACGCGATCCCCGCTTGCAGCGAGACAGACAGATCAACGATGCGTCGTGTCATGAAGCGTCCTTTCTATAGCAACGCAGTGGCAAGTGCGGGGAAGATCAGAACCAGTCCAAGAACAATCAGCATCAGAAAGGCGAACGGCGCAGCTCCCAGAAATATGTCGCCCAGTGAGATCGTTGGGTCGTTCAAGGACGATTTGATGACAAAGACTGATATTCCAAATGGTGGTGTCAGAAGGCCGATCTCAACCGCGATGATCGTGACGATCCCGAACCAAATCAGATCTACCTGCATCAAGTGTAATACTGGCAGCATCAGCGGCACAAGGATCAGCATGATCGAAGAACTGTCGAGTATGGTGCCCATCACGATCACTAAGACCACGTAGGCGAGGATCACACCCCAATAACCGATCTCAGCCGTGGCCACGAAATTACCGAACTCCGCAGGCACGCCTGACAGCGCCAACATGCGCGAATACATCTGCGCTGCAATAATCAAGAACGAAACTGCCGCTGTAACCAATCCTGTGTCGGTCAAAACCTCCCAAAAGTTTGCGAAACCAAGTGACCGTCGCAGCAATCCGATGATGATTGCGCCTGAACAGCCGATTGCACCGGCTTCGATGGGGGTGAAAAAGCCACCATATATTCCCCCCAGGACCAGTCCGATCAGCGCGACCAGAGGCAATCCTTTGTCAATCAGCTCACGCGCAGTCAGCGCGCCTTCGTCGCCCGCGGGCATGCCAATGTTTTCGCCAATCAGACTGGGGCTAAAAAGCGCGGTCAGATAAATACCGAGACAAAATACGAATGCCAGAAGCAATCCCGGCAGCACACCAGCAATGAACAGATCGCCCACCGACTGCTCGGTCAGCAGGCCGTATAAGATCAGGAGCAGGCTTGGTGGGATCAACATTCCCAGCACCGATGACCCCGCAACAACCCCGACGGCAAACCGTTTGCTGTATCCGTGCCGCGTCATCTCCGGCACAGCGATCCGCGTGAACACCGCTGCCGAGGCGATGGAAATGCCCGTGATTGCAGCAAAAATTGCATTTGCGCCGACCGTGCCGATGCCAAGTCCACCGCGCACGCGCCGGAAGACATGGTTGGCCACGTCAAACGCATCGCGCCCCATGCCGGTGACCGACACAATGAACCCCATCATGATGAACAGGGGCACGACGCCAAAAAAGTAACTGGAAATGGTTTCCGAGGCCGCCAACGCCAGCAGCTTGCCCGCCAATACAGGCGACCCTTTGATGAACCAAACGCCCACAAATGACGATAGCATCAAGGCGAATGGCACCCAAAAACCCATATAAACCATGACAATCATTGCGCCGAACGATGTCAGGCCAATCTCAAACGGGCTCATGGCTGGATCCTGCTTTTAGCAAACAGCTGAAACACACTGGTCGCTGCATGCAGCAACAACTGCACGAATAAGGCCGCACAACCGATCAGGATAATCAGCTTCACCGGCCAGATCGGCGCAGTAAAATCGCCCACGGTGCCTTCGTAGGTGCCCCGCACCCATGCCTTGAGGAACAAGGGCTGGCTCGCCCAAAACAGTTGCCAGATCAGCGCAATGGCGGCGAGGGAAAACACCAGTTCCAACAAAAATCGCAACCGAGGCGCGCGCTTTTCGATAAAATCTAGCACCGCTTCGGTCCGCGTCAGTCGACCCAGACGAAACGCCTGCGCCACCTGTAGAAACACAATTGCGACGATGGACATGGATACGATTTCAGGCACGCCGGATACTGGCGAATTGAACACCACGCGGCCGATCACGTCTGCATTCACCAGCACCATCACTGCGACAATCAGCATGGTGCCCAGAACATTGAGCAGCATCGTCATTGCGTCAACCATCCGGCGCAGGCCCAGAAACCAGCGCGGCAAGTCAGCGACGCCCAAGCGGATGAGGTCAGTCATCAGCTGCAGTCCGCAATGCCAAACAGATGGGGCGGATCCGTAAAGATCCGCCCATCAGAAGCACCAATTATTCCTGGTCCCAATTGCGCACAGGCCTCGCGCCAGCAGCCCGCATGGTGTCCATATAGGCCTTCAACACTGCCGTCCCGGCAACACCTTCGCCGTCCAACCGTTCCGCCCATTGCTTGGCTACGTTGTCCATGCCCGCCGCCCATTCTTTGCGGAAGGTCTGATCAACCTCTGTCACGGTGGCACCCTTGTCCTGCATGATTTCCAGAAACTTGGTCACGGTTGCGTCCAGGTCGTTCAGGTAAGCGCGTCGATTCTCAATCGCGGCGTCTTTCAGCACCTTTTGCACTGCGGGAGAGAGGCCGTCATACCAGTCCTTATTGGCCGCGATCCCGCCCGCGTACTGGGCACCAAACCCAATTCGCGTAATATAGGGAGCGACCTCATACAACTTGCCCGGCACCGCCGCCGAAGCAAAGACAATCACGCCGTCATACACACCGGTTTTGATCTCGTTGTAGTAGGTGGTCAGGTTGCCTGACACACCCACCGCGCCTGTGCCTTTCAACCAGTTAACCGCAGGCCCGGGTGCGCCAATTTTGCGCCCCTCCAAATCAGCGATTGAGTTGATTGGGAACGAGGTCATCAACAGGTAATCGTCGATGCCTATGGCACCACCCAGATATTCCAGCCCGTTCGCGGCCCAAGAGGCTTTCATATCCTCGTTGGTCTGCTGCAGCTCATCCATCCAGTTGGCAACCAGGGTGCTGTCGCTCGAAACGAACGGCGTAAAATAGGTGACGTTCTGGACCGACAGTTTTGCCGGATCAAAAAGGCTGGACACCAAGCCAATTTCAGCCAGCCCCTCTTCTACGGCTTCCAGCTCATCACCAACTTTGGCCAGCGCGCCACCATACTGCTCGCTCCACGTAATCGTGGTGTCGGTGCCTTGCAGACCGGCATTAACGGCAGGAATAAACGTCTTGCTCGCATGTTTCACCCAGCGAAACACTGGCGGATGGCCAGCCACGATGGTGACGTTCAATTCTTCTGCACTGCTCGGCAGCGGAGTGGCGATTCCGCCTATAAAAAGTGCCGCGGCGACCACGGTTGTCTTGACTATTGTTTTCATATCTCCCCCCGTTGGAGCCTATTTTATGTTTCGCTGTTTCTCATTCCACGAATGATGCAGCTGCCCCTGGATCAATGGTTGCCAAATAATTTTGGCTTTGCAAACTTTTTTAGAGTCGTTGGCTCTCTCGACGCGGCAATCCCTCCATTTTTGAAGGGGGCGCATCGTAGAATTTATGTGGCCGCGTTCAGTTTCTGGGCGGACGCGATGCCGCCGATGCACCATTGCCCGGCAATGGTTTGCCTCCAAACCATGAGAAGGTTCAGTTCCAGATCGCGGTAGATCCGATCAATAGATCTGCGATGTCCCCGATCCGGCAGCTCAGCTTCGGGCTATTACAATAGCAGGTCGCGTTGATCTCGAAGGGTCAACAGGCCAGTGCAATTTGGCCCCCACGGCGTGCCACATCAGTTGCGACCATCCGCTGCCAAAGCGGGCGATATTCATATGGCCGAGAGGGTCTCGGCGCTGACCCACGGAAAATGGATGACTGATTTAAGTTTTCCGGAGTGCTTACTTCAGAAAATCCACTTGCATGCTCATCCTGAAAAACATCCTTTTAAAAAGTAGATTATTGCTTTTCAGCGGCTTCATCTGATTGATCATAGACGCATCCATGCCGCCATACTTCGCCCGCCACCTAAAAAGGAAAGCGCTCACTCTCGGCAATTGCTGGGCAGCGGCGTCATGCCATGCTCGCGGCAAAGCTTCACCACCGCTGCGCTGCTTTCGGCCTTGCACAAAAATCGCCAGGATCTGCTCGTCTCGGCCGCAATCTTCTCATGCGGCTTGCCGAGAAAATTTGGCTCATGAACACCCTCAACCATAGGGGAATTACCTTGCCCAGTTCAAAACGGCGCTGGGATTTCCTCAATCGCGGGGCTTTACAACCCGGATCAGGCCTTCCTGCGCAGTGCTGGCCACCATGCGCCCATCGCGGGTGAACACCCGCCCGCGGTTGAACCCGCGCGCGCCGCCCGCCCAAGGGCTGTCCATGGAATACAGCAGCCATTCGTCGGCGCGAAAATCGCCGTGGAACCACATGGCGTGGTCAAGGCTGGCGGCTTGGATGTCGGCGTTTGAAAAGCTGCGCCCATGGGGCACCATCGACACGCCCAGCAGCCCCATATCTGACGCAAACGCCAATGCAGAGCGGTGCATCCCCCGATCATCCCCGACTGAGCCGATGACCCGGAACCACAGATGCTGCACCGGGTCCAGATTGTCGGTCGGATAGGGGGGGCGCAGCAGCACGGGCCGGATCTCCAACGGGCGTTCCCACTTGAGGTGCGACAGGAATTTCTCAGGCAGCTGGTCGCGGTACCGCTCAGCCAATTGCGCGTCAGTTTCCAGATCCTCAGGCGCGGGCACGTCGGGCATCGCGTCTTGATGCGACAGACCCGGTTCCTCAATGTGAAAGGACGCAGCCATGTTCAGGATCGGGCGCCCGTTCTGGATCGCGATCACCCGGCGGGTGGAAAAGCTGCGCCCGTCCATGTCCCGTTCAACCTGGTACAGAACCGGGGCGGAGGCATCGCCGGGGCGCATGAAATAGGCATGCAGCGAATGGGCGGCGCGCCCGCCATCCACGGTATGGGTGGCGGCGGTCAAGGCTTGGCCGATCACCTGCCCGCCGAACGACCGGCCACGCCCACCGGGGGTCGCGATGCCGCGGAAAAAGTCGCTTTCCAGCCGCTCTACGGTCAGCAGGCGCAAAAGACCGTCATCAACGGCGCTAGAGGGCGTTTCCGGCATCGGTGCGAAGCTCCTTGCAGCTTGCGAAATCGGGTTTTGTTTCCCGGTGATCGGCCATCACGCCGCCGATTGCAAGAATGGATGCGCCCGGTCAGCCCGCAGTCAGCCCCCAGTCAGCCCCCGACCACAATCCGCGCAGCGCGCCGCGCGCTGCGCCAACGCGCCAGCAGATCGGGATCGGCGGCCAGCATCGCGGTTTCCCCGGGCGTCAGATGATCGAGCGCGCCAGGCAGCTCCCCCCCGCTGGCCACGATCTTGGCGCAAAGGGTGACGCGGGCCAGATGCTCAGCGCGCGTCGGCGGGCCGTCGGGCGTCAGGCAGGCGGTATGCGCGGTGGCCAGCGCGGCGGATCCGATCAACCCCTCCAGCCCTGATGCGGCGCCAGCGCGGATCACGGGCGCCAGTGCGGCGGCACCGCGCACTGCGTCGGGCACCTGTCGGCCATCCGCGGTGTCACACAGACCGATGCGGGCCAGCACGGGGGCAAGGCGAGGATCCCCGCTCAGCCGCGACAGGACCGGCGACAGGATCAGACCGCCCAGCACTGGCGACATCCAGATCAGCACCTCTGGCTGAATGGCCCACAACGCCGCGATCCCGGCGATACCGGCCAATGCATGGCCGCGATGGGCGCGCAGCGCGGCGCGCCACGGCAAGGCTGCGCCCGCGCGGGTCTGTGGCGTCCATCCGCTGTCAAGCCCGACGAGGATTTCAACCAGATGTCGGGTCTGCATCAGCATCATGATCGGGGCGTAAAGCGCGCTCAGCCCCAGTTCCGCCGCCGCCGACATGGCAAGCCGCGCGCCCCCGCCATGGGCATGGCGGCGCGCAGGGTTGAACGCAGTCTGCGCCAGCCCAATCGCCTTGGGCGCCAGCAACAGCGCCATTGCCACGGCAAACAGCCATGTCATGCGCACCGCGTCGAACCGAGGCCAGTTGGGGAAAAGCTGCTGGCCCGAGGAAAAGAAATCAGGCCGCAGCAACGTCGCCTGCGCGGTCAGCGCCAGGCCGACCAGCAGCAGCAGCAGCCACAGCGGAGACGCCAGATACGACCCGATCCCGATCGCCATATGCGCACGGCTGATCGCGCGCAGCCCGCGGGTCGGCAGGATCGATGCATGCTGCAGGTTGCCCTGCGCCCAGCGCCGGTCGCGCGCGGCTGCGGTCAGCAGCGACGGGGGCGCACCTTCCCAGCTGCCGGTAAGGTCGGGGTCCATGCGCACGTCCCAACCGGCGCGGCGCAGCAAGGCGGCCTCAACGAAATCATGGCTCATGACATGGCCGCCGAACGGCTTTCGGCCTGGCAGTTCGGGCAGGCCCGCGGCCTCGGCAAAAGCGTGGGTGCGGATCAGCGCGTTGTGGCCCCAGAAATTGCCGTCATTGCCCTGCCACGCCGCAACGCCGCGCGCCACCGCCCGGCCATAGACCGAGGACGCGAATTGCTGAAGCCGGGCATAAAGCGTCTCAGCCCCAATCAGGGTCGGGGTGGTCTGCAGCAGCGCGAGGCGTGGGGCCTCCTCCATCCGGCGGACCATTTCGATCACCGTGTCGGGCGCCATCTGACTGTCGGCGTCCAGCACCAGCATGAAATCATAGCGCGCGCCCCAACGCTCCACAAAATCCTGCACGTTGCCCGCCTTGCGCCCGGTGTTCGCGTGGCGGCGGCGATACCAGACCGGCATGGTGCCCGCCAACACGCCGCGCAGGGCGGCAAAGGCGGTGGTTTCGCGCACCCAAGCGTCAGGGCTGCGGGTGTCTGACAGAATGAACCCTTCGAACGCGCCGCCCTGCCCCGCAGCCGCCAATCCACGGCCCAGCGCGCCAAGCGCGGCAAAGCTTTCGGCGGCGTCTTCTTCATAAACCGGCATCACGATGGCGGTGCGCACGCGCAGCTTGCCGCGCCCGATGGCGGCGGGCGCGCGCGGCGCAAAAAACAGCCCTGCCACCGCTGAGCACGCCGAGAACGCGATCCACCCAAAGGTGACCACGAACAGCGCCCTAAGCGCGACCTGAAGCCCGGTGATCGTGTCCACGTCAAAGGCGCGGGTCATCTGGTCAAAGCCCAGCACGGTGATCGCCAGCGCGCCGCCAAACGCGGTCACCCGCGCGCCGCGTACCCGCCAGGATGCGCGCGTCGGGCGCGCGTTCGGGGCGCGGCGCAGATCCTGCAACGGCATGGCCAGCGGCGCCGCTGGCGGAACCGGGGGGGCGGCAAACGCGGCGCGGTCGATCACAGGCTGCGGCCCCTTCAGGGGCGCCGCGTCCAGCACGCGCGGGGGGGCGAGGCGGGTCAACGCGCCGACCACCGGTAAAGCCACGTTTCAGACGCCGCCGCCCCGCCATCGCGTTCGGCCAAGGTCAGGCGGAATTCTGCCGTGCCACTGGACGGGGGTGTGAAGGTGATCGCGACGCGCGCACGCTCAGCGCCAGGCAGCGCGCGCAGGCCCACATGGATCAGCTCAACACCCGCCGCCTCAGCGCGCGGGATCAGCGCATCAACGGTGCGGTCGGCCAGATCGAAATCCACCACCAGCACCCGCTGGCGCGCGACAGAAATATCGCGCCCGGCGCGGGTTTCGGCCACGCGCGCAGTGGGCAGACCGTCAGGGGCCATGTCGCTGAAATGCAGCCGATACCCGATGCGCCGCGGAGCATCCGGGATCAGCGGCATGGCGCTGCGCCAATAGGCGACGATGTTGTCGTTGAATTCGCTGTCGGTCGGGATTTCAACCAGCACGACGGCGCCCTTGTCCCAATCCTCAGCCGGGGTCACCCAGGCCGAGGGGCGCAGGTCATACCGTGCCTCAGCGTCCTGGAAATCGGCGAAATCACGGCGGCGCTGCACAAGGCCAAAGCCCTTGGGGCTTTGATCCACAAAGGTCGAAAGCTGCAGATCGCGTGGGTTGCTCAGCGGGCGCCAGATGCGTTCATCGCGCCCGTTCAGCATCTGCAAGCCATCGCTGTCATGGGCCGCATCGCGGTAATCATCAACCTGGCCGCGTTCCTTCGCCCCGAAGAAATACATCGAGGTCAGCGGCGCCACGCCGACCTCCGCCACCTCAGTGCGCGCGAACAGGACCGCGCGCACGTCGATCGTGGTGTCCGCGCCGGGGCGCAGCGTGAAATCATAGGCGCCGGTCAAAGACGGGCTGTCGAGCAACGCCTGGAACCGCATTTCATTGGCGTCGGGATCCGGGCGGTGCAGCCAGAAATCGGTGAAGACGGGGAATTCCTCGCCCTCCGGCGCGCCGGTCTTGATGGCAAGGCCGCGGGCCGAAAGGCCATAAACCTGCCCACGCGCGACGGCGCGGAAATAGCTCGCGCCTTGGAACACCGCGACCTCGTCCAGCACGTCAGGACGGTTCAGCGGGCAGCGCAGGCGAAAACCGCTCCATGCCAGCCCGGCACCAGAACCGTCGGGCGCGCGACCATCGGGCAAATCAAAGGCAGGGGCACCGAAATGCAGCGACCCGGCGTCGAAAGGCAGCGGACGGGCGACGCCGTCTTCGACCATGTTGATGAAGACCGGGTCGCGGAAAATTGCACCGGGGGGCAGCAGGTCTGCCTCAAAGCCCAGGCTCTCATCGCGCCACAGCCGCGCCTCCGCCCGCGGGCGGACCGAGCGGTATTTGTCGTAATCAAGATCAGCAAAGATCCCGGTGAATTTCTGACGCGCGGCGGCGTAGGGCTTGGCCGCGCGGGCACGGGCGAATTCGACCACGTCGCGCATGCCAAAGCCGGTCTGCGCAAGGGCAGGTTCGGTCTGTGAGAAGGCCGCGCCGGGGGCGGTGGCCAGAAAAGCGCCACCCGCGCCCAACAGGGCGCGGCGGCTGAATAGGAACTGGTCTTCGGTGGTCATCTCACGGGCTCTTCACGCAAACATCCCCGGGGCGCGGGGGTCGCAATCAGGCCTCTCTTAGGGCCAGTTTCGGTCCAAGGAAACAGAATGTTGCGACACGGAAAAAGATATATGCTGCGCCGCAACATTGTCGAAATTTGAACGTGTTGCCGTCAAATAAAACCACCAAAAGCAGCGCTCCGTCCCAGACGGTGATCCAGCGCGGTTTCATGCGCGGCGCAATGCCACGCCAACCCGGCCACACCCTGAGTCGTTCGCATCTGCGCCGCGACCAAGGGCATGGCCCTACAGACGTGCGCCGACGAAATGCGCGGCGCGGGCGCCTGCCTCAATACCCGCGGCGCGCAGGGCGGCAAGGGGGGCGGCGCTTGCATCGACCGGCGCCAGTGGCAACCCGTCTTCCACCGCGCCGACGACGGCCAGCGCCAGGGCCCTGCCGAACAGAACCCCCGGTCCGATGCCGCGCCCCGACCAGCCAAACGCGGCGTAGCCCCGCGGGCCGAGGCGCTGGATGCGCGGAATGTGATCGGGGGTCATGGCGATGCGCCCGGACCATGCATGGGCAAAGCCACGGCCCGCCAGATCGGGGAAAATCCGCGCCAGCTTGCGCGCCGCCCAGCCATGATGGATCACAGCGCCAATGCCGTCAGGCGCGCCGATGGCCCCGATGATCAGCCGCCCCGCCGCATCCGTGCGAAACGATGTCATGACCGTCGCAGTGTCCCATGCGCCCTCACCGCCAGGCAGGATTTTGGCGCGCAGATCGGGGGGCAGCGGGTCGGTGGCCATCTGGAAATACCGCACCGGGATCGCGCGCGGAGCAGCAATGCCGTGGGCGCCAGCGTGATAGGCGTTGGTGGCCATGATCAGGGCGCCCGCGCGAACCGTGCCGCCGGGCGTCTCAACACACCATGCGGCGCCGTCATGGGCCACGCGGGTTGCCGGGGTGCTATCATGCAACACCGCGCCTGCGTCCTGCGCCGCACGCGCCAGCCCTGCGCAGAACGCGAGCGGCTGGATCGTGCCTGCCCGCGCATCGTGCAGCGCGCCGTGAAAACCCTGCGCGCCGGTGCGAGCGCTGGTTTCTGCGGCGCTCAGCAATGTCAGCGGGGCACCGCGGGCTGCTCCCTGGGCGTGGCGTTGGGCCAGATCGCGCAGGCCCGCGGGGCTGTGGGCGCAATGCAAGGTGCCCGCGCGCACCGGCTCGCACGCGATGCTATGGGCTTGGATCAGCGAAAACACCAGATCAGGGGCGCCAGCGAGGGCGGTGTTCAGCCGCTCCCCCGCACCCGGCCCCAGCGCGGCACAGACCGCATCGGGGGGCAGCCACAGGCCCGCATTCACCAGCCCGACATTGCGCCCCGATCCGCCATGGGCGATGCGCGCAGCTTCCAGCACCCGGACCGACGCGCCGGCCCCGGCCGCGTGCAGCGCCGCTGACACGCCCGCGAACCCGCCGCCGATCACCACCAGATCAACGGACACGCCGCCGTGCAGGGGCGCGAAGGCGACAGCCTCAGCGGCGGTGCTGCGCCACAAGGGCGCCGGGTCGGAGGGGGATGGCATGGCGCGCGCTCCTCGATCAAATGTGCGCCAATATCGCCCCAACGGGGCGGTTTAGCCAAGCCCTCAGTCGGCCTTGGGCCGTTTCACCCCAAACACCGCGCAGTAAAGCGCCGGCACGAACAGCAGCGTGATCAGCGTGCCCGCGATGATCCCGCCCATCATTGCATAGGCCATCGGCCCCCAGAATATCTGGCGTGAGATCGGGATCAGCGCCAGCGACGCCGCCGCCGCCGTCAGCAGGATTGGGCGCGCGCGGCTGTCGGAGGCTTCGAACACCGCCTCCCACCTTGACCGGCCTGCGGCAAACAGCACTTCAATTTCATGCACCAGAATGATCGAGTTGCGGATCAGGATGCCCACCAGCGCCAGCACCCCCAGAATTGCGACAAAGCCCAGCGGCGCGCCCGATGACAGCAGCGCCGCCACCACCCCGATCAGCCCCAGCGGCGCCGCCGCCATCACGATGAACGTGAGGCGAAAGCCCTGCATCTGCACCATGATCAGCGTGACCATGATCAAGATCATGACCGGCACCACGGCGGCGATGGGCGCCTGGGATTCCGCACTGGATTCCACAGTGCCCCCGACCCGCACATCGTAGCCCGGCGGCAGGGCGGCGCGGAACGCATCGATCTGGGTCTTCATGGCCAGATCCAGCGTCGCGGGCTGATCCTTGGTGGCGATCGCAGCCTTCACCGTGATCGTGGGCAGGCGGTTTCGCTGATGGATCAGCGGTTGCTCAGTCCCCCAGGACAGCGACGCAAAGCTGCGCAGAGGGATCGCATCGCCCGAAGGCCCGACGATCTGCAGATTGGCCAGCGCCGCCAGATCGCCCCGGTCGCGGGCCTGACCGCGCACCACCAGATTGACCAGATATTCGTCGTCGCGCAGCTGTGTCACCCGGGTGCCGTCAAAGATCGCGTTCAGCGCCCCAGCCAGATCCCGACTGGTCAGCCCCAGCCGCCGGGCCTTGTCCTGATCAATATCAAGCCGCACGACCCGCGCCGGTTCGTTCCAATCAAGGGTGATGTCCTGCAGCCGCGGTTCTTGCGCCAGCATGGCACCAAGATCGCGCGCCCGGTCGCGCAGCACTGACACATCAGGGCCTGAGATGCGGTATTGCACCGGCTTGCCGACCGGGGGGCCAACCTCCAGGAATTTCACCAGCACGTCGACGCCAAACAGCGCCTCACGGCCCAGCGCCTCTAGCGCGGGTTTGAGGGTGTTGCGCGACGCGATGTCCGGCGTCTGGATCACGATCTGGCCCATATGCACGCCCGGCGTCTGGGCATCATAGGACAGCACGAAACGTGGTGCCCCGATCCCGACATAGGCGGTCCAGAAGGACACTTCCTTGCGGGTGGCCAGGAATGTTTCAATGTCCGCAATCGCCTGATCGGTTGCCTTGAAGGACGCGTTCTGGCGCGCATTGATATCGATCACCAGTTCGGTGCGGTCGGACAAGGGAAAGAACTGCTGTTCGACAAATTTCATGCCCCACAGCGACACGCCAAACATCGACACCGTGATCGCGATGGTCAGCCAGCGCGCACGCATGGCCCCACGCAACAACCTGTGAAACACGCGGCGCAGGCGCCCCGGCCCGGCATGGGCGTGCTTCAAGGTCTTGGGAAGAAACGTGACCCCAAGGATCGGCGCGAACAGCACCGCGACCACCCAAGACAGCGCCAGCGACACCGCGATCACCACAAACAGCGAGAAGGTGAATTCGCCCGCCGCTGAATCATTCAGCCCGATGGGAATGAACCCCGCCACCGTGACCGCAGTGCCCGACAGCATCGGAAAGGCGATGGATTTCCACGCATAAGACGCGGCCTTTTCGCGGGTCTCGCCGATTTCCATGCGTGCGATCATCGTCTCAATCGCGATCATCGCGTCGTCCACCAGCAGCCCCAGCGCGATGATCAGCGCCCCCAGCGAGATGCGCTGAAGCGTGATGCCGTAAAGCTCCAGCACCACAAACGACATGGCCAGCACCAGCGGGATGGTCATGGTCACCACCAGCCCTGCGCGCAAGCCAAGGCTGACAAAGCTGACCGCCAGCACGATGGCCACGGCTTCAACAAAAGCCTGCACGAAATGGCCCACGGCTTCGTCGACCACATGGGGCTGGTCGGCGACCTGATGCATTTCAATGCCGATGGGCAGGGAGGCGCGGACCTCATCCATCGCCGCATCCAGCGCCTCGCCAAAGTCGAGGATGTTGCCCCCTTCGCGCATGCCGATGATCAGGCCGATCGCTTCGCGCCCGTTATAGCGGAACAGGTTGGCAGGCGGGTCGCGATAGCCGCGCCGCACCTCGCCCAGATCTGCAAGGTTGAAGAACTTGTCGCCCACGCGCAGGTTCACATCCGCGATGGATTGCGCGTCGTCAAATTGCCCCGGCACGCGCACCAGAATGCGTTCGTCGTCGGTTTCGATGACCCCGGACGGCACAATGGCGTTCTGGGCGGCCAGCGTGTTGATCACCAGCTGCCGGTCAAAGCCCAGCGCCGCAAGCCGGCTGGTGGAGAATTCCAGAAAGATCACCTCGTCGCGCTCACCGACCAGATCGACCTTGCCCGACAATTTCAGCCCGAGGATCTTGGTGCGCGCGTCTTCAACCCTGTCGCGCAATTCGCGCGGGGTGAACCCGTCCGAGGTGAAGGCATAGATGCTGCCGAACACGTCGCCAAAGCTGTCATTGAACGCAAAGCCGCCAAATTCCGCCGGAAATTCCCCACGGATGTCGGTCATCATGTTGCGCACATGCTGCCAAATGCCCTTGATCGCCTTGGCATCGGTAGAGGCCAGAAGATCGACATAGACGATGGCCCGGCCCGGATAGGTCACGGATCGCGTGTCCTTCAGACTGTCCAGTTCTTGCAACTTTTTTTCGATGCGGTCGGTGACCTGGGTGACGGTTTCCTCCGCCGTGGCGCCCGGCAGGGACGCCTGAATGATCATGGTCTTGATGGTGAAGGCGGGGTCTTCCTCTCGGCCCATCGCCATATAAGACACGGCCCCCGCAAGCAGCGAGACCAGCAGGAAATACCACACCATGGACCGGTGCTGCAGCGCCCAGTCGGACAGATTGAAGCCGCGCATCATTTCACTCCCGGACCGACAATCTGGTCATCGTGCAAAGAATTCACGCCCTTGATGACGATCTCGTCGCCGGGGGTCAGGCCTTCGGCAATGATCGCCCGGTCGGCATAGACAACAGGGCCAACCGTGATGGGAATGCGCGACACGCGCCGATCCGTGGGCGACACGCGCCACGCCCATGTCCGCCCGTCGCGGGTCAATATTGCGCTGAGCGGCAGGGTCACCGACGCCCCCGCACGCCCCAGCGCACGCACCCGCACCAGCGCGCCGATCCGGAAGCTGCGCGGCGGAGCCTCCAACGTGATATGCGCGCGCCGCGTGCGGGTTGATGCGTCGGCCACCGGTTCAATCTCGCTCAGCGTTCCGTCCACTGCGGTGGCGGCGCTGGTGCGCAGCGACACCTCAAACCTGTCGCCAAGGCGCAGAAGGCTCAGCACCGCATCGGTAAGGTCGAGCACCGCCTCGCGTCCCTGTGCGCCCGCAAGGGTCAGGACCGGGGCGCCGGGCGACACGACCGCGCCTGCGTCGATCATGGTTTCGGTCACGATGCCATCAATCGGCGCGCGCAATTCGGCAAAGCCCTGCGCGTCGCGGGCGCGGGCCAGATCGGCTTGGGCGCTTTCCAGCGCGGCAAAGGCGGCGGCACGGGCGCGCGCGGCCTCCTCTTCGCGCGTGGCGGTGTCGACGCCGCGGGCGGCCAGCTCGCGCGCCCGCGCCAGCGCGTTGTCGGCCGTGGTCAGCTGCGCCTCGGCTGAGGCAAGCAGCGCTTGGGCATTGGCGACATCCTCATCCAAGGTCACCTGATCAAGCCGCGCCAGCACGTCCCCCATTGCGACCTGATCACCGACCGACGCACCGCGGTCTTCGATGCGCCCAAGGGTCTGGAACGCCAGCGTCATGGCCTGCGCCGCAACGACGATCCCGGTGAACTGGCGCGCGCGCGCCACATCCGGCGCGACGATTTCTGACACCACCGGACGCACAGGCGGCGGCAGCGGCGGGTCAGATTGCGCGGCGGCGGGCGATCCGGCGATGGCGAGTGCGATGGCGACCAAAGCGGCGCGATGCATGAACATTCCTTTTTGCGGCCCGATCATCATTTCGCCCCCGCGTCGCGCACCGTGCGTCCGGGGTACAAAAGCTGCGACCCCGCACCGACCACGATGGTTCCCGGCGCCAGACCGCCCGCCACATAAACCGTGTCAGCGGCAAAGCGCGCGACCTCTATCAATGTCAGGCTGACAGTCATGTCCGCCATGTTCACGGTCCACACCGCCATGCCGCCACCCGATGCGGTCAACGCGGTCCACGGCAGCGCCGCGGCGTGCGGCGTGCGCTCCGTCAAGGTTCCCTCCACCGGCTCGCCCAACAAGGACATGCCGGCGGGCACGTCGCCGATGCGCGCGCGGACCTCTACAGTGCCGGTGGCCGCATCCACCAAGGGCGACACCTCGGTGACGGTGGCGTTAAGGGGGGGCAGGTCCCGCTCCAGCAGGCGCAGCGTCAGGCGCGCGCCCAGCAGACCGTCCACTGGCACGTCGTCGGGGCCAAGAAACACCGCGACACGTTCAGTCGGGTCCGCAAGATCAACGATGGATTGCGCGGCGGCGACCACCTCGCCTGCCTCAGCGCGGCGCACGGTGACGATGGCGGCGCGCGGGGCGGTCAGGATGGTGTCTGACAGCGCCTTGCGGGCCTTTTCAACTTGGCTCACGACTTGATCGCGCCCGGCGCGCGCGGTGCGCAGCGCTTCATGCGCTGCATCAAATTCTGCGCGGGTGACGGCGCCGCGGGCCAGCAGGGCCTCTTGGCGGGTGAAATCCTGCTCCGCCCGCACCAGCCCGGCATCGGAGGCGCGGAGCCCTGCCTCAGCGGCGCGCAGGGCCTGGGTCTGCTGGGTGGGGTCGATGCGCGCCAGTTCATCCCCGGCCTGAACGATGTCGCCCGAATCCACCGCGACTGAGATCACCCGCCCCCCCGACGGGAACGACGCCGCATTGCTGTTGGACGCCTCAGCAACGCCGGTCAGCGTGTGTGAGACATCGACGGTGCCGGGTCCGGCAGTGATAAACTGGACCGGCAGCGCGGTGTCAGCAGCGGCAGGCGCGGCGCAAAGCGCAAACGCAATCAAGGCGGCGGGCGGGCGCATCATGTCCGCGATCCTTCCACAAAGCCCCCGCGCAGGCGCATCGGGCATGTCGGCGTTCACCCTGGCAGGCGTGTGGCGGGGTGCGGCGGAACCATCTGACCTGCGATCATGATCATGCCGCATATATCAGCCGCCTAAAAAATTGACATGTCTGTCACTTTGACACAACTGCCATTTTCACCGCGCCGCCGTTTTGTTAAAGTGACCATCCCCGACAGGCAAAGGAGCCGCCCCCGATGCACCACCCCGATCACCGCACCCGCGTTGGCGAAGAACGCCGCGCCCGCATGCGCCATCGGCTGGTGGAAAGCGCGATGCGGGTTTTTGGGCAAAAAGGCGTCGGCGCATCGGTGATCGAGGACGTGATCGCGGATGCTGGCGTGTCGCGGGGCACGTTCTACAATTACTTCGCATCGAACCAGGATCTGCTGGACGCGGTTGAGGACGAGCTTGGCCGCAACCTTCTGGATGTCGTTGAATTACGTGTTCTGGCGGTCGAAGGCGGCGCCGCCCGTCTGGCCACCTGCATCCTGCTGTTTCTGGGCGTGGCGCGGGACTGCCCGCTGTTCGGGCGGTTCGTTGCGCGCATAGGTCTGCAGGTCACCGGCCCTGGTGGGCTGATCCACCGCTATATGCCGACCCATATCCGCGCCGGGATTGCCGAAGGCGACCTTTTGCCGATCCCGCTGCCCGTGGCGCTGGATCTGATTGCCGGCCCGTCCGTCGCGGCGGTGGAGCGGATGATGCGCGGCGACGCAGGCCCCGACCATCCGGTCCAGATCGTGGCAGGCATTCTGCGCGCGCTGGGAACGGGGCCTGAGGATGCATGGCGCCTGGCATCGCGCCCCATCGCGCCGCTGGCACCGCCGCCGGGCAGCCTGCTGGGCAGCGCGATGGGCTGATGCGCCTAGCCGTGGGGGCGCCGTGGGGAACCTAGCCGTGGGGGGCGATCGGGCGGCGCGCAGCGGCGCTGGCCTTGACCGCCGCGATGACTTCGAGCGTGCGCAGCCCTTCGCGGCCTGACGCAAGCGGCGCCTCATCCCCTGCGATCACCGCGGCGAACTGGTCAATCTGGCGCACCAGCGGATCGGCAGACGCATAGGGCGCAATGGTGGCAGAGATCGGCGCCCACCAATCACGCTTGCCGCCATCATGCCACAGGCGCAGGCGCGGCAGCTCCAACGCGCCCAGCGTGCCGCCGATGTGATAGCAGGCGGCATCGGTGGCCGGATATGCCGGGTTCTCAGCGGCGGTCAGCTCCCACGACCACGGCGCCGGGATCGCGTCCGACACGTTGACCGTGCCGAGCGCGCCATTTTCAAAGCGCAGGATGATGACGGCGGCGTCCTCTACGGCATTGCCGCGCACCATATTCGTCTCCATCGCCTGCACTTCGGCGATTTCACCGACCAGATGGCGCATCAGGTCAATGTCGTGCGACAGGTTCAGATAAACCGGCCCGGCGCCGGGTTGGCGGCGCCAATCCACGTTGAAATAAGGATCGGGTTTGGCCAGCCAGAATTGGCCCTGCACCGACACCGGGGTGCCGATGCGGCCCGCGTCGATCAGGGCTTTGGCCGCGGCGATCAGTGGGTTGTGGCGGCGGTGATGGCCGGTCAGCAGGGGGATGCCTGCACCCTCGGCGGCCTCCACCAGGCGGCGCGCGTCTGCGACATCGGTGGCCAGCGGCTTTTCGACCAGCGCGGGAATGCCCGCCGCGATCAGCGCAAGCCCGCCTTCCACATGCAACTGGTTGGGGGTGGCGAGGATCGCACCATCGGGGCGGTCAGCCGCCAGCATCTGCGCCAGCGATGCGTAATGCACCGCACCGATCGACGCCGCGAACGCCGCCCCAGCAGGTGCCGGATCAACGATGCAGGCCAAGCTGGCGCGCCCCGATGCCCCGATCGCTTCGGCATGGCGGCGCCCGATCAGCCCGGCGCCGATAATGGCGATCCGCGCTGTCATGCCAGCAACGAGCAGACGCGCCGCACCGCCAGCTCATACCCTTCGACGCCCAGCCCGGCGATCACGCCATCGGCGCGCAGGCTGACATAGGAATGGTGGCGAAAACTTTCGCGCTTGTGAACGTTGGAGATGTGAACCTCAATCACCGGGCCTTCGAACGTGTTCAGCGCATCCAAAATTGCGACTGAGGTATGGGTGAACGCGCCGGGGTTGATCACAATGGCGCACGCGGTCTGGCGAGCTTCATGGATCCAGTCGATGATCTGGCCTTCCCAGTTCGATTGCAGCAGCGTGATGCCGAAGCCGTCCGTGCAAACCTTGCGGCAGTTCGCCTCCACATCCGCCAGCGTGTCATGGCCGTAGATCTCTGGCTGGCGCTGGCCCAGCAGGTTCAGGTTGGGGCCGTTCAGGACATAGATGGTCTTGGTCATGGGGTTTTGCTTTCATGGGGCGGCGGGTTCCCGCGACAGAACGATTTCAAAGGGCACCGCGTCAAGACGGGCGATCCGCGCCCGCGACATCCCCGGCACCTGCGCGGGATGGAAAGCCGTGGCATCGTGGCGCGTCTTGTGGCAATGCTCCGCCCGCCCCCTTTTCCCTTGACGATGGACCCTGCGCATGACCCGCAAGAATGGCATCACCTACCGCGACGCCGGGGTGGACATCGACGCCGGCAACGCGCTTGTCGACCGCATCAAGCCCGCGGCGGCCTCCACCAACCGGCCCGGCACGATGTCCGGCCTTGGCGGTTTTGGCGCGCTGTTTGATCTGAAAGGCGCGGGGTTCACGGACCCGGTGCTGGTGGCGGCCACTGACGGGGTGGGCACCAAGCTGCGCATCGCCATCGACACCGGGCACCTGACCGGCGTCGGCATTGATCTGGTCGCCATGTGCGTCAACGATCTGGTGTGCCAAGGCGCTGAGCCGCTGTTTTTCCTTGATTATTTCGCCACCGGCAGGCTGTCGGTAGACGAAGCCGCAACCGTGGTCGAAGGCATTGCTGAGGGTTGCCGCCAGTCCGGCACCGCGCTGATCGGCGGCGAGACCGCGGAAATGCCCGGCATGTATGCACCCGGCGATTTCGATCTGGCAGGCTTTGCCGTCGGCGCGATGGAGCGTGGAACCGCCCTGCCCGTCCCGGTGGACAAAGGCGACGTGATCCTTGGCCTCGCGTCCGATGGGGTGCATTCCAACGGGTTCTCACTGGTGCGCAAGATCGCCGAACTGGCTGAGCTGCGCTGGGACGACGCCGCGCCGTTTGCCAGCGAGCTGAGCCTTGGCGAAGCGCTGCTGGTCCCCACCCGCCTTTACGTCAAGCCGGTTCTGGCCGCGATAAAAACCGGCCATGTCCGCGCGCTGGCGCACATCACCGGGGGCGGCCTGTCGGAAAACCTGCCCCGTGTGCTCGGCGATCATCAGGGCGCTGAGATTGATCTGGCGTCCTGGGCGCCCCATCCGGTGTTCCGCTGGCTGATCTCAGCGGGCAACATGACCGCGACTGAGGCGCTGCGCACCCTCAATTGCGGCATCGGCATGTGCCTAGTGTGCCGCGCTGATGCGGCCGCGGATCTGACCGCGCTGCTGTCGGGGATGGGCGAAACCATCGTGCGTCTGGGCCATGTGACCGATGAGCCGGGCGTGGCTTATGTCAACGAATGGCCCGCCGCCGAGTGATGCGCAACGTCGGCATTCTGATTTCCGGGGGCGGGTCCAACATGCTCGCCCTGTTGGATGAAATGGCCAAACCCGGCGCCACGGCCCGCCCGGCGCTGGTGTTTTCCAATGATCCGGATGCGGGTGGGCTGGCAAAAGCTGCCGCGCGCGGGGTGCGGGTGGCCGCCATTGACCACCGCGCGTTCAAAGGCGACCGCCCGGCATTTGAGGCCGCGATACAGGGGCAACTTGTGGCCGCTGGTGTTGATCTGATCTGCCTCGCAGGCTTCATGCGCATCCTGACGCCCGGCTTTACCGCGGCGTGGGAGGGGCGGATGCTGAACATCCATCCCTCGCTTTTGCCCAAATACACCGGCCTGCACACCCATGCCCGCGCGCTGGATGCGGGCGATGCGGACCATGGCTGCACGGTGCACGAGGTCACTGCGCTGCTCGATGATGGCCCGATCCTTGGCCAGGCCCGCGTGAACGTTGTGCCCGGCGACACGCCTGAGACCTTGGCCGCCAAGGTGCTGGTGATGGAGCATAAGCTTTATCCCGCCGTGCTGACACGCTTTGCCGGGGGCGATCGCACCCCGGTGATGCTGGGCTGAGGGCGCGCTGGGGTGGGCGACCCGGTATCTTCGATCCCCAATCTCGGCCCCGCCGCGGTCACGTCCTACGGCAAGGCGGGCATTCATGATGCGCAGACCCTGCGCGAGCTGGGCGCGGACGAGGCGTATAAGCGCGTCCTGCTGGCCGGAACCCGCCCACATTTCATCGGGTTCTATGCGCTGGTGCTGGGCCTGCAGGGCCGTCCATGGTCCGATCTGGGCAGCGCGGAGAAGCGTGAGCTGAAAAAACGCTTCACCGCGGTGAAGCGCGAGGCCAAGGTGAAATCAGCGAAGGTATTGCGCAAGACCACCGAAAAACGCGCCATCGACGGCGGCCTTTCGGACACTGACGCGCGGCTCAGGCTGGAGGCGGCGCTGGATTTGTTCGGCGTGCGTGAGGGGGAATGAAACATTCCAAGGCCTTCACTTCAGCTAACACTTCCATGCGGGATTAAATAACGTAGAAATATCCCAAACCCCGAACAGAAAAAATGATAAAGAAGCGATTGCTACAATAATTGACAGCGCATGCAATGGGCGACCTATTCGAAGCCAATTTCGTGATGACCGGCTTTTCTCAGTAAATGGGTGGGACCACGTCAACCGTGCTGCAGCGACAGAGCTTAGATAGCAAAAATTGACTAAATAGGCACCACATGCCACAGCCGCCGCACTGATCAATCCGTATGAGAATAATAGCAGTGCAGAAGATGCCCTCCCGGTTAAATCAGCTCCACATTCACCTACCGCATTCGCTACAAAGGCCAGCAAGGCGACTACAGCTCCACCATTCATTATAAAAAGTGATTTGACCGCCGCAGCGCCAGAATCGACCGTAGCCGCATTCAATAACCTCCAGACATCCAAGTGACGCTCATGCGCTCGAACTGCGCGCACCCCGTCATCAACCTCACCCATTTCACCTCACTAACTTGCGACACTTCTTAAATTGTAAGATCCCGACAAGTCTACTTAACTGCTTTTCGGCTCGCACTGCCAAACGAAAAAGGCCGCCCCGAAGGGCGGCCTTTGCCGTCGCCAGCGATCCAAAATGGATCAGCCGACGATTTCGAGGCCCGAGAAGAAGAACGAGATCTCTTCCACAGCCGTCTCAGGCGCGTCCGACCCGTGCACGGAATTCTCGCCAATCGACAGCGCAAAATCCTTGCGCACGGTGCCCTCAGCCGCATCGGCGGGGTTGGTGGCGCCCATCACGTCGCGGTTCTTCAGCACGGCGCCTTCGCCCTCAAGCACCTGAACCACCACGGGACCGGCGGTCATGCTTTCAACCAGTTCGCCATAGAACGGACGCGCGGCGTGCACGGCATAGAACGCGCCAGCCTGCCCGGCGGTCAGGTGGATGCGCTTCTGCGCGACGATCCGCAGGCCAGCGGCCTCAAACTTGGCGTTGATGGCGCCGGTCAGGTTGCGCTTGGTGGCGTCGGGCTTGATGATGCTCAGGGTGCGCTCAACGGTCATGACGTGGTCCTTTCGGTTGCGGGGCGCAGCGGCGCCCGGCTTGAATTCTTCGGGCGTCGGTTAGCATGGGACAGGCCCGCAGGAAAGCGCATTTGGCGATGATGGCCGGGTATGCCGCATGGGCGACCCAACGCCTGTGATTGGCCCGCGCGGCTTTGTCTGGCAAAGGCCCCGCGCGCGACCTTGGCACCGTGTTCGGATCGGCGCATGGCGCGCGCAATCACATCCCTACTAGCGATGAAATCTGGCTGGCGCAGGCCAGATCCGGCGTGGGCCGCGTTGATCGCGCGCTTGTCGGCACCGCAGATCGCAGGCAGGTTCACGTCTTGCAACTTGGCCGAAGGCGGCGCAACCCTGCCGCGTGCAGGCATTGGCCCATGTCTTCGGCCACCAGACCCATCACCGCGGGCAAACCCACGCGCTGCTGACGCGGCTGACCGGGGATGCGCTCGCGCCCGACCTGCCCGCGCCCGACTTGATTGACCCCCTGAGGGAGCCTACCGATATGTCCGCCCAGAAAACATGGTGGGCCGAGGATTTCATCCCCGGCCTGACCTTTGAAACCCCCGGCTTCACCATGACCGAGGCCGCCATCATCACCTACGCGATGATGTACGACCCCCAGCCGTTCCACACAGACGTCACCGCCGCTGAGGCCAGCATCTATGGCGGGCTGATCGCGTCAGGGTTCCACACGCTGAGCACGGCGTTCCGGCTGTGGCAGGGCATGGGCATCATCAACCCCGCCAGCCAAGGCGCGCCAGGCATGGATGAGCTGGTCTGGAAAGCCCCCGTGCGCCCGGGAGACACGATCCGGGGCGTGGTGAAAGTGACGTCACAGCGCATGTCCGAGAGCCGCCCGACGCTGGGGATCATCGGTTGGAGGACCGAGGTGTTCAACCAGCGCGACGAATTGGTGATGAGCTTTGCGGGCCCGGCGATGTATTTGCGTCGACCTGAGAATAGGGGGGCCTGAGGGGGGCAGGCGAGTATCTGTTGCAAGCTGCAAAGCGGGGTATTGAAAATTGTCACATCCAGAATTCCTATACAGATACAGATCCGCCAGCACTTCATTTTTCGAAGAAGAAATCCGCCGTGCCTTCAATATGAGGGAAATTTATTGCTCACCAATCTCGAATATGAATGACCCTCTGGACAGCAATCCCGTGATGGAAACGTCATCATTGAAGGACGTTAACGATCTAATCCAAAGATATCAGCTTCCCATTATCTCAGAAAAGACACTAGAAAAATATGGACGCAGCCAAGAGTCCAACGAGGCAATTCGAAAGGCATCCACTCTAGAGACCGCACAAGAATTAGTCAAACTATCTGGAATATTCGTGAAGGCCTTCAGATCCTACGAAATGATTTCCAGCCTTAGCGAAGTTTGGGACTCCACCCTTATGTGGAGTCACTACACCGCGGGCCACAAAGGGCTTTGCATTAAATACAGGGTTGTCCCGTCAAAAAGTGCAAAGATGCTGGAGCATCCTCGGCCTGTTAAATACGTAAAAACTCGAAGCACGCTCACCACGATTGATATGATAAATGCACTTATGGCCGACAGAATTCGTGACAAGATCACCAATAGCGCTTTTGAAAAAACGGTATCGTCAATGGTTTTTGAAAAATCATCAGACTGGAAATACGAAAAGGAATGGCGCGTCGCAGTGTCAAAAAATGAACCACCGAAATACTATAATATTCTCCCTCTTGAGCCAGTAGGGGTAATTCTCGGCGCCAACGCCACCGAGGAAATTGAGCAAAAAGTCAGAGACATCGTACCCAAACACGCTGAGATCATACGCCTTAAGATTGATGCAAAAAGCTACAAACTCGTGATCGACGATTAAACCGCATCACCCCCCACTCTCCGCCGCCTTCTGCCATTTCCCGCCATCCTGCTTCCAATACACCGCCTTCAGCCCCGCGCCCGTGACTTCCTTCCACCGCAGCCGCGCGGCCTGAACTGCGTCGGGGTTGCGGGCGTCGAACAGGATGCAACTGCGGGGGGTGGTCTGCAATTCAGCCAGCTCAGCACCCGCGCCATCGGCCAGCATCAGCACATGGGGCGCGTTGGGAACCTCTGTCCCCGCGGTCACATAGATCGGCTGGGCGGCGGGGGGGCCGTCGCTGGGCCCTCCGTGCGGCAAGAAGCTGTCGTCGCGGTAGGTCCACAGATGGGCGTTCAGGGCCTCGGCCCGTTCCGGCGAGCCGACGCGCAGCACCACGGCCCAGCCACGCTTCAGCGACGCCTCCAGCATCGGCGGGATGGCCGATTCAAGCGGTGTTTCCGTCAGGTGATAGAACAGAACCTCGGCCAACACGCCCTCCGCAATTTGGCGCCAGAATTTGGCGGGGGACGCAAGCGCCCCCCTGCCCGATCATTTCTCGAACTTGTCGCGGATCAGACGGTCCAGCGTCATGACCCCCCAGCCGGTCGCGCCTTTGGGCGACAGGGGCAGTGCCTCTTTGGACAGGGTGACCCCGGCGATGTCGATGTGGATCCACGGGGTTTCGGGCTTCACAAAGCGGCCAAGAAACTGCGCCGCGGTGATCGATCCGGCGCCGCGACCCGCGCTGTTTTTGATGTCGGCAAGGTTCGACTTGATCAGCTTGTCATAGGCCGGGCCCATCGGCAGGCGCCACGCGGCCTCACCCTCAGCATCCGCGGCAGCCTGGAATTCGGCGGCCAGCGCGTCATTGTTGCCAAAGTAGCCAGCAGTGCTGTTGCCCAGCGCCACGATGATCGCGCCGGTCAGCGTGGCCAGATCAATCATGCCTGAGGGGCGGAAGCGTTCCTGCGCATACCACATCACGTCGGCCAGAACCAAACGGCCCTCAGCATCGGTGTTGATCACCTCAATGGTGACGCCTTTCATGGAGCGCACGATGTCGCCGGGACGCTGGGCGCGCCCGTCAGGCATGTTTTCAACCAGACCCACCAGGCCGACCACATTGGCCTTGGCGCCGCGCAGCGCCAAGGCACGCATCACGCCAGCGACAACGCCTGCGCCGCCCATGTCCATGGTCATCTCCTCCATGCCCATGGAGGGCTTGATGGAAATGCCGCCAGTGTCGAACACCACGCCCTTGCCCACGAGGCAGAAGGGCGCTTCGTCGCCGCCGCCGTTCCACTTCATCACCACGACCTTGGAGGGCGATTCCGACCCCTCACCAACCGCAAGCAGGGCGCGCATGCCCAGTGCCTTCAGCTCTGGCTCATCCAGGATCTCAACCTCAAGGCCCAGCTCCCCCATCGCGGCGAGGCGGGCGGCGAAATCGTCGGTGGTCAGGACGTTGGCCGGTTCAAGCACCAGATCGCGGGTGAAGAACACGCCTTCGGCAACCGCCGCCGCGGCGCCAGCAATGCGAGAGGTTTTTTCCGGCGCGTCGACGGCGTAATCAACCGCAGCCGGCGGGGTGCCGACATCGTCGCCCGTCTTGTATATGTCAAAGGCATAGGACCGCATCGCGTGGCCAAAGGCGATCTCGGACACCGTTTCGGGCGACATTCCGGGCGCGAGCACGGTGCCCGCCTTGCCCGCCATCGCGACACCGATCGCGCCGCCCGCCTTGCGTGCATCCGCGCCGGACGGCGCATCACCAAGCCCGACCAGGATCAGCGCATCTGCCACCATGCCACCGGGGGCCGGAATGCGCAGCACGTCGCCCGGCTTGCCCTTCCAATCATCCATGGCCACGGCGCGGGTCAGCGCGCCGCCCATCACCGCATCAGCCGCCGCGGCACCTGCGGTCAGCGCCTTGCCGGACGCAAAGACCGCGACCCGGCCAGCCAAGCCCGAAAGGGCGTCAAGATCAGCGTCGATAAACGAAAGGGGTGCTGGGGTGGTCATGGGACGCTCCTGTTGGGGAAAAGGGGCGGCGCCGCCGGGGCGCCATCGTAGGTTGCCCAGAGTCCTAGCCGCCGCGACCGTGGCGCGCCAGCCCTGCCGACCCCCCTGCGACGCGACGACGGTGCCAGGCCAGCGGGGCCTGTCATGCGTGCAGGGCATTCAATATTTCTTGATCAATTCGTTAAAACCCAAGCGAAACTGATGATTCAGACCGCCGCTGGGCACTGCCCATCTCGCGCATTGGGGGGAATTGGGCATTCTGCCATCAATTATTCCAAATTTTGGCCATTTTTCGGCACCTCCTCACCAATATTGGGGATTTGCCCACCCTCAGCCTAGGGCAATGTGCATTCATGAGCGGAAGATGACCGCCCCAGTCATGTAACACGCGTCGTTTGATCGGATTATCATGCTTAAGCCCAACATGCCGCTCTGCGCCGCCCCAGAAATCGCGGGACCATCCGTATCCCTCGTCGTGTTTTGGCAAGATGAGGGGCCTGGCACATGATCTCTGACATGAG
>JBLGAC010000053.1:0-28995 GCA_047610385.1 Paracoccaceae bacterium | reverse complement strand
CCCGATCCGCACGCTGACGGCGCGGGGCGGGCTGGGTGTCGTCATCCTCAGCACGGTCATGCCGCGGCTGCTCCGCCCGATCCGCGCGCTGGCGGCGTGGGGCGGGCTGGGTGTCGTCATCCTCAGCACGGTCATGCCGCGGCTGCTCAGCCCGATCCGCGCGCTGGCGGCGCGGGGCGGGCTGGGTGTCGTCGGTGTCCGAACGGTCCTGCCGGGGCTGCTCGGCTTGCCGGGGCTGCTCGGGCTGGCGGGGCTGCTCGGGCTGGCGCTGCTGATGCTCGGCCATGCGGCGCTGTTCGGCGTCGGTCTGGATTTGCAGTTCGGCCTGGGCCGCGCTGAGCAACCGGGCGTAATGCTCGGCGTGCTGGAGGAAATTCTCCGCCATCACCCGATCGCCCGAAAGCGTGGCGTCGCGCGAAAGCTGCTCGTATTTTTCAACGATCTGCTGCGGCGTGCCGCGCACTTTGCCTTCCGGCCCCGCGCTTTCGAACACACGGTTCGAAACATTGCCCATGCTTTTGGGGCGGTTGATCTTGGGGCGATTCCGGTTGTTTTTCTGCTGAGGTCTCATTGTCTCTCGATCTTTGCCGGCGCGAACCGGGTTCGGCATGCAAAACGGATGCAAGCACCCGCCGCACGCCCTGTACCGGGGCGTCGCCGTAGCGGCGTCGGGGCGATCTTCGCACCGTCACGCCGAACTGCGCGATCCTTCTGGCGCGGCCCAGACCCAATCGGGGTCATGCGGACCGACGCGGTGTTCGCGTCGCGTGGTGATTCGTGGACGCGCCGAAGCGCCCAGATCCTGACGTCGCTGCGAGTGGAGTTCACCTGCCTACCGGCAGTGCGGCGCGAATTGCCGTCCTGCCCGTGATGAACAATCCGATGGTATACGCGAAAAACCACACTCGACAAGGCAAAGCTGACGATGAACCCCCGCAACAGTGCATTTTTTAGCATCACAACAGGTTAAATCCGCCGGGCTTCGACAGTGCGGCCCCGTCCATCGAAATCTGGGTGCGTGCGCGCCGCCCCCAGACCCGCATTTTGCAACAGCGCGGCGACGGCGCAGTCCTGCCCGGCGCCGACCTCCAGCACCGCGCGCCCACCGGGGGAAAGCAGGCGGGGCAACGCGGCGGCGATGACGCGATAAGCGCCCAGACCATCACCGCCGGGGGTCAGGGCCATGCGCGGTTCCCAATCGCGGACCTCGGGCGCGAGGCCCGGCATCTCAGCCTCAGCAATGTAGGGCGGGTTGGAGACGACCAGATCGAACGGCCCCTCCAGCCCTTCGGCCCAATCGCCAAGGCGCAGATCGGCGCGATCTGCCAGCCCGAGCCGCCCGGCATTGTCCGCAGCCACAGCCAAGGCGGCGGGGGATGCGTCCACCCCGACCCCGCGCACATCAGGCCATTCGGCAAGCAGCGTCAGCAGAATGCAGCCCGACCCGACCCCCAGATCGAGGATCCGCGCAGGCACAGGCCCATCCAGCGCCGCGGCGATCAGCACCTCAGTTTCGGGCCGCGGGTCAAGCACGTCGCAGGTCACTTTGAAATCACGGCCCCAGAACATGCGGGTCCCGATGATCTGGGACACCGGGCGGCGGGCCACGCGCGCATCGATCGCAGCGCGGAATGCGGCGTCCTCGCCCGGCCCCGGCGCATCGCGCAGGCTGATGGAAAACCCAGCGCCCGACAGCCCCGACGCCCAGCGCAGCAAAGCGCGCGCATCCCCGGCAGCGGCCGCTATGCCCGCCGCGTCCAGCCGTGCCGCGCCGCTGCGCAGCAGGTCCGCGCGGGTGATCACGGCTCCATCTCCGCCAGTTTCGCGGCCTGATCGGCGATGATCAGCGCGTCGATAATCTCATCAAGATCACCCTCCAGAATCTCAGCCAGACGATAGAGCGTGAGGTTCACGCGGTGGTCGCTGACCCGGCCTTGGGGGAAATTATAGGTGCGGATCCGCTCAGACCGATCGCCGGTTCCGACCTGGCCCTTGCGCTCCGCCGCCCGGTCCGCCGCCACCTTGGTGCGGTCGATGTCCAGAAGACGCGCGCGCAGCACCGCCATGGCCTGCGCGCGGTTGCGGTGCTGGGATTTCTCCGACGCGGTGACGATGATGCCGGTGGGCAGATGGGTGATGCGCACGGCGCTGTCGGTGGTGTTCACATGCTGACCCCCGGCGCCTGAGGCCCGCATGGTGTCGATGCGGATGTCGCCGGGGTCGATGGTCACGTCGCGCTCCTCTGCCTCCGGCAGCACGGCGACGGTGGCGGCCGAGGTGTGGATGCGCCCGCCGCTTTCCGTGCTGGGCACACGCTGGACCCGGTGGACGCCGGATTCGAATTTCAGCCGCCCGAACACCCCCGGCCCGGCGATGCGGGCGGTCGCCTCACGGATGCCGCCAAGCTCAGTTTCGGCGGTGCTCAGAACCTCCATGGTCCAGCCATGGGCTTCGGCGTGACGCTGATACATGCGCAACAGATCGGCGGCGAACAGGGCGGCTTCCTCGCCCCCGGTCCCAGCGCGAAGTTCCAAGATTGCCGGGCGCGGGTCGGCGTCGTCCTTGGGCAGCAACGCCAATTCAAGCGTGCGCGCGGCCACAGGCAGCGCCGCGTCGATGCGGATGATTTCCTCAGCGGCCAGCGCGGCCATGTCCGGGTCGCTGCGCAGCGCCGCGGCATCGCTGCGTTCGCGCGACAGCGACAGCCACGCGCGCGCCAAATCGGCAGTGGGCCGCAGTTCGGCATATTCACGCGACAGATCCACCCAGCCGCCCGCGTTGGCACCGCCGTCGGCCATCGCGGCCTCAACAGTTTCAAAACGGCGCAGGATCTGTTCTGCAGCATCGCGCGAGATCATGGGGGCGGCTTTCTGCGCGGAGGATCAGGGCGCTTGTGATGCCGCGCGCGGCGCGCGGGGTCAAGCGACGGTGCGCTTTGCGAAACCGCAAAACCGGCGTAGGATCGGGGTATGAAACGCGCTTTCGCAGCCTTTGTTCTGGCGCTGATCTGCGCCATCGCGCCCGGCATCATCCGGGCGCAGGACATCCCGCACCCAAACACACTGGGCCCAAACACACTGGGCCCAAACACACTGGGCCCAAACACACTGGGCCCAAACACACTGGCCCCAAACACCTGGACCCGCCCGCCCGCGGCTGAGGGGTTTTCCTACCCCGAATGTTATTGCACCAATCGCGGCGTGCGGGTCGAACTTGGCCAGACCTCTTGCCTGTCGGTGGGGTCGCGCACCTTCACCGCGCGCTGCGCCATGTCACTGAACAACCCCACTTGGCGTGAGGAAAAGAATGGCTGCGATCCCGGTCCCTCAGTCCGCCTCAGACAAGGGAATGGCAGCCTCAGGCGAGGGAATGGCAGCCTGAGGCAAGGGGATGGCGACAAGCCAGGCTGACACCCGCTTGGCGTTCACCCCCAGATCAGACTGCCCGTAGCGCGACCGCGAAAAGATCGCGAGCGTTGCGCGCCCTTCGCCAGCCGGCAGAGCGCGCACCGAAATATAGTCGGGATAGCGCATCAGCGCGGACCGCTGGACATAGGTCGCCATCAGCGGATCGGGTCCACGCGCCACCAGCGCCGTGTTGGGCTGCGCCAGCGCCAGCGCGTCAATCGCCTGCATCAGCGTCGCCGGGGTGGCCTGCCAGACAGGGGCCGCGCCATCGGCAACCGCAGTGCTTTGGGGCGCCAAAAGCCAGTCATTGGGCGCGCCGGTGCGCGCAGCGGTCATCGGGTCCACATGCCAGCGCGCGGGATCGTCCGAAGACAGCCGCACCAGCGCGGCGCCCATCGCCGCCAACACAATGATCACCACGAGAATGCCGAGAACGATGTTCATGACGGACCTGCGTTTCAAAATGGACCCCCCGGACGCGGCCGATGCGGCGCGGCATGTATGCAAGGTGATGCCCGCGCGGGGGAAAAGATGCCCCCCGCGCGGGCGGCAATCATCAGTCTGTGATCGCCGCGGCGACCATGTCATGGGTCAGCGGACGCATTTTCAGCCGCGAGGCTGGCGATTGCATCATGAACACCACGGCGATGCCGTTTTCAGGATCATTGTACCAATACGTGCCCCCGGCGCCGCCCCAGTAATAGGTCCCCGCCGCGCCATTATAGGCCACCACGCCGCGATCGTGCCGCACCCCGACCCCAAGGCCGAACCCGATGCCTGCACCCGGCAGATAGTATTTGCCCGGCTTGATCTGGTCGTCCAGATGATCAGCGGTCATATAGGCCACGGTCTGCGGGCCCAGCAGATGCACGCCATCAAGGCTGCCGCCATTCAGCAGCATTTGCGCGAACCGCGCGTAATCGCGGGCGGTGGACACCAGGCCCCCGCCACCCGATTCGAAGACGGGTCTGTCGCGCGGATCGAACATCGGCCCGGCACCGATCTTCTCACCCTCATTGCCCTCAGCGATGCGGGCGTGATCTGCCTCAGCCACAAAGAACCCGGTGTCGATCATGTCGAGAGGGTCGAGCACCATTTCCTTCAGCGCTTCGCCCAGCGGCTTGCCGGTGACCACCTCAATCACCGCGCCCAGCACGTCGGTGGAGCGGCTGTATTCCCAGGTCGTGCCCGGCTCATACTCCAACGGCAAGGTGGCCAGCTTGTTGGCAAATTCGATGTTGGTCTCAGCCATCGCGCCGACGCCAATGCCTGCGGCGCGATAGGCTTCGCGCGCAGGGCCAGCGCCAAAGAACCCGTAAGTCAGGCCCGACGTGTGGCGCATCAGGTCCTGAATGGTGATCGCGCGGCGCGCGGGGCGGGTGACCGGCTTGCCGTCAGCGTCTTTGTCGTCAGTCATCACGGTCATCGACGCATATGCGGGCAGATAGGCCGCCAGCGGGTGCGAAAGCCCCAGCCGACCCTGTTCAACCAGCATCATTGCAGCGACCGAAACGATGGGCTTGGTCATCGAATAGATGCGGAACAGCGCGTCTTCGAGCATCGCAGCATCGCCCTGCCCCAGTTTGCCGAGCGCGGCGTGATGCGCCACTTGGCCATCGCGCAACACCGTGATCACGGCGCCGGGAAAGGATCCTCGGTCGATCTCTGCCTGGATGCGGGCGTCCAGCGCGCCAAGCTGCGCCTCAGACATCCCCACATCGCTGGGGGCCGCGATGGGCAGGTCTGCCGCAGCCGCGACATGCGCGGTCAGCGCAAACGCGCCGGCCAGAAAAAGGCTGAAAACAGGCTTCATGGACGTTTCCTTTTGCTTGAACGCCGCGCTTCGTAAGAGGGCGCGGTCGTTGAACAGTGAAAGGCTACCCGTGATTTGCAATTTTCGGAACAGTGTTCCACAGCTGCGCGCCGACAAAGAGCCCACGCAATTTTGCGCGCGGCCCCCTTCCCCGCGGACGGGTGCCCGCCCGCGGGGAGATCAGCCTATTGCGCAGCGGGAAGCGCGGCCTTTTCCTCAGCCGCACGCTCAGCCTCCAGCGCCTCAGCCTTTTTTTCCACCAGATCGACGATGTGTTCGATCATGTCGCCATTGCCGATCTTGTGATCCGCGACGCCCGACAGATAGACCATGCCCGACCCGGCACCACCGCCGGTAAAGCCGATGTCGGTTTCTTTGGCCTCACCGGGGCCGTTCACCACGCAGCCGATGATCGACAGGGTCAGCGGGGTCTTGATGTGGGACAATCGATGCTCCAGCGCCTCAACGGTGCGGATCACGTCAAAACCCTGACGCGCGCAGGACGGGCACGAAATGATCGTGATGCCCCGGTGGCGCAGGTTCAGGGATTTGAGGATCTCATACCCGACCTTCACCTCCTCGACCGGATCGGCAGACAGGCTCACGCGTATTGTGTCGCCAATGCCCGACCAAAGCAGATTGCCCAGCCCGATCGCCGATTTGATGGTGCCCGACGTCAGGCCCCCCGCCTCAGTGACGCCCAGATGGATCGGGCAGTCGGTCAGGTCGGCCAGCTTTTGATACGCAGCCGCGGTCAGGAACACGTCCGACGCTTTGGCTGAGATCTTGAATTCGTGAAAATCGTTGTCCTGCAAGATCTTGATGTGATCCAGCGCGCTTTCCACCACCGCGTCCGGACACGGTTCGGCATATTTGTCGAGCAGGTGCTTCTCCAACGACCCAGCATTCACCCCGATGCGGATTGAGCAGCCATGATCCTTGGCCGCCTTGATCACCTCGCGCACGCGCGCCGCGCTGCCGATGTTGCCGGGGTTGATGCGCAGGCAGGCGGCGCCAGCCTCGGCGGCCTCAATCGCGCGTTTGTAGTGGAAATGAATGTCAGCCACGATCGGGACCGGCGACATCCTGCAGATCACCTTCAGCGCAGCGGTGCTTTCCTTGTCAGGGCAAGACACGCGCACAATGTCGGCGCCCGCCTCAGCGCAGGCCATCACCTGCGCGATGGTCGCGCGGGTGTCGGTGGTCAGCGTGTTGGTCATGGTCTGGACCGAGATCGGCGCGTCGCCGCCGACCTCAACCTTGCCGACATTGATCTTGCGTGACTTGCGGCGCTGGATGTCGCGCCAGGGGCGGATGCTCATGTGGGTGCGGTCCTGTGCTCGGGGGCGTCTGAGGGCAAGATAGGCGCGCTGCCCCGGTTCGTCCATCGGTGCGGCAGGCGGCGCGGCGTCGCGCGGCGGGCACCTTGCGCCCCCGGCCCCCGCCCTCGCAAGGCGCGCAAAAGGGCGCGCCGCGCGCATCCCCACCGTCGGCGCGGTCAGTCGAGGGTCAGCTGCGCCTCAGCCCGCGCGGTCGGCGTCTTGGGCGCGAACGGATCGTTAAGGGCGACAGCGTAGCGGCCCTGCACCGCATCAAGATCAAGCGACACATTCTTGGCCACCCCACCCGGGGCACCGAGGGGGCCGTGCAGGCGGCCGTCGATTTCAATATAAACCGCGCCCGCATTGCCTGCGCGCATCTCAGCGCCGGTCAGTCCGCGCGGCAGTTCATAGCGGTCGCCGCGCTGGAAGATGCGCTGGACGAGGGTGGAGCCGTCAGATGCCTTCACACGCAGCCAGGCCGACTCCGACGCCACAATCCACACTCCGGTCGGCGCGGGCGCGGCCTGAGCCGCCGCGATCATGCGCGCCGCGGCGGCGAGCTGTTCAGGGGTCGCGGCCTCAATGACCGGGATGGCCGCGTTCTGGGGCGTGGCGGCGGCGATGTGGACCTGCGCAGGCGCGGGGGGCCGGGCAGCGACGCGTGCGAACACGCCGGCGCTTTCGGGGTCGATCGCCATGATCGGGCCGTCGCGCAGTTCAATCACCGGGGGTGAGGGTTCAAGCGGGGCGTAAAGCGCCACCAGCGCTTCGTCCCGTGCGGCATCGCGCCCGCCGGGTGTGGACCCCAGCGCTGAGATCGAGAGCGCGGGAAGCGCCATGCCCGCGGGCGCCTCGGCCACTTCGGGCGAATCATTGGCCGGGGCAAATTCGACGCGCTGGATGTCCTTGAGCAGTTCCCACCCACCAAAGCCGAGGCCGCCAACCAGCCCCGCCACCACCGCCACCGAGACGAGGCCTGACAGCGACACGCCGATGCCCACGGTGCGGGCACGCCCAACCGGGGTCGCGAAATGGGATCGCGACAGCGCCGGATCGCGCGCAGAATGGCCAGTGGCGCGGCCGAACCGTGCACCAACGCCGGTCGCCTGTTGGACCTTGGCCCCGGCGAAACCGCTTTGGGCGCAAAATCTTGCGTAAATTTCTTCAGGATTCAGATCAAGATAGCGTGCGTAGGCGCGCACATACCCGGCCACGAAGCCCTTGTTGGGGATCACCGAGGCATCGCAATTTTCAATCGCGTCCACATAGCTCGCGCGGATTCGCAGATCGCGCTGAACATCCAGCAGCGACTTGCCTCTCGTGGCGCGATGGCCGCGGAGCTCGTCTCCCAGCGTGACTTCGTAACTGTCGAAGCCCCGCAATGCGGTGGTCTCGGGATCGTCCATTGCCTGCCTAGGTTAGATGCCTGCGGATCGCGTCTGCGCGCGTCTTAAGAGTGTGTTGGGCGGCACGCAACTGCTTGCCGCCACCATCAATCAGAATAGCGGAAAAAACTGATTCTAACATTGGAATGCGGTCGACACGCATCGGCAATCAGGTGAACAAACTGTGAATGATTATTCCCTTTCAGTCGATCTTCCGGGCACTTACGCAGGAAAACCGTTCACATCCGGCCCGGCGCGACAAAGTGATCGGATCGCGGACGGGGTGCGTAGTACCTCCGACCCCGCCATGCGGCGGGCGCCACACTGACGGAGCGGATATGACCGAGCAGATGACGCAGTTCTGGATGCCCTACCTTTGGGGTTTCGCGGCCTCGGCCGCCGGCTTTGCGCTGCTGTGGCCGCTGAGCGTGCTGCGCCGCGACGCCAGCCTTGTGGATCTTTGGTGGGGGCCCGGGTTCGCGGTTTTCGCCTGGACCGCGGCGGCGGTGGGTGCCATGCCGCCGGGCCCTCATGGCTGGGTCGCGCTGGGGCTGGTCACGATTTGGGCACTGCGCATGGGTTGGACAATGGGCCGCCGCCGGATGCGCGCAACCGAGGAGGACCCGCGCTATGCCATGATCCGCGCCGCGCGCGGCGAAGGCTGGTGGTGGAAAAGCCTGTTCCAGATTTTTCTTCTGCAGGCCGTGATTCAGGCTGTACTTGCGCTACCCGTGGCCGTGCTTGCGCTGGCCACGCCTGTGGTGCCGGGGGCGCTGATGGCGCTTGGCGTGGCGGTCGCAGCGGCGGGACTGGCGCTGGAAAGCACCGCGGATGCGCAGCTTGACCGCTGGCAGCTGGCCCATCCCGAGACTTTGTGCACCGCTGAGCTGCGGGCCATCATCAGGCATCCCAACTACGTCGGAGAGATCCTGTTCTGGACCGGGATCGCGCTGATCGCCATCGAGGCCGGGGCACTGTGGGCAGCGGTGACGCCGCTTGCGCTGGTGTTTCTGCTGACGCGCGTGTCAGGCAAACCTTTGGTGGAGGAGCGTCTGGCGCGCCACCCGGGCTGGGCGGAGTATGCCGCCCGAACCCCGGCTTTTGTGCCTCGGTTTCGGCGCCCGTCTGGCCCCCCGCCGCGTGCACCGGGGTGAATGCGCGGCCCCGCGCCGGCCAGCGCCGGTCCGCGCACACGGGCGGCGCGGTGGCGGCGGTCAGTAGATGTAGCGGATCTGTTCCATCCAGAAACGCTCCATAAGCCGCATGGAATCGTTGATCCGGGCGACACCATCTTCGCCAAGCAAGGATTGTTCATCCACCATCAGGGCGTGGCGTTCGAACAGTTCAGCCACCGCGTCGCGCACCAGATGGCCCTTGTCGGTCAGCCGGATGCGCACTGAGCGGCGGTCAACCTCAGACCGCTGGTGGTGCAGATAGCCCGCATCAACCAGTTTCTTGAGGTTGTAGGACACGTTTGAGCCTTGGTAGTAGCCGCGCGATTTCAGCTCTCCCGCAGTGACCTCATTGTCGCCCACGTTGAACAACAGCAGCGCCTGCACAGAGTTGATTTCAAGTTGGCCGAGGCGCTCAAACTCATCCTTCACAACATCAAGCAGCAGCCGGTGGAGCCGTTCCACACTGCTGAGCATTTCAAGATAATCGCCATAGAAGGCGGCGGATTTCCCGACATCTTCGTTCGGCGAAGTTTTCAGGCTTGGCGCGGACGCGGCCATGGCGATCTCTCCTGCATTCAAGGACAATGCATTATAGGTCGCGGAAAAAGGCTAACGCCTTGCTAACGAAAATCGCCAGGTCAACGTTTCACCGAAATATTATGAAAACTGCGCACGACATCGACCATGGCCTGAAAAGGCTCAGGGCCCTGTGAAGCCCCTGAAATCCAAAGATAGAGGTCGTTGTCGTTTTCGTCCATCAGCGCCTCAAGCGCATCAAGGTCACATTGTATCCGTCCTTCGAGCAGCGCGTCGCAGAACGGCCCGAGAATCAGGTCCATCTCCTTGGTGCCACGCCGCCAACCGCGCATCCGCAGACGCTTCAGCCGATGCTCTGGGGTTTCGCTGATCGCTTCGGTCATCGCGGGCCCTCCTGATCGTCCCAGAGCCATGCGGCCCCGCGCACGCCTGAACTGTCGCCGTGAAGGTTGCGCACAATCCGCGCCCCGATCACGTCGGAAAACACATGAGGGGCCATCGCCGCGGCCACCCTTTCGGGCAGATCGTCCAGATTGGACAGCCCACCCCCCAGCACAATCACGTCCGGGTCGATCACGTTGACGATGCTTGCCAACGCGCGCCCGAACCGGTCCACATGCCGGTCCAGCGCCGCTTGCGCCGCGGCGCCCCCCGCGGCCGCCGCGGCGGCGATGGCATGGGCGTTGGGCGCGCCGTCCTCAGCCATGCCCAGCACGCGGGCGTGGTCGGCGGCCAGCGCGGGGCCTGACAGCCAGACCTCCAAGCAGCCATCGCGCCCGCACCAGCAGCGCGGGCCGGGGCATTCGGAAAGATCGGGGCGCGGCAACGGGTTGTGGCCCCATTCGCCGCCGATCCCCGCCGGTCCGTTCAGCACCTTGCCGTCAATCACCACCCCGCCGCCAACGCCAGTGCCGGTGATGGTGCCAAACACGATACGCCCGCCTGCCCCGGCGCCATCGGTCGCCTCAGACAGGGCGAAGCAATTGGCATCGTTGGCCACGCGCACCGGGCGGCCCAGCGCTTGGGCGAAATCATGATCAAGCGGACGGCCGTTCAGCCACACCGAATTTGCGTTGCGCACCAGCCCTGTGGCCGGCGACACCGAGCCCGGAATGCCCATGCCCACCGCAGGCGCAGTGCCGCCAGCCTTTTGTTCAAGCGCCAGCACCAGCTCGCGCAGCGCGGTGATGTTGGCGTCGTAATCATGGCGCGGCGTGGGGATGCGCAGGCGCGCACGTTCATCCCCCCGGTCCGAAAGGGCGATCGCTTCGATCTTGGTGCCGCCGTAGTCGATGCCGATCTTCATGGCCGCTCCGTTGCTGGTCGCATGTGTCACCATCTGGTAGCGCCAGCGCGCGCGCGCGACAAGCGCTGAGGTCCGCCTTCAGCCCCGATCAGCCACCTTCAGCCACCTTCAGATGCCCGCGCGCAGGCGCTTTTCCAGCCGCGCCATCCGGTCCACCAACCGGTGTTGCTGGATGCGGATGTCGCGCAATTCACGCAGCAGATCGCCGGTTTCTGCGGATGGGGCAGCAGCGGCGGCAGGATCGACACCGCCCTCACCCTCGCCGGTCAGCATCCAGACGATGGACACGTTCAGCACCCCGGCCAGCATCTGCGCACGGTTGGCGCGCGGCTCGGAGCGGTCACTTTCCCAGTTTTCAAGGGTTTTGGCGCGCACGCCGACATGGGATGCCAGCTGCGCGGTGCTCAGCCCTGCCGCCTCTCGGGCCGCCACAAGGCGGTCACCAAAGGTGGCGCTGTCTTCGTTGAACCATGTCTCGGTCATGGGGTGGTCCTTTTGCATCACTGCCCCGCGCGCCGGGCGCGGCGAGGGCGTAAGGGGCGCGCCGGTCTGCGGCGCAGGCGTAAGGGGCGCGCCGGTCTGCGGCGCAGGCGGGCGCGTTTGAGGTCCGCGCGACGAGAAGCTGAATAATGACCCTTTCGCGCCCCCAACGGGCGGGGACCCATGGTCGCGCCCACGCCGCACGAAACGGGTGGCGCGCCTATCGCGGCCCATGCGATCAACCACATCCGCCCCGCCCCCACAACCAAGAGGCCCACCATGACCGTCAGCAACCGCGCCTGGGCCGAACTTCTGCTGCTTTCAGCGGTCTGGAGCACGTCATTCCTGGCCACCCAGATCGTGCTGCGCGAAATGGGCCCCGTCACGCTGGTGATGTGGCGCGTGGCCAGCGCCGCAACCGCGCTGTGGCTGGTGATGGCAGCGCGCGGCATCACCCCGCCCAAGGGCGCGCGGGTTTGGGGGGCGCTGATGCTGATGGGGCTGTTGAACAACGCAATCCCCTTCGCGCTGATATCATGGGGGCAGGAAAGCATTGAGACCGGGCTGGCCGCGATCCTCAACGCCTCAACCGCGCTGTTCGCGGCGCTGGTGGCGGCGCTGATCCTGCCCGACCAACGGCTGACCGCAGGGCGTCTGACCGGCATCTGCGTCGGGCTGTGCGGCGTTGCAGCAGCGGTCGGGCCGGGCGCGGTGGCGGGGCTGGACCCGCGCAGCCTGGGGCAATTGGCGGTGATCGGCGCGGCCGTGGCCTATGCGTTTGCGTCGGTGTGGGCGCGCCTGCGCCTGACGGGCCTGCACCCGGTGGCCGCAGCGGCGGGGATGACCGGCTGCGCAACGGTCTGGATCCTGCCCGCCGCGCTGATGATCGAAGGCACGCCGACCCTGGCGATGAGCGCACCGGGCTGGGGCGCGCTTGCATGGCTGTCGCTGGTGGGCACGGCGGGGGCGTATCTTTTGTACTACAGGGTGCTGGCCTTGGCGGGCCCGGCGAACCTGATGCTGGTGACGATGATCATCCCGCCCATGGCCATTCTGATCGGTGCCTGGGTGCTGAAGGAACGGGTCGGGCCGGGAGCGCTGCTGGGCCTTGCGCTGATCATCCTGGGGCTGGTGATCATCGACGGGCGGGTCTGGGCGCAGTTGCGGCGCAGGCGCGCGGCGCGCTTGGGGTGACGATGTGGGCCATGGGTTCAGGCCGGGCGACGAAAGCGCGCAGATGACGGCACACGGCAAGATGCGCCTGGTGCAACCATATTGCGCCGCAACGCTGAACACGTGTGAATGCTGCAAGCTTCAGCTCGGCGGACAAGGCGGTTGCGGCCTGTCGCGCTGGCGTGCATCGCTTGCTCCATGTCCGGCATCGGCGTAAACACGCCTGTCCCGGCGCGGCTAAGGTGCCGCCGGACGCCATTTCATGACCGCCAGAAACAGGGAGACCTCCCCATGGCATTCCTCGCCGACAGCCTCGCACGCGTGAAACCCTCGGCCACCATCGCGGTGACCAGCAAGGCGCGTGAGCTTAAGGCCGCGGGCCGGGATGTGATCGGTCTCGGCGCCGGAGAGCCCGATTTCGACACGCCCCAGAACATCAAGGACGCCGCCAAGCGCGCCATCGACGAGGGCAAAACCAAATACACCGCCGTCGACGGCATCCCAGAGCTGAAGCAGGCGATCTGCGACAAGTTCCTGCGCGAAAATGAACTGACCTACACCCCCGCGCAGGTCACCGTCGGCACCGGCGGCAAGCAGATCCTGTACAACGCGCTGGTCGCGACCCTGAACCCCGGCGATGAGGTGATCATCCCCGCGCCCTACTGGGTGTCGTATCCCGACATGGTGCTGCTTGCGGGCGGCGAACCCGTCGCCGTTGAGGCCGGGATCGAAAGTGGCTTCAAAATCACCCCCGCCCAGCTTGAGGCCGCGATCACGCCCAAGTCCAAATGGCTGATCTTCAACTCTCCGTCCAACCCGACGGGCGCGGGATACACGCGCGATGAGCTGAAGGCGCTGACCGACGTGCTGATGCGCCATCCGCATGTCTGGATCATGTCCGACGACATGTATGAGCACCTGAGCTACGCGCCCTTCGTGTTCTGCACCCCCGCGCAGGTAGAGCCGGGTCTTTATGACCGCACGCTGACCTGCAACGGCGTGTCCAAGGCCTATGCCATGACCGGCTGGCGCATCGGTTATGCTGCCGGGCCGGTGGAATTGATCAAGGCGATGGGCAAAATCCAGTCGCAGAGCACATCAAACCCCTGCTCAATCAGCCAGTACGCCGCCCTTGAGGCGCTGACCGGCCCGCAGGATTTTCTGGCCGAGCGTCTGACCCATTTCCGCCGCCGCCGCGATCTGGTGGTCGGAATGCTGCGCGCGATCGACGGCATGGAGTGCCCCGAGCCCGAGGGCGCGTTCTATGTGTACCCCTCGATCAAGGGGCTGATCGGCAAGACCACGCCGTCCGGCAAGGTCATCGAAACCGACGAGGATTTTGCCGGCGAGCTGCTGGAAACCGAAGGCGTGGCGGTGGTCCATGGCGCGGCCTTCGGCGCATCCCCGGCGTTCCGCGTGTCCTACGCCACCTTCGATGAGGCGCTGACCGAGGCCTGCACCCGCATCCAGCGGTTCTGCGCCGCGCTGAGCTGATTGGAAGTGCCCGGGCGCTGAGCCAAAAAGGGCTGGCCCCCGCGGGGGGCCAGCCCTTTGTCATAAATGGTGCAATCTGGTTTCAGCTTTGCCGGGATCAGTCAGGGACCGCTTGGCGCTCAGATTCACCGATGTCTTGGATTGGGGATTGGTGCGATATTTATGATCAGTGATCTAAATTTCCAGATCGCCAAATGTGATATTGGGCATAACTTTCACCCGATACAGATTTCACTACAGAAATAATATCCTACTAAATATATTAATAGTTTGGATGATAGTTTAAAAACATGAAACGTATTTGAAAAAATTTCAAAAAGGCGTCATAAAGTTCAGTGAGTAATTTTTTACTTAGATAAATTTATATCCACATATTTCCCCCATGGGCACCAAGCAGTGACCTGACCGCGAACAAGGCTCACGAATATTTCCTCACGGGCCATCGGGCGCCGTACATCAGGCAAGACCGTGACTGCGCTTCAGCTCGGCATTCGAGTGCCCCATTTTCAGCAAAGGGCTGGCCGCGGGAACGCCGATCATGCCGATATCCGCAAGCCACATCGCCGCCCCATCGGCAACTGCAGCTCCGCAGAAAGATGCGTGAAGCCGATTCAAGAGCCTGTGCGCACCAACGTCGACATGGCGCCATTCCACAGGCTGGCGACACCGAACATGCACAGGATGTCTGCGTCAACAACGCTGATCGGCGTGCGCGCCAAGATTGTCAGGGCCGTTGATGACTGCGATTTCCCCGGCCAACGCGGCGCTGGCCAGATGAAAGCTCAGTCCCGGCGCAAAGCTGCGGCGCGCGTCCTCATCGACAGGGGCAGAGGCAAGGATGAGCAGGCAGGCAGCCTCAGCCACGCCACGGATCACAGCGGTATGAAACACGCAGACTAAGCGCTGTTCAAACGGCCAATAAGATCAATCACATCTCATGCGCCAGCTTCGCCATTTTCCAATGGATCTGAGGGTTTAATACTAACGTGCGCCCTCAGCGTCACTGTCAGCGGGGCACATCGCCCTGCCCGCCGGGTCGCTGGCGGCCACGACGCCGGGCGGGCGGGCGCAGCTCTCGGCGCCCTTCGCGCAGCACCTCGGTCATCGGATGGTCGGGATAGGCCGGTTCATGACGCGCGAGCAGCCCCGCCGCCGCATCCGGGTCACCTTCGGCTTCACCGCGTCCCAGCGCCCAATCGAAAAAGATCGAGCGGCAATCTTCGGGCGTGATCCCGTCTATGCGATAAGCCTCACCGATCACGCCGCGCGGATCGAGCGCATCTACCTTCGCGGGTGGGGGGCGTTGATCGGCCATGGTGCCGCCTTTCGGTTCATCTGCAATCAGCAATTATGTCGGCTGCCGGGCCTGCGCTGTCAACGTCGGCATGCGCTTTCGGCCCGCCCACCGCGTTCAGGCAAGAAAACCGCGCCCATGCCCGCCAGCCGCCTTACGCTGCCAGAAAGCGTCCCACAGGCCATCAATCGCCAGGTTTGGCGGGCGCTGACCAGCAGCGCGCAGTCTGGGCTGTTCACACGTCGTGGCCGTCTCACCAGTCCCGGCACGGCGCGCATGATGACCGATGAAACCGACCGCTGCGGGCCGATCGCCAATGCACGCAGCCTGGTTCGGGCGCAGATCGCCCAAAAGCTGAGTGCGCAGGACCGGCGGCAGCTCCACGATGCGCTGTGCATGGTCGCCCAAATCAGCCCGTTGAAACCCGCACCTTGCCCGCGGGCGGAGACGCGGCGCAGGTCACTCCCTGCTCACCACCCGGTTGCGGCCACTTTCCTTGGCCTCATAGAGGAGTTTGTCGGCGCGCCCGACAAGATCGGCCGCAGTTTCGCCCACGCGCAGCTGCGTCAGGCCAAAGGATGCGGTGACGATGCCGATCGGCTCACGGGTGCCGGTGATCACAAAATCGCGGCCGGCGAGCTGTTGGCGGATGCGTTCCGTGATGTGGCGCGCGCCGATCAGGTTGGTGGCTGGCAGAACCAGCGCGAATTCCTCACCGCCCCAGCGGGCGGGCGTGTCCTTGCCCTTTACGTTCTGGCGCAGGATCTTGGCGAATTGCTTCAACACCGAGTCCCCGACCGCATGGCCGTATTTGTCATTGAGCTTTTTGAAGTGGTCCAGATCGCCCAGCACAAAGCACATCGGGCCACGGGATTCGGTCGCGGAAATCTCGGTCTCCAGCACCGCATCAAGGCGTCGTCGATTCGGGACCCCGGTGAGATGGTCGAGGAACGCGCTTTCACGCACCAGTTTCAACTCACGCGTCAGGTCTTCGACCTCGCGATGCGCGGCCTCCAGATCCGTGGCGAAACGGGTCACGCGGGCTTGGTAACGCTCTGAATTCTCGACAAGATCGCGCAGCGTCTGCTTGACGGTGGATGGGCGTGAGAGCACCGAAAACCCATCGCGTGCGCGCGCCAACTGTCCAACGAATTGGCCATCCGATTTGACCCGCTCCGCGACCAGCTCAGCAATGTCCTGCAATTCACTGTCCAACCGCTCTCCGATGCGCAACACGCGCACAGGCTGCCGGCCAAGGGTCATATGTTCTTCGTAAATACGTTCAATCGCGGACAGCGCCGGTTTTTCTTCGTCGGCAAAGACAACCTCGACCATCTTGCTGACAGGATCTTCAGGCTCGCTGACATAGCGGAACAAAACCTCAAATGCCCGAGGTTCTGGCGGAATGCCCCGGCGCACAGCTTCCTCTATGGCGGCGAGCGCCGTGCCATGGGCTGCATCAAAGGCGATCTCAGCCTCGCCGATCTGTCCCGTTTCCACAGGTGCGTTCATCAGCGACGATCCTCCTGACTTTTGGTCCTGTCGCGCCTGCCGTGGCCAACGCACGACGCGAGTATCGCGGGGAGGTGTTTTTCAATGACTAACGGAATCCGATGAACAGCCGCTCATCTGCCGATTTCATCAAATTTCGTGCAGGTGTGCAGATTTCTCTGGAACCGCCGCGATAAAAAAAGGGCGGCGCTTTCGCGCCGCCCTTTGCGGTCCGCACGCAGGCTTGGGGATCAGTTGATAAGGCCAAGGCTTTCAAGCTTCAGCAGCACACGGTGGGCGCAGTTGTCCACCTCAGCGCCTTCGGTTTCGACCACCAGTTCGGCGGCGGTTGGCGCCTCATAGGGGTCTGAAATCCCGGTGAATTCCTTGATCTTACCCTCACGCGCCAGCTTATAAAGACCCTTGCGGTCGCGGCGTTCGCATTCCTCAAGCGAGGTCGCCACATGGACCTCGACGAAGGCACCGTAGGATTCGATCATCTCACGCACCGCGCGGCGGGTGGCGGTGTAGGGCGCGATCGGCGCGCAGATCGCAATGCCGCCGTTCTTGGTGATCTCAGACGCCACATAACCGATGCGCTTGATGTTGATGTCGCGGTGCTCTTTTGAGAATCCGAGCTCCGACGACAGATGCTTGCGCACCACATCGCCGTCAAGCAGCGTCACCGGGCGACCGCCCAGCTCCATCAGCTTCACCATCAGCGCGTTGGCGATGGTCGATTTGCCTGACCCTGACAGCCCGGTCAGAAACACCGTGAAGCCCTGCTGGGCGCGCGGCGGCTTGGTGCGGCGCAGTTCTTTGACCACTTCGGGGAATGAGAACCACTCAGGGATCTCCAGCCCTTCGGACAGACGACGGCGCAGTTCAGTGCCTGAGATGTTGAGGACAGTCATGCCCTTTTCGACCTCATCCGCGGGTTCGTACTGCGCCTTTTCCTGCACATAAACCATGTGCTTGAAGGGCAGCATCTCAATGCCAATTTCGTCGGCGAACTGGGTCACCAATTCCTGCGCATCATAGGGGCCGTAGAAATCCTCACCAGCCGAATTCTTGCCCGGACCGGCATGATCGCGCCCAACGATGAAGTGGGTGCAGCCATGGTTGCGGCGAATCAGAGCATGCCACAGCGCTTCGCGCGGGCCAGCCATGCGCATCGCAAGATTAAGCAGCGACAGCGACGTGGTCGACTGGGGATATTTGTCGAGCACGGCCTCATAGCAGCGCACGCGGGTGAAATGGTCGATGTCGCCCGGCTTGGTCATGCCAACGACGGGGTGGATCAGCAGGTTGGCCTGCGCTTCGCGTGCGGCGCGGAAGGTTAGTTCCTGATGCGCGCGGTGCAGCGGGTTGCGCGTCTGGAACGCCACAATCCGGCGCCAGCCCATTTTGCGGAAGAAGGCGCGCAATTCGTTCGGCGTGTCACGGCGTGAGCGGTAATCATAATGCACCGGCGCCTGGATGCCGGTGATCGGGCCGCCCAGATAGACCTTGCCCGCCTGGTGGTGCAGGTAGTTGACCGCCGGATGCGCGAGATCATCGGCGCCAAAGACCATCTCGGCCTCGCGCGGTTTGTTCGGGGTCCAGGCGTCAGTGACCGACAGAATCGCGAGGATCACGCCCTCAGCGTCGCGCAGGGCGATGTCCTGCCCCGGCTCCACGATTTTGGCGAAATCTTCGGAGACGTCGAGCGTGATCGGCATCGGCCAGAGCGACCCATCCGCCAAGCGCATCGTCTCAACAACGCTGTCGTAATCAGCCTCAGACATGAAGCCCTTGAGCGGGTTGAAGCCACCATTCATCAGCAGTTCGAGATCGCAGACCTGACGCTCGGTCAGATCCCAGGACGGAAGATTTCCGGCCTCAACCTTCAGTTTCGCAGCGCTCTCCGGCGATACGAACAGTTCTGGGATCGGCGCATTGTTGCTGAAGGTCATGTCGCTCTCTCGGGCTGATCGGGGCGCAAGGGCGCTCCGCGTCGTTTCAATACGGTGTCGATGCACGCAATACCCCATCAGCGATTGAAAGAACAACAACACAGACCCCGATCTGCTGCGGCGCGGCATCGCGGGTGACAGCGGCGTCGCGACGCAGGCGCGCGCAGCGGCGAACGAAGTTCCACAAACCCGTCCGCGGGCGAAACAATGGTGCGGCGGGCGCGGCGGCCCGGTTTGGGCGCGCAGAGAATCACCCATGGCCTGCGCCAGTCCCCGCCCCTATGATTGCCCCCCGGAACCGGCGCCCCGAAGCGCGCTGAGGAGAGACACCGCGCGTGACATCCGCCCCCAAGCCGCCGCCCGGCCCTGTGCCCGGTCTGTCCGCGTTCCTGATCGTCAAGGACGAGGCGGCCCGCCTTGGGCGCACCCTCGCCGCCCTTCATGGGTTGGCTGAGGAGGTGATCGTGGTCGACAGCGGGTCCCGCGACGCGACCGTTGCCATTGCCAAGGCAGCGGGTGCCAAGGTGCTGACCCGCGATTTTGACGGCTACGGCGGGCAAAAGCGCTTTGCCGAGGATCAGTGCACAGGCCCGTGGCTGCTGAATGTGGACGCCGACGAAGTGGTGACCGACGCGCTTGCCGCGGAAATCCGCGCCGCGCTCATTCCCGGTCCCGCGCCTGCCGGGTTCCGGATACGCATCCTCAACGTTTATCCCGGCGATGACCGCCCGCGGCCCTTCGCCAATGATTATGAGGTGGTGCGGCTGTATCACCGCGATGCCGGGCGCTACCGCGACCACCCGCTGTTTGACCGGGTGGAGACGACCGGTCCCCTGCACCGCCTGCGCGCGCCGATCCACCATTTCCCCTTCCTGACCTGGCACGCGTTGATCGAGAAGCAGAACCGCTATTCCACGTTTCAGGCTGAGACCGCGCGCCATCGGTCCCGCGCCATGCTGCTGGCACGGTTCTGGGTGGAATTTCCGCTGGTGATGGCCAAGGGGCTGATCGGGCGGCGGCATATTTTCGGCGGCTGGAAGGGGGTGGCCTTTGCAGCCGTCATCGCCTTTGCCCGGTTCATGCGCATTGCCAAGATGTTGGCGCGCGCTGAGGACGCGCGCCGCGACTGACCCCGGTCAGCCCTTGCGTCTGCGCAGGGTCAGCGCCAGCACGCCGACCGCCCCCAGCATCAGCGGCATTGACGCGGGCACCGGCACGGCGACAGCGCTGAACTCCACCACATAAGCGCCAATGCTCCAGCTCTCGCCAAGGTCATTCCACTGGCCGGGCGTCCACCAACCGGCCATGTAATCCTCATTGCTGGCATTGTTCGGCTCACGCGGGTTCCAGGCGTGGAACCCCGCGGCGACACCGCCGCTGCCGCCGATCCAGAACGTCTCTCCCGCCTCGGGACCGACCGCCCAGCGCCACACGCCTTCGTCCGCTGCATCCGAGCCGCCGAGCCATGCGCGCGCACCGCCGGGGTTCACGGCATCAACCAGAAACGCCCATTCCTCAGCCGAAGTCACCGTCGCCAGATGGCCGATGCGTCCCAGATGATCCAGGCCCGCCGCGGTGCCCGCAGCCTCAGCCCAGGTGACGGAGGGGCCTGCGATCAGTTCATACCAATGGCCGTTGCCACCGGCGCCGATGTCCCATTCCATGGGCGCTGCCGACAGGGGGCCGCACACAAGCGTTGCGGCGCAAAATGCGGCAATTGAGATCCGGGTCATGGTCAAAAATCCTGTCTTCACACGGCGGGGAGGTGCCGAAAATTCATCAATTGGGTCTGGATCTCACTGTCGTGAGCGGCCGATGGGCGGACCTTGCGGAAAAAGCAGTGCGGGGCGGCAAAGGCGCAAAGCCCCAGGCATCCGCGCGCCGCGGCACCGCACGGGCCGCCATGTGGGGCGCGCGCCTCGGGCCACGCCCGCCGCCGCCCAGCATCAAAAGACCAGAAAGCCCCGCGCAGAACGCCATCAGGGCCATGGCGATCCAGCCGTCGAACCAAAGGCACAACGCGATCAGCGACACGGCGCCGCCTGAGCCGAGCAAACCGGGAAAGCGGCGGTCGAGCCCTGTGAACGTCACGGACCAGAACCCAAGGGCAATGGAGCCGCCAATCAGCCCGCCCGTCAGTGCCGCGTCATATGCCAAGGTGTAAACGCGCCTCCCGCTCGCCATTTCAGGCGGCGGAGGAAGTCCGCGGCGCCGTTAATGGCACCGTCGCTTAGAATGGTAAGCGCAATGTAAACATGTGGAAAAAAAACGTTGCGCGAGGCCCCAGCGTCACGCCGCGCGCGGGGTTTCCACCGGGGCCAGCCCGTCGAACACCGCCCGCAGCTCAGGCGTTGGGGCGCGTTCGTCCGGGATCGCGCAGATCCCGGCGCGGGTCAGCGCGGCACCCAAGGCGGGATGCGCGCTCAGCACCCCGAACGGGATCGCAAGGATCAGGCCCGCAAGCACCGGCGCCGACCAAGGCAGCGCCTGCGGCGCGCCGACCAGCACCACAGCTGCCAGCACCAGCCCGAACAGCGTCTGTGGCCACAGCCCACGCGCCGCCGCCGCCCATGGCAGGCTGCGCGCATCGCGCTGCTGCCCGCCCCAGATCACGGACCGGCCAAAGCCCAGCAGCCCGATCAGGAACACCGTCACCTGAAATGCGGCCGCGGGTGCCAACAGGATAGAAAACAGCGTTTCCAATGCCGCGCCGGCCATGAATCGCCATGCCCCGCCATAGCGCGCCACGCCCCCCGGGGTCAGCGCCACGTCGATCCAGCCCGCCACTTTAGGCACCAGCGACATGGCAAACATCACCACGAACATCGCCAGCCCGAACGCCAGATTGACCTGCGCGCCGTCCCCCTCAGCAATCTTGGCGGCCGCCGCGGCGGTCATCAGCATCCATGCCGGCGCACCGAAATACATCATCACGGCGGCGAAGACCTGAAAGCGGCTCATGGGTTTCAGCCCGCGCAGGCGCATGAGCTTGAGATACTGCATGTTGCCCTGGCACCAGCGCAGATCGCGGCGGGTGAAATCCAGCAGGCTCGGCGGGTTTTCCTCCCAGCTCTCACCTTCGATCGGCAGCACGCGAACCTCATAGCCCGCGCGGCGCATCAAGGCGGCCTCGATCTGGTCATGGGACAGGATGTGCCCGCCCAGCGGCGGTTTGCCCGGCAGCACCGGCAGACGGCAGCGGGCGCGGAACGGAGCAACGCGCACCAGCGCATTGTGGCCCCAGAACGGCCCGCAATCGCCATGCCACCACGCAGCCCCCAAGGTAAAGCTGCGCATGCCTGCGCGCATACCAAATTGGAATATCCGCGCAAAGGCGCTGCGCGATGGGGCGCCAACCACCAAGGATTGCAGAATGCCGATCATCGGATGGGCCTGCATGATCCGGGTCATGCGCAGGATCGCACCGCCCGACATCAGGCTGTCACTGTCGAGCGGCAGGAACAGATCAAAGCCCTTGCCCGGCCCACGCAGGAAATCGCGGATGTTGCCAGCCTTGAACCCTTCGTTCGTTGCGCGGCGGCGATATACGGCACCGCGCAGGCCAAGGGAGAGGCGGGCCATCGCGGCCTCTTCCTCAGCCGCGATGGCGGGGTCGTCGGTGTCCGACAGCACGAACAGCTTGTAATGCGCCCCCTGCCCGGTCGCATCCAAGGAGCGGCGCACCTCCGCCAACCGCGCCAGCGCACGCGCGGGCGGTTCATTGCGCAAAGTCATGGCAATCGCGGTGGTCAGGCGGATCGGGGCGTCGCCGTCGCCAGCAGCAAGATGGGGCGCGGCGCGGGCCATGCCGCCGCGCACGCCATGCAAAAGCCACAGCCCGATCAGCGCGTTCCACACGCCCATGATGGTCCAGGGCGCGCCAAACGCGACGCAGGCGATGATGATGATGTCCGTAAAGCTCCAACCCCCGACGCCGAACACCTTGGCCGCGCCCCACATCACCAGCGCCAGCGTGGTCAGGTTCAGCGCCGCAACGGTGATGCGGCGGCGGGTCAGATCTCGGCGGCGCTGCAATCGGGCGGGGGTGGTTGCGGCGTCCCCGGCGGTGCCCGGCAGCGGCAGATAAGCGGCGTCGGTCATCTCAATGGCTCCGGCGAGGCGGGGACACGGCGCTGGACCGGTCCGGGACGAGGACTAAGGTGCATGGGGTGCGGCAGGAACCGCAATGCAGCGAGGAACATGGTATGACCGGCGCAAAGATCAAAGCGGGCGATGGTGCCGAAGCGCCTTTGGCGCTGTGGCATATCGCGCCGGGGGTCTCCGAACTGCGGCCCGCGGCTTTGGGAACCGGCGCGGCGCTGGTGCGCATGACCCATTCGGCCCTGTCGCGCGGCACTGAACGGCTGGTGCGCGCGGGCCGGGTGCCCGGCGATCAACACGCCGCCATGCGCGGCCCGGCGCAGGAGGGCGATTTTCCCTTCCCCGTCAAATACGGCTACTGCGCCGTTGGTGTGGTTGAGCAAGGCCCCCCGCATCTGATCGACCGTCATGTCTTCGCGCTCCACCCTCATCAGACGCATTTCCGGGCGGACCCGGCGATGCTTTTGCCGCTGCCCCCCGGCCTGCCACCCGCCCGCGCCACCCTGACCGCGAACATGGAGACCGCGCTCAACGCCATATGGGACGCGCGGATCGGCCCCGGCGACCGGGTCGCGGTGATCGGCGCAGGGGCGGTCGGCTGCCTCGTGGCGCGGCTTGCAGCCCGCCACCCCGGGGCACAGGTTTTTCTGACCGACACCATAGCGGCGCGCGCCAGGATCGCGAGTGAACTCGCCGTGACTTTTCTTGAGGTCGGGCGTGATCAGACGCCGCAGGACATGGACGTGGTCCTTGAATGCAGCGCCACAGCGGGCGGGATGGCGGCGGGACTGGGCATGCTGGGCCTCGAAGGAACTTTGGTCAGCGTCGGCTGGCACGGGTCGGGCACGACGCCGCTGCCGCTGGGGGGGGCGTTTCATTCCAAGCGGCTGCGCATCCTGTCCAGCCAGGTCGGCCGCATCCCGCCCGACCGCGCGCCGCGGTGGGATTATCGCCGCCGCATGGGCGTTGCCGCGCGACTTCTGGCCGAGGACCCCGCCTTGGACGCCCTGATTGGCGGCGCGGCGCGTTTCGCCGATCTGCCCCGCGCGCTCGACCACCTGCTCAGCCCCGACGCCCCCGGCGTCACCAGCGTCGTCACCTACGACTGACCGCGCGCGCCTGCCCGGGGCTGCGCCCTTGGGGGCCTTGGATTGAATCCAAGGCCTGATTGAAATCAAGAAATGTAAAATCGCTTTATTGTAATCAAAAAAGTCATTAAAAAAATAATTTTAAATTTGTTATTGAAAAGTGATATAAATAAATGGTTAATTCGCATTAAATACAAAATTATTATGAAATATAAATCATCTATTTAACGCTATCATTTTGATCCCCAGCCCTCATACATCCACGATTTTGAAATTCATGGCGCACAACATCTCCGCGTTTATGACCTCCTCCATGGTGACGCCTGCTTGGCCTTGCACGAACGCATAAGTGTGGCGCAGGGCGTGCTGACCAAGCGCGTTTTTGCCGTCACAGCGCCAGCCCAAACCAGCTGCGCCCTGAGGACGGACTCGCTGCCCATTTTGACGTCGTGTTGGGGCCGCCCCTCTGCCCCCCCCGGCAAAGACCCCACCTCGGGCTCGATGCAGTCAGGCAGGTTGGGGTGCAGCGGGCGATGGTCATGGTGCGCGCTGCCCTGCAACGGCTTGCATCGACGGTCACCAGACAACAATCGGCGCATTCCAGGTTCAGGGCGTCGTTGAAACGTGCATCGGGCCCGATCAGGACGGCGAGCCAGCCACAGGCCCAAAAGCTATTGTATCCTTAGCCAAGGCGGGAGGCAGACGGCCTCATCACCCCCCAGATATTTCGTCCCCACAGCCTGCCGTGAAACGGCAGGGTGCGGATTTTGATCGCCGCTTTCTCGTCGCCAATGATCTGCCGGGGAGTTTCCTGAATTCTGTGTATCCGGCCCGGCCCATGCGGGTTGCAGATACGGTCACGCATTGAGGCGGTCGTCAAATATAATTGCGCACGGCATACCAACTCCGGACATTTCTACCGCCTTTCTCGAACTTGCGGATTGCAAGGTAGATCAACTTCAGGGCTGCGTCCTCGGTTGGGAACAAGCCCCATGTCTTGATGGATTTGCGGATGACGCGGTTCAGGCTTTTTATCGTTGCTAGGCAAAACAATATTTGAATTCGCTGAGAGCGCGCGTTTGTCGTGTAGATGATCTTGCGAATTTTTGGATCGAAGGCGAAGAACGCGATTACCTCCTGCCATGCCCGTCGCCATGCCGGGGCGATGGACGCGTATTTTCCGGCCCATTTTTCCTCGAATGCATCGAGTTCGGCAGCAGCCTGATCGGCGGTGGCGGCCCCGTAAATTCGGCGCAGATCGGCGGCCACGATTTTCCGATCCTTCCAGGCGCAGAAGTTCAAACTGTGGCGCACCAGATGCATGATGCAGGTCTGGGCCACGGCATCTGGATCGGATTGTTAATAACTGAGGGCTAGAATTTGGCATCTTCGTTCTCGGTGATCTGTTAGCTGGTAGTCAAATGATTGGACTGGTCGAAAGGCTAAAGGCCAAAGACCTCGCGCACGCCGTCCCTGCTGACTCCGAGTGCGATGTAGACGGCCTTGTTTTTGATCATCCGACTGTCCGCATTGCGGATTTTGACCCGCAAGGCATCGAAGATGGCAATCGGATACATGCGATCCAGCGCCCGGGATTGCCATTCGCGGACCTCGCCCCGCACCGCGTCGGTGACGCGGCTGATCTGCTGCCCGGCAGGGTAGTGCGCAGCAATGCCTGCGAGCGAGGTCGGCCGTAGACTTCCCCGAGATGGGCGGGGATGTCGCGCACCGTCAGGCCGGCGGAGCAGAGACCGATGATCTTGTCATCCATGCCGTCAATCCGGGCCTGGTCCTTTTTGACCAACTCTGGCTCAAAGCTGCCGTCCCGATCGCGGGGCACGGTGATCGGCAGGGCGCCGTTCTGGCCCTTCAGGCGTTTGCGGCTGGCGCCGTTGCGCCGGTTCGACTGACCCGGGGGCGCATCGGCACCTTCCTCGTAGCCCACCCTCTCGGGACATTGCTCCACAATGCGCTGCCGGGCAGTGGATGCGTGGTCAACTCCGCTCCAAGCATCCGTTCCATCAGCTTGATCTTCAGCTCCTTCATCAGCCCGGCATCGCCAAGCAGGTCCTCAGGCAGCTCGCAGCCCTTCAGACGTTCGTCCAGCAGGTCTTGGGAAATCGTCATCCTCCATGCTCATCTTACGAAGCATGGGCCAGATCACAGATACACAGAAGGGCGGACAGTTCCTCAGGATGCCCTGCGCGCGTGGCTGCATCACCTTTGTCGATAATTTTACCAAGGTCGACCAGCACAAAGTCCAGTCCCTTGTGAGCTGCGACCCGCGCCTGATCGCCCTTTCGCTCCACGGACCCTGGCACCATTGGCCAACGGATGAGCATTGAACGCATCGCGCAAGGCACCCCATGGCCTTCCCGAATTTGGCAGAGGTCGAGCCCTGCGCGCCGACCGCGCCCGACGCCACTTGGCACCGCGTCTGGCGATAGCGTGCCATCCACGCCGCTATGCTAACGCACGTACCTTCTGTAATTACCGATACCGCACCACGGCAGCATGGTTGCCACGAGCGAGGAGAAGACGATCACGAGGCGACCGCGCCGGAACCACAGTCCGCCACTCAAGGCAAAGATGGCCGTTGCCGCGATCAAGGGTGAAGATACCTTGATCGAGCTGGCTCAGGACATTGACGCACAACTATCACCCGACCGCGCATGTTTAAATGCCCGAGATGGCCAATTAATTAAATTAATGGTACGATTAACTTCTTGAAGGTGTCTTAGGTATTTTCAATACCGAGGCCAAGCTGGATGCGAAACCAGCCATCGACGCGGTGACCCGTCATGCCAAGTTCTGAGAACTGGCGCCAGAACACGATTTTTTGTCCGGCGCGCTCGGCAAGGTGGGACTGTTGCCAGATTGCACGGCTGCATTGAACTGCTGCAGGTTTCGTGGACACCGGGTTAAGCCTGCATTGCAATGGCCTCAAACTGCGTGGGGCCAAAATGGCTCAGCTTTGAATATCGACGGCGTGAAATTAGAAACGCTCGATGTAATCAAATACATTCGCTCGGGCGTGATTGTGGGTACGATAGCACTTTGCGGGTGGCCTTTTTTTCATTCAATGATAAAAATAACTTCCGCAACGCTGAACTATCATGAAATTTACTGGCCTATTATATTTTTAAAATGGTGTTTCGATCGACCAACAGGCGCTGCAACCTCCCGATATTACATTCCAGCGTGTGTTTTAAATAATGCTGCATAGCCAAAATATGAAGTTTTTTATAAATTTATGCTTACTAAAATAAAATTTATAACTAATTAATTACAGCTTCCCATTAGTGTCTACAAAAATTGTAGCAGTTCAACTGCCCCGATCCGATCTTTCAAATCGCCACAGTCCACGCCAATTTTGACCAAACTTCACACAAGCTTTATTGCCAATTTCGTCGTTGGCCTTTCACAGGTTTCTGACGGCAAGGCTTATTCATAGTCAAAAATCTGAAATTTAGTCAACTTTGTGATCTTGAGGTATTTTGATATGCCAAAAGAATTTGGCTTGTCCTCGAAAGCCGTAAACAACCAAAATCGCGAATCAGTCCTCGACATATTTACAACTATAGCTGAGGCAACGTCGCGTTGTATTTCGTTGCCACAAAAAATGCACATGCTGAATGTTGCGTGTGGTACCGGTGCAGTAGCCCGTGCGATTGCTACGCGATTGTTTGAAACAAGCAAGATCATCGGGGCAGATCTAAATTCGGCAATATTTTAAATGGCCTGACAAAGTTCTTTTTATATTACACATCATTATAGATTGCCAGCTCACTAATCAACAACTTATCCGTTGGGGACACGATCTTTGATTTATTTTTGGCATCATGGATTGAAATTTTTCTGCGACAAGCCCATTTTTCTTAGCGAACTTCCGCGCGTCATGCAGGTAAACAGTAAATTGATTGTTGCGTGCCGGAAAACTATTTCTCCATTTTTTCGAGTTATGAGTGAGTTTCTGGGGAGTCATCATAGAAAAGATATCGCGACGGTAGCTGTAAATCCATTTGTCTGGGATGGCGGCGCCTCCATATCATCATCGATTTACACTGCCGGATTCGACTGTTCAAAACCATCGCAAATTAATGCAAACAGGAAAATGTATATTTATCTGAAAGTGGTACTAAAGGGGATTCTTAACACACCAAAAAAATCCACACTGCTCACAGCAGGAGAGACCACCATCGATATAGCCATCTCAGAAATACTATAGTTCTTTCGCGATAGCAAGACTGGAAAATGTTGATTATTACGCAGAAATCGTACCCATTTTCGCAATCGCCGTGTGAAAAATAGACCATCTCCATCACTTTCTCCCTAATATAAAATTTTTCAGCCTGCGCAGCGAATTTAAACGCACAATCATCGCCATTCATTTTTTCAACACCAAAAGTTTGATGTTTCTTTATTGCAGACTGAACAATGAATTATACAGCAGGTTTGTTTGACTGGAACATATGCCTGTCGAATAATGTCATCACTTTGCACTCAACCCAAAAAGATCTAATCGGTCCCAGCAGGTTGTGATCCCAACTGGGTACGAAACTGGATGGAGCCGCCGATGTCGTGGATCCAGACTGCTCGCCGGGATCATGCCCGGCGATGCTGCCGCCATTCAAGCGACCTCACAGGGCACGAACGGGGGCTGAGCGCCGCCGCTGCCCGGCCTCAGGTGCCTCGGCTGTCCCCGTACGGCGGCCCTGCGCGATATGGTGAATCTGATCTGATGCATCGCCGCAACCGACGGCCAGTGTCGGTTGCTGCGGCGAGATCCCCCCCTCCACAACCGTGCGGAAATACCTTTACAACTGGCGGAACGGCGGTCGTTTTCACGCGATAAACCACCTACTGGTGATGGCGGCGCGCGAACTGGAGGGGCGCGAAGCCAACCCTTTTGCCGGCATTATCGACTGACAGAGCGGAAAAACGGCTGAAAGTAGCGGCCTGCGCGGCTTTGGC
>JBLGAC010000052.1:0-29422 GCA_047610385.1 Paracoccaceae bacterium | reverse complement strand
GCAGCACCAGCCCCGCGACGCCGCCAACGGCATGAAGGCCGGGCGTCTCCAAGCGCCTGACATCAAGCGCGGTCATCTCAAGCGCCTTCTTCGGCATTTCTCCACCCACCCATATACCCACCCAAAGACTTGAGATTGAGTGTTACAGGATGGGACGGGTTGATCAAGGGGCATTGCGCACAAGCGTTATATATCAATTGCATAGCTTACGATTCGCGGTGGGCTGTTACACGCCTATGGCTATTGCCGCCCCAGCCAAATCTCTTTTTTCAACAAATTGCCATCGCTGCCCGCCTTCAAGCGAGCGTGAGTTTTGATTTTTTTCGCCAATAAATCAAATGGTTAACGGAAGGTTGCGGCGACCTCCCCGTCCTCCCAAAAGCAGTTCGAAATTGCGAAATTGAGAAGCCGCCGCTTTTCGCGCGCGGGCTGGCGTTTGAACAGCGCCTGAGCATTGCGGGCGAGTTCGAGAATCAACGCGCCCTCGTCCATGTAGGACTGCCTGGCCTTCTCGTGCTGGTCGATGTCCCGCTGCAAGCGCCGCTGCTCCTCGCGCAATTGGCCCGCCATCTGGTCGTAGAAGTCGCCACCGATCTTGCCGTCGAGCTTGTCGATGTACATCGCGTTGACGCGCTCGCCGAGCCGCCTGTGCTCAGCGTGAAGGCGCTTGATAGCCTCCTTGGACCTGTCACAATTTGGTTCCGGTTACTTGACAGCGATACTCGCCATCAAGGTGATCGGACATGGCACACAGACACAGCGACGAATTCAGACGGGATGCAGCGCCCATCGCGCCCACCGGCGGCCTGCATCGTTGCCCGGCAGTCGATGCGCAGCATCGATGAGAGGGGCGCCGACAGGTTTCAGCGGATCTAGGGTCAGGACCCATAAAAGGGATTCCTATTGACTGCCGGTTATGATTCAAACGTTGGAAGGTTCGCCATGTTTGATCACCACTTCTGGCTTACAGAAGCCCAGTTTTCGCGCCTGCAGCCGCTTTTGCCCAATAAGCCTCGCGGGGTGCCGCGCGTCGATGACCGCCGGGTGATCAGCGCCATGGTCCATGTGATCCGGGGCGGGCTGATGTGGCGCGATGCCCCCGCCGCCTACGGCCCGCACAAGACCCTGTACAACCGCTTCATCAGGTGGAGCAGGATCGGCGTGTTCGATCAGATATTCGCGACTCTGGCCGCCGAGAGCGCGGCAACCGACACCGTGATGATCCCCTCTCGTCGATTGCTGTGCAATAGCCTGCCGAGTCAGCGACTATCGCGGCGGCGCGACCGTCTTGCCCGCGCTGCCGGACGCCGAAACCCTGATCGCCGACAAGGGCGTCGAGGCGCGACTGGTTCCGCCACGCCCAGTCCAAACTGGACATCACGCCCTGCATTCCAGGGCGCAAGAACCGCAGGGCGCCGCCCCCCTACGACGCCAAAATCTACCAGCAGCGCAATCTGGTCGAGCGCATGTTCGGAAGGCTTAAGGACTGGCGCAGGATCGCCACGCGCTTTGACCGCTGCGCCCACACGTTCATGAGCGCCATCTGCATCGCTGCAACCGTCATCTTCTGGTTATGAGTCCTCAGCCTAGGCAGTCCAGCGCATCCATTGATCTTGACGCTGGCTGGCCGTGGCCGTGCGATCCACTGCGCATTGACCGCTCAGCGCCGACATCATGATCGGGCGCGCCGCGCGCACCACAGCGACCCTTGGGGCACAGTCCTTGGGGTCAGACATGATGACGCGACCGGATGCATGGCGTATGGGAGCGGCGCGGAGGCGGCCCGCGTTGCCATCGGCGCGTTCAGGGGCGTGTTGATGCCGCGGTGACTGCCGCGGTGGTCTGGATCGGGCTTGCCGGTCGGTTTGGGCGGCGTTGGCGGGTTCGTGAGGCTTGAGGAAAATCACGACTTCCAGCGCGGAGCGAGGTGCGTTTCCGGCCAGACCGGGCACAATGCTGAAAGGGCCCGCAGCCCTTGATCTTGAAGTCCAGATCGCACAGCGCCCGAAGGGCCGTGTCTCAGGCATGCAATGACCCTGAAATGGGGCGCCACCAAGCCTGCACGCCTCCGGCGGGTGCGTCTGACCGAACATACCGATCAGCGCCAGTGAACGGTTTTTCCACCTGCCGCGGTAAGATTTGCGTCAGGCGCGGCAGGCGGTCATGCCCGGCAGACCTTGGCGGCAGCTCACGGTAAGGGGGGAAATTGCCAGCCTTCCGGCGATCTGCGCGCCCATGCTCAGGCCTTTGCCTGAAGATCCGGGATTATATCGGGTGGTCCAGCCGAGATGGCGCGGGCCACGGACATCAGCGCCGCCATCCGTTCAGGCAGGCCATAAAGCGTCACCCCCCATGGCACGCCTGCCCCGCTGCGGCCCATCGGGACCGCAAGACCGGCCAGCCCCAGCGGATTGGCGAAATTCGTATAGCGCCCGTTGTTGAAGTTCGGCCCTAGCGGGTCAGCCGCAATGGCCGCGCGGGTCACCAGCGCGCCGACGGTCGGGGTGATCAGCACGTCGGCACCATCCCAGAACCCACGGGTGGCACACGCAGCCTCAGCCAACCGATATAGCGCGCGATAGGCGTCGGCGGCGGAATAGGCGCGGCTAGACAGGATCAGGTCACGCACCACGGGGTGGCAGCCATCGGGGTTTGCATCAAGAAAATCACCGACTGAGACGTCACGCTCAGCCAAAAACGGGCCGAAGAACATCAGATCATTGACCGACTGGAACGGCGCAAGATCAGCCGCGGCCGCATCAGGAAAGGCGGCAAGGATGCGCGCATGGGCGGCGCGGTACAGGGCCGCGACATCAGCGTCGCCGAAGGTGTCGATCTGGCCAGGTGCAGCCAGCGCGACACGCGGCGCGGGCACATCCGTGCGGGCGATGTTGCGGCTGAACGGGTCGGCGCGGTCATGGCCACGCACCACCGCGTCCACCGCCATCACGTCGTCCAGGGATGCGGCAAAGACGGTGGGCGTGTCGAAGCTGCGGCAGGCATAAACCAGACCGGCGCGGCTCCAATCCCCCGGTGCGGGCTTCAGGCCATAGATGCCGTTATAGCTGGCCGGGATGCGGCCTGACCCGCCGGTGTCGGTGCCGAACGCAAAGCCGACCATGCCAGTGGACACCGACACCCCCGCGCCCGCCGATGACCCACCGGGGATGTAATCGGCGTTGAACGGGTTCTTGGGCACGCCGTAAGGCGAGCGCACGCCGACCAGCCCAGTGGCGAACTGGTCCAGATTGGTCTTGCCGACATAAAGCGCGCCCGCCGCCACCGCCCGCGCCACCACTTCGGCCGAACGCACTGCGTGATAGGCGAAACCGGGGCAAGCGGCGGTGGTCGGCTCCCCCTCCGCGTCGATGTTGTCTTTGACCGAAAATGGCACACCAAACAGCGGCAGCGCGTCCATATCCGCAACTTGCGCGTCCAGCGCTGCGGCAGCGGCCAGCAGGCGATCGGGCGCGCAGGTTGATATCCAGACGCTGTCTTGATCAGGGCCTTCAAGGCGCGACAGGAATTGGCGGGCAACGTCTGACACCGTCAACCCACCGCCCGCATAGGCGCGCCTGAGCGCGCCTATGGACATATTGCCGGGGGCTTTCATCACTTCGCCACGACTGCTTCGAGGTATTCGGGGTGCAGGAAGTTTTCGAACACCGCGCGGGCGGGAACCTCAGGCAAACGGTCCCGGCTGACCAGGAAGGTCGCCGTGGCTTCAAGGGTGTCGACAAAGCCGCCGGGGGCGTCTGACGTGCCGATATACTGCGCGGTCAACTGCTTGTCGCAGCGCACCACCTCAGTGCCGCGCATCATGCGGGTGGCGTCGTCAAGCGGCAGCTCCAGCTCCTCAGCGATGATCGCGGCGGTTTCAGCGGGGTGATCGATCCAGAAAGCGATGCCCTCACATTCCGCAGCGACGAATTTCTCGACATAGGCGGGGTACTTCTCGGCAAATTCATTCATCACCACGCCGACATCCCAGGTCGGATAGCCACGTTTTTCCATGAGGCCAGAGGTCATGAAGATGTGCCCGCCATCCTTCACCGCCTTGTCGAGGTTCGGCTCCCAGAACCAGGCCGCGTCGATGTCGCCGCGGGCCCATGCGACGGCAATGTCGCCGGGGCGCAGATCAAGGATTTTCATGTCCGCCGGGTCGATGCCTTCGTCGGTTAGCGCCTGCATCAGCAGGTAATGGGTGGTCGATCCGAACGGCGCGGCCAGCGTCTTGCCCCTCAGGTCCTTGAACGATTTGATGCCAGCGCTGTCACGCACCACCATCGCCTCAACATAATCGAGCATGTTCAGCACCATCGTGCCTTGGATCGGCAGGCCGCGTGCAACGGCGATGGTGGCGGGCGGGTTGCCTAGACCGCCGAAATCGATCTGGTCAGCCGCGATGGCGCGCAACATGTCGCCGCCGCCACCAACCTTGATGTAGGCAATCTCAACACCCGGCATATGCTTGGCCATCAGCCCGAGGTTTTTGGTGACCAGCTGCGCGTTCACCAGATTGAGATACCCGACCGTCACCTTTTTAGGCGCCTGCTGGGCGGCGACTGCGGTGGTCATGGCCAGAGTGGTGGCCAGAGTGGCAGCCAGGGTCGACAGGGTCTTTTTCATCGGTGTTTTCCTTGTGGAGGAGGTCATGTCGGGGCGGCAGCGGGTGGTGTCGGGGCGCAGCGTCATCTTCGCGCGCGGCCGACCCAGGGCATCAGCAGCGCGCCGATCCCCCTGAGGCACATGTCAAGGGCAACGCCGGTCAGGCCGAGCACGATCAGCCCCATGATCACGACATCGCTGAGCAGGAATTTCGCCGCATCCCAGATCATCCATCCGATGCCTGCGGTGGCGGCGACGATCTCAGCCGCGACCAGCACCGTGTAGATAAAGCCAAGCGAGATCCGCATGCCCGCCAGGATCGTCGGCCCTGCGGCGGGCAGGAAGATGTGGCGCAACATCTGGGTGCGCGAGGCGCCAAGCGCCTGCGCCGCGCGGACATAGACGGGATCTATGCTCCAGACCGCCTGGGTGGTGGTGATGATGATGCCCGGCAGGCCAGCAAGGAACAAAAGCGCGAACTTGCTTTCCTCGCCAATGCCCAGCCACATCACCAGCAGCGTATAAAGGCCCAGCGGCGGCAGTGGCCGGTAAAACTCGACCACCGGGTTCAGCAGCGCGCGCGCATCGCGCGACACGCCCATCAAGATCCCCAGCGGCACGCCAACCACGATCGCCGCAAAAAACGCCGCCAGAATGCGCATCAGGCTGACCCCGACATGGATTTGCAGCGTGTTGCCCTGATAGCCCTTCATCACCGCCTTCATAAAGGCGCGCCACACCGCATCAGGCGCAGGCAGGAAAAGCTTGTTGGCCAGCCCGGTCGCGGTGACGAACCACCACGCGGCAAACATCAACACAACGGTGATTGCCGACAGGATCGTGGCGCGCCTGAATGCCCAGCTCCGGACCTGCCGCGGCAGGGCCCCGATCCAATCGGTCACGGCCGTGCGCCAAGCAACCGCAGGATGGTCACCGCATAGATCCGCGCCGCCGCCACTGATTTGGGTATCGAGATCCATTCATTGTCCGCCGCCCATCCGTCCTCACCCGGGCCGAAGGTCACTGCGTTGATCCCGGCCTCGTTGAACCGGATCGTGTCGTTGAAGGCGTTTTTGCGGTTCATGCGTGGGGCCTCGCCTTGCATGGCCGCATAGACGCTGGCCAGGGTCGCGACTGGTTCGGCGGCGGCGTCCACAGGCTCAGTCCCATCGACAAACAGAGACCCTGGGATCTGCCGCACGGTGCAGGAGACGTCGTTCAACCCGCCCAGCCGCGCGTCCGCCACGGCGCCGATGTCGGCCAAAACACTGTCCAGCGTCATGCCCGGCACGATGCCGACCACCGCGAGGGTGATCACGCAGGTGTCGGGAGAGAACTGCATTTCGCCGACCAGCCCGCCGCGGATGCGCACGACCGAACAGATCGGCGGCGTGTGCCCCATGAAGGCGTGGGGCACATGATCAAAGGCCATGCCTTCCAGATCGCCAAGCAGGCGACCTGCCTCAAGGATCGGGTTGGCGATGATGTCGGGGCGCCAGATGTGGCCTTTCACGCCGGTGATAGTGACCTCCACCATGCAGTGTCCCGAATTGGCGGTGGAAATCGCCATGCCCCACGGCCCTTCAGGCCCGCCCCAGGCGGTCGGCTCTGCGGTGATCGACCAGTCGGGCTTCAGCCCCAGTTCCTGCGTCAGATAAATTGACCCATCAGCGCCGTCGCGTTCTTCATCAACGGTGAAGCAGGCGATCAGGTCACCGGCCAGATCGGGGGCGGCGGCGGTCACCACCTCCAGCGCCAGCAATGCGCTGGCCATGTTGCCGCGCGTGTCAGACGTGCCGCGGGCGTAAAGCAGATCGCCGTGGCGGGTGGCATCAAACGGGTCAAAGTTGGTCTTGTCCCATTTGCCCGGCTCAGCCACTGGATAGGTGTCCAGATGGTCGTTGATCATCAGGCTGGGCCCGGGGCGCGCGCCCTTCAGGCGGCCGATCACGTTGGGGCGCCCGCGGGTTTTTTCCGGCATCTCCACCGCAAAGCCCATGCCGCGCAGACGGCCCGCCACCATGTGGGCAATCGCCTCTTCCTGCGCAGCGGGCAGATCAGGGTCCAGCGCGTTGCCCGACAGGGGTTGGCCGCAGCGGATCAGCTCAGCCGCCAAGGCCAGCCAATCGCGTTCGGTCACACGGTCAGCGATTGAGGTTTCATACGCGCTCAGATGGGAAACAGTCATGCGTGCTTGGCTCCGAATTTCGATTTCCTTGACTATGACGAAGTCGGATGCTGCAATGTGGTGCTAATTGCGGGGTGCAATGCGACGTAAAACGTCCCGGTCAACTCAAGGCTCTGCTGCACATGCGAAATCTTCAGGTCTACCGCTATGTCGACGCCATCGCCCGCGCCGGATCGATCCGAAAGGCGGCCGAACAGCTCAGCATCACGCCGTCGGCGTTGAACCGGCGCATTCTGGCGTTGGAGGAGGAATTGGGCGTTGAGGTCTTTGACCGGCTGGGCCGCGGCGTGCGGCTCAGCACCTCGGGTGAGCTGCTGGTGGACATGATGCGCAAGCATCTGGCTGAGGCAAAGCTGCTCAGCTCTCGCATTGCGGATCTGTCGGGGCTGCGGCGTGGGCATGTGTCGGTCGCGTGCAGCCAGGCGGTGCTGCCCTATTTCCTGCCCAGCCAGATCAAGCTGTATCAGCTGCAGTTCCCGCAGGTGACGTTCAACATCATGATCCGCGACGGAGAGGCGGCGCAGGACGCGCTGCTGAGCTATGACGCTGACCTCGTCATCGTGTTTGAGCCGCTGCAATCGGCCCAGTTTCATACCATCTGCGCCGTGCCACAGCCGATTCAGGCGTTGATGTCGCGCGATCATCCGCTGGCGCAACAAGATGCGGTGCGGCTGAGCGATTGCCTTGATTACCCGCTGGCCTTGCCAAGCCGGAGCTACGCGGTGCGCCAGATCCTCGACAGCTACGCCGCCCGCCTTCCCGCACGGTTGGAGCCGTCGATTGAGGCGGAAAGCTATGTGCTGCTGCGCAATTTTGTGGCCGACAGCCAAGCCATCGCCTTTGAACTGGCGATCGGCCTGCCCCCCGAAAAGCTTGAGGCGCATCTCGTCTCCCGCCCGTTGCAGGTGCCGCGCAGCGCGTTCGGCTCATTGTATCTTGCGCAATTGCGCGAACGCACGCTGCCGGTCGCCTCAGCGCGCTTTGCGCAGCAGTTGATGCATGAATTCGAAGAAACCTGGGGCGCGCAGGCCTGACAACACGCCCCACCAGTCAGTCGACAAAGGCTTTTTCCACCACGAATTCGGCCGGGGCGCTGTTGGCACCCTCACGCAGGCCCGCCGCCTTGCACAGCCCCATGACATCTTTGTTGAGCGCAAGGTTGCCGCAGACCATCACCCGGTCTTTGGCCAGATCCCAGGCAGGCAGACCCAGTGCGGCGAACACCGAACCGTCCCTGATATGGTCACTGATCCGGCCTTCATGCGCCGAAGGTTCACGCGTTGTGGTGGGATAATACCGCAGGCGATTGCCGACCAGATCGCCGATCAGCGGGTCGGCGGGCAGCGCCTCGGCGATTTCACGGCCATAGCTCAGCTCAGCATTGGTGCGGCAGGTATGTGCCAGCACGACGGTCTCATACGTCTCCCACGTTTCGGGATCGCGCAGGATCGATGCGAACGGCGCGACCCCGGTGCCAGTGCAGATCAGCCACAGCCGCGTGCCGGGGATCAGCGCATCATGGACCAGCGTGCCAACAGGTTTGGGCCGCAGGATGATTTCATCCCCCGGCACGATCTTTTGCAGACGAGAGGTCAACGGGCCATCCGGAACCTTGATCGAGTAGAACTCCAGTTCGTCATCCCAGCTGGGCGAGGCGATGGAATAGGCGCGCAGCAACGGGCGGCCATCATCTTTCAGCAGTCCGATCATCACGAATTCGCCAGACCGAAAGCGCAGCGATCTGGGCCGTGTGATGCGGAACGAAAACAGCGTGTCAGTCCAGTGGCGCACCGCGGTCACAACCGCCGCATCAGGCAGAATTTTGCCAGCGGGGGTGGTTTTCTGTGCGGGGGTGGGGGGCTGCATGTTCATCGGGCTCTCCTCAGGCAGGCTGCACGGCGGGGTGGTGCGAGAAATGGCTGGCAAACTTGCCCGCCACGCCGTCCATCGCCTCCGCCGCAGGCAGCGGATCGCGGGCCTCAGTGATGACGGGCCACAGCGTTGCAAATTTCCGGTTCTGCGCCACCCACACCTCCATGCCGTCTTCGGTGTCGGCGCGGATCGCGTCGGCAGGGCATTCAGGTTCACACACGCCGCAATCGATGCAGTCGTCCGGGTGGATCACCAGCATGTTCTCCCCCTCATAAAAGCAGTCCACCGGGCAGACCGCGACGCAGTCGGTGTATTTGCAGGCGATGCAATTGTCGGTCACGACATAGGTCATGCGCGCTGTCCTTCCTTGGCTGTTCACCGGCAGATTGCGCGGCGGATCGGGCGGCGTCCGTCAACAAATTGCTATTGTGCTGCGCTGCAACGATTCAGGTTGGTCCCATGACGCAAGCGCAAGGAAACCAGCCAATGATCGACAACCTGACCGCCGTGGAAGGCGCAAGCGCGCTCCAGATCGACTGGACGGGGGGGGGATGCTCCACCCTCTCCGCCCGCACGTTGCGCGAGGGCGCGCGCGATGCGCAATCCATCCGGCAACGCATTGATTTCGGGTCGATAAACATCGCACACGGCCTGCAGATCGCAGGCCTGGAACAGGTCGGCCTAGGGGGCGTGAACATCAAGTTTTCCGATGGCCACGACCGCGCGATCTATCCGTTTGTGTATTTGCGAGAGCTTTGCGACGCCCATGACAACTAATTGACAGAGCCATGCTGCACCGCCGCGCAGGCTTGTGTTCGACCCCAGATCCAGGAGCTTCAAGATGGATGAAATTCTCGACGGCATGACGCAGATTGACTGCGACATCCTGGTGATCGGCGGCGGCACCGCCGGTCCGATGGCCGCGCTGAAGGCCAAGCGTAAGAACCCCAAGGCCAATGTGATCCTGCTGGACAAGGCGAATGTCAAACGCTCTGGCGCGATCTCCATGGGGATGGACGGGCTGAACAATTCGGTGATCCCGGGCTACGCGACGCCAGAGCAGTACACCAAGGAAATCACCATCGCGAATGACGGCATCTGCGATCAGGCCGCGGTCTATCGTTATGCTGAGGAATGCTATGGCATCATTCAGGAACTGGACAGCTTTGGCATCCGGTTCCAGAAGGATCATAACGGCGAATATGACGTGAAAAAGGTGCACCATATCGGCACCTACGTCCTGCCGATGCCCAATGGCGACACGGTGAAAAAGGCGCTGTATCGCCAGCTGCGCAAGGCGCGGATCAACATCGTGAACCGCTTTATGGCCACGCGGCTGCTGACCGGCGAGGGGCGCGCCGCCGGCGCGATCTGCGTCAACACCCGCACGGCTGAATTTCTGGTGGTGCGGGCCAAGGCGGTGATCATGGCGCTGGGTGCTGCCGGACGGCTGGGCCTGCCATCGTCGGGCTATCTGTATGGCACCTATGAAAACGCGTCGAATTCCGGCGAAGGCTATGCGATGGCCTATCACGCGGGGGCGGGCCTCGCGAACCTTGAATGCTATCAGATCAACCCTCTGATCAAGGATTATAACGGCCCCGCCTGTGCCTATGTCGCCGGGCCGCTGGGCGGCTATACCGCCAATGCCGCTGGTGAGCGGTTCATTGAATGTGACTACTGGTCGGGCCAGATGATGCAGGAGTTCCACGATGAGCTTCAGTCAGGCAAAGGCCCAGTCTTTCTTAAACTCAACCATCTGGCCGAAGAAACCGTGGCTGAGATTGAGCGCGTGCTGCACATCGTGGAGCGGCCAACCCGCGGCCATTTCCACGCCGGGCGCAACACCGATTACCGCAAGAAGATGATCGAGATGCACATCTCGGAAATCGGCTTCTGCTCAGGCCATTCCGCGTCAGGCGTGTTCGTGGACAAGTATGCGCGCACCACCATTCCCGGCCTCTATGCCGCGGGAGACATGGCGAACGTGCCGCACAATTACATGCTGGGCGCTTTCACCAACGGCGCCTTTGCTGGCGAAGACGCGGCCGCCTTCACCCCCGATGTCGACTTTGCCGCCTTTGATCAAGGAGAGGTTGAGGCTGAGCGCACCCGCGTGCTGGCACCGACAAAGCGCGACGACGGCGTTCCGCCCAACCAGATCGAATACAAGACCCGGCGCTTCGTGAACGATTACCTTCAGCCGCCCAAAGTCACCGCCAAGATGAAGCTGGCGCAGGAACGGTTCGCCGAAGTGCGCCATGATATGGAAACCTCAATGGTGTGCCGCGATGCGCATGAACTGATGCGCGGGTTGGAGGCCGCCTCGATCCTCGATTGCGCCGACATGGCTGCGGCAGCCTCGCTGTATCGCACCGAAAGCCGCTGGGGCCTCTACCACAATCGGGTTGAATACGCGCGCGATGACGAAAACTGGTTCTGCCACACCATTCTGACCAAGGGTGCCGATGGCAGGCCCGCGCATGCCAAGCGCCCCGTTGCCCCCTACATGGTCGAAATCGCTGAGGACGAAAAGGACGCCTACAACCACCAGCGCGTCGATCCGTCCCTCGCTGCAGAATAAGGACAACACTCATGCCAATGGCCCAGACCCTCACCCAGGTTCCTGTCGTCATCGACGACGCGAAATGCATCGCTGACAAAGGCTGCACCGTTTGTGTCGACGTCTGCCCGCTGGACGTGCTGCGCATTGCCGAGACGGCCGATGGCGGCAAGACCGCCTACATGAAATGGGATGAATGCTGGTACTGCATGCCGTGCGAGGCCGATTGCCCCACCGGCGCGGTCACCGTCAACCTTCCCTATCTGTTGAAATGAGCCGGTGATGAACGCACTTTTCGAAGAATTTGACGACATCGCTGCGCTTGCCGTCGGGCTGGATGATCCGTCCCCCGGCACGCGCATCATGGCGGTGATGGAGCTGGCCGACATGGCCGATCCCGCCGCAATCCCCCATCTGGCCCGCGCCATCAGCGACCCCGATGCCGGCGTGCGCAAGCAAGCTGCACTGGCGTTGACCGATTTTGACGGGCCAGACACGGCCGCCGCCTTGATCCCTGCGCTTTCTGACCCGGAGGCAGGGGTGCGCGCGGCGGCGGCCGTCAGTTTGACAGAACTGAAGGACCCCGCAGCTGGCGACGCGATCCTGCCCCATCTGGGCGATGCGGATGAATTCAAGCTGCTCGCCTGCTTTGCCGGGATCAAGGAACTGCGCCGTCCTGAGGCAATGGGCCCTGCGGTTGCTGCGCTTGGCCATGCATCAGCCGCGGCGCGCGCCGAAGCTGTGAAAGTCATTGGCTGGCTGCGCGATGAAACCGCCCTGCCCGCCCTGCGTGGCGCGGCCATGGACGTGGACCCGACCGTGCGGCGCACTGCGCTGGCGGCGCTTGGGTTCTCGGCCTCCGGCCATGCGCGCGCTGCGCTGATCGCGGGGCTGTCCGATGACGAATGGCAGGTGCGCGAAGCGGCTGCCGAAACGCTGGCCAAGTCTGGCGGTGCCGATTGCATTCCCGCGCTTCGCGCCGCGCTGGCAGATGCGTTCTGGCAGGTGCGGCTGAAGGCGGTCCGATCGCTCGGCAAACTGGGCGCGACCGAAGCGGCGATGCAGATCGGCCCCATGATGGCGCTGTCGATCCCCAACTTGCGCAAAGAATGCGCCGCAGTGCTGGGAGAGCTGGCCGTCCCTGAGACCCGGCCATTCCTGCTGCCGTTTGAGGATGATGCCGACCCAGACGTGCGCAAGAACGTGCGCTGGGCACTGGGCCGGATCGACACCGCAGCAGCCTGATCCGCCCTAACTTTAAGCAGATGTCGCGCCACCCTGGAGGAGCCCCTCCGGGGGGCGCGTTTTTCATTTCGCACCTGCGGTAAGTCATTGTTCCAAAAATGTAAAAAATTTTGATTCGCTGTTATGATTCGGTAGATTGCTGCTTTCTCCATGCCCGATTTCGCATCATCACCCCCAATTTACTGATCTAATTATGTGCAAATCATACTTTGTGCCCGATTTATGACCCTGCGGCCTTGGCCATAGCGCAGGGTGGCCGGATACTCGGGCCAACAAGAAGGAAAAAAACTGACCGACCCGTGCAACAGGAGAGCCAGCCATGACCATGCCCGCATTGAAAGCCAGCCTGCTCCGTGGAACCGCCCTCGCGGCAGCGCTTGCCGCGCTGGCCGGCGCCGCAAGCGCCGAAGAAATCAGGATCGCCATCGGCCACCAGTCCATGTGCACCGACACCTACACCGCCGGCATCGTGGTGAAGGAACTGGGGCTGCTGGAGAAGAACCTGCCCACTGACGGCAAATACGCCGATGTGGAATATGAGGTGTCTTGGGCCGACTATTCCTCAGGCGGGCCGATCACCAACCAGATGATGGCCAACAAGCTGAATTTTGGCGTGATGGGCGATTACCCGCTGATCGTGAACGGCGCCAAGTTCCAGGAAACTGACAGCCTACGGACGCTGTATGTTGCGGGCACGGGCTATAACCTCAAGGGTTCGGGCAATGCGATCGTCGTGCCGGTGGACAGCGACATTTATTCCATCGACCAGCTTCGGGGCAAAGAAGTGTCGACGCCAGTGGGGTCTGCGGCCTGGGGCATGCTGCTCAAGGCCATGCAAGACAACGACATGCCCGCAGACACCTACACGTTGAAAAACCAAAGCCCCGCAGTTGGCGCCGCCAACATCGCCGCAGGCAAGATCGACGCACATGCCGATTTCTGCCCGTGGTCTGAGATCATGGAGTTCCGCGGCACCGGTCGGAAAATCTTTGATGGCTCTGAAGCCGGGGTGCCCTATCTGCACGGCGTCGTCGTGCGCCAGGACTTTGCCGAGCAATATCCAGAGGTCGTGACCGCCTTTGTCAAAGCCGTCTATCAGGCGGGGGAATGGATCCGCGCCGATCCGATGCAGGCCGTAACAATGATGGAAGGCTGGACCGGCGTCGAAAAAGAGGTGCTCTACCTTTATTTCTCCAAGGGGGGTCATCTGACGCTGGACCCGACCATCAAGGACGCTTGGGTTGACGCGCTTAAGTTCGACCACACGGTTCTGGTACGCGAAAAGTCGATCCCGCCGCTTAATTTCAACGAATGGATCACCGAGGATTACCTGAAGGCGGCCTATGCCGATCTGGGCGTGGATTACGAGGCTGAAAAGGCGATCGAAGTTGATCCCATCATCGCAAATGCCGGTTTGCCGCTTGAGATATGGCATTCCCGCGATGGCGTCTCGGCCTATCCCGACGCGCCTGCGTTCCTGACCGCCATGGCCGGGATGCGCGCCACAGGTGCCAAGCTGAACGCCACCTACGTCTATGACGTTGAAACCGGCCTGAAGCTGTTCGGCAAGACCGCGTTCTGGGTGAAAACCCCCGATGGCTACGCAACCTTCCTGCGCAAGCGTGAGGCTGAGGCCCATGCCGCCACCACAGGTGGCGCAGTGGTTTCCTTTGACCTGGCCATCGGCGATTTCGTCACCGAAGGCTGATCCACGCTGCCGATACCACGAGGGCGGACCGGGCGATCCGGTCTGCCCGCCACGCCAAAGGCCGATTGCGCCGCGGCGGGCATGCCCAGGAAGGATCATTCCATGACCCAGGCCGCGCAAAGCATCGCCGCCGCTGCGCCCACCCAGACTGGACCAAACCAGACTGGACCAAACCAGACTGGAACCGACCACGCGCCGCGCGGCCCGGCCCCAAGCCCCGCCGCCCCACCGCGGCACGCGCCATGGATCAAGGCCGAAACGTTGCACGCGCTGGGGCTTGGCGCGCTGTCCCTGGCGCTTGGCGTTGCGTTCTGGGCCTGGGCTTCGGCGATCAATCTTAATCTGGTGGTGGATTTCCAGAACGTGCCCGGCCCGCTGGTGGTGTTCCAAGCGTTCCACGGCCATCTGCAGACCGAGGTTTTCTATACCCATATCGGCGTGTCGATGTCGCGCATTCTGATCAGCTATGGGCTGGCGGCCGCCATTGGCATTGCCACCGGGGCGCTGATGGGCCGCTCTCGCATCGCCCGCGCGTTCATTATGCCGTATATTGAGGTGATCCGCCCGATCCCTGCCGTCGCGTGGATCCCGCTTGCGATCCTGATGTGGCCGACCGAGGAATCCTCGATCATCTACATCACCTTCCTTGGGGCGCTGTTCCCCATCGTGCTGAACACGTTGCACGGGGTTGAACAGACGCCCGAAGTGCTGGTGCGCGCCGCCCAGTCGCTGGGCGCGTCACGGATGTCGATCTTTGCCCATGTGGTGCTGCCGGCGGCGCTGCCGTCGATTGCCGCAGGGCTGGCCATCGGCATGGGCGTCAGTTGGTTTTCATTGCTGGCGGGCGAAATCATATCTGGCCAATACGGCATCGGCTATTTCACCTGGAACGCCTATTCGCTGATCAACTATCAAGACATCGTTGTCGGGATGCTGGTGATCGGATTCCTCGGCACCGGGTCAACCCTGGCGATCAAACTGATGACCCGCCCGCTGCTGCGCTGGCAGCGCAAAACCCGATGACCGCCGTTGCACAGACCGTCGCGCCCACCCGTCTTGCCGCCCCCTTGCGCCTGATTGGGGCGGAGCTGCGCGCCCGATGGGCGCAGCTGCTGGTATGGGGACTTGCGGTGGCGGTGCTCAGCCAAGTCGTGATGCTTGCGGCGCTGATGCTGCGCTTTGGCGCCGCGCCCAATTACGCGGTGGCCTATGACTGGCCGGGGGCGGTGGTGACCATCATCCGCTCCACCCCCAGCGCGTCAGACTGGCTGCCGATCATTGCTGACGAATGGCTGATTGAGATCGGCCGCATGAACTACGATTACGGCAACGGCATCTCGGAATGGAGCCTCAATGTCATTCCGTCCCGGCTGCCTGTGCTCACGGCCCTTGGTGCCTTGTGCGCGCTGTGCATGCGGCTGGCCCGGCGTCCCGGTTGCGCGCTGACGACGGCACGCGGTGCCGGGTTGGGCGCAGGGCTGGGCGCGGGGCTGGTGGCCATGACCAACGCCACCATGTCCTGGGTGGTGTGCTGCGCGGCCCCCAGCTGGGTGGTCGGGCTGGCGATGATGGGCCTTGGCGTTTCCACCTCGCTCGCGCTTGAACGCATCGGTCCGTGGCTGTCGTTTTCCGGCTTTGGGCTGCTTTTCGTTGCGGCCTATGTGCTGGCCGCGCGCCGCACTGCTCCCATGTCCCAAACCCCGGAGGCGCACCATGCTTGACGTCCTGAAATACAACCGCCCCGGCGCCCCGTCTGCGTCCAATGGCAAAGGGCTGATCGACATCGAAGATGTGTCGATCACCTTTGGCTCCGGCCCCGGCGCCCACAAGGCGGTTGAAACGACCAGCCTGCGCATCCAACCAGGCGAATTCGTGTGCATCCTTGGCCCGTCAGGGTGTGGCAAGTCCACGTTGCTGAACGCCGTGGCGGGCTATGTGATGCCAAGCGCAGGCCACATCACCGTGGATGGCGAGCCGGTGACCAAGCCCGGCCCGGACCGGGGCATGGTGTTTCAGCAATATTCATTGCTGCCGTGGAAGACGGTCTATGAAAACGTCGCCTTCGGGCCGCGCATGGCCGGCAAGGGCCGGGTTGCGGCAGGCGAGATCGCCAACACCTTTCTGGGCATGGTCGGGCTGAAGAAATTCGGTGACCGCTATCCAGCAGAGCTGTCGGGCGGCATGCAGCAGCGCGTTGGCATCGCGCGCGCGCTGGCCAATTATCCCTCAGTGCTGCTGATGGATGAACCGTTCGGCGCGCTCGACGCCCAGACGCGGCTGGTGATGCAGGAAAACCTGCTCGACATCTGGCGGACCTTCGGGACCACGGTGGTATTCGTCACCCATGATGTGGACGAGGCGGTGTTTCTGGCCGACCGCGTGCTGATCATGTCCGCCGCGCCGGGCCGCGTGATCGAAGATCTGCGCGTGAACCTGCCGCGCCCCCGCAGCGGCGACATCGCGGCCAGCCCCGAATACATCGCCGCGCGGTCGCATTGCCTCGACATCATCCGCGTTCAGGCCCGCCGCGCGTTTGAGGACCAGAACAAATGAGGGGGGCAGCAGCCATGGCTTTTGCCGCACTGGCCTGCGCGGTCCCTGCGGCGGCGCAGGTTCAAGGCGTGATGCTGGACGCGCCTGCGCCGATCCCCGCCTTCACGTTGCACGATGAATATGGTGTGCCGTTCTCAGACACGGATCTGACGGGGCGCTGGACGCTGGTCATGTTCGGATTCAATTCATGCCCGGATGTCTGCCAATTTACCTTGGGCAATCTTGACGCCGCCGTGTCCGAAACCGCGATCCGCGTGCGGCCGGACAACGTGCCAAAAGTGGTCTTTGTGTCGGTTGACCCTGATCGCGACGCCCCTTACGTCACCGGATATGCCGAATATTTCCACCCCGATTTTCGCGGCGTGACCGGCGCGCGCAAAGACATCGATGCGTTAATAGAGGCCACCGACAGCTTTTACCGCCTTATGCCTGCGGATGCGCAGGGGTGGTACGATGTTCAGCACTCGTCCTCGGTGTCAGTGATCGGGCCGGACGGGATGCTGTACGCCAAGCTGCAACCGCCGTTTGATCCCGGCGCGACAGCCGAATTCCTCGCCCGTCTTCAGATCGAGTATCGCAGGGGGCTGCCCAAATGAAGGCTCTTTCCCTCAGCGCCATTCTGTTCGCCGCCGCCGGGCCTGCCCTTGCCGGCACCATTGTCGTGACCGACGCATGGTCGCCTGCCGCGCCGCCCGCTGCGCCGACCCATGCAGCGTTCCTGACGCTCACGAACCGAGGGGATCAGACCCGCGCTTTGATCGCCGTGTCCGCGGCGGGCTACGCCATGGCCCATATGCATGAAAGCCGGATGTCCGGCGGCGTGATGACCATGACCGCGGTGCATCAGCTTGATGTTCCCTCGGGCGCCACGATCACGTTCCAGCCCGGCGGGCTGCATGTGATGCTGATGTCGCCGCAAGGCACGCGAAAGCCCGGGGATCTGGTGTCCTTGTCGCTGGAATTTGCCAATGGCGAAACGGTCCCGATGACCGCGACGGTGCGCAAGGCCAAGATGCACACGGCCCATGGCGGCAGTTGATCGCGCCGCCGCCTTGGCGCTTGTGCTGTTAAGCGCAGCGCCCGCGGCCGCCTTTTCCTTTGATGACGGCGACACCGCGGCCCATGAACGCTGCGCCCTTTGCCATGGCTTGTCCGGCGACACGCCGCGGCAGAAATTCCCGCGCCTTGCAGGCCAGCGACAGGGCTATATCGAAAAGCAGCTCAGCGCGTTTCGCGCAGGGCAGCGCAGCAATGATGGCGGCCAGATGTCTGCCGTGGTCACCGAGCTGACCCCCGCACAAATCACTGAGGCCGCGGCATGGTTCGCCGCCCAGCCCCATCCGGCACCCTACACAGATGCGCACGCTGGCGGCGGCGATCTGTGGCGCGCATCGGGCTGCGGCGATTGCCATGCCCAAAGCGCACAGGATGCCCCGGACATGCCGTGGCTGTCATCCCAGCACCCCGACTATCTGGCCAAACAGATGCAGGACCTGCGCGGCGGCCTGCGCGATGGTGACCCGGGCGGCGTGATGCAGGCCCAACTGCGCGCGCTGGACGGGGCTGGGGTCGATGCCCTCGCCGCATGGCTTTCAGCGCAGGAGCGCCGCGAATGATCGATCCTGAAGACGACGCGCCATCTGCGATCTACCTTTCGGAATACCTGCTGGAGATCAACGAAGGCGCCGGTTTCCTGGCCGGGCTTTGCGCTGACGACCGCAATGCGGTGCGCCGCGCGGGCGCGCGCTGCGCGGTGAAAAAAGGCGAGGGGCTGTTTTTCCAGGGCGATGCGCATACCGGCGTCTGGATCGTTGAATCAGGCCGCATCCGCACCTTTTACGCCGGCCCGTCAGGCCGCGAAATCACGCTGGCGTATTGGAGCGCGGGCCATTTTGTCGGCGGGCCTGAGGTGTTCGGCGTTGGGCGCCATGTCTGGTCGGCCGATGCGCTTGAAGATTGCCAGCTGCTGTTCCTGTCAGGCATGTCCATGCGCGGCCTGGTGCGCAGCATCCCTGACGTGGCCATCGCCGTCATTCAAGGCCTGGTGGCCAAGGGCAAATGCTATTCAGCGCTGATCCAGATGCTGGGCACCCGCACGGTGTCGGAACGCTTGCGCCAACTGCTGGTCATCCTCGCGGACACGTATGGGCGGCACGAAGGCGACACAGTCGTGATCGACCGGTCCATCACCTATGAGCAAGTGTCGTCAATCGTCGGTGCCACCCGCCAATGGGTGACCCAATCGCTCGACAAGCTTCAGACCGAAGGCATCCTGACCGTGTCGCGCAAAGAGATCGTCATCCACGATCTGGAACGGCTCGAAGAATGACTGTGATTGAAGATCACCGCCGCCTCAGCGCCGCCCGTGATCGGGCGCTTGCGCTTGCGCCGGGCCTAGCGCTTGCGGCGGTGGTGGCGTTGGCCGCCACGGCGCTTGGCGCGCGCTATGATGCGCCGTCGATGCTGTTTGCTTTGCTGTTGGGCATGGCCCTGTCGTTTCTGGGCGAAGACCAGCGCGCCGCGCACGGGCTGGGCTTTGCCGCGTCAACCGGGCTGAAGGCGGGGGTGGCGTTGCTGGGTTTTTCCGTGTCGGCGGGCGCGCTTGCCGCGCTTGGGGTGCCGGCCCTGCTGTCGGTTGCCGGGCTCATGTGCCTGTCGATGCTGCTGGGGACATGGCTGGGCAAGCGCCTTGGATGGCCAACCGATCTGGCGGTGATCGCTGCGGGAGCCGTGTCAATCTGCGGTGCCTCAGCCGCGCTCGCCCTTGCGGCATTGTTTCCCACCACACCGGCGCGGCGCGCGCAGGTCATGGCCGTGGTGTTGACGACCACGGCGCTGTCGACCGCGGCCATGGCGTTCTACCCGCTCGCGCTTGCGGGCATCGGGCTGTCGCCAAGCCAGACGGGGTTCGTGCTGGGTGCCAGCATCCATGACGTGGCCCAAGTCGTCGGCGCTGGATATTCCGTGTCCGAGGAGGTCGGCGAGATTGCGGCACTGACCAAGATGGTCCGCGTCTGCCTGCTGCCTGCCGTGCTGCTCGCAGTCTCAGTGGTGCTGGTGCGCCGCAGCGGCGGCGGGGCGGCGGATCTGCGCCCACCTTGGTTCGTGGTGTGCTTTGCCGTGTTTTTCTTTGCCGCCAGCGTGGTCGACTTTCCCCAGATCATGCGCGATCTGGTCTCAGACAGCGCACGGGCGTTGTTTCTGACCGCCATCGCTGCCATCGGGCTGACCAGCCGGATGCGCGAAATTCTGGCAACCGGGTCGCGGGCGCTTTTTGCGCTAAGCGCAACCAGTGCGGCGCTGTTTCTGGGGGCGGTCAGCGCGGCGCTGATCTTTGGCTGATTGATGCGCCGCCTGCGCTTGTCATATCAGGCAGGTTTGCGCCGCAAAATTGGATGCTGACGCGTGCTGCCGGACCGAATGTGGTTTGAATGTCGCCACACTGCGCCCGAATGATCAGGCGGCGCGCGCGCCGCGCGTTCAGACGCGGACCATCGTGGCCAGTGGCGCTATTTCAGCCGCCCCGTATGAAACAACCACACCTTCGTGCCGCCATGGGCCACGGGCGGTGCCATGGGCTTGAACGGCAGGCCGCTGGCCTTGGCAAGCGACGCCTCGCTGGTGATCATGCCGACGCGCCAGCCTTTGAAGCGGGTCGCCAGCACCTCTCCCAACCCGGCATAAAGCCCATAGAGCAACTTTTTGTTGCCGATCCGGCCGCCATAGGGCGGGTTGACCATCACGAGGCCGGGGGGGCCGTCAGGCGGGGTCAGGTCGGCAAAGGCATGGCATTCAAAATCGCAGAACGCGGTGACACCTGCGCGTTCGGCGTTTGCGCGGCTCATGCGCACGGCGCCCGCGTCGCGGTCTGCACCATAAAAGCGTTGCGCGGGGACATGCCCCTGCCCCGCCGCGCGCATCTGTGCCCAGAGCGCGGGATCAAAGCTCGCCAACCGCTCAAACGCGAAAGAACGGGTGCGGCCTGGCGCAAGGCCAGCTGCGATTTCCGCTGCCTCAATGACAAATGTGCCTGATCCGCACATCGGGTCCACCACCGGTTCGATCCCGTCATAGCCGCATTGGCGCAGGAACATCGAGGCCAGCGTTTCGCGCATCGGGGCCTTGCCGACGGCCTCCTTGTGGCCGCGTTTGTGCAGGGGCTCTCCCGACGTGTCGATGCTGAAGGTCACGTTGTTGTCGATGATGCGGGTCTTGATGCAGATCTCGGCTTCGGGCGAAATTGCGGCGCCCAGTTCTTCGGTGATGGCTTTTTCGATGCGCTGGGCGGCGGCGCCCGCGTGGTAGATCTTGGACTTGGCGCAGGTGACTTCGACGCGCACCGGCATGTCGGGGCGCAGGATGTCGCCCCACGGGAATTTGCGCGACCGTTTGTCGAGCTGCGCAAGGTGGAAGGCCATGAACCCGCCAACGCGCGCCAACACCTTGCCAGCACCGCGCAATTCAAGGTTGGCGCGCCACACCTCAGGCCAGCCGCCCTGAACCGTGACCCCGCCGGGGGTCGGGGTCGGGTCGGCAAAACCCTTGATGCGGGCCTCCTCGGCCAGCACAGATTCAAGCCCCGGAGGGGCGGCGAGGAAGATTTCAAAGCTCTGGGGCGTGTTCATTGCCCGTGCTTATCGACAAAGCGCGCCGCCATCGACATGTTTCTGTTGGCACTGCCTTGCAGCACCAATTGCCGAAAAAGGTTGGCACCGCGGTCCAAGCCGCTAGGTTGGGGCCGCAAGAAGGATGGGATGCCGCAGGCACCTGTCGCAATTGGACCGGGCGCCGGCAAGGACGCCTCGGCAACAGGGAGATTTCGTTTATGATCCGCACGCCTTTCCGCATGGCCGCGCTCGCCGCCGTTGCGCTTTCGTTCACGGGCGTCGAAGCCTATGCGCTGGAATGGAACGTTTCGGTCTGGGGCAAGCGCCGCGCCTTCACAGAGCATGTTGAAAAGCTGGCCGAACTGGTCGCCGCCAAGACCAATGGCGATTTCACCATGAACATCTCGTATGGTGGCCTGTCGAACAACCGTGAGAACCTTGACGGGATCTCAATCGGTGCATTTGAAATGGCGCAGTTCTGCGCGGGCTATCACCGCGACAAGAACCCGACCATCACCGTGCTTGAACTGCCGTTCCTTGGGGTGAATACCCTTGAGGAAGAAGTCGCCGTGTCGAACGCGGTCTACGCGCACCCGGCGGTGATGAAAGATCTGGCGCGCTGGAACGCCAAGCTGCTGATGACGTCGCCGATGCCGCAGTACAACGTGGCTGGCGTGGGCGATGCGCCCGCCAAGCTGGCCGATTTTGACGGCATGCGCATCCGCGCCACGGGCGGCATCGGCGATGCGTTCCGCACCGTCGGCTCCACTCCGACCTCCGTGACCGCGACCGAAACCTATTCGGCGCTGGAATCGGGTGTGGTGGACGCGGTGGCCTTTGCGCATCATGCACATCTGGCCTATGGCACCATCGACGTGGCGAAATGGTGGACGACCAACCTTAACCCCGGCACCGTGAACTGCCCGGTGGTGGTGAACATCGACGCCTATGACGCACTGACCGATGTCCAGCGTGCGGCGCTCGACAGCTCCATCGACGAATCCATCGCCCACTACCTGGTGAACTACGGCAAAGTGTTCGCCAAATGGGATTCGGTGCTGGCGGAAAAGGGCGTTCAGAAGGTCGAATTCGATGCGGCCCAGATCGCTGCGTTTGAGGACAAGGCCGCCATCCCGATCCGCACCCAGTGGATCGCGGACATGACGGCTCAGGGCATCCCGGCGCAGGAGCTCTATGACCTCGTGCAGAAGACGCTGAAAGACATGCGCGGCTGATCCGCCGACGTTTTGCAAATCGCCGCCGCCGGAGCCATCCGGCGGCGGTTTCGTGTTTTTGGCGCCGCCCGCCCATCCCGGTGGCAGGCGCCCGGCCCGCCCATATTGCGGTGACGCCGATCCAAGGAGAAATAATCTGATGTCCGCGCACTCCGTCAGGGAGGATGGCTCCGCCGTCAGCATCGCCGACAGGCTGCTTTTCAAGGTTGAATCGCTGCTCAACCTTGCAGGGGGCCTGTGCATTCTGGGCGTGATGCTGATGTCAGTCGCCAATATTCTGGGCCGCAAGCTGTTTGACATGCCGGTGCCCGGCTACATCGACTGGATGATGCAGCTGGTGCCCGCTATGGCGTTCCTCGGCATCGCCTACACCCAGCGTCTGGGCGGACACATCCGCATGGACATTCTGGTGGCGCGCCTGCAGGGCCGCACGCTGTGGATTGCTGAATTTGCCAGCGTGCTGCTGATGCTGCTTCTGGCGCTTGCGCTGGTTTATGGGTCGTGGGACCACGCCTACCGCGCCATCACTCTTGGCGACAGCACCGTGGACATCAACCTGCCGACCTGGCCGGTCAAAGTGCTGGTCAGCTTTATGCTGGGCATGTTCGCGCTGCGCTGCATGCTGCAACTGTGGGCCTATGCCATTGCCATCGTCACTGGCGTGCGCGAACCGATGGCCATTCCGCTGATTGAAGACGCCGCCACCCAGGCAATGAACGAAGCCGAGACCGTGTCGGGCATGGTGGACGAGCAAATGGACAATGCGCCCGCAAACGGCGCCGGAGGGCCGCGCTGATGGATCCCATTAATGTTTCAATCATCCTGGCGGGATGCTTGCTGATCCTAGTGTTCCTTGGGGTGCGGGTGGCGCTCGCCACCGCCATGATCGGGTTTACCGGCCTGTTCATCATCTTTGCCTTCGACAAGGGCCAAGGGTGGGAGCGTGGCTTGACCACCGCCATCAAGATCACCGGCCAGATCCCCCACTCCAAGACCGCGAACTATGTGCTGGGCCTGATCCCGACATTCATCCTGATCGGGTATCTCGCGTATTTCGCCGGTCTGACCAAAGCGTTGTTTGAGGCGGCCAAACGCTGGCTTGGCTGGCTGCCCGGCGGCCTTGGCGTTGCAACGGTGTTCGCAACGGCGGGCTTTGCGGCGGTGTCGGGCGCGTCGGTGGCAACATCGGCGGTGTTCGCGCGCATCGCGATCCCCGAAATGCTGAAGGTCGGCTATGACAAACGCTTTGCCGCGGGCGTCGTGGCCGCAGGCGGCACGCTGGCGTCCCTGATCCCGCCTTCGGCGATTCTGGTGATCTATGCGATCATCACCGAAAGCTCGGTCGGGCAGCTGCTGATGGCCGGGTTCTTGCCCGGTGCCGTGTCAGCGCTGATCTATGGTGCGCTGGTGGTCGGTCTGGCCAAGATCAATCCCAATCTGGGTCCGCCAGTGCGTGGGTTCACCTGGGGCCAGCGGTTCGCATCCCTGCCCGGCACCTTCCCGATCTTTTTCGTGGTCGCGACCATCGTGCTGTGCATCTATTTCGGCTGGGGCACCCCGACCGAGGCAGGCGCTCTGGGCGCTTTCGTGGTGCTGCTGATGGCCGTGTGGAAAGGCATGCGCTGGACCCAGCTTTCCGGCGCATTGATGGAGAGCGCCAAGCTCACGGTCATGATTTTTACCATGATCTGGGGCGTGCTGATCTTTGTGCGCTATCTGGGCTTTGCGGGTCTGCCCAAATACTTCGCGGAATTCGTCGGTGGGCTGGAGCAGCCGCCCATGCTGACGCTGCTGATGATCCTCAGCGTCTATGTGGTGCTGGGCATGTTCATGGACGCGATCGGGATGCTGATCCTGACGCTGCCGGTGGCGTTCCCGGCGGTCATCGCGCTGAATGGCGGGATGGACGTGGCGGCGGCGGACAGCGCGCTTGGCATGACCGGGCCGGAATGCGCGGTCTGGTTCGGCATCATCGTGGTGAAAATGGCAGAGCTGTGCCTGATCACCCCACCAATCGGGCTCAACTGCTTTGTGGTGGCCGGGGTGCGGCCAGACATATCCGCATCAGATGTGTTCCGCGGCGCGTCACCGTTCTTCGTGGCCGACGTGGTCACGGTGGGCGTGCTGATCGCGTTCCCGCAGATCGTGCTGTATCTGCCGCGGCTGGTTCTGGGCTGATCGGGCCAAAGCGCTGATACGAAAAGGGCGGCGCAGGGGAAACCCGGTGCCGCCCTTATTCTTTGGCCGTCGCCGTGATGCTGAGCAACCGCATGGCCAACACTGAGGCAAAACCGCTGAGCGCGAACACCATCGCCCCCGCCGTCACCGCCATATGCGGCGAAGACAGCGTCGTGGCCCCCTGCTCCGGATCGCCTGAATTCAGCGCCAGCGCAACGCTGACACCAACGGCCGCGTTGGCGACCAAAAGTCCGGTGGCCACGATGGCGGCCACTGTCGTCCCCGGTCGTTTTGTGTGCAGGCGCGGCATGGCGGTTGGGGCCTTTGGTCTGCGGCGGATGCCCGATCATACAGCCAAAGTGTCGCAGGCGATAGCAAAATTTGCGCGATGCTGCAAAGCCGCATTTCCCGTCAGGGTTGGGCCCTATGCGCCTCAGACACCTGTTCACGCGCCTCCACAGGGGTTTTCCAGTGTTCAGGCGCGGGTTTGCCGGTGCTTTCAACACCCGCATCTTCCGCCGCGTCAAGTGGATCATCCCGCACTGCAGCAAGCTCCGGCGCGGTGATTCGGCGCGGCATTTCGTCAATGCGGGCCGGGGCTTCAATCTCAGCGCCCTCGGCAGCGACGCCAAGGGATTCGAACCGCCGCGCGGCAGGCAGCACCCGGCCTTCCAAGGACCCCACCGCGCGGTTGTAGCGGTCCACCGATTGACCCAGCGCCCGGCCCAGATCCGACAGATGCCCCCCAAAGGCCCCAAGCCGCGCATGCAGTTCACGCGCCTGATCTGCAACGGCGCGGGCGTTGCGGGCCAGCTTCTCCTGCTGCCAGCCATAGGCGACGGCCTTGGCCAGCCCGACCAGCGTGGTTGGCGAACAGATCAGCACCTTCAGCGCCATCGCATCCTCGGCCAAGCCGGGCTGCTGTTCAAGCGCGGCTGCATAAAACGCCTCGCCGGGCACGAACATCACCACGAAATCAGGGGCATCAGGCAGCGCCGCCCAATATTCCTTGGAGCTGAGCTGTTTGACATGCACCCGCATCTGCCGTGCGTGATCGGCCAGACAGGCGGCCTGCTCGTCAGGGTCCTCAGTCTCCAACGCGCGCAAATAGGCGTCGAGCGGGGTTTTCGCGTCGATCACCAGCGCTCGCCCGCCGGGCAGTGACAGAATTGCGTCGGGGCGCAGCAGGACACCGTCAACACGAAAGGATTTCTCCAGCTCAAAATCGACATGCTCGGCCATGCCGGCCATCTCAAAGGCGCGGCGCAGCTGCATTTCCCCCCACCGCCCGCGGGTTTTGGGCGCGCGCAGGGCCTGAACCAACCGCGCGGTTTCACTGCCAAGCTTGGCCTGCCCCTCCGCCAGCGCCGCGACCTGCGCGCTCAGCCCCGCATAGGCGCCGGCGCGGGCCTGCTCCAGCGCGCTGACCTTCGCCTCAAAGGCCCCCAGATGGGCGTCAAGTGGGCGGACCAGCGCCTCAATCGCCTCACGCCGCCGCTCCAGCGCCTCGGCATGGGCGGCGCGGTCGGTTTCCATCCGGGCCGCGGACATGTCGGACAGCTGGACGTTGGCGCGGGCCAGCGCCTCAGCGGCCAACTGGCCGAAGCGGCGCTCGGTGGCCGCCTCATGGGCCTCAGCCTGGCGGGTCAGCGCCTCAATGCGTTCCGCGGCGCCGCGGCGCTCGGCCTCCAGCGCGGCATCTGCGGCGGCGCGCTGGGACGCTTCGTCGCCCAAACGGCCGCGCAGAACCTTGGCCTCGTCCTCAGCGCGGGCGGCGCGGGCGGCCTTTTCGGTCATCACCGCCAGCGCGCGGTCCATGGCATTGCGCGCGGCATCGGCACCGTCGGCCGCATCAAGCGCCGCACGCATCGCCGCCTCAGCCCCAGACAGGCGCGCACGCGACGGCGCGGATCGACGCCCGACAACCGCGCCGATCAGCACCGCGGCAGCCAGCGCGGCAGCCAGGATCAACCCCGGGGGCGCAGCGCCCAGCGCATCGGCCAGTGTATCGCCCAGCGCATCGGAAACGATTGGAATCGCGGCGGCATTCGGATCGGCCATGGGTTTGTAGCCTTTTTGTTCTGCTCATCGCCACCATGCCTCGCGCGCGCGCGCCGCGCAACCAGAGGTGCCCTTGGCCAAGGCTGCGCCCTCAGGGCGCCTTGCGCCCCCATCGGCCGCGCCGCCATCCGGCGGCCGGTCGCACCAGGATCGACGGTTCCGCCCATCCCGTTCACCCGTTCAGCGCAGGACCCGACGCGGAGGGGGGCGCAGGGGGAGGGCGTCAGGCCCTCCCCCGCCTTCGCGCCGCCCACCTGCTCGCGCCGCGTCCGTTCGTCCCCCTCGCCCCCCGACAAGGCCCCCCGACAAGCCCCCCTGTCCAACCCCCGACAGCTCTGCTACAACGCCCCCGGTTTTCCCGCAGACATGGAGATATCCGCATGGCGAACGTCGCGGTGGTCGGCGCCCAATGGGGCGACGAGGGCAAAGGCAAGCTTGTCGATTGGTTGTCCGAACGGGCAGACGTGATTGTCCGCTTTCAGGGCGGGCACAATGCCGGGCATACGCTGGTTGTGGACGGCAAGGTCTACAAGTTGTCGCTGCTGCCTTCGGGCATCGTGCGCGAGGGCAAGCGGTCAATCATCGGCAACGGTGTGGTGCTGGACCCGTGGGCGCTGTTGGCTGAGATAGATCGTCTGACGGCGATGGGCGTCACGGTGAACCCCCAGACGCTGGGGATTGCTGAGAACACGCCGTTGATCCTGCCAGTGCACCGCGATCTTGACCTGATGCGCGAGGAAGCCGCAGGCAAGGCCAAGATTGGCACCACCGGCCGCGGCATTGGCCCGGCCTACGAAGACAAGGTTGGCCGCCGCGCGATCCGTGTCGCCGATCTGGCGGACCCTGAGACGCTGGACATCCGCATTGACCGGCTGCTTGCGCATCACGACCCGCTGCGCCGGGGCCTTGAGGCAACGCCGGTGGACCGCGCCGAACTGCGCGCCGCGTTGCTTGAGGTCGCGCCCAAGATCCTGCCCTACGCGTGCGCCGCGTGGAAGGAACTGGACGGGCACCTCAAAGCCGGCAAGCGCATCCTTTTCGAAGGTGCCCAAGGCGCGTTGCTGGACGTGGATTTCGGCACTTATCCTTATGTGACGTCGTCGAACACCATGGCGGGCATGGCGTCGCCGGGGTCTGGCATGGGGCCGAACGCCATCAATTTCGTGCTCGGCATCGTCAAGGCCTACACCACGCGCGTCGGCGAGGGCCCGTTCCCGACGGAACTCCACGACGAGGTCGGCCAGAAACTGGGCGAGCGCGGCCATGAATTCGGCACCGTCACCGGGCGCAAGCGTCGCTGCGGCTGGTTCGACGCCGCCCTCGTGCGCCAGACCTGCACCACGGGCGGCGTGTCGGGCATCGCGCTGACCAAGCTCGATGTTCTGGACGGGTTTGAGGAGCTGAAGATCTGCACCGGCTACATGCTGGACGGGGTCAAGATTGACCACCTGCCGATCGCGTCGGAGCAGCAGCGCCGCGTGGTGCCGATCTATGAAACCATGCCCGGCTGGTCTGAACCGACCGTTGGCGCGCGGTCCTGGGCAGAGCTTCCGGCCGAGGCGGTCAAATATGTCCGCCGCGTCGAAGAACTGATTGGCTGCCCGGTCGCCATCCTGTCCACCAGCCCGGAGCGGGAGGACACGATCCTCGTGACCGACCCGTTCGCGTCGCGCTGATGGCGCTGTCGCACAAGGCGCGCCGCCGCTGGGCGCTGGTTCTGCTGCTGGTGTGGCTGCCGCTTTATGTCCTTGGGGCGCTGTGGCTGGTCAGTACGTTTGACCGGCTTCCCAAGGTGCTGGAGGTGGTGATGTACCTCGCCCTCGGGGTGCTGTGGGCCGCGCCATTCCGGACCGTGTTCCTCGGCGTCGGGCGCGGCGAGAATGAGCAGAAGGCACCCCGCAAGCGCTGAGCGGGGCTGAGCAGATCTACCGGGGGGCGTCACGCCCCCCGGTTCTCCATCGAGAAGTGCGTTATTTTGGCCGCACATCGCCCCAGACAGGGCAAATTTTGCCAAACTTCTGCCTGATTTGGTCACCACAGTGGGGTAAGCGAAAGGCCGACGCTGAACCGACTGGTGGGACTTTTCGTCGCGGTAGGCATACTGCGCAAACAGAAATCGGCCCGGACCGCGTTTGAAAACGCGATCCGAACCGACTCTGCCATGCGCATGGTATTGGTTAGGGTGAGACCCCGAAGCGCTGCGGGTGTGTGTGGAATTTACCGCATCGAACCAGCTGAATATTGCCGATCCGACTTGGCTGGGGGTGATGCAGCGCCCCGGGAGCCTCTTTCAGGGTTGGGGGACCCTGAAGTGGTTTCACTCTGCCTATTTTCCTTGCAGGCGCAAGAGCATCTTGTTTCCCACAGGGCATCAATCACGCGGCGCTGGGTGGGCTTGAACCCCAGTTACGCAGCGATACCATTAATAACAATGACCTGCCGCAGCGCACCCAAATTCTGCCAACAGGAAAAATCAGGTGACGGTCCCGCCGCGCGCTGAGACTTACCCCGGCCATCTGCGGCCTTGGTAGATACTGCGTTCATAAATCGCCGAGAATTACAGAAATTTGCGGGAATCACTGGGCCAATGCCCAAAGGCCTTAG
>JBLGAC010000051.1:0-29638 GCA_047610385.1 Paracoccaceae bacterium | reverse complement strand
ATCTACGGCGAGGACGGCGACGACCTGGTGGTTGGCGGCGGCGGGGGCGACCGGCTCGATGGTGGCAATGGCGATGATGAACTGCGCGGCGGCAGCGACGATGACGCCATGTATGGCGGGGCCGGGAATGACCTGCTCAAAGGCTCGCACGGCAGGGATTTTCTGTCAGGCGGCGATGGCGACGATGAATTGCGTGGCGGCCTGTTTGCCGATTTGTTGCAGGGCGACGCGGGTGCCGACATTCTGCGCGCCGGCGACGGCCATGACCGGGCCGAGGGCGGCGAGGGCAACGACCGCATCTATGGTGAACGCGGCCTCGACCAGCTTTATGGCGGCAACGGCGATGACTGGATCGGCGGGGGCAACGGCGATGACGAACTGCGCGGCGAAAATGGCAACGACGAACTGAACGGCGCGCTCGGCCGTGACAAGATGTGGGGCGGCGACGGCGATGACCGTATCAAGGGCGGCGGCTATGCGGACCGGCTCTGGGGCGGGTCCGGCGATGATTTTCTGTTTGGCGACGAAGGCGCGGATGATCTGGATGGCGGCCCTGACAGTGATCGCCTTGATGGCGGCAGAGGCCCCGATCTGATCATTGGCGGCACCGGGTCCGACCTTCTGTCGGGGGGGCTGGGCAAGGACCGTTTCCAGTTTGACGGCGCATCGGGCCGCGACTTCATCCTCGACTGGGAAGATGGCCGCGACGTGATCATCTACACCGGCGGCGCCACCGAATTCGGTGACCTGATCATCGAGAACAGCTCCGCCGGGGCGCTGGTGCATATGGGCGATCCGCTGTTCACCTCGGTGACGCTGGTGGATGTGGACGCCGCGCAATTGTCGGCGACAGATTTCCTGTTCGCCTGAAGCTCTGAGATCGGCCGGGGGTCCGCCCCCGACCGTGCGCGCGGGCGGGAACGCACCTGCTCACCCCAGCCTGCATCCACCTGTCGGCGCGCAAGCGGCGGGCGTCCTTTTCACAAAGGGCGTCCGTTCAGCTTTTCGGGGGCTTGCGGAACGCGTCGCACGGATCACCGCGCCCCGGCGGCGGGTCAGTCACGATCACAATGTCAAAGACCGGCGGCGCGCCGGGGGTTTGCCAGCTTGCCAGTGCATCGCGCCAATCGCCGCCCGCGGGCCGGTTGATCTGCCCGATCACCAGCAGGTCGCGCCCCGGCAGATACGCAGGGCTGCCGCGGTCGCGGCGCGCATGGCCGTTGCCGGTGATCAGAAAGGCGGGCGCATCGCCTGCCGCATCGTCGGCGCGCAGCAATGCGCGCGCGAAGGCGGCGTCGCGCAGGCGCTGCGCCTCAACCATCGCGGGGGCCATGGCGGCGGGCATCGCGTTGCAATGGGCCGCGATCTGCTCGGCCTCCATCGCCGCCTGCATGTTGGCCGGCAACGGGGCATCAAGGCCAAACGCCGCCGGATCGCCATCAAACACCGCAGCGGCAGAGGTTTTCATCGCCCCGCGCAAATCCGCGCGCGCCAGCCCAGCGCCGATGGCAGGCGCATCGGGGGCCAAAGCGCCGACCGGCCGGTGCCATTCGGCGTAGCGGTCCCATTGGGCGGCCACGCGCAGCGCATCAGCGGGCGACGGCGCGGCGCGCAGATCAGCCAGGGCCGATTCGGCCGCGCGCGGGATCATTTCAAAGGCCACCGCGCCGGGATGCACGGCACCGATCAACGCCGCCTGCATCGCCTGATGGGCCGGGTCGTCATGCTGCTCCCCCACAATCACCAGATCAGCGGCGGCGGTGCGGGCTGCCAGATTGGCGAAGCTCAGGGCCCCTCCGCCCGGCAAGACGCGGATCTCGGCCGCGCCGGGCGGGGGGAAGCGCGGATCGGGGGATGGCCCGGCGCAGGCGCATAGAACCAGCGCCGCACCGATCAGCCGCGCCTCACTCCACATAGACCGTGGCTTTCGGCGCGGGCGCAGCGCCCCAAGGCGCAACCACGACGGCGGAGATTGAGTTTTTGGGCGATCCATCCACCACCTTGTCGGAATATGTCAGATAAATCAGCGTGTTGCGCGCTGGGTCGTAGAACCGCACCACCTGCACCGTCTTGAACACCAGAGACGTGCGCTTTTTGAACACTTCCTCTCCGGCCTCAAGATCCTCTTTCCAGGCGATTGGCCCGGTCTGACGGCAGGCGATGGAGGCGTCGGACGTGTCCTCCGCCAGCCCCAACGATCCCGATATGCCGCCGGTTTTGGCGCGGGACACAAAGCAGCTTACCCCGCCAACCTTGGGGTCATCAAACGCCTCAATCACAATTTTATGGTTGGCGCCGAGCAGCTTGAACGCCGTCGACACCTCGCCGACCTGATCCGCAAAGGCAGGGACGGCGATGGCGCAGAACGCGGCGGCCAACATGGCGCGGGAACGGGAGATCATCAGGCAAATCCTCGTGTTCATCGGCACAGGCGTCAGACGAGCGCTGCGCGCAGGCTCACCTCAACGACAACGGCGCTGTAGAACACGAATGTGGCGACGAGGACGAAGCCATGCCAGATGGCGTAGTGAAACGGCAGGCGTTCCCACAGGAAAAACCCAACCCCGGCAGTGTAGATCGCGCCGCCAATCACCATCAGCACCGCGGTGGCAAAGGTCAGCGATTGCGCCCCATCACCGAACAGAAGGCCGGGAAACAGCAGCGACGTGCCCGCCCAGCCCAGCGCCACATAAAACAGGATCGACAGGCGTTGCAGCCGCTGGGGCGCGAAAAGCCGTGCCGCCACGCCACCAAGCGCGCCCGACCACAGCGCCGCCAGCAGCCAAAAGCCATGGGTGCCGCCGACAAGAATTGCAAAAGGGGTCTGTGTTCCGGCGATTTTCACATAAATCGCCGCATGATCAAGCCGCCTGAGCACAGCGCGCGCAACGCTTCGCGTTTCAGGGCACAGATTGTAGGCACCAGAGCAGACGAACATCGCCAGCAGCGACACGCCATAGACCGAAACGGCAGCGACCAGCGTCGCCCGCCCATCAAGCAGCACCGCCAACACAATCAGCGCCGGCACCCCCATCAACGCCAGCGCCACGCCAGCGGCATGCACCGCGGCGTCGGCGGTTTTTTCCGCCCGCGTGAACGGGCGCGACCGCGCAATGGCCGCCGACGTTCCAACGGTGTCGCGATCTTGGATTGCGTGTCCGGTCATGCGCTTAAGATTAGGCCGTTTGGCCCGCCACGCAACCGCGCGATGGGACTGATTTTAACCGCCTCCCCGAAAAATCAGGCCATCGACAGTTCCGACTGGCGCTTCATCACCTCAAGGCCATCGACCGCTTCGACCAGATAGGACGCCTCGCTCAGCTCCGCATAGCCGGTCTGGAACATGCCGCTATGCAAGTAGGGATACACCTCCCGCACCATGCCGCCAGAGGCGCCGCCCGCATCGAACCAGATCACCGCATCGCCCGCTTCAAATCCACTCGCCATGATGCCCTCCCGTTTACGCCACACGTTTCGACAAAGGCAGAATTGCTGAAATCCATGACCATTCAGTTGCCAAAACCGCGTCTCCAACGGTTTCAGCATTGCCGATTCGTTACCGACCGAAATGCTGAGGGGCCGGAACCTCGGCACCCACGCCAGGATCATGGCGCTGAAACCGGCATTGAAGTGGTCGGTGCGCGCGCGCCTTTGTCCCTTGCCGAACAGTGCGGCAATGGCGCGCCCGGTGTCGATGGATGGGCGCGACCCCATTCAGGCCGCAAGAAAAGCTCCCGTAGCGCTTCGTCGATCAGCACCCGCACAGACGGGCGGGGGAAAGAATGCGCTCAGCCATCGCCTCAGCCCCATGGGCGGCGCCGAGGCCGTCAAAGGTGCCCGGAACCTGCGTGGCCCAATCGAGCGCCTCAATGAAATCGGCTGCCAGCGCGGGATCGGGCGGCATCGGCGCGCGCCAGAAATCGGCCAGCGGGCCCTGATGGCTCAGCCCCCGAACATCCCAGATCGCGCGGCCCAGCGCCTTGACGGGGCACCCGGCGGCGAGCGCTTCGATGCAGGCGCCCGAATTGACGCTGACCATCCCGGCAATCCGCGGCAAAAGCGCCGTCAGATCGCCGCCATCCACCACCTCAACCCGTGATGCGTGCGCCCCGGCGGCACCCCGCGCGATGCGCCGCCAGGGGCTGAGGGCGTTGTCCATGGGATGTTCTTTGACCAGCAGACGCGTGCCTGCCGGTGCGTTGGCGGCGAAATCGGCGATCACTCGGCGCACCGTAACCCGCAGATCTGCGTCCGGGCCGCGGGCGCGGATCTGGGCGTCAGTGCGCAGTTGCAGCGCCAGCAAAAACACCAGACCGCCGCCTGCCGGGCCATCCAAACCCCAAGCCGCCAACCGCACCGCGGCTTGGCGGCGATCGCGGCCTGCACGGGCGAATTTCCACAGCCAACCGCCATATTCCGCCAACGGATGCCAAAGCTGGTGCCGCACATAGCCCGGATGGGTGGCCCAGGCGCAGGCGACATTCGCAAGATTCCACGCCAGATCCATCGCCCCATAGCGCACGAACCCCGCGCCGCCAGGGACAGGCGGCGCAGCGCCCCCTGCCGCGCGGGCGCGCGCCGCCAACGCCCGCACCCCGGCCGCATCGCGCGGAAAGCGGGCACCGGGGCCGCCCGGTTCAAGCGTCAGGCGACCGGGGCGCAGCAGGCCAAGCTCAACATGGTGCACCCGGACGCCAAGCGGCCCTGCGGCGGCGATCGCGTCAGCGTGGCGCGGGCGCATGTCGCCCAGCAAGACCAGATCGGTGATTGCTTCGCGCGCCATCCAAGCTGCGATCCAGCCGGGCCAGTCGCACGCCCGCCCGCGCCAGGATTGCCCGCCGCCGCGGCGCCAGAACAGCGCATCACCGGGGCACAGATGGATGCGCCGCACCTGCGCCCCGCGCGCCGCAAGCGCATCGCCAAGCCGTGAGAAGAACCCCGAGGACGGCCCTTGCAGCAGCAATATCCGGCGTGGCCCCGTCACCACGCCACCCCATGCTTGCGAGCCATCCGCGTTAATGCAACCTTGGGGTGATCATGGCCATGGTTGGTCACCGCCGCTCGCCAAAGGCAGGATCCGAGTTGACCGACCCCGTTCAGATCAACGCGCCGCCGCTGGCGCCCCGCCGCATCGCTTTGTTGCAGGGCCCGCCCGGCCGGTTCTGGTCTGAGCTTGGCGACGCCTTCGCCGCAGCGGGGCATGAGACGCACCACATTCGCCTGTCCTCGGCGGACGCGCTGTTCTGGCGTGGCGGGCCGGGGGTGGCGCGGCATTCCTGGCGCGGGCCATTGAAAGGCTGGCGCGCGTGGATGGAAGCGTTCGTCGCGCGCCACGCCATCACCGACGTGCTTTATTATTCCGACCGCCTGCCCTATCACGTCGCCGCTGGCGAGGTGATCGAGGCCGCGGGCGGGCGCGCCTGGGCGGTGGAGTTTGGCTATCTGCGCCCCGACTGGATCACGCTGGAGCGGCAGGGCATGGGCGCCTATTCGCGCTTTCCCGACGACCCAGAAACCGTTGCGGATCTGGCCGCTCGGTTCCACCCCCAGCCCCTGGACATGACGCCGCGCCACCACCACCCCTTTGCGCAAGAAGCGCTGAACGAGGTGCTGTTCAACCTCGCGGGCGCGCTGTTTTTCTGGCCCTATCCGCGCTTCAACGGTCAGGGGCATTATCATCCGCTGTCGGAATACCTGTCCTGGGCGCGGCGCCTGCCGGGCGGTCTGGGGCGCGTGCGCCGGGGCGATGCGGCCATCGCGCGGCTTGCGGGCACCCAAGGGCCGATCTTCGCCGTGGCACTGCAGCTGGAAAGCGACCGGCAGATCCGCGACAACGCCCCCTTTTCCGGCCAGCGCGACATGATCACTGAGGTGCTGGGGTCCTTCAAAGCCCATGCGCCCGGGGATGCGCGGATCGTGTTCAAGACCCATCCGCTCGACAACGGGCTTGAACGCTGGCCGCGTGAGGTGATGCGCATCGCCCATGATCTGGGGCTGGAGGCGCGCACAGAGGTGATCGAGGGCGGGTCGCTTGACGATCTGCTGGCGCTGTCGCGCGGGGTGGTGGCGACCAATTCGACCGTCGGCCTGCATGCGATCCGCGCCGGGCGCCCGGTGGTGGCGCTGGGATGCGCGATCTACGACATGAAGGGGCTGACCCATCAAGGCCCGCTGGCGCAGTTCTGGACCGCGCCCGAAGCGCCCGACCCCGATTTCGCCGATGCATTCATGCGCGCGCTGGCCGGGACCATCCAGATCCGCGGGTCGTTCTATGCGCCCGAGGGACGGCGCGAGGCCGCGGCCGAAATCGTCGCCCGCATCGGATTGCCCGCGGGCACCAATGCGCTGGACGCCGCCTGCCGCCCCGCCCCGCCCCGCCTGCCCGTGCGCCGCCGCGCCGCTGACATGTGACACGGCCAAAACGCAGATGCGCCCGGCGCGCAATGCGCGCCGGGCGGCAGGGGCGGAGCGGGTGCCCAAAGCTGCCATGCGCCGCTCAGAAATTCCCGGCGAGGCCGGTTGACGCGGAGGCCGGCGACAGCGCCGCACCGATAAGCGAAAACACCTTGCGCAGATCCGTGATCGGCGAGTTGGCGACATAGACAATGTCCTTGTCGCGCATCTCAAACCCGCGGGCGAGAAAGAAGGACTCTGGCCGCGACAGATCCAGATTGTAGACCACCGGAACCACGGTGCCGCTTGGCGCGCCCAGCACCACCTCTGCCGCCGGGCCGCTTTCTTCGCGGAACACAAAGACCGAGGACGGATCAGCCTGATTGTCGTTCAGCCCACCCGCCGTGGCGATCGCTTCGTCCAGCATGACGCGCGCGCGCGGAAAGGCGGTCATCACCGGGCGGCCCGCCGCGCCAAACACCGTGAAGCTGCGTTTTTCTGCCATCAGCGCCAGCGTGTCACCTGGGCGCATGGCGACGTTCTGCTCAGGCTGGCGCAGGATTGCGTCAAGCCATGCCTCGCCGCTGCGGCCCTGCCGGGTCAGGCGGATCAGCGCTTCATGGTTGGGGGTGCGTGCGCCGCCCGCCGACGCGATGATGTCCAGCAGGCGTTCCCCGACCCCCACCAGCGGCACGCGGCCGGGCTGGGCCGCGGCGTCGCCGATCACGGTGACGGTGGCGGCGGGCGATTCGATCAGCGCGACCTGCGCCTGCGGTTCAATCGCTTTGCCCGCAAGGGCGGCGACCAACGCGTTTGCCACCTGATCGGGCGTGCGGCCCGCAGCGCGCAGACGTCCCGCATAGGGCGCCGAAATCATGCCAGCCGCGTCAACACGCTGGGTCGGCAAGCGCGTGGATCGGGGGCCATCCTCAGCCGCGGCGGAGAAAAGCCCGCCATTCACCGCCTCCCAGATCGTGATGGCCACCAGATCGCCCGGCCGCATCACCTGGCCATGCAGCGGACGCGCGGTTTCAAACTGTGCGGCGGCTCTGGCGCGCTCCGCCTCTGCGCCGCGGGCGGTGGCGAGCGCCGCCACCACATCGCCGTCCAGCACCCGGAACGCATAGGGCGCTGCACCCGTGGATGGCGCAGCCGCGGCGCGCACCGCACCAGCCTGCGGCCCCGATTTTGGAACCGCCGAACAGCCCGCAAGCGCCAGCGCGCCGAGCATGAGACAAAGGGCCTTGAGGCGCATTGAGGTCTCCTTCCCGGCGCGTTCTGCACCGCGAGCGAAAAGAAAGGATCCGGCGTGATCGCACCGGAGCGGCGGCGGGCGGACGCACCGCCACGGCCAAGCCACAGGAAAGAATTAACCCCGCTTTGGTTAACAAAGCCTCAGCGGCGCCGCGATCATGGCCATGGACAGCGCCCCATGGACCCGGCTATCCCCGACCCACCCCAGCGCGAGGAGACCCCCATGCCCCGTTCCCTGTTCGGCACAGACGGCATCCGCGGCGAAGCGAACCGCCATCCCATGACTGCGGACGTGGCCATGAAGCTTGGCCAGGCCGCGGGGCGCCATTTCCTGCGCGGCGGGCGCAGGCGCCATCAGGTCGTGATCGGCAAGGACACGCGCCTGTCGGGCTATATGATCGAACCGGCGCTGACCGCCGGGTTCATTTCGGTGGGCGTGGATGTGTTTCTGCTCGGCCCGGTGCCGACGCCCGCGGTGGGGATGCTGACCAAGTCCCTGCGCGCGGATGCGGGGGTGATGATCTCAGCCTCCCATAACCCGTTCCAGGACAACGGCATCAAGCTGTTCGGCCCTGACGGGTTCAAGCTGTCGGACACCGAGGAAGAGGCGATCGAGGCCCGGATGCAAGACGGCCCCGTGCTGGCCGCCCCCGCCGATCTGGGCCGCGCGCGCCGCATTGAGGACGGCCGCGGCCGCTATATCGAGGCCGCCAAGCAAAGCTTTCCGCGCCATCTGTCGCTGTCAGGCCTGCGCATCGTGGTGGATTGCGCCAACGGCGCCGCCTATCGCACCGCCCCCACCGTGTTGTGGGAACTGGGCGCCGAAGTGATCCCCATCGGCGTGACCCCCGACGGCATCAACATCAACGCAGGCGTCGGCAGCACTGCGCCTGAGGAATGCCGCCGCAAGGTCATCGAAACCCGCGCCGATCTGGGCATCGCGCTGGATGGCGATGCCGACCGGGTGCTGATTGTGGATGAACGCGGCCAAGTGGTGGATGGCGACCAGATCATGGCGCTGATCGCAGAAACCTGGGCCGCATCCGGGCGCCTGCAGGGCAGCGCGCTGGTGACCACGGTCATGTCAAATCTGGGGCTGGAGCGGAAGCTGCAGACCCTCGGGATCGGGCTGCGGCGCACCAAGGTCGGCGATCGCTATGTGGTTGCGGAAATGCGCGATGGCGGGTTCAACCTCGGCGGTGAACAATCTGGCCACATTGTCATGAGCGACCATGCCACCACCGGCGACGGGCTGCTCGCCGCGTTGCAGGTGCTGGCCGCCGTCGTGGATGCCGGGCGCCCAGTGTCTGAGGTCTGCGCACGCTTCACGCCCCTGCCGCAGATCTTGAAAAACGTGCGGCTGGCGACGGGTGCCGCGGACCCGATGAAGCAACCCTGCGTCACCGCCGCCATCGCCGCGGGCGAGGCGCAGTTGGCCGGAACCGGGCGCGTCCTGATCCGCAAATCGGGCACTGAGCCGCTGATCCGCGTCATGGCCGAAGGCGAAGACGCCGCCTTGGTTGAGGCAGTGGTCAACGACATCTGCACCGCCATCCGCACCGCCTGAGCCCCGCTAGGGCGGTGCGGATGGCGCGTTCGCGCTGACGTTTCACTTGGTGCGGATCGTGCGCCAAGCGGCCAGCAGCGCGTGGTTGAGGGCGTCTGCCTCAGCGCGGGTGTCGCTTTGCAGGCCCGTGGCTGCATCGGCGGCGGCGCGGGCGGCGGCCAGCTCTGCCTCAGCCGAGGTCAGATCGGCGGTCAGCCCGGCAATGCGCGCGGCATCCTCAGCCGAGGTTTCGGGCGCCGGGCGCGGCATCGGCACCCGTGCGGGGCGGTCCCAGCAGCGATCCCCGACACATGCCTCCAAGGCGCTCAGATCTGCCGCGCCAAGCGCTTGCACAAAGGCAGGGGCAGGCGGCGCGCGGTCCCAGCAGCGGTCCCCGACGCATGCTTCCAAGGCGCTCAGATCTGCCGCGCCAAGCGCTTGCACAAAGGCAGGGGCAGGCGGCGCGCGGTCCCAGCAGCGGTCCCCGACGCATGCTTCCAAGGCACCCAGATCTGCCGCGCCAAGCGCTTGCACAAAGGCAGGGGCGGGCGGCGCGCGGTCCCAGCAGCGCGCATCGGCGCACGCTTCCAACGCGCCCAGATCCGCTGCGCCAAGCGCCTGCACAAAGGCCGGGGCGGGGGGCGGCGCGTCCGCAGACGCAGTCGCGGCCTGCGCGGCGTCAAGCGCCTTGCGCGCGCCTTGCGCCGCGCTCAGCGCCGCTTCGGTGCGGGCTTGGGCCTCAGTCATCGCGGCATCGGCGGCGGCGGCGCGGGTGTCGGCGATGGCGGCGGCAGAAAGGGCATCGGCGGCGCGGGCCTGCGCGTCGGTCTGCGCGGACAGCGCGGCGGCGGCGCGGGCCTCAGCCTCGGTCATCGCGGCCTCAGCGCCGGCAGTGCGGGTTTCGGCGTCTGTCTGCGCAGTCGCAGCGCTGGCAGTGCGGGCCTCAGCATCGGCGGCGGCGGACAGCGCATCGGCAGTGCGGGCCTCAGCATCGGTCTGCGCGGCCAAGGCAGCATCTGCGCGAGCGGTCTGGGCCCCGGCATCTGCGGTGGCAGCGTCGGCGCGGACAGTGGCGGCGTCGGCATCTGCGGTGGCGGCGTCGGCGCGCGCAGTGGCGGCCCCGGCATCTGCAGTGGCGGCGTCAGCGCGGGCAGTGGCGGCGTCGGCATCTGCGGTGGCGGCCCCAGCATCTGCGGTGGCGGCATCAGCGCGCGCAGTGGCGGCGGCGGCCGCGGCGTCTGCCGTGGCGACATCAGCGCGCGCGGCAGTGACGTCGGCGCGCGCTGCGGCCAAAGCGGTGGCCAAGGCGGCACCGGCATCCCCGGCTCCACCTTGCACAGCGGCCATCGCAGCCTCAGCCTGATCGGCGCGTGACAGGGCGGCGGTCAGCGCGGCCTCCGCCTTGGCCGTGCGGGCAACCGCATCTTCGGCGCGCGCTTGGGCAGCATCACGCGCCGCGGCGACCAGCGCCAGCGCGTCCTGTGCATCAACGTCCGGCCCAGCCGCTTCGCGCAGGGTGCGCAGACGGTTCGACACCGCCTCCAGCCCCGCCTTGGCGCGGTCCAGTTCCAGCCGCGTGGTCTCGCGCGCATCGCGCGCTGTGGCGGCCTCAGCCTCAGCGGCGTCGGCGCGGGTGGTCTGGGCCTTGGCCTCAGCCTCGGCGCGTTCCTTGGCAAAGGCGGCGTCTGCGGCACCGTCGCGCGCCACCGTCAGCGCTGCGATCTGCGGCGCCACCTGTTGCTGCGCCGCCATCCAGCCGCCTGCTCCGGCTGCTCCCGCCGCCACGGCCATCGCCGCAATCCATCCAGCCGCGCCTGCCATATTGTGCAATCCCTCTCGCTGCCCCTTCCGGGCCAATGTCAGGCTTGCACGCGGGTGCCGGTTCGGGCAAGCGCCGCGCGCATCAGATCGGGCGGGCGCGCAGGATCAGCCCTTGGGCATAACCGACGCCCAGCAAAATCAGGCCCAGCGCCCCGGCAAAGGTCCAGGACAGGTCCTCATCCAGCAAAACCGCGCCGAACACCGCGGCCCAGACCGGCACCATGTAATTCACCAGGCTCAGGAATGGCGGTCCGGCGCGGCGGATCAGCGTGACCAGCAACAGCGCCGCCCCCCCGGTTGGCAGCGCGGCCAGAAACAGCGCAGCCCCCCATTCGCCCTGATCGGGGCGCAGCGCCAGTGGGGTTTCCGCCGCGAAGGCCACCGGGATCAGCACGATGGCCGCGATCAGCAGCGACCCGGCCGAAAACGCCGCCATTGGCGCGGGGGGGCTGAGCCGGGTGACGATAGACCCGCAGGCATAGCACAGCGCCGCTGCCAGGCAGGCAACCCGCGCCAGCCCTTCGGACGGGTCATCAGATGTTGCAAAGGCCGCCGGGCCGAACAGAATCGCAACGCCACAAAACCCGATGACAAATCCGACCGCGCGGCGCCGGGTCATGCGTTCCCCGGGCACGAACACATGCGCCAGCGGCAACACAAACAGCGGCATCGCCGCCATGGACACGCCCGCATAGCCCGCCGTCACATGGGTCTGCGCCCAGGTCAGCAGGTTGAACGGCAGCGCGTTTGACAAGATCGCCAGCCCCGCGATGTGCAGCCACACTTTGCGGTTGAGCCTTGTGCCAAACCCCGGCAAAGGCGACCGCAACAGATAGGCGAGCGGCACCAGCACCGCCGCCCCTGCCGCCACCCGGAACGTGACCAGCGACAGCGGCGTGAAACCGGCCAACGCGACCTCTGAGGCCACGAACGATCCGCCCCAGATCAGGCTGAGGCTGACCAGCATCACCCAATCCACGGGGCTGGCGGCAGAGGGTGGGGCGTTCGACATGGGGCGCGTCCTCAGGGGGGTCTGGGACGCGCATCTTGCACAGACACGCGCCCGCATCACCCCCTGATCTTGCGCAGCGCCCCATCGGCCCGAGGCGCTTTGCCGCGCCGCGCCGCCTTGGTCTTAGCCCGCGCAATTTGCGTCGGAAATTCGCGCCAAGCCGTCGTTTTATACCACTTGACGCCATGCCATGGCCGGGCGTAAAGCGGCGTTGGGTTCCACGATTGGCCAGGGCGAACGGCGCGGAACTCTGGAAACTCGCCCTGACGATGGAGCGCGTCTATGACGTTCCCTAAACCGCTCACGAAACCCGTGCGCGCTGAATTCTCCTCCGGTCCCTGCCCCAAACGCCCCGGCTGGTCCTTTGAGACCGTCGCTGGTCTGGCGCATTTGGGCCGCTCACACCGGGCCAGCGGCCCCAAAGCCCAGATCAAAGATGTGATCGACCGCACGGCTGCCGTTCTCGGCGTGCCTGCGGGATATCGCGTTGGCATCGTGCCTGCGTCTGACACTGGCGCTGTGGAAATGGCGATGTGGTCGATGCTCGGGCCCCGTCCCGTGGACGTGCTGGTCTGGGAAAGCTTTGGCGCCGGGTGGGCGACCGACATCCAAAAGCAGCTCAAGCTTGATGACACGCGGGTGCTCAAGGCCGAATATGGCCAGCTGCCGGACTTTTCCTCGGTGCGCAAAGACGCGGACGTGGTGTTCACTTGGAACGGCACAACATCCGGCGCGCGCGTGCCGAACGCCGACTGGATCAGCGATGACCGCGGCGGGCTGACCATCTGCGACGCCACCTCGGCGGCCTTTGCGCAGGATCTGGACTGGGCCAAGCTGGATGTGGTCACCTTTTCCTGGCAAAAGGTGATGGGCGGCGAGGGTGCGCATGGCGTGCTGATCCTGTCGCCCCGCGCGGTGGAACGGCTTGAGACCTTTGTGCCTGACCGGCCCCTGCCCAAGATTTTCCGCATGACCAAGGGCGGCAAGCTGATCGACGGCATCTTCAAGGGTGAGACGATCAACACCCCCTCCATGCTGTGTGTCGCCGATTGCGTCGACGCGCTGAACTGGATGCAGGACATCGGCGGCCAGACAGCCGTGCGCGACCGTGCAAACGCCAATGCCGCGGCCTTGCAGACTTGGGTTGATGGGACGGACTGGATTGAAAACCTGGTGGCCGATCCGGCGGCGCGCTCAAACACGTCTGTGTGCCTCAGGGTCGTTGATCCGGTGGTGGCGTCTTTGGATGATGGCGGGCAGCGCGCCTTCGTGAAAGCGATGGTCTCGATGCTCGACAAAGAAGGCGCGGCCTATGACATCGGCGGCTATCGCGATGCCCCGGCGGGTCTGCGGATCTGGTGCGGCGCCACGGTGGACACCTCTGATGTGATCGCGCTGACGCCGTGGCTGGATTACGCGTTCGCCGCTGCCAAAGCCGACCTTTGATATCGGGGGGCGCGCGCCGCCCCCTGCCCTCCCCAAGCTTCGTCCCAGATCCCGCGCTGATGCGCGACGGGACCCATTAAGGATCGCTGAAATGCCCAAGGTTCTCATCTCCGACGCGCTGTCCGACGCCGCTGTCCAGATCTTCCGCGACAATGGTGTTGAGGTTGATTTCCAGCCCGCGCTTGGCAAAGACCCGGCGAAACTGGCCGAAATCATCCACCTTTATGACGGGCTGGCCATCCGTTCTGCCACCAAGGCCACCGCGGATCTGATCGCCAAGGCCACCAACCTCAAGGTCATCGGCCGCGCCGGGATCGGGGTCGACAATGTTGACATCCCCGCCGCGTCGGCCAAAGGCATCGTGGTGATGAACACGCCGTTCGGCAATTCGATCACCACCGCTGAACATGCCATCGCCATGATGTTCGCGGCCGCCCGCCAGATCCCCGCCGCCGACGCATCCACCCGCGCCGGCAAGTGGGAGAAATCCAAGTTCATGGGCGTTGAGATCACCGGTAAAACGCTGGGTCTGATCGGCTGCGGCAACATCGGGTCCGTGGTCGCATCGCGCGCCATTGGCCTGCGCATGAAGGTCGTCGCGTTCGATCCGTTCCTGTCCCATGACAAGGCGATGGAACTGGGCGTTGAGAAGCTGGACGACATTGACGACCTGCTGGCGCGCGCTGATTTCATCACGCTGCACCTGCCCAAAACCGAAAAGACCGCCAACATCCTGTCGGCCGCGCGGATCGCCAAGATGAAAAAGGGCGTGCGTCTGATCAACTGCGCCCGCGGCGGGCTGGTGGACGAATCCGCCGTGGCTGAGGCCCTGAAATCGGGCCACATCGCCGCCGCCGCCTTTGACGTGTTCGCGGTTGAGCCGGCCAAAGAAAGCGTGCTGTTCGACGCGCCGAACATGATCTGCACCCCTCATCTGGGCGCGGCGACCAACGAGGCGCAGGAAAATGTCGCCCTGCAGGTTGCTGAGCAGATGTCCGATTACCTGATGAAGGGTGCCATTTCGAACGCCATCAACGCCCCGAGCGTGACGGCTGAAGAAGCCCCGCGCCTGAAGCCCTGGATCGCGCTGGCCGAAGTGCTGGGTGGGTTCGCAGGCCAAGTCACCGAGAACCCGATCAAGGAAATTGAGATCGAGTATGTCGGCGCCGTTGGCGATCTGAACCTGCGCCCCCTGACCGCCGCGCTGACTGCCGCGCTGATGACGCCGCAGATGGGCGAAGGGTCGGTCAACATGGTCTCGGCCCCGATTGTGGCGCGCGAACGCGGCATCAAGATTGCTGAGACCCGCAAGGACGCGCAGGGTGCCTATGGCACCTATATGCGCCTTGTGGTGATCACCGAAAAGCAGACGCGCTCCATCGCTGGCACGATCTTTTCGGACGGGCGTCCGCGCATCGTGCAGATCAAGGGCATCGGGCTTGAGGCCGAGCCGCAGCCCTTCATGCTTTATACCACCAACTCTGACACGCCGGGCTATATCGGCGCGCTGGGGACGATGCTGGGCAAGCTTGATGTGAACATCGCGACCTTTGCGCTGGGCCGGTCCGAAAAGGGCGGCGAGGCGATTGCGGTGCTTGGCATCGACCGGGCGCTGGACGCCGACGCGCTGGCGCAGATCAACGCGCTGCCGCAGGTGACCCACGCCAAGGCGCTGAAATTCGCGCTCTGACACCTAGGCCGTGTGGACGAATATTCAGGGGGGGCACCAAAAGGTGCCCCCTTTTTCGTGCGCCCGTTTTATGCTGCATTCAATTGACCTGCGTCATGGTCCGCCCCCGCGATCCTTTGCATGATGTGTGCAACGGCCCGGCCATCGACCACGCGCGGGCGAAGCAGGAGAGCGAGACCCGCAATGTACAACAACATCCTCATCCCCATCGTCGGCGACGTGGCAGAGCGTACCGACAAAGCCTTGGCCGTCGTCCACGCGATCAAGACCGACGGGGCCACGGTCACCTTGCTGCACGTCACCGAACAGATCCCCAGCTTTGTCGAAAGCTACGTCCCGCAAGACATCCGCGACCGCGGTCATCAAGATGCCATCGACATGCTTGTGGCGATTGAGGCCCGCACAGCCGATCCCATCAAGCACGCGGTGATCGTGGGCCATGGTGGGCAGAGCATCGTCCGCTTTGCCGCCGATCACGGCATGGACTGCATTGTCATCGGCTCTCACCAGCCGGAATTTCAGGACGTGTTGTTCGGCTCCACCGCTGCGTATGTGGTCCGTCATGCGTCTTGCGCGGTGCATGTTTTGCGCTGATCCGCGCCACCAGACATAAATCCCGCGCCGCTGCGATCCTAAATTGATCGCGGCGGCGTTTTTGAATTGATAACCATTCCAACAGATAGCAGTGTTTATATCACGATCAGGGACGCCTCTAGTGGCTCCGTGATTTCATAATTTCTTTAGGGACTTCGGATTTTTTGTGCAGTTTTTCGCAGCTTTCCTGGTTTTCCTGCTGATCGCGCCCCCGTCATCCAGGTCCGCGCCCACGGCGCCGACCGAGGATGCGCAGGCCTATGCGCGCGCCGCCGCCGCGCACGGCATCGACGCCCAGGTCCGGTATCTGGACGCCGAAGCGCCCTTGCCACCGATCGATGGCAAGATCACGCCTCCGCCCCCGCCTTCGCCCGAACAGCCAGCCTCAGGCGAAGGGCCCAGCGACACCATCATCATCGCCATCTGTCTGGCGCTGCTGCTGGCCGCGGCATGGGCTGCCCTACGGTTCGGGGGCGCGCGGGCAGCGTCGTTTGCGCGCGCGCCCGACACTGGCCTTCGCCGCCGCGCCGCGCCCCCCGCACCGTTTCAGCCGCCTGAGGCGCTTGACCTCGCGCGCATCGCCGCAATCCCTGATCGGCGCGCGGCCCTGGAGGCGCTGTGGCTGGCGGCATTGGCGCGCGCGGCGGCGGCCCATGATCTGACCATCGCGCGCAGCTGGACCGCGCGCGATGCGCTGCGGCGGGTGCCCGGCGCATGGCCCCATCACCGGGCGCTGGCGCGCATCGCCCGCGCGGCAGAGCTGGCGCATTTCGGCGGCCGCACGGTGCCTGAGGCCAAGTTCCACGCCCTTCTGGACGCCGCCGCGCCAATATTCGCAGGGCGCACCACATGACCAGACGCAAACCGGGGGTCGACATTGCGGTGATCGCCGGTCTGGCGCTGCTGGTGGTTGCGGCCTTTGCGCTGCTGCCGGGGCGCGACCGGACGCGCGATCTTGATGCCTCAACAATCGGGACCGACGGGCTGGCAATGTGGCTGCGCGCCGAAGGGATCAGCGCGCGCGCCTATGACGGGTTCGGGCGGCTGCGCGGCGGGGGGCTGGGGCTGCGCGTGCTGCCGCTTTACGACGCCGTCCCGGATCAGGACCGCCTATCGCCGATCACCGAACCCGACCTGATCTTTCAGCAGTCTGAGCGTGATGCTGAGATGACCATACTGATCGCCAAGCTGCGGCAATATCCGACGCTGGTGATCCTGCCCAAATGGCGCACGGGGATGCGGCTGCTGCACGCGGCGCATCCTGATCTGCTGATCGGGCAAAATACCCTCAACGCCCCGGCCTTTGCGGGTCTGCGCGCGGGCGGCATGGTCAACATCTCGGCCGGCGTTGCCACCTTTCGCTACGCTCCCTTGAATGCCCCGGCCTTGACCGCGCGCATCCACGCGCCGCAGACCCTGGCGGCCAGCGCCGACTGCACGCCGATCCTCGGCACGCCGGGCGCGATGCTGCTGGGGCGCTGCCTGTTCGACACCAACAAGAACCGCCGCAACGGCAAAAATCTGAACCGGCGTTATGTCAGCCAGCCGCAGGACGGGTATTGGCTGCTGACCGATCCCGATCTGCTGAACAATCACGGCCTGACCCAGGGCGACAACGCCGCCATCGCCACCGCCATGATCCGCAACGCCGCGGGCGGCGGCGACGTGATCATCGATCTGACCCCCGACATGTGGCGCCTTGAGGATGACGACGGCGTCCGGCGCACGCGCGAATGGTCTGACCTAGCCCCCCTGTTCGCGCCGCCGTTCACCGCACTGTGGGCCGGGCTGGCCGCGCTGGCCGCATTGATGATCTGGCGCAGCGTCCACCGCCACGGCGCGCCGTTGCCTGAGGGCGCGGGCGGGCCCGGCGCCGCGCGCGCCGTGGCGGTGGACGCTGCCGCGCGGCTGCTGCGCCTGTCGGGCCATGATGGCGCGCTGCTGGCGGCATGGGCCGAACAGCGGCTGGCGGGGGCCGCAGTGGCGCTGCTTGGTCCCCACCGCAAAACCACCGTGGATCCCGGCGCGCAGCTGACCGCGTGGCTGGCCCGGCGCGATGCGGCGCGCGCGCAGGCGCTGGCCACCGTGATCAAGGCCGTGCGCGCCGCCCCGCCTGAGATGGGCCCGGCAGGCGCGCTCAGACTTCTGGATGATTTTGAGGCTCAAGTAGAACAGGTGCTGCATGACGCTGGACGACCTTCAAAGCGCCGCTGACGCGATCAGGGCTGAGATCGGCAAAGCCGTGCACGGCCAGGACGATGCCGTGGACATGATGCTGATCGCGTTTCTCGCCCGCGGGCACGTGTTGATCGAAGGGCCGCCAGGCACCGCCAAAACGCTGCTGGCGCAAAGCTTTGCCGCGGCGGTGGATCTTGATTTCGGGCGCATTCAATTCACGCCTGATCTGATGCCCGGCGACGTGCTGGGCGCGAACATCTATGATTTCGCCTCAGCCGCGTTCCGGCTGATCAAGGGGCCGGTGTTCACCGATCTGCTGCTGGCCGACGAAATCAACCGCGCGCCGCCCAAAACCCAAGCCGCCCTGTTGCAGGCCATGAGCGAGCGGCGCGTGACCATCGACGGCGTGGACCATGATCTGGGCCAGCATTTCTTCGTCGCCGCCACCCAAAACCCCATTGAGCAACACGGCGTCTATCCGTTGCCTGAGGCGCAGCTGGACCGGTTCGCCTTCAAGCTGCTGATCGATTTCCCCGATGAGGCCGCGGAATATGAAATCCTGCGCCGCCACGCCGCCAGCCCCATCGACATGACCCTGCGCACCCAAGACATTCAAAAAGTGGTTGGCGCGGACATGCTGGCCGCGGGCCGCGCGCTGGCCGATGGCATCAGGCTGTCAGGCGATCTTCTGCGCTATATCCTGACGCTGATCCGCGCGACGCGCACTGACCCGGACGTGGCGCATGGCGCATCAACCCGCGCCGCCGACGCGCTGGTGGCGGCGGTGCGCGCGGCGGCGGCGTTGGACGGGCGCGATTACGGGCTGCCCGATGATGTGAAACGGCTGATTGTCCCGGCGCTGCGCCACCGCATCATCCTTGGCCCCACTGCGGAAATCGAAGGGCGCAGGCCCGACGACGTGCTGGCCAACATCCTCAACCAGGTGGAGGCGCCGCGCTGATGCGCCCATCGCGCCGTCTGCTGCTGCTGGCCGCGCTGGCGCTGGCGCTGTCGGTGCTGGGCCTTGCGTTTGGCGATGATGCCGGGCGCGTGGCCTGGGCCGGGTGGGGGCCGCTGGTGCTGGCGCTGGCCGCCGATCTGGCGCTGTCGCTGCGCCGGCCCCTGCGCCTTGAGGCAAGCGCCCCACCTGAGATGTTCATCGGCGCGCAGGCGGAGCTGCGCCTGCACGCAGCGCGCGCCCCCGCGGGGCTGAGCGCCCGGATCGACTGGCCAGACGGTCTGCGCGGGCCCGAGGACATAGCGTTCGGCGCTGACGGCACCGCGGAAGCGCTGATCACCGCGGTGCGGCGCGGGCGCTGGCCGATCCGTCGGCTGTGGCTGATGTGGCCGTCGCGTCTGGGGTTGCTGGAATTTGTGCCGCGCACCGCGCTTGATCTGACGGTCGCGGCAATCCCGGACATCCGGCCAGTGTCGTCAGGCCAGATCGACGTGGCGGTGCGGTCCGCCTTGTTCGGCGCGCGGGAAAATTTTGCGCGCGGCGAGGGGTCTGAGTTTCACCAGTTGCGCGATTTCACCGCTGGCATGGACCCGCGCGCGATTGACTGGAAACGCTCTGCCCGCCACGGCGCGCTGGTGGCGCGCCAGATGCGGGCTGAGCGCAACCATCATGTGATCATCGCGCTCGATAACGGGCGCCTGATGGGTGAATATCTGGACGGTCTGCCCAAGATCGACCACTGCATCAACGCGGCCCTTGCGCTGACCTGGGCTGCCGGGCTGGGGGGCGATCAGGTGGGGCTGATCGCTTATGACGCGCGCCCGCGCCTGTTCCTGCCGCCGCAGCCGGGGCGCAAAGCCTTTGCGGTGTTCCGGTCGCGCGCCGCTGGTCTGGACTATCGCAGCGTCGAAACCAACCACACCCTCGCGATGGCCACGCTGATGGCGCGCACCCCGCGCCGGTCGTTGATTGTGGTGTTTTCAGATTTCGCGGACACGACCACCGCCGAATTGCTGGTGGAAAACCTCGCCGCCCTGTCGCGCCGCCATGTGGTGATCTTTGTCGCCATGAAAGACCCGGCATTGACGCGGTTGGAGGCGGCGTCACCAGCCAGCCTCGACGACATCGCGCGCGCAGTGATGGCGGGCGAGATGCTGCGCGAACGCGCCGCGGTGATGGAGCGTCTGTCCCGCCTTGGTGCCGCGGTGATCGACGCGCCGCCGCGGGCGATCACCACCAGGCTGATTTCCACGTGGCTCGACCTCAAGGCACGAGAGGCGATCTGATGACCGCGCAGGCCCCCGACCCCGAAGACGGCATGATCCGCTCCGCCCGCTTTCGTGCAGCGCGCCAAGCGGGGTGGACGCGGCTTGACGCGTTGGTGATGGTGGTGGAGCGGCGCGGGCTGCGCGCGCTCAGCTTTGCGGAGGCGCGCGAGCTGTCGGCGCTGTATCGCCACGCGATGAATTCGCTGTCAACGGCGCGGGAAATCACGCTCGACGCCGCATTGTTGGTGTATCTGGAGGCGCTGTGTGCCCGCGGTTATCTGGCGGTCTATGCCCCGCAGGACACGCTGGGCGGGCTGGTGTCGCGGTTCTTTCGCATCGGGGCACCCCACGCGGTGCGCGCCTGCGCGGGGCATATTGCGGTCAGCATGGGGCTGCTGCTGATCGGCGCCATCGCGGGCTATGGGTTGTTCATGGAACATTCCGCTTGGTACGACGTGCTGGTGGGCGTGGATGCGCGCGGGCCCGGCGCGTCCACGGATACCCTGCGCAGGCAACTTTATGATGGCGCAAGCGACCCGCTGGGCGAACTGGCGGCCTTTGCGAGCTATCTGTTCAACATCAACGCCACGCTGGCGATCTTTGCCTTCGCGCTTGGGGTGTTCGCCTGCGCGCCGACTGTGGCGCTGTTGGTCTATAACGGGCTGTCGCTGGGGGCGTTCGTGGCGCTGTTTGTCGATCGGGGGCTGGGGCCGGACATCTTCGGCTGGCTGTCGATCCACGGCGTGACCGAACTGTCGGCGATCTGCATCGCGGCGGCAGGGGGCCTCAGGCTGGGCAATGCGGTGCTGTTCCCCGGTCGGCGCACCCGCGGCGAGGCGCTGCGCCGCGCGGGCGGGGATGCGGGCAAGCTGGCGGTGGTGGCAGCAATGATGCTGGTGGTGGCCGCGGTGCTCGAAGGGTTCGGGCGCCAGCTGGTCACCAGCCAAGAGGCACGGGTGGCCATCGGCTGGGGCACCGGGGCGCTGTGGCTGGCGTGGTTCGCGCTGGCGGGGCGCCGTGCATGAGCCGCCTTAGCCAATGGCGCGACCGGCGCGCGGCAAACCGCGCGGCCAAGGCGGCCCAGCGCGGCGTGATTGCCGATTTCCTGCCCCCCGAAGGCGTGCCGATCCGGCTGCATCTGGCCAGCCTCGGTGCCCGGTTTCGCGCGCAATGCGCCGATCTGGCGCTGTCGCAGGTTGTGCCGATCGCGCTGGTGATCTTGCTGGCGGTGGGGCTGGACATGCATGGCGACGGGCTGCTGGCGGTCTGGGCGCTCAGCTCGTTCTTTTTTCGCACGCCCTATTACATATTCTCGGAGATATTGTGGAACGGCCGCACCATCGGCAAGCGCATGTGCGGCATCCGGGTGATCAGCGCTGATGGGCGGTCGCTGTCCCCGCGCGCGGTGGTGCTGCGCAACCTGATGAAGGAGGGTGAGATCCTCGCCCCCATCACATGGCTGATCGCATCGCCCTTCATGGGGCCGGTGGCGGTGCTGCTTACCTGGATCTGGATCGGCGTCGTGCTGGCCGTGCCGATGATCGACACGCGGCGCCGACGGCTGGGCGACATGATCGCAGGCACCATCGTCATCGTGCAGCCCAAAGCGGCGCTGCTGCCCGACCTTGCGGTGACCCGGCGCAGGGGCGGGCCGGCGTTCCTGCCCCATCAGCTTGATCTTTACGGCGCGTATGAGCTTCAGACCCTTGAGCGGCTGCTTCAGGCCAAGGACATCGGCACCCAGATGTCGCGCACACGATCGCTTGAAGCAGTGTCTGCCACGGTGCGCGCCAAGATCGAATTCACCGATCCAGTGCCCCCGGGCGGGCATGACGCGTTCCTGCGCGCGTTCTACATCGCCCAGCGCCTGCATCTGGAGCAAAAGCAGCTGATGGGCGACCGGCGCGCTGACAAACGCCACAACGACGCGCCCGCCCCCTGATGCGCGCCTGCGCCAGAACCAACAATCACACCGCCAATTTTCACCAAAAATCCACGCATAAAAGCCGGTTTTGGCGGGCACATTCCACCAAACGAGCGCGGATGGTCCATCATCGGGCATGTCGCCTGCATCAGCCTGCGGCGTACCGATGCCTCCCTGCTCAGCCCATCAGCCGAAGGTTTTCGATGCGCGCGTCGATCACTGTGTCGGTGTCGTCGCTATCTGCCGAAATCGCGAGGCCGAACAGCGCCTCAGGCGCCGCACCGAAGCTGCGGCGGTAATCAGCGGCCAGGTCGACAGCCTCCGTGTGGTCCCCGGTTCCTGCGGGGCGCATGGCGATGGTGAAGCCGCGGCCCTCCAGATACGGGCTGGGGGTCACCGTGCCGAGCGCCGCGTCGCCGCCCCAGACATAGATCAGCGTGCGCGCGGCGGGGTCGCGCAGCACCTTGCGGGCGGATGCGCCTTGCAGCGCTTCAGCCCGTGCGCGCGGCAGGAACGCGAAATAAAGCGCGAGGTTCCGGTCATCCCCGCCCTTCACCGCCAGATCGGTGGCCGGCACGCCGCGCGCCACCGACCAGCGCCAGCTGGCGCGGGTCGCGGCCCAATCGGCCTGCGCAACCGTGCGCATCAGCAGCGACACGCCACCGTCCGAATCCACCTGCAGCGCGTCACCCATCAGCGTGAATTCGTTGGAGCGCTGGAAGGGAAAGCGCTGCTCTTGCCAGCCATCGTCGAACGCCAGCGCGTCGGCCAGCGCGGCGGTGGCCGGGGCGGCGGCGACGGCGGCAAGCCCGGCCAGAAACGCCCGGCGCCCAGTTGCAGTGCGATCCATGATCATTGTTGTCGCCTCGCTCAGCCCTGCGGCCCTGACGTTGGGCCTGACGTGGTACATAGCAGCGCGCCGCACGATGTCCCACCATATCAGCGCCCGCGCGGGTCACCTGCGCGTGACCACCCACACGGCGCGCCCCGGGCATCCGCGATTTACAAACTGACCGTTCTGTCAGTAGCGTCGCCTTCTGCCCGCGCCCACCCGGCAGCAAAAGGACTGGCCATGAAAACCCCGTTCGACACCGAAGATCGCCAGGCATTTCGCACCACGATGCGCAATTTTGTGGCACGCGAAATCACCCCCTCTGCGGATGCGTGGGATGAGGCGGGCGCGGTTCCGTGGGATCTGCACGCAAAGATCGGCGCGCTTGGCGTCTGGGGGTTCGGGATTGATGAGACATATGGCGGTCTCGGCTTTGACGATTGCTTCATGCGCGCGGCCTATAACGAGGAGCTCGCGAAATGTGGCGCCGGGGGCGTGTCAGCGGCGCTGAACGGGCGGATGATCTCGCTCGACCCGATCCAGCGGCTGGCGAACGCGGACATCCGCGCGCGCGTCTTGCCCGACGTGATCGCGGGCCGCAAGGGATCCAGCCTCGGGATCACTGAGCCGTCGGGCGGATCTGACGTGGCCGCCATGCGCACGCGCGCGGTGCGCGACGGTGATCATTATGTCCTGAACGGGGAAAAGACCTTCATCACCGGGGGCATGAAGTCGGATTATTTCGTCATCGGCGCGCGCACTGGCGGGCCGGGGCTGGGCGGAATTTCGCTGTTCTTTGTCGAAGCGGGCATGCCGGGGTTCACGCGCACCGCGCTTTCGCGCAAGATGGGCTGGTGGGCGTCCGATCAGGCGACCTTGCATTTTGACAATTGCCGCGTCCCCGCTGTGAACCTGATGGGCGAAGAAAACCGCGGCTTCCTTGCCATCATGGAGAATTTCAATCTGGAGCGCGTGGCCCTGATCGCCACAGCGCTTGGCATGATGAAGGTCTGCCTTGAAGATGCCATCGCTTGGGCGCAACAGCGGGCCACCTTTGGCAAGCCGCTGATCCGCCATCAGGTGATCCGCCACAAGATCGCGGACATGTCGATGCGGATCGACGCAACCCAAGCGCTGCTGAACCAGATATGCTGGGCGGTGAACGAAGACACGATGCCGGTGGCCGAGATCAGCAAAGCCAAGGTTTTTGCCACCAAGGCGCTGGAATTCTGCGCCTCGGAGGCGATGCAGATCCTTGGCGGCGCTGGCTATCTGCGCGGCTGCGCGATTGAGCGGATCTATCGCGAGGTCAAGGTGATCGCCATCGGCGGCGGGTCTGAGGAAATCATGCGCGACCTCGCGGTGCGCCAGATGGGCCTTTGACCGCCACGACCCCAATAATTGCTGAGGAGCCGACATGACCGACGCCGAACCCCGCACCGTGATCCACGGAACCCATGATCCGAAATTCGCCGCCGTGGCCGACGCGTTTGAGGCCAATTTCGCCGACCGCGGCGAGGTTGGTGCCTCGGTCTGCGTGATGATCGAAGGCGAGACCGTCGTCGATCTGTGGGGCGGACTGGCGGACCCACAGGCGCGCATCCCGTGGCGGCGCGACACGATCTGCCCAGTGTTTTCGTGCACCAAGGCCGCGACTGCGATCTGCGCACAGATCCTGGTGGACCGCGGTGAATTGGATCTGCACAAGCCGATCGCTGAATATTGGCCCGAATTTGCGCAAAATGGCAAGGACCGCGCCACCGTGCTGATGGCGCTGAACCACAGCCTCGGGCTGCCCGCGCTGCGCGAAAAAGTGCCCAAAGGCGTGTTCAACGACTGGGACGCGACAACCGCGCTGCTGGCCGCCGAGGCCCCGTTCTGGGCACCCGGCACGCGCAACGGCTATCACATGATCAGCTTTGGCTGGCTGGTCGGGGAACTGGTGCGCCTTGTGTCGGGCAAATCGCTGGGCGAATTTTTTGCCGATGAAGTGGCAGAGCCGCTGGGCGTCGATTTCTGGATCGGCCTGCCCAAGGAACACGACCGCCGCTTTGCCCCGATCATCCCGTTCAAGCCAGACCCTGACGCGCCCAAATCGGCCTTTGTGCAGGCGCTGCTGGGCGATCAGACGTCCTTGCAGTTTCTGGCGCTGATGAACACCGGCGGCTTTGACATCAACGACCGCGCGACCCGCGCCGCTGAAATCGGCGGCGCCGGGGGCGTGGCGAATGCACGCTCGCTGGCGGGCATGTTCGCGCCGCTGGCCAATGACGGGGCCGCTGGCGACGTGCAGTTGCTGTCCAAGGACCGCATCGACGCCATGCGCACGGCATCGGTCGCAACGATGGAGGACGCGACCCTGCTCGCCCCCTCACGCTTTGGTCAGGGCTTTATGCTGTCGATGGACAACCGCTGGCAGGCGCCCCACGCGGACAATTCGGTGATCATGGGGCGCGGCGCGTTCGGGCATGTGGGCGCGGGCGGCAGCATCGGCTTTGCCGACCCCGCACGGCGCATGTCCATGGGCTATGCCATGACCCGGATGGGCGGCGGCATCTTTCTGAACGACCGCGGACAGGGGCTGGTGGACGCCGCTTACCGCACGCTGGGCGCCACATCGGATGCATCAGGCTGCTGGACCTGATCAGGGGGCAACCACGGCGCCGCTTTGGATCAGCGCGTCGATCTCTGCCGCGCTTAGGCCCAGCGCGGTCAGCACCTCACGGCTGTGCAGGCCGGTGATGGGCGGCGGCAGGTCCGCCGCCTTGTCCGGCCCGTGCATGGTGACCGGGTTGCGGACTTGGCGCACGCGCCCCTCGGTTGGGTGGTCGTAATCTTCGAACAAGCCGACGGCCTGCAGATGAGGGTCGCTTTCCAGATCCTCCAAGGCCAGCACTGGCGCGCAGGGGATGTCGAGCCGCGCAAGCAGCGCCAGCCAGTCCGCGGTGCTGCGGGTCGGAAAAATCTCATCTGCGGCGATGCGGTACAGCTCAGTGATGTTGCGCCCGATGGCCGAAGGGTCCTGCATCAGCGGCCCGTCTGCCACATCGCTGCGGCCCAGTTCAGCCAGCAGGCGGCGCCAGTGATCATGGGTGTAGACCCCGTGGACCATGTGCCCATCCGCCGTGGCCACAGGGCGTCGATGGGGGCTGAGCACGCGGGGATAGCCCATCCCCGCCTCAGGCGGCTGAAATGCATGGCCGTTCAGATGTTGGTTGAGCGCGAAGGCCGCGGCCACCTCAAACATCGGGGTTTCGACATAGCAGCCCTCGCCGGTCGCGCGTTTGCGCACAAGGGCCGCCAGCATCGCCTGCCCCAGCGTCATCGCCGCCATCATGTCAGTGATCACCAGCGGCACAAAGGCGGGCACCCCAGCGTTGCGGCCGTTCAGTTCAGCCACCCCTGAATAGGCCTGGATGATGTCGTCAAACGCGGGCTGGCGCGCATAAGGCCCGTCCTGGCCGAACCCGATGGCGGCGCAATAAATGATGCCGGGGTTGATCGCGCGTACGGCGTCATAGCCAAACCCCAGCCCCTCCATTGCTTGGGCACGCATGTTGTGCACCACGATGTCGGCGTCTTTTAGCAGCGCGCGCAGCACGTCGCGCCCGGCCTCTTGCTTGAGGTCAAGCGCCACGCTGCGCTTGTTGCGGTTGGCGGCCATCCATTGCGCGGTCATGCCGGGGCCGCGGCCATGGCCGACCTTGCGGTAAAGATCCCCGCCCGGCGGTTCCACCTTGATCACATCGGCGCCGAAATCGCCCAGAAACTGCGCCGCATAGGGCGCCAGCAGGATATGGCCCAGCTCTACCACCTTCACGCCGTCCAGAAGCTTGTACATCGGTCCGTGTCCTTTTTGCGTGGGCGGTTCAGTAAACGCCCTCGGTCTCAATCTTGATCGGGGCGCCGCAATGCTTGCAATGCACCGCGTCCACATCATGCAGCACCAGCCCGCATTCCGCGCAGGGGTGGCGCACCTTCAGCGGGCGGAACATCACCTGCGCCAGCCGCAGGAACAGCGTCACACCAAACACCATAACCGCCACCGCCAGCAGCCGCCCACCAGTGCCGTGCAGCGTGATGTCGCCAAATCCCGTGGTGGTCAACGTGGTGACCGTGAAATAAAGCGCGTCGGCATAATTCACGATGTCAGGGTTGGTGCGGTGCTGGGTTTCATAGATCAACCCGGTCATCAGGAACAGGAACACCACAAGATTGATGGACGCGGCGACGATGTCCTCATGTTCCCGGAACACCCGCACATCACGCCTGAGCTGCGCAAGCAGGTGATATGTCCGCAGCAGCCGCAAGGTCCGCAGGATGCGCAGGAACCCCAGCCCCTCGCCCGCCAGAGGCGCAAGAAAGGACGCGATCACCACGATGTCGAGGATCGTGCCCGGCCGGGCCGCAAGCCGCAGACGCCGCGGGTCAATCGCCATGCGCGCGGCGAAATCGGCCAGCATCACGGTGCCGAGGATCATGTCCATCGCCTCCACCACCGGGCCGCGGCCCCCAAACGAGGTCCCGATCACAAACAGGATCGCGCCGATGTCAAAGGCCAGCAGCGCGTAGCGAAAGCGATGCGCCCTGAGGGTCGCGCCTTCGTAGATCTCTCGCAAAAGCGTCAGCGTCGCCATGGCCGCCTTTCGGGGTTCGCGCGCCGGGGCGGGGCGCCTGCCCGCCAACCTATGCGCTCAGCCCCGAAACGCCAATCGGGTCAGCCGTTGCGCTGGGTGATCCGCTGGCACGCCCGCCCATGCGCAGCGCCACGCGACCGGTTTTCGATCAGCGCGCGCATGGCGGGCCGGGTGGTGGCGGCGGCGGCGAACATCACTGCCAACCAACGGCGCAAGGTTCCGCCCCCCACACCAAACACTAACCAAACTTGAATAACCCGCGGTCAGCCGGTCGCATGAGAGATATAGTCCGCGATCATCAGGTCCAGATGCGCACCGCCGCCGTTCTTGAACACCGTGATGTCACCAGCATCGGCCCTGCCCTGCACCCCGCCCCCGATCAGATCGCGGAAATCGCCCAGCACGTCCTGCGCGGAGATCACCCCTGCAGCGATCGGGATCGTCAGCTCACCAATATGGCCGATGGTCGTCTCGCGGCTGTCGACAAAGATGCGCGCCTTTTGCAGCAGCGTGTCATCAGCCTCGCGCATGTCGCCCTTATAGGCGCCGATCAGGTCCACATGGGTGCCGGGCCGGATCCAGCCGCCTTTAAGGATCGGTGCGCGGGCCATGGTGGCAGTGCTGATGATGTCGGCCTGCGCCGCCGCGTCCGCCAGATCCTCAACCGCGCGCAGCTCTGCACGATGCCCGGCATGGCGCGCAGCCAGCGCCTGCGCGCGCGCATGGGTGCGGTTCCATAAGGTGATCCGTTCAAGCTTGGGAAAAATCGCCGAATACGCGTCGATCAGGCTTTCCGCCACGGTCCCCGCGCCGCAGATCAGCAGATGGCGGCTGTCGGGGCGGGCCAGAAGCGTCGCGCCCAGCACCGAATCCGCAGCGGTCTTGACCTCAGTCACCAAGCGGCTTTCGATGATCGCAGTCAGGCGCCCGTCATCGGGCGCAAACACCTGCATCGCGCCCTGCACCGTCGGCACTCCGCGCGCGGCGTTGCCGTCAAACACCGTGACCGCTTTGACGCCGTAGCCCAGCCCGTCAATGTAGCAAGACCGGTTGAGCAGCGTCTTGTCCGCAGGGCCAAGAAAGCAATCGGCGATCTGAGGCCGCGGCAAAGCGTGCCCGCGCCTCAACGCATCCAGCGCGCCGGGCCAGTTCAGCATGTGCCGCGCGCCGTCATAGGTGATCTGCCGAACCATCGAATGTCCCTTTCGCGTGTGCGCGGCGCTGCGGCCGGGCCTGCCCTGCGCCGCGCACGGGGCGACACGTCTGCCCAAGCTGGGGCAAACCGCGCACCAGCTTCATCCGTCCGTTCGCACGACGCAAGGCCATGGGCGCAAACGCAGTCCAGCTGCAGCAGATCATTGGGAATTTCTGGAAAAGGGTCGGTGGTAGCGGAGGAGGGATTTGAACCCCCGACACGCGGATTATGATTCCGCTGCTCTAACCAACTGAGCTACTCCGCCGCCGACCGGGGGTGAATTACAACCCTGCGCCGGGGGCGTCAAGCGGCGGATTTCACTTTTGCGCTCCGGCGCCGCCCGCGCTCGCCGCCGCGCGCGGCTCAGCGCCCGGCTGCTGCCGCCGCAAGGCGCGCCGCACGGCGGACACGGCCGCGGCGCGACAGCATGTTAAACGCCTCAACCGCCGCGGAAAACGCCATTGCAGCATAGACATAGCCCTTCGGCACATGAACACCGAACCCCTCGGCGATCAAGGTCATGCCGATCATCAGTAAGAACCCGAGCGCCAGCATGATCACCGTGGGATTGACCTCAACAAAGCGCGACAACGGCCCCGCGGCGACCATCATCAGCGTCACCGCCACCACAACGGCGATCACCATGATCGGCACATGAGGCGTCATCCCCACCGCGGTGATGATGCTGTCGATCGAGAACACCACATCCAGCGCTAATATCTGGGTCACCGCCGCGGCAAAGGACATGACCGCCGCAGCGGCGGCCTTGTCGAACAGGCCCTCAGGTTCAGGGTCCACTTGGTCGTGGATTTCCTTGGTGGCCTTCCACACCAGGAACAGCCCACCGCCGATCATGATCAGGTCTTTCCAGGAAAAGGCGTGCCCCAGGA